>JAZOWZ010000021.1:0-22952 GCA_045659485.1 Faecalimonas sp. | reverse complement strand
TTGTCCGCCAGTAATCGTAACTTCTTTAGCTTCTCCATCCTGTTTTCCATTCACATATGTGGTTACTTTCGCTTTGCTTCCACTAATAATGTCAAACACCAATTTGACATGGATTGTTTCTCCAGCCATTGTCTTGTCAGCTGACCAATATACTTGCGACATCTTAGCTATATTGCTACCCGAAGGATCATCAATAAGATATCTTGAAGATACATCGCCATCTTTTAACTCTCCTACATAAAGTGCAGGTGAAGCCTGTGCTCTCTTTTTATTATTATCAGATAAAGCACTTGCATCTACATTGCTTACCAGTTCTGCGTCAAATTCAACAACAACCTGTTTCATGTCTGTTACATTGATATTTTTGTAAATACGTGGGCCTGTTCCACCCGTATTGCTTCTTAGACGCAGTCTAGAACTTGCGATTTTAACAATGTTATTTGTCGCTTTTCCTCCGTTATCCTTATCTGAATGTGCTGTCCATCCATCACTAATCAAACTTGTGTCTGTCGAAGAATCAAAGTTACTTTCAAAAAGAAGAGTTGGTTCCACAACAGAAATTGTGTACTCTGTCTTATTTCCTTCTTTATCTTCTGCTACAATCGCATAAGTTCCAACCTTATCAAACTGATAGGTTGCTTCATAACCTACTGGTGCAGCTTTGATATCAACTGATTTTCCATTGACAGTCACCTTATCCAAGTCATGATCCAATACAGACATTTCTGGTTTCTCATCTTTGAAGTAGATGCCTTCATCTTGAACACCTAACACTATTGGTGCATCTTCTTTACAATCATCTGTTCCTGTATAGATTGAAACATTATCTAAGTATGCTTCATCCCAAGTACTACCTTGTGTAAAGGCACGGAATGCAAATGCCAATTGTAATACTCCGTCTGTAATGGTAACATCTTTGTCTGCTCCACTTGGAGCACCATCAACATAGGCCGTTACTGTTGCACTTTCTTCATCAAGAATTGCAAACTCTAATTTTACGTTATGCACTTCTCCTGCCATTGTCTTGTCAGCAGACCAATAGATTTGTGACAGTTTAGCTGTATTGCTACCCGAAGGATCTTCCACCACATATCTTGAAGTCAGGTCATTATCTTCTAATTGACCCACATAGAATGCCGGCGAAGCTTCTGCTCTCTTCAAATTATTACCAGATAATTCACTGGTATCTGCACCATCGCACAACTCTACATCAAATTCAACAACAAGATTGTCTAATCCCGTAACGTTGATATCCTTATAAATACGTGGTCCTGCTCCACTATAGTCACTCCAAAGATTGAGTCTCTTAGAACTATGTATCGTCAGATTGTTTTTATCCGCACCTTTGTCATGCTTGCCCGAATGTGCTGTCCATCCATCGCTAATTAAGCTTTCATCTGTCGAAGAATCAAAGTTGCTTTCAAAGATAGTCTTTGCTTTCTTTACCTTAATCTCGCACACTGATTTATTGCCTTCTTTGTCCTTAGCTACAACCTCATAAGTTCCTGCAAGAACAAACTTATAATTCGCTACAGATTGCTCAGAACCAGCTTCAACCTTAATAGATTTGCCGTTGATTGTTACTTCATCTAAGTCCATATCTGTCACAGACATCTCTGGCACCTTGTGATCATAGTATGTCATTTCATCCTGAATTCCCGAAATCACTGGTGGTTGTTCTTCCACACTCTTTAAAATAGCGTAGATAGATACATCATCTAAATATGCGCAGTTATAATTACCATCCGTTGTGTTTGCATTACAAGCAAATGCGAGATCAAGTTTTCCTTTTCTTAAAGTAACTGTTTGTTCTGTGTAGCTACTATCTGCAACCCACTTCGTTCCTTCTTTGATGTAAGCTGTTACTTTTGCAGTCTCATGATCTATGATGGTAAATTCTAATTTTGCATCAATCCATTTGCCAGCATCACCTCGGTGTGCAGACCAGAACACTTGATTCATACCAGCTGTATTGTTTCCTGCACTTCCTTCTTTGATATATCGACTTGACATATCATTGTCCTCTAAAGTCGCTACATACAATGTAGGTGTCGTTGATTCCTTATCTGGATTATCCAAATAGGTCTTGAATTCAACTGTGATCCTCTTCCATTCATCTGTATCAATTGTTTTGTAAATTCTTGGAGCCGATGTACCATAGCCACTATATAGAGCTAATATATTTCCATTCGATCCACTATGGTTTGCAAAACCGTTTTGCTCGATCGTATTCAGTCTTACACGGTTCTGCTTCGCTCCGCCACCTTTTGATTCATCGGAATGTTCTGTCCAACCATCGCTGATGAGACTGTCATTCGTTGAAGATTCAAAGTCTGTTTCAAAGATATCAGATGCCTCTTTGACGTAAATCCTGTATTCAATCTCATGATCCTCTTTATCCTTTGCGACAATCGTGTAGGTTCCTAATGCGTCAAAGCTATATGTTGCTTCGTATCCTACTGGAAGTTCCTTAATCACAATAGGTTCCCCATTGACAGTCACCTTGTCTAGATCATGGTCCGTTACAGTCATTGCAACTTCTTCATCTTTGTAATATGAAACTTTATCCTGAATACCCGAAATAACTGGTGCATTTTCTTTCCATTTATTTACACCAGTATAAACAGATACATTATCAATATATACCTCATCCCAAGCACTAGCATCGGCATCTGTATATGTTCTCGCTGCAAATGCAAGTTTTAAAACTCCGTCATAAAGTTCAACTTCTTTTGCTTCTCCAGCTTGTTGCCATACATCACCATTCTTCAAATATACGGTCACTACAGCATTTTCGCTATCAAGAATTGCAAAGGACAATCTTACATTCTTCCATTCTCCTGCCATCGTCTTGCCTGCAGTCCAATATATCTGACTCATATGGGATGTATTATTTCCACCTTTGTTTGGTTCAAGGTAACGATTGGTTACATTGTCTTCTGCAACTGTTCCCACATAAAGTTCTGGCGCATCTTTGTCGGCTACTCCATCCAACAACTGCATATCGAAATCAACAACAACATTATCCAAACCGTCAACATCGATATGTTTGATAATACGTGGCCCTGCCCAACTAGATTGACTCCATAGATTCAATGCTTTCGAACTATGCACGGTCACATTATTGTTCGTTGCTTGCCCATCCGTCTTACCTGAATGCGCTGTCCATCCATCACTGATTAAACTACCATCTGTCGAAGAATTAAAATTGCTTTCAAAGATCATCGATTTGTTTTTAATGTAAATCTTGCTCTTTGACTGATTGCCTTCTTTATCCTTCGCCACAATCGTATAATCTCCTGTAAGAGCAAACTTATAAGAAGCTTCATAGCCCTTAGCACCACTTCTAATGTCCACAGGCACACCATTGATTGTAACCTCGTCGAGGTCTTTATCCGTTACAGTCATTACAGGTTCGTCATTTTCATAGTATGTATATCCTTCCTGAATTCCCGAAATTACTGGTGCTTTCTTTCTCCAGTCTTTCAGCATCGAATAGACATCTACATTATCTATATATGCCTCATCCCAAGTATTCGAAGTCGTATATGCCTTGCATACAAATGCAAGATTTAACACACCATCAAAAAGTGCAATCTCTTGTGGTTCTCCACTTTGTTGCCAGGTGTCACCCTCTTTTACATATGCTGTCACTACGGCACTATTACTATCCGCAATTGCAAATTCGAGTCGTACATTCTTCCACTCGTCTGTTGCCATTGATTTATCAGCTGACCAATAGATTTGAGACATATGAGAGGTATTGCTTCCTCCCTTATTTGGTTCGAAATATCGATCAGTCACATTATCATCTGCTACTGTTCCTACATAGAATTCAGGTGCTCCATTATCGGCCACTCCGCTTGCCATCTTCATATCAAATTCGACAGTAATGTCTTTTAGTTCTCCCACATTGATATGTTTGATAATACGTGGACCTGCCCAACCAGTATCACTCCACATATTCAGTGCTTTCGAACTATGAATGGTTACTTGGTTGTTTTGCGCATTTCCATCTGTTTTACCAGAATGGGCCGTCCAACCTTCACTAATCAAGCTCGAATCAGATGACGATTCAAAATCTGCTTCAAACAAAGATACTTTTTCCCATACTGTGATTGTATATCTTGTGACATTACCCGCAATGTCAGTTGCAACAATCTCATATGGGTTTTCTGTTATTTCAAATGCATACTCTGCTGAATTTGGTATTGCATCTGTATTGATTGCAATATTTTGACCATTCACCGTTACACTCGCAAGCATATCATCTTGTACCAACATCTTTTGGTCACCATCTTCATATACTTTTCCATTTTCAATATAGGAAATGACTGGTGCAACATGATCTAAGTAATCATAATATTGCTCTTCACCACAATGTTCACACTCATAATATCCCATTGTAGTTGCTGCGCTATTTGCATGTGCTTCTGTTGCAATTAAAGCGCCACAACATTCATGCGATTTATTATGTTGTTTTTCATTGAGTGACTCATATGCGTAAGTATTTTTCGCATGATTGTTTGCATCAACTGGTCCTTCGAAAGTTTCACTGCTCTTTTCACCACAAACACAACTCTTGTAATAGTTGCTTCCCTTCAAACAAGTTGCCACCTGACTGGCATCTACGAGCCATTGGTCTTTTACAACTTCATTGAATACATGTGACTTTGGTGCCTTTAAGCCAGTCAATGTTAAATCAGAAACTTCAACCGTACATCCACCTGTTTCCAACTTATTATCGCTGTAATAATGTGCACGGAATTGAATATTAGTTACTTCACTAATGTTTTTAATGCTTCCTACAACTTCAACATAATCATCTAACTTCATGGTTATCTTTGTGGTCTGTCCCACTTTTGCGATTGAACGATACATGAATTGATGTTCATTTGAAGTACCTTTACGGAATCCCAAGTGATAAGCAACATCCGTTCCTTTCGCCAAAATATCTGATTGAACTTTAATCGTATAAGTTATAGTAGTATATCTACTCAACAACATTCCTAGGTCTTGTGAATTCCACAAATCTTTCCAGTCAGTCACGCTCATATCCTGCGTAAAGCCACTACCATCTAATACTTCTGTCTCGTTTACTGTTCCTGAGTAAACCTCGATTCCATATTTTGTCACACAATTATACTCATCAATTGCCTTGATATCATAATATCCGGCAACACTTGGTATTCTATACTTACCATTTTTATCGAGTTTCACTTCTTCACCATTGACTGTGACCGATTTTAATTTTGTATTATCTGTCACTTTAATCTCTGGTCCGCTACAATAGATACCATTATTTATCACACCTGAAATCGTTGGTGCTGTACAGTATGTACATTTTCCATCTGAACCCTTTGTATGTGCTTCAGATTTAATCACTGTATCACAACATGCATAGATAACATTGTGCTTATTTGCATCCGTTGGATGTTTCACATAAGATGTTTGTTTTGGTTCTGTGTGAATTCTTGATTCTACAAATCTCATGTCTGAGATTTCAATGGTACTTCCGTTCGGAATATCTGCTTCTCCAGTATCATTTAAGATACATAATCTTCGAACATTATTGACACCCATATTACTTACAACATTATCTGGATTGCTAATATCCACAGTAATTGTTTGCCATTCATTGCCTTTTACTGGCACATAGTAATCTTGATAGGTGTGACTCCACATTCTCAATCTAACGCAAATCGTAGAAATTTTTGTTCCCTTTGGAGGTGTCACTTTGATGCGAATCTTCAAGTGTTTATATGCACTGAAGTTTGCACCTGGTTCCGTATGCGTTTCATCACTTGTAACAAACGAGTAATAGTTCTCACTATTTGCTGTCCATTTTTTAGGGAAATCAACGACTCTGTCTTTCGTTTGTTGATTCTTGACAGTCACATACATTGAAATACTATTTCCTGCCTTGTCAGTGGCAATTACTTTGCTGGTTCCACTGTTCTCTTCGAATGTATATTGATTATCTGTGAGATTTACCGCTTTTCCATTTACCGTCAAACTGTCAAAGTTCTTATCTTTTACGGTAAGCGTTGGTGGTGCACAATAGGTCGCACCAGGTTCCACACCAGATATTACTGGGGCTGTGTTATCATACACAATCGCATTTGTTGAAGCGTATGCCATCTTACCATTCTTATCTGTAACACGAGCATATACATACTTCGTTTCATCTTCTTTCAATGTCACAGAAAATCCATTTTCAATGCTCTTCCACTTCAAGCTGCTTACGTTCTCAGGTTTGACAAAAGATTTACTCTCAGCATACTCAATTTTCTTAATGCCAAACCCATAGTCCGCTGCGTTGATATTGACTCTCTTGATATTTGCATAGTCTGTTTCACTATCTTTTTCAAGCAGTGTATCCCAGATTTTTAATCCGTAAGAAATTTCAATGCCTGTACTCATATCACAACGGCAAACGGAACACTTATTGCTGTTCTTTGCCTTCGTGTGTTTTTGTGATGCACGAACACTGTCACAGCAAGAATATACTTGATCGTGTTTCGTTGTATCCGTTTCACTTAATACCCACTTAAAGCTATGCTTCTTCGCATGTACTCTGACTTCATCTCTCGCTTCTAGTGTGAAATATCCTAAATACATTTCACTTCCAGCAGTCAAGTTTGCGTATTCCTTATAAGTTCCAAGTCCAGTGTAAATACGCACGCTGCCAACTTCACTCAAGTCCGCTCCTCGAAGCACTTTAAGTTCTGAAAGTGTCAGCGAATATTCTACCCATTTATTATTCGGAACCTCAATATCTTTCGAGATGGTCTTCCATTTTCCATCTTCTGCTGTACCCGCATGGAACACAAGACGTACTCTCTGTTGTCCACCATTTTTGTTTGACTTAATCTTAATCGCAAACTTCAAAGTATCATAGATACTAAGGTCACCTGATAAACCTTTCAGCAAATAACTTTCCTCTTTGACCGTTTGCTTTGCTGAATAAAGGTTGTCTTTATAAACTACATCTTCTTCTACATTCCAGCCCACACTACTAATGGTACTGCTGTCCATTCCATCTATAAGGTGATTATCCTTCAATGTTTTATCACTGAAAATCACCTTGCATCGTCTTGTATTACCAGCTTTATCCATAACAATTAACGTCTGTGAACCACTGTTTGTATCAAACTTATAAGAACCATCTTTTCCTAATTTAGCGATGATTTCTTCTCCATTTAGAAGAACTGATGATAGATATTTATCTGTAATCTTGATGGTTCGACCTTCACAATAAGATACCCCATCCTTGATTCCTGATATTGTAGGCAAATCAGGATCTAACAACAGGCATTTTGACACATAACATACATTGCCCGCTGAATCTTCACTCTTCAAATATACATAAGTTTTCTGATATGGTTTGAGCTTGAAGCAATCCACATCATAATCTGCCTTTGTCCACTTCTTGATACTTTTTACAGCACTGAGGGATAACGGCTTTGTGCTCACATAGTATGACACACTTTTCAGCTCAGAGGCTTCTTCATAACTGGTCATAGCTACGGTTTCTTTTCGCACATAAAATACTTCAGATTTCTTTGTATAATCTGTAAAATCAGTCCATTCATCTCTATGTACACGAAGGTATGTCTTTGGAGCTACATCATCTTTTGGTTTGACACCAACTGTCGTACTATACTTAACATCTGTTCCTTTGATTAAGCTACCACTTACGTATACATTTTCTAACCACAAGTCACTACCTTCTCTTGAAGTAATGACACCAATTTTATCCACGTATCCTGCAAAGTCTCCGCTTGTACGGAATGGAACATTTTCACATGTATAGACTTCTCCAATGCTTGGATAAATTTGATTGATTTTTACGGAATATGTACGAGCTGCCACATTAAATGTCACTTCTGTTCGGAAACGATAGTTCAAGCCAAATCCGAATCCTGTTCTCGCATAACTACCACCGCTTCGGATGTTGACACTTTGGTCTGTAAGCTGTATAGACATTTCCATGTTATTCCATGTCTCTCCGCTTCCACCACTCATCAAAGTAACAACGGCATCGTATTCTCCTGCACCACCTTTTGGCACATTGTTTCCGATAACCATATCGAATTTTACAGTTCCATTTGTTTGCTTTCCAATAGAAGTAAAGGACTCTGCAACGAATTTGTCCGCATATGTTCCATGGGATTCAAGCGCTCCCTTTGGTGCATCAACAACACCACCAAGTGGATCTGCTTTTTCCAAACTACTTACTGCATTCACCTTATACTCTGCATTGGTTACGTTTGCATCCCAATCACAGATAACATTGTTCCACACATCTTTCGAGAACCAATATCCGTGATGTGCATAGTCTCTTGCATAAGCGCTATGAGCTTCACCAGTTTTGTATCCGTGATAACCATGCTCCATACGGAATAACAAGTCTTCATTACCAACATAGATTCGTTCATCTAACGCTTGCATATATTCTGTAGACGAGTCCCAACCACCATACATTCTCATGTTTTGATAGATGCTAACAAGAATCATATAGCTGTGGTAACAATACCCTGCATCGCTTCGAATACCTGACGCATCGGCAGAAAGAAATTCTGACATCATACCCATACGTCCTTCTAATGGAGACTTGAGCTCACTGTACTCATAGGTGATTTTTCCTGTTTTTGGATCTTTTTTTGTTCCGATAACATCACCATAAATATAGCAATAATCATCGTCACCTTTGTTACCCATACTACTTTGTACGTTGAATTTATAAGTTTCCTCTACAAGATAAGCAAATACCTTTTCTGTAAAATCTTCCTGATCCAATGTCAACGTTTGTTTTTTACCATTGATTGTGCATGTATATTTAAATGCTTGTTTTGCACCTTTTCCGCTACCGCCAGCATCTCCAACAACTGTTCCGTCTGTAATACCGGCATACACACTTTCGATAACTGGATCAGAACCATCCTCCATGACACCATTTTCCATCAATGTCTTTCCGGCTGTTTCCCAAACAGAAATCATATTGATGAAATCATATTGACGGAATTTTTCCATATAAATGTCATAATTGAAATCCGCATAAATGTCCTTGAGTTTTTCCTGTCCAAAATAAATCGAACCAGTCACTACATAACCCAAAATAGCGTTTTGGTAGTTCATATTCCAGGTCTTATTAAAGTTACCCTTTAGATTTAAACCTGTATTATAGTTGTTATTATCATTGAATCCCCAGTTTCCTGCGATTGCAAAAGCTCTCATGAGCCAATCCATTTTATCTTTTGTCTCTGGTGATAATTCACTATAAATAGCTTCTGTGTTTTTAATTTGAATCAATGCACTTGTAAAGACAGTATGTCCCCAAGAAGGTGATGGCGTTGCTGCCGGTTCATTTCCACCTGTGAGGTAGAATTCCAACAACTTAATTGCCGCTTCTTTTGCTGTCATACCATTGGTAGCAGTTAATGGTTCTGCCTGTTCGTCCATTTCATTGTAATAAACTGCTAACGACAGATAATAAAGTGCTTGCGCACCATTAATCGCACCGTCACTATTTACATAGGAATCCAAACCAGAACCCAAATAGAATCTTGGCCACCCAGTTGGGTTCGCTGCAATTTCAGCCGCCTCATCGATTAACACCTTTGTAAAGTGTGGCGCATCACTCTTCCCCTGAGTAATATAATTTTGAAGTTTTACTGGTTCCCCATCCAAATAAATATGTCCAAATCGAATCACACTACCTTCTTCTGCCTTGTTCATCCACCCTGTTGTGCGAATCGACATTTCTGTCAATTTATCTAACCCCAAAGGTTCTCCATAGATAGCAAGACGCGACATATTGATGGTCATTTTATTCCATTCACCTGGTTTTAATGTCACTGTATAACTATAATAATCGGCATCCTTCGTATCTGGGTTCTCACTTCCAAAGTAGAACATTACTCTGGCATCTTCTTCCGAATCCAATTTATACCAAAAAGTCATCGTATCTTTCTGCGTAATGTCTTTTGGATATTTTTTAAATTTGAAATCTTTCTGGTCATCCACCTTCCATTTTGCAGAAAACCATGCTCTGGAGGTGATACCACTTCCCACAGAAAAGCCAGCATCTTTGATACTTGAAATCTTATTGGCATTTACAATCGCAATTGCATCTTTTGGGATTTTTGTAAAGTTTGCCAATAAGATAATCGGAACAAAACTTACTATCAGTCCCAAAACCACAGCAATAAGAATGAGCAACTGTTTCTTCGTTGTATGCAACTTCTTTGCAGCCGCTTCAAGTATGCTATCTGCTTTTCCTGCTATAACCTTCCATAGATTTTTTATTTTTTCCATTTTAAAACTCCTATCTTTAACCCTTAACGGCACCTATCATAACACCCTTGGTAAAGTATTTTTGCAAGAACGGATAGACACACATAATTGGGAATGTACTAATAACAATCGCCGCATACTGAATCGTTTCCGCATATGCATTATAGGCATCTACATTTGATGACGCACCAGACAGTGGCTTATTCTCAATCAAAATTTGTCGAATAATATTCTGCACTGGCAACAATGTATTATCGCGAATCCAAATCGATGCATTAAACCAAGAGTTCCAGAATCCTACACCGTAATAAAGAAGTAATACCGCCAATGTTGGTTTGATTAGCGGGGTTATGATTCTGAAAAGCACCTGCAAATCATTGGCTCCATCGATATATGCGGATTCCGCCAAACTTTCAGGGATACCTTCGATTGCAGTCTTGCAAATAATAGCATTATATACGCTGAATGACCCTGGCAAAATCAAAGCCCACATCGTATCATACATACCCAAGTCACGAATGTTCATATAAGTAGGAATCATTCCACCACCAAAGAACATCGTAAACATAATAAGCGCTGTAATTGGTTTCTTTAACTTCATACCCGTACATGCCATAAAGTATCCACATAATAAAGTGAGTATGATATTGATTGGCAATCGCATAGCAAGATATTTTACACTGTTAATAAATCCGGTCATCAATCGTGGATTTTCAAACACCATCTTGTATGCACCTGTCACAAATTCTTTCGGCCATAGCATAAATCCCGGATTCATCATAAGGTCTGTAGAATTCGAAAAAGATGCTACGATAACATACCATACAGGGTATAAACAAATGAAGGTAAATGCAATAAGCATTGTGTAGATTATGATATCCAAAATCAAATTTTCCATATTAATTTTTTTCTTTCTTCTTTTCATAATCTCACCACCTTTAGAATAGACCGCTCTGTCCGAACTTTTTACTGATTTTATTTACAGTCGTAACCAATACTAAACCGACCAGTGAATCAAACAGCCCAACCGCTGTACTGAAACTATAATTGGTATCGATGATACCTTTTCGATAAACATATGTAGACAATACATCCGCCACTTCATATGTCAAAGGTTGATAAAGGAGTAATGTCTTCTCATATCCAACCCCTAAGATACTTCCCATTCTCAAAATCAATAACATCACGATTGTTGGCATCAAGCCAGGAAGTGTGATGTAGAATAATTGTTGCAATCTTCCTGCTCCATCCACACGCGCCGCTTCGTATTGTTCTTGGTCAATGCCTGCAAGAGCTGCCAGATATATAATTGAATCCCATCCGGCAGAAGCCCAGATTCCTGAAATGATGTATATTGGATAATAATATGCTGGATTTGCTAATAAATTCTCGCGTTCTACTCCAAAAGCCACCAGCAAATCTGTGATAAGACCTTCTGACTGACAGAAAGAATTTACCAATCCACAAACTACTACCAAAGAAATAAAGTGTGGCATGTAGGTAATGGTTTGCACTGTACGTCCAAACCATTTTACCTTCACTTCGTTTAAGATAAGTGCCAATAAAATCGGCACTGGAAAACTAAATACCAAAGACAAAAAACTAATGGTCAATGTATTTTTAAGAGCTCTCCAAAAATACAAGTCCGAAAATGCACGTTGAAATTGCATAAATCCTACCCATTGGCTATCGGCAATTCCCACAGCTGGTTGATAGTTTTGAAATGCAATAATCACGCCGTACATCGGCTTATAGCAAAAGACTGCCAAATAAATGAGAACTGGCAAGATAATAAGGTATTTATATTTATGCCTACGAAAATCCGTAGCAACTGTTTTTCTTCGACTCTTCATTTCGTTTTCTCCATTACTATTTCTTTAATTCTCGATTTAAGTGTTCCTTATAAGCATCTCGATAATATTTCATCATTTTATCTTCGCCATAATCTTTGACTTGCTTTTTATATGCCTTCCAGTTCTTATCATCCAAAGATTCTTGTCCTGTTACAAACTTCAAAGCCATCTCTTCGATATACGTATCTACTTTGGACTCAAGATCCGTCAACACATCTCTTTCTTCTTCTTTGAACAAAAGACTTGGTACTCTACGCTCACGAGATACTGTATTCTTCATCCATTTTTGAACCGCTTCGATTGCTTCAGGCGCGTTCTTTTGATATACCATATCCATTTGTTGGATGGTAACACCAGCTGACCAAGCACCTGTATATTGTTTCAACGCTTCTGTAGCACCCAAAGGATGTTTAAGAATTGTATCTGTGAATACTGGCTTTCCTTCTTCATTAATTGTATAAGATACACCCTCTGTTCCGTAGTTCCAGTAGAGGATACCTTCTTGTGTGAATCCATAATTCAAAAGTTTACATGCTGCGATGATTTCTTGTTCTGAACAGCTTGATGTAATAACTGCCGCACTATTTTCTGATGTTAACGTTCTTTGTGTGTTAATGAAAGATGTTGGCTCTCCAGCTGCAGTTCTTGGGTATTCAAAACCGACCCAATTTGCTTTCATCTTACGAGCTTCTGCATCTTCTTTCCATACAGTAATCTGTGACATTGCAGTGATTGCCACACCAACTTCGCCTCTTAATACTTTCTCACGTACAGTTGTGTCCGTGTTGGTTGCAAAGTCCTTATCAATAAGTCCCATCTCATACCAACGATTTAACACTTTCAACATTTCGCGCCATTCTTCTTGGAGATTCGCATTTTGAACCTCTCCATTTTCATCCAAATATAATTTAGATTTAAAGTTTGCAAATGCGCCTGTACCTGATGCAATACCACCATTATTGTAACGATCCAAAGAGAAGCTAAATGTTGCACCATATTTTTGTTTGAATGTCTTCAATACATTCTCCCAATCATCCAATGTCACTGGTTCTTTTAATCCACATTCATCTAACCAATCTTTTCTGATAACAGGTCCGATATATGTAAGGTTCTCTTCTTTTTCTGAGAACATTCCAAATCCCCATAATTTACCGTCTCTCGTTGTCAATCCTTTATACTCTTCTTCGTGTGCCGGATCTGTAAGGTATGCCCAATAGTCTGGTGCATATTTTTTTACATAATCTGTCAAATCTACAATCAATCCAGCTTCCATTAATCTGTTTCCTTCTTTGTTTCCAAACACAGCACCGCTGATGATATTTGGAAGCTTTTCATCTTGCAACAACAAGTTGTATGCTGCAATTCCATCTGAACCAGCCGCTGCAAATTGCCAGTCAATTCCAACACCTGTTACATCTGCCAATCCTGTGTGGAATGGTGACTCATCTGCGCTCATGTATGATGATTGCAACGTATTGTGTGCATGCACATACCAAGACAATTCAATCTCTGTATCTACTGGGTAGGATACATCTTCTCCACCAGCTGATAATCCGTCATTCTTTCCACCTTTTCCACCGCCACAGCCAGTGAATAATCCAACTGTAAGAATACTTGCTAATCCAACTGCAACCGCTCTTGTTAACCATGTTTTTTTCATTTTTTTTACCTTCCTATCTTTTATTTATTTGTTTCGTAAATTTGCTTTGCCAAAGGAATATTGTCGGTCATAATAATGTCCACGCCAATCTCTCTCATTTTTAGCAAATCTGCTTTCGTATTAACCGTCCATACATTTACCATAATGCCGGCTTCGTGACATTTCTCTACGAAATCTCTGTCTACATCTGTGTAGTGAGGATGTACTGCATCGATTCCATATTCTTTACAATAAGCAACCATATCTTTCCCACAACTCTTCCAGTAGAGCGCTCCCACTTTCCAATTCGGATACTTTTGCTTAAGTTCTCTTAGAATATAGTGATTGAAGCAAGAAATAATACAATGCTCTTCCATATGATATTTTTGCAACAGTTTCATTACCTGCTCGCCAATATCAGAATAGAACCCACTTTCATCTTTGATTTCAATATTCAGTAGTTTTCCGGTCTGTGAGTAATACTCTAAGAACTCTTCAAAGAACACGATGTCTTTAATACACGACGAAATTGAATCTCCCTCGAACTTATAAATACTTTCATTCGCCTGTTTGATTACTGTGTCGTGATACATCACCAGTGACTTATCAAAAAGCATATGCACATCGGTCTCTATACCGCAGGCATCCAGTTCTACTGCCTTTCGAAATGCCTCCATGGTATTCTCTTTGCACTCGCTTTTTGCGCCTCTATGTCCCATGATTTCCGTCATTTCTACCATCCTCCTCTCTGTCTTTCACACATATATATCCACTTTGTGAAAATTTTACAAAACATTTGTCGATTATACTATTGTCTAGTTTGAGCAATATATTGCTTTTTTGCAACCCTTTGAAATATAGACTTCTTTCCCTGTTTGTGAAACACCTTTATACTTCCCTATTAATAGTAAAAAGTATTTCTCTCCAGTTATAAAATTCTTAAAGTGTTTACTTCACTAGACCTACCACTATGAAACCACCCAGCTACCACCAAAAGGGCAGACTACTCCCTTGGGGCTGGGTGGCTTCTTTTTCGAGAAATTTTTATAAGATTTGAAAAAGAAGACTACTTTTGCCACCTTTTGTCCGGTACCGTTGTGTGGTTTTTATAAGGTTTTGCTTCTTCAAATCTTCAATTCCTCTTCTTACTGTCTGCTCAGATATTTTCAGTTCTCTTGCAATGGTCGGGATTGCCGGCCAACACTCTCCCTTTTCGTTTGCTCGTTCATAAAGATAGCAAGCTTTTACTGCTTTCCATAACTCATTATCAGCAGTAAGCAGATAAATCGCTGCAATCAATCTGTAGTTGTTTTCATTCTTTTTTTCCATCGCCTTATCAAATATTTCTTTGTGTTTTTTACTTTGATACGTCATTTTTTGTTCTCCTTTCAAACGCAAAAATGCGCTACTTATTTTTCACTTAAATAAGTAACGCATTTCTTCTTTTCGCTATAAAATTTTCGTTTTTTTCTCAAAATCGGCGTTTTTCCCCATATGCATCTATAAAAATGCCGTTTTTTTAGGGGCAAAAATTTTTCATTTTAAACCCCGTTTTTCGCTCCAAAACCACAACATCTTGTGGTTGAACCCTCTATTTTTTGTCTTTTTCCACAAGTTGCATCAGAATTATCGTCTCGACATGCACCGTCATCGGGAACTGGTCCACAGGTCTCACCTTCACAAGCTCATACCCATTTTCACATAGATACTTCAAATCCCTTGCCAGCGTTGCACTATCGCAACTCACATAGACAATTCGCTCCGGCTTCATATCTATCATGGTCTGAAGAAGTGTCTCGTCACATCCCTTTCTCGGCGGATCCACTACAATCACATCCGCATATACCTGATGTTTCTCATATTGCTCCGGCAGTACTTCCTCTGCTTTCCCCACAAAGAATTCTACATTTTCAATGCCATTAATTGCCGCATTATTTCTTGCATCCTCAATGGCTTGTGGAACAATCTCCACACCATAAACCTTTTTCGCTTTCTGCGCAAGGAAAAGTGAAATGGTTCCGATTCCACAATAAAGATCCCAGACGGTTTCTTCTCCCTTTAAGCCCGCATATTCCAAAGCCAGGCCATAAAGTTTCTCTGTCTGAGCCGGGTTGACTTGAAAAAAGGAAAGTGGGGAAATCTGATATTTTACATCTCCGATATAATCGGTAATATATCCCTGTCCCCAGAGCACACCGATGTCTTTTCCCATAATAACATTGGTATTTTCTTTATTCACACTGTAAGTAATGCTTGTCATTCCTTCTATTTGAATTAATTTATCCACAAGTTTGTCCGCATTTGGAATCTTTTCCCCATTAATCACAAGGCATACCATAATCTCCTTGGTGGTAAATCCATAACGGATGAGCACATGACGAAGAAGTCCTCGCCCCGTCTCTTCCTCATAAGCAGGCACGTGGTACTCGTTCATAAAATCAACTATGATTTCTAAAATCTCTCGATTTACCGGAACACCCAACGCACACTCTGTATTTGGAATAATCTGATGGGTGCGCCCTGCATAAAAGCCCGTTACTACATTTCCCGCTTTATCTGTTCCGATTGGAAACTGGGCTTTATTGCGATAATAAAACGGCATTTCCATTCCACAAATCGGTTCCATCACTTCATCCAAAAGTTCGGATGCAAATCCACCGATTCTCTCTAGATTGCCACGTACTTTTTTTGTTTTAAAATCAAGCTGTGCCTCATAGGAAAGTTCCTGTATCTGGCATCCGCCGCACTGTCTTGCAACTGGACACTTCGCCTCCACACGATGTGCGGACGGCTTAATAACCTTCAGCATCTTTGCATAGCCGTAGTTCTTCTTTGGCTTTGTCACGACAGCCTCTACCGTATCCCCAATAATTGCATCCTTGACAAAGAGGGTATAGCCATCTACTTTGCCAATACCCTCTCCATTTACACCAATATCTTCAATTGTCAAAATGATTTTCTCATTCTTATTCATCTCTTATAAGCTACTCTTTCTAATATTTGAATCAAACAGACGATTAAATCCTTGCCAGTCTGTGCCTTCTTTGTCCTTGAATAATTCTGTCAGTGTCTGCATCTTTGCATCTGTTGCATCTGCATAGTGAAGCGCAATCGCCTCTGGAATCGCTGGTTTCTTTGGAGAACCATATTCAAACTCGCCGTGATGCGCAACCACGCAATGCTTCAACTCGTTCGCAATGGTCTCTGGGAATCCTTCGATTTTGCGTACGCCTTCTCCAATCATTTCCACACCAATCACAATGTGACCGAGGAGCTGTCCTGCATCCGTGTAATCATTCTCTGGGAAAGTAGAAAGTTCTTTCGTCTTTCCGATATCATGGAACAACGCTGCCGAATACAATAAATCTCTGCTCAAAATCGGATATGTATCCGCAAGATATTCACAGAATTTCAAAATACTAAGTGTATGTTCTAACAGTCCACCTGCAAAGCTGTGATGCACGCTTTTCGCTGCAGAATGAGCACAAAATACTTTGATAAATTCTTGATCAAATTTAAAAAAGTTCTCTGCCAACTGACGCAAATATTTATTTTCAATTTTGCTGATAAATACAAGCAACTCTTGATACATACCATCCACATTTTTCTCGCTGGTTGGCATATAATCTGCTGCCACATATTCATCCTCATATGCCTTGCGAAGTTGCTTAATATTCAGTTGTAAGTTGTTGTTGTAACTGGTCACTTCACCAAATATCTCGATGAAATCCATCTCATCGTAGTCCGCAATGCCGCCCGAATTCGGGTCCCATACCTTCCCGTCAATACTTCCCGTCTTGTCTTGAAGCACCAGATTGTCATATGGTTTCCCGTTGCGGGTCTCTGCGGTTCTTTTATTTTTACAAAGATAAATGGAGCGAACAACGTCGCCTTCTTTCAATGTATTGATATATCTCATATTCTTAATTCCTCTCTGATAGTCCTGCTAACAGTATACAATATTCCCTCTTTCCTTTGCAACTCAAATAAGGTAAAATGTAGGCAGGGTGAAAATTATGAATCAGAAAACATTAACAAAATTAGAATTTAACAAAATCATAAATCTGTTGGTGGATGCAGCATCCTCTGACACTGGAAAGAGACGTTGTCTTGCACTAAAGCCAATGACAGATTTAGACGAGATAAATACGGCACAGGAACAGACAGCCGCCGCCTTTTCGCGTATTGTGAAAAAGGGACGACTTTCTTTTAGTGGCTGCTATCCGATTGAAGACTCTATGATGCGTTTGGAAGTTGGAGGCACGTTAAACAGCGCCGAGTTACTCCGCGTGTGCAAGCTCTGCGAAGTTGCCAATCGCGCCAAATCTTATGGAAGACACGATACGGTGGATGAGCTCGCCGACTGCTTAGACCCATTCTTCGAGCAAATCTCACCGCTGACTCCTTTAGCCAACGAGATTCGCCGTTGCATCATTGATGAGGATGAAATCAGCAGTGAAGCAAGTAGCAACTTGAAGCAGATTCGCAGAAACATTTCTCAGATTAATGACAAAGTACACTCTACGTTGAACGGATTGGTAAATGGCTCTCTTCGCACTTATTTGCAAGATGCGATTATCACTATGCGTGGCGACCGCTATTGCATTCCCGTAAAGGCGGAATACCGCAGTCAAGTAAATGGCCTCATTCACGACCAATCTTCCACTGGCTCTACCCTTTTTATCGAGCCAATGGCCATTGTGAAATTGAACAATGAGTTAAAGGAACTGTACGCCAAAGAGCAGGAAGAAATCCAAGTGATTTTAGCTCGCCTTAGCGTAGAGACTGCCGAATATATCAGCGAACTTCGCACCAACTACCAGATTCTTGGGGAGTTGGATTTTATCTTCGCCAAGGGCTCTCTCGCTCTATCTATGAATGCAAGCAAGCCACTTTTTAATACAAAGGGAGAAATTCACATCCGTCAGGGAAGACATCCTCTTTTGGATAAAAGAACCGTCGTTCCAATCACCATTACTTTGGGCAAAGATTTTGACCTTTTAATCGTAACCGGACCAAACACTGGCGGTAAGACCGTATCTTTGAAAACAGTCGGACTCTTTACTCTTATGGGGCAAGCAGGTCTTCACATTCCTGCCTTAGACCGCTCGGAATTAGCTGTATTTGAAAATGTATTTGCAGACATTGGAGATGAACAAAGCATTGAGCAAAGTTTGAGTACATTTTCTTCCCATATGACAAATATTGTTTCATTTCTACAGGAAGTAAATGAGAACTCCTTGGTACTTTTTGACGAGTTAGGCGCTGGTACTGATCCTACAGAGGGCGCCGCTCTTGCCATTGCCATTCTGTCACATTTACATGACCGTGGCATCCGTACCATGGCAACCACACACTATAGTGAATTAAAAGTATTTGCCCTTTCTACTCCAGGCGTTGAAAATGCATGCTGCGAATTTGACGTAGAAACCTTACGTCCGACCTATCATTTGCTAATCGGTATCCCTGGTAAAAGTAATGCATTTGCAATCTCTAGTAAGTTAGGACTTCCAGATTACATCATTGAAAATGCCAAGGCACATTTATCAGAGCAAGACGAATCTTTTGAAGATTTATTAAGCGATTTGGAAACGAGCCGCCGCACCATCGAAAAAGAACAGGCCGAAATCAATGAATATAAGCGCGAAATTGAACAATTAAAACAGGAATTAAATAAAAAACAAGAGAAATTAGATGCACGCAGTGAACGAATCATAAATGAAGCCAACGAAAAGGCCAATGCGATTCTTCGCGAAGCGAAAGAGTTTGCAGATGAGACGATGAAGAATTTCCGCAAATTTGGAAAGGAAAATGTGTCTGCTGCAGAAATGGAAAAAGAGCGTGAACGTTTGAGACAGCGCATTGCCAAAACTCAAACTCCTACAAAATTGGCGATCAACAAGCCGACCAAACAACACAAGCCAAGCGATTTTAAACTAGGAGAATCCGTAAAAGTTCACTCACTTAACTTGAAAGGAACGGTTAGTTCTCTTCCTGATGCGAAAGGTAACTTATTTGTACAAATGGGAATTATGCGCTCACAAGTGCACATCTCTGATTTGACGATTATCGAGGAACCACTGACCGCGACGGAAAGGCAACGCCAAAGAACTTCTACTGGCAAAATGAAAATGAATAAATCGATGACGGTTCGCCCAGAAATCAATTTGCTTGGAAAAACTGTCGATGAAGCCATTGCAGAACTGGATAAATATCTGGACGATGCATATTTATCACATTTGAGTCCAGTGCGAATTGTTCACGGAAAAGGAACCGGCGCTCTCCGTGCAGGAGTACACAACTATTTGAAACGAGTGAAATATGTAAAAACCTTCCACTTAGCCGCATATGGCGAAGGGGATGCAGGAGTTACGATTGTAGAATTTAAGTAAATTAAAAGAGGGCTGTACAAGCGTACAACCCTCTTTCTATTTTAAAAATTATTCAGCTGAGATTGCTCCTACTGGACATTGTTCTTCGCAAGCGCCACATTCTAAGCATGTGTCTGCGTCGATTACGTATTTGTCATCGCCTTCAGCGATAGCTTCCACTGGACATTGTGCTGCACAAGCTCCACAGCTAACACATTCATCACTAATTACGTATGCCATTGTATGTTTCCTCCTTTTTGTGCTTCGCAGGCCTCACTGTCTGCTCTTTCGTTTATTCTAATACAAAATCTATAAAGATACAAGAGTTTTTAGATAAACAAAAATTTTGTACAAGCCACTACTTTCTTACCTTTTCCTTCGCATCTTTATACGCTCGTAATATCATACTCTTCGCCGCCACGGCTTCTTCCTTCGTAGCCTCTCTGGTATCTCCCAACGGGTATTCCATGTTCATACTTTCATACTTCACTTTCCCCATAGAATGATACGGTAATACGTCTAAAGCTTTGATATTTGAAAGCGTAGCCATAAATTGGCCAAGTTTTTCTAAATATTCTTTATATAATGTAACGCCTGGTACAATGACATGTCGTATCCACACAGGTATTCCCTTCTTGTCCAAATACCTTGCAAATGCAAGAATATTTTTATTGGACTGTGCGGTCAACTCCTTGTGTTTCTCATCGTCAATGTGCTTGATATCAAGCATTACAAGGTCTGTCACATCCATCAAGCGTTCAATCTTATCCATTACCTTTGCATTTTCCGATTGAAACACAATTCCCGAGGTGTCAATGCAAGTATGAAATCCGCCTGCGTGTAATTCTGTAAATAATTCAATCAAAAAATCCAGTTGAAGCATTGGCTCTCCGCCAGTCACCGTCACTCCACCCGTCTTATAAAATGCTGTATTGTGATAAAAGCTTTTTAACACCTCTTCCACGGTCATTTCATCGCCCTTATTTGGTTCCCACGTATCTGGATTATGGCAGTATTGACAGCGCATCGGACATCCCTGCAAAAATATGACATAACGAAGTCCTGGTCCATCGACTGTCCCACACGTTTCAATTGAATGAATATATCCTTTAACCATGATGATAGTACCTTTCTTGTCCCTTTTGTTTCACTTAACTTTATTATAAAACAGGAGATGGAAAATATCCATCTCCTGCTAAAATTTTTATTACATACCTTCGTGGAATGTACGTGAAATTACGTCATCCTGTTGTTCTTTTGTAAGTTTAATAAAGTTTACAGCGTATCCAGATACACGCACAGTTAATTGTGGGTAGTTTTCTGGATGCTTTTGAGCATCTAATAATGTTTCTCTTGTAAATACGTTTACATTCAAGTGGTGTCCACCTTTTTCAACGTATCCATCTAACATATTTACTAAGTTATCAATTTGTTGTTGATTTACTGCCATGTTAAATTCCTCCTTATTAAATTATGATTATTCTCTGTCAATGCTTTCCAAAATGTTTGGAATATCAGCACATGTTGCGCATTCTCCTGAGATTCTATCAAGGTCTAAGTCACCAGCAAAGATTTGATCTTCTTTTCCAAGTGCTCCTGGAATAATTGAGAATGTATTCGAAATACCATCTTGTGCATGTCTAAATGGAATCTTCGCTACAGAAGCAAGTGATGCTAATGCACCATGTGTATCACGTCTGTGCATTGGGTTTGCACCTGGTGCTAATGGTTCTCCCATCTTTCTACCATCTGGTGTGTTACCTGTCTTCTTACCATATACTACGTTTGAAGTAATTGTAAGGATTGACATTGTTGGAACACCGTGACGATATGTGTGATGTTTACGGATTTTATCCATAAATGTTTTAACAACTAATACTGCTAATTCATCAACATCGTCGTTGTCGTTACCATATTTAGGGAAGTCACCTTCTACTGCGTAATCTACTACCAAACCATCTTCATCACGAATTGGTGTTACTTTTGCAAATTTAATTGCACTCAATGAGTCGGCTACTACTGAAAGACCAGCGATACCTGTTGCAAAGTAACGTTTTACTTCTCTGTCATGAAGAGCCATTTGAATCTTTTCGTAGCAGTATTTATCATGCATGTAGTGGATAATATTCAATGTATTTACATAAAGTCCTGCTAACCATTCCATCATAGCATCGAATTTTTCCCATACATCATCAAAGTCGAGTAAATCGCCTTCTACTGCACGGTATTTTGGTCCAACCTGAGCTTTTGATTTTTCATCAACACCACCATTGATTGCGTATAATAAACATTTTGCAAGGTTTGCACGAGCTCCGAAGAACTGCATTTCCTTACCAACTCTCATAGAAGATACACAACAAGCAATTGCGTAGTCATCACCATGTGTTGCACGCATCAAATCATCGTTTTCGTATTGGATAGAAGATGATTTAATTGACATCTTAGCACAATATTCTTTGAATGCTCTTGGAAGTCGTGTTGACCAAAGTACTGTCAAGTTTGGTTCTGGAGCTGTACCAAGGTTGTCCAATGTGTGTAAGTAACGGAAAGATGTCTTTGTTACTAATGGACGACCGTCAATACCAACACCACCGAGTGTTTCTGTTACCCAAGTAGGGTCACCTGAGAACAATGCGTTGTATTCTGGTGTACGAGCAAATTTTACAAGACGAAGCTTCATAATGAAGTGGTCAATGTATTCTTGTGCTTGTTCTTCTGTGATAATTCCTCTTTCAAGGTCACGTTGAATATAAACGTCAATAAATGTTGAAGTACGTCCCAATGACATAG
>JAZOWZ010000020.1:0-21165 GCA_045659485.1 Faecalimonas sp. | reverse complement strand
AATACTAAGATACGAACTTTTTTACCTGTTCCGTGTGGTAATACTACCGCACCACGGATTTGTTGGTCTGCGTGACGTCCATCACAACCTGTTCTGATATGTGCTTCGATTGTTTCATCGAATTTAGCTACTGCTGATTTTTTTACTAACGCAATTGCTTCTGCTTTATCGTAAAGATTTCCTCTTTCGATCAATTTCGCAGCTTCTTGATATTTCTTTCCTCTTTTCATATTCAATAACCTCCT
Source organism: Faecalimonas sp. (assembly GCA_045659485.1). Taxonomy (GTDB): domain Bacteria; phylum Bacillota; class Clostridia; order Lachnospirales; family Lachnospiraceae; genus Faecalimonas. The sequence goes on along the minus strand of JAZOWZ010000020.1, from coordinate 20,920 downwards.
AGTGGTAATATCGGGAGCGAGCCCTCCCACGTTAATTTACAATGTTTCTTTAATAAGGTAGTTACCTATTCTTCAACCTTAACACCCATACTGCGGCATGTTCCTGCGATCATGCTCATAGCAGCTTCTACTGAAGCAGCGTTCAAATCAGGCATTTTCAATTTAGCGATTTCTTCTAATTGAGCCTTTGTGATTGTAGCTACTTTTGTTTTGTTTGGAACACCTGAACCAGACTTAAGTCCGCAAGCTTTCTTAATCAAAACTGCTGCCGGTGGTGTCTTTGTGATGAAGCTAAAGCTTCTGTCATTGTAAACTGTGATAACTACAGGGATGATTAAATCTCCTTGATCTGCAGTTCTAGCATTGAATTGTTTTGTAAATTCAACAATGTTTACACCATGTTGTCCAAGTGCTGGACCTACCGGTGGTGCTGGAGTTGCCTTTCCAGCTGGAATCTGTAATTTAATATAACCTTGTACTTTCTTTGCCATTTTGTGTACCTCCTTGTGGTATTTGCGGGGATTTCCCTCCCACTAATTTTGTTACATTTTTTTAACTTCTGAGAATTGAATCTCTACTGGGGTCTCACGACCAAACAGTTCTACATTGATTGTTAAAGTCTGCTTTTGCGAGTTAACTTCTTTTACCATACCTACCGTGTCTTTCCATGCTCCGGAAATAACAACGATGGTTTCGCCAACTTCGTAATTTGCAACAACTTTTGCATCTGCAATTCCTAAAGAACCAATTTCTTCTTCTGTAAGTGGTACTGGTTTTGATCCAGGACCAACAAACCCTGTCACCCCTCTGGTATTTCTTACGATAAACCATGTGTCATCATTCATAATCATATGAACCATAACATATCCAGGGAACATCTTCTTCTGAGAAATCTTTTGCGTTCCATTCTTCATTTCTACAACTTCTTGCATTGGAACACGAACTTCTAAGATTTGGCTCTCAAGGTGTCTGTTTTCAATTGTCTTATCAATGTCTGCTTTTACTTTGTTTTCATACCCAGAATAAGTATGAACTACATACCATTTTGCTTCTGACATAAAATCACCTTTCTCTACGTTGACTGCGTTATTAATTACATCCAGTATTTAAGTCCAAATTGGATTGCTGAATCAATTGCCCAAATGATTACTCCAAGTAACACTGAGCACGAAATAACTGCCACCGTTTGTTTTAGAAGTGTTTTTTTATCCGGCCAAATGATTTTCTTAAACTCTGCTTTAAGACCTTTGAACCAGTTTTTCTTTTTTTGCTTTTCTACTGTAGCTTCAGACATAACATTCACTCCTTTCAACGAGATTACTTCGTTTCTTTGTGTAATGTGTGTGATTTACAGAATTTACAGTACTTCTTTGTCTCCATACGTTCAGGATGAGCTTTCTTATCCTTAGTAGTATCGTAGTTACGTTGTTTACATTCTGTACATGCCAATGTGATTCTTGTACGCACAACTTCCACCTCGCTTTTTTTCAATGTTTTACATGTTACATGGTAGTTTGCGAGACTACCTATTTTTAGGCATAAAAAAAAGACCTACTTCCATTCGCCCGTATATCTTACCATATGATAGAAATGGCGTCAAGCACTTTTTTTGTAGCCATTTTTTACTACTTTTTACATATAAAATAGTGTTTTTATATTATAAACAATGCATTTTTTATCACTTTTTGGTAATTTTATACATTTTTTGTGTTTTTTTAACGAATTTATAGCCATTTTCAACAAAAAGAGGTATAATGATTCTGTAACAATTAGAAAGCGAGGATTTGTTATGAAACAAAACAGTATGTTAGCCATGATTTTAGCTGGTGGCCGTGGTTCGCGTTTACACGACCTGACAACCAAGGTTGCGAAACCAGCAGTTTCATATGGTGGCAAATACCGCATTATCGACTTCCCTCTTAGTAACTGTGCAAACAGCGGTATTGATATCGTCGGCGTACTTACGCAATACGAATCGATTTTCCTAAACAGCTATGTTGCTGCTGGAAGACGTTGGGGACTCGATACAAGAAATAGCGGCGTTTATGTATTGCCGCCGCGTGAAAAAGCAGATGCAGATTTAGATGTATATAGAGGTACTGCAGATGCAATTTCCCAAAACATCGATTTTATTGATACATATAATCCAGAATATGTGTTGATTCTATCAGGTGACCACATTTATAAAATGGACTACGACAAGATGCTTGATGCACATAAGAAAAATAATGCCGATGCAACAATTGCCGTAATTGAGGTTCCGTACGAGGAGGCGAGTCGTTTCGGAATTATGAATACAAATGAAACCGGAAGGATTATTGAGTTCGAAGAGAAACCACCTGTACCTAAAAGCAATTTGGCTTCTATGGGTATTTACATATTTAATTGGAAACCTCTTCGCCAAATGCTTTTGGACGACATGGTAAAAGAAGATTCGCATCACGATTTCGGAAAAGATATTATTCCTACCTTATTAAATAATGGTGGTAATTTGTTCGCTTATAACTTCAAGGGATATTGGAAAGATGTTGGAACCATCGACTCTCTTTGGGAAGCGAATATGGATCTTTTAGATGATAATAACGAGTTGGATTTGGGAGATTCTTCTTGGAAAATTTACACAGAAGACATTTCTTCTCTTCCACATTATATTGGTGCTGATGCAAGTATCGATCGCGCATTCATCACACAAGGTTGTGTGATTAACGGCAGTGTAAAGAACTCTGTACTATTTACAGGCTCGAAAGTTGGCAATAATGCAATCGTCGAAGATGCTGTATTGATGCCGAATGCAATCGTTGAAGATGGTGCCACAGTTATCCGTGCACTCGTTGCAGATGGTGTTACAATCGGCAAAGGCGCGGTTGTCGGAGATGCCAACAGCAAAAATATCGAATTGATTGCACATGATGTGAAAGGGGTGAACTAATATGGCAAAAGCATTTGGAATTATAAACACACCTGGTAATCACATCTGGGTAGAAGGTATGCAAGATTATAGACCAATTGGCGCATTCTCTTTCCTTGGAAGATATCGTGTTATTGATTTCCCTATTTCTAATATGAGTAATAGCGAAATCGAACGTATCCAAGTAATTGCCGGAAACAACCCTCGTTCCTTAATCGAACATCTTGGCATTGGACGTCAATATGACATCAATCCAAAGACCGGAAAATTACAGGTATTGTTTGCAGGAAGTTATTCAAAAAACGACATTTACAACACCGACATCGCTGCTTTTTGGGAGAATATGCATAGTATCCAAAAAATGAAACAAGAATATGTTGTGATTGCACCAAGTTATATGGTTTACGCAATGGATTTTGGAAAACTTCTCGAAGATCACATCGAATCAGAAGCAGACGTGACTCTTTTGTACCACTCTGTAACAGATGCAAATATCAATTACTTAAACTGTAACTTCCTTACACTCAATCGCCAAAACGGCGTGTTATCCGTTATGACCAATCGTGGTAGTGAAGCAAACCGTGATATTTTTATGGATACCTACGTAATGAAGAAAGACTTATTTATTGAGTTAATCAAAAAAGCCAGAGAACTTTCTTCTATGTATACGTTATCTCAAATCATCAATATTGAATGTGAGGAATTAGATGTTCGCGGATACAAACACGAAGGATATTTTGCAGCAATTACAAACTTCAAGAGTTACTACGACGCAAACCTTTCTTTAATTAAATATGAAGATACAAAGGAATTGTTCCAAGAAGATTGGCCAATTTACACGCGTACCAACGACTCTGCTCCAACACACTATTATGAAACAGCAAGCATAAAACAATCTGTAATCTCAAATGGTTGTGTAATTGAAGGAACGGTGGAAAATTCCATCGTGGGACGTGGTTGCGTAATTAAAAAAGGCGCCGTTATTAAGAATTCTTTGATTTTACCGGAATCTCACATTGAAGAAGGAATTCACGTAGAAAATTACGTAGTCGGAAAACATTCAAAACTCATTCACTGTAAAGAATTAGTTGCAGATGCGGAAAATCCAGGATATGTAAAACGTGGAGATGTTTTATAAAAGAAAAATGACCGTCGGCTTAAAAAACCGACGGTCTATTTTTATGCAATTATCTTTGTACTCTTGCTCCTGCTCCACCCATAATAGCTTCTACTTCTTTCTTACTTGCCATTGTGGTGTCTCCAGGCGTTGTCATAGCGAGTGCCCCGTGAGCCGCGCCATAATTTACTGCAACCTCTGCATCGCCAGTTGTCATAAGACCATAGATAAGACCAGAAGCAAATGAATCTCCGCCTCCTACACGGTCCATAATCTCAAGACCTTTGTAATCCTTGGCTTTGTAGATTTCTCCACCCGCCCAGCAAAGAGCACTCCAGTCATTTACCGTAGCAGTCTTTACTTCACGAAGTGTTGTTGCTACTGCCTTGAAGTTTGGATAAGTTTCTACCGCTTTATTGATCATCTTCTTGTATCCATCGATATTTAGCTCTTTGAGATTTTCATCATTTCCTTCGATTTCAAATCCAAGACAAGCAGTAAAGTCTTCTTCATTCCCAATCATAACATCCACGTATTTTGCAATCTCTTTATTCACTTCTTGGGCTTTTTCTTTTCCACCGATTGCACTCCACATAGATGGGCGATAATTAAGATCGTAAGAAACAATTGTTCCATATTTTTTCGCCGTCTTAATTGCCGCAAGTACTGTCTCGCATGATTGTTCTGAAAGAGCCGCATAGATACCACCTGTGTGTAACCAACGTACACCTAATTCACCAAAAATATAGTCAAAATCAAAATCTTCTGGAGTCGCTTTTGAAATTGCAGTATTTGCACGGTCTGAGCATCCTACTGCGCCACGAATTCCAAAACCTCTCTCTGTGAAATTAAGCCCATTACGACAAGTTCTTCCAATACCATCTGTCTTCATCCATTTAATTAAAGAAGTATCCACACCACCTTGCAAAATAAAGTCTTCCATCAACATACCAACTTCATTGTCTGCAAAAGCTGTGATAACCCCAGTCTTTAATCCAAAACATCTGCGAAGTCCACGAACAACATTATATTCTCCGCCACCTTCCCAAGCACGGAAACTTCGTGCTGTACGGATTCTTCCTTCCCCTGGGTCTAAACGAAGCATTACTTCTCCCAAGGAAACTGCATCATATTTACATTCTTTTTCTGGTCTCAAATTCAAATTCATATCTTTTCCCCTTAACCTCTAATCTCTTTTACTAAAGCAACTGCTTCTGCTGTCATTTCTCGGATCTTATCAAATTCGCCAGCTGCAATCAAATCTCCTTTTACCATCCAGCTTCCGCCACATGCAACAATCTTTTTAAATCCAAGATAATCCGCAAGATTCTTTGCGCTCACTCCGCCAGTCGGCATAAATCTCACGTTTGTATAAGGGGCTGCCAATGCCTTAATCGTCGCCACTCCACCAAATTGTTCTGCTGGGAAGAATTTGACTACTTCCAATCCTCTCTTCACTGCCTGCGCAACTTCTGAAGGTGTGATACATCCTGGGAATACTGGGATTTTCTTTTCAATACAATAGTCAACGATTTCCGGATCAAATCCAGGGCTTACGATGAATTTCGCACCTGCTGCCACTGCACGGTCTACTTGATCAATCGTCAAAACAGTTCCTGCCCCTAAAAGCATTTCTGGAAATTCTTTTGCCATAATACGAATAGATTCCTCTGCCGCTTCTGTTCGGAATGTAACTTCTGCACAAGGAAGTCCTCCCTCACATAATGCCTTTGCAAGTGGCATCGCATCTTTTGCATCGTTTAATACTACTACGGGTACAACACCCAAACTTTCTACTTTTTTAAATAATTCGTTCATTTCTTCCTCCTATTAACTCAAATTAATTCGGTATATGTTCATTATAAAAAAATAGCTTTCCAAAATCAATTGAACTATTTGTTGTATACATTGCAAAAGTTGTTGTCTCATGCTATGCTATAAAAAATATCAACTTTTAGGAGCCAATATGAAAAAGAAATTGCAAACCCCTTTTCATCCAACCAAAAATATGTCTTCTCCAGATTGCGAGCTCTACTATTATGAAGATGCTGCTCTTTCTCAAGTAGAATTTCACACCCACAATTACTGTGAACTCTGTTTCTTCTTAGAAGGAGATATTGAAATGCAAATCAAAGAAGAAACCTACTCCATCCTAGCAGGAGACATATTACTAATCCCGCCTTTTCTCTCTCATCGCTCCGTCACCAAAAATCAGGAAAAACCTTATCGAAGATTTGTACTTTGGCTCAACCTAGACTATTGCAAGCACTTACTTCAATCTTCCCCTGATTACGCATATCTTATGCAATATATTGACAAAGAAAAATGTTACCTTATTCACACGGACCAGATGAATTTCCACACGATACACTCCAAGTTATTGCGTCTATTAGAAGAAATGCACGCAAAAAAATTCGGCCGTGATACTCAGATTTCCATCTGTATCAACGACCTCATTCTCTGTCTGAATCGTTTGGTCCATGAACAAAATACACCAAAGCGAAAAAATTCAGAATATGTACTTTATCAACAACTTGCCGAATATATCGAAGACCATATCGAAGAAGATTTGTCGCTCGAGACTTTGGCAAAAAAGTTTTTCGTCAGCAAATATCATATTGCCCACGTGTTCAAGGATAATCTAGGGATTTCCATTCATCAGTTTATTACAAAGAAACGGCTATCTCTGTGTAAAGAGGCCATTTCTTGTCAAATGAGCATTACTGAAGCTTACCGCACATTTGGTTTTGGCGATTACTCTAGTTTTTACCGCGCCTTCAAAAAAGAATACGGCATTTCCCCAAAGGATTATCAAGATATGCAAATCATACCTTTATAGAAATCAACACCAAGTGGCAAAGCCCCTTGATAGATATTTTCATTCAATCCGTGAATGCTTGCGTATTGTTGCTCATCAATATAAATTGGTGCAAAGCGCAAGCAGTTTTCACTCAAATCGCGATAGAATTTCGCATCTGTTCCTCCTGTCATCACATACGGGCAGATGCCTACGCCTGGATAAATTTTGGCCGCCACTTCTTCGATCATATGAAATGGGCGGTTATTAAAATCCACCACTGGACACGCGTAATCCTTGTAAATCACTTCTGTCTCTATGTCATACTTTTCTGCAATCCTTGAAATCAACGCAATACTCTCATCCGTATCCTGATGAGGAATAAATCTCATATTCCCCGTCACATATGCTTCCTGCGGGAGCACATTTAATCCGTCAGATCCTTTTGCCATAGTAAATGCAAGAGTTGTATGTAACATTGCCCCGCCCGCAGAACTAATGCTAGGAAGTAACTTCTTCAAAAGTCCTTCAAAAAGCCACATATTTGCAAAAATCAATTTCATACCAAATGTCATATTTGGCGCCATACGACGGAACATTTCTCTGACCGTTGGATTGAATTTATTTGTAAATGGGCTTTTCTTTTCCACAGAGGTCATAAATTTACCCAATCTTACAAGTGGCGTGTTCTTCTTTGGTGCGCTGGCATGTCCTCCTTGGCCTTTCGCAATAAACTTCACGTCGCCGTATCCTTTTTCTAATACACCGACCATTCCGTAGACACCTTTGACACCACCTACTGGCTCTTCCACAACCATACCGCCTTCATCCATAATATAGGCGAATTTGATACCCTGTTCTTTTAAATACTCTACGGTCTTTGGAGCGCCTTCTCCGCTCCACTCTTCTGTACAACTACTTGCAATATAAACATCACACTCTGGTTCGTAGCCAGAAGAAATCAATTCTTCCACAGCAGTCATAATACAGAACAAGCTTGCTTTTGTATCAACTGTGCCTCTACCCCAAACGCGACCTTTTTTATCAATGTCCCCAGAAAACGCACCGTGTTCCCAAGTTCCATTTGCCTCTACCACATCGTGATGGCTCATAAATAGAACTGGTTCACTATTTCCTTTTCCGCTCCATTTATATAGTAAGCTTCCATTAAACACATGTTTTTCACATGTCTTGTGTAGCGTCGGGAACATTTCTTCTAAGATTTCATGGAATTCTAAAAACTTTGTTCTATCCGCATCAAAGCGACTAGAAATGGTTTCCTTTTGAATCAATTTCGCCAACTGTTGTCCATATTTTTCTGCACGCTCGCCTTCTGCTAATGCTACCTTAGCTGTCTTTGCCGATGTAGGCTTAAGAAAAATCGTTCTTCCTAAAACTATAGCAATCAAAAGAGCTATCAAGCCCAAAATGATATATAAAATTTCCATTTGTCTACCTTCTTTTATAGTTTTCCTTTTTTAAATAAGATAAATCCAATCAGCAATGCTAATCCCCCACTCGGGATAATCAAAATGCTTGTCTCGCCTATCATAAATGGTACAAAGATACAAAGTAGCGACATCAAAAGAACTGGCACAATCGCTATCTTTGGTTCTTTTAAATAGTATTTTAAAGCCAATGCGCCAAAAAGTGCTGGCACTACATTATCAAAAGCCGGACGCAGAAGCTCACTTTCGAACACTGGTTGTAACGGAACTAGCAAAATGACACCCGCTACTATTACTAAGGTAGTCACAATTGCACTGGTTGCAGTGCTCAAAGTCGAAATAATCTCATTTTCCGGGGTTCCCACTTCTGTTTTTGCTATGTCTCTCGCATTAATGGCACATGGAATTTTCATATTTGTCACGTTCCCTGTAATGAAAGAAATATAACTCCCTCCCACTCCCAACATTGGCGTGTATACCAAAAATTCAACCAATGCCATAGGAATATAAATAATACCTACATTTAAGAATCCAGCCAAAAATCCTTTGATATCTAATTTACCTCCAGAGATAACGCCTATTACAAAAGGCACTGCTACCAATAATATAACTGCCGCAATCGACATTGCTCTTCCTATCGCATGAAGGTTTTGATTCAATTTCGCAAAAATTTGTTCTTTTTCGTTCATATCATCCACCTCCTATAATCCTAAAGAAATCACAACTGCTGCCGCCATAGCAATCAGCATACTTGTCGCCAAACTAAAGTTTTCCAATACTGCTTTTCCTTTTTTCTGGACAAAAAATTCAAAAACAGCCATACTTCCAGCTGCAATAACAGCTACAAGAAGAGGCATGATATCGCGTCCTTCTTTCACTCTTCCTACGGTTGCTTCTCCAATATATGCACCTATGTAAGCACTACAAAGTCCGATAAACATCGCCGTCGTTGCATACGCTCCAAAGCCCGGTTTTCCGCTGTTTTCCTTTTTCGGTTGTGCCTGAACCTTCTTCAAATATCCTTTCAAGAAAAAGGTATTGAAAATCGGTCCACCCATAATACATACGGTCATAACAAGCGCAACCGTAACAAATGCATCTACCGTCATCTGGTCTATTTGAAGTTTTGTAATACCATCGATACTTTTCGCTGCCATTTCAGCTACATTCAATTCGTATTGCAATGCTCCAATAACCGATAGACGAAGCCACGAAAAAGGTACTCCCAAGGTTCCACTAAGGGCAATAACACCAAGTAAAATACTAATTGATGGCAACAAGGTAAATGTCGCACTAGAAACAATTGTTTTCCTAAGAAGCGCCTTATCCATCCCAATTGCAATCCCCGTTTTGTAACTTTTGATAAGAAAAACAAAGCACATCACTGTGATAAACAAAAGTACTCCTGCCACAATCAAATAAAACACGCCAGAGTTAATCATTGCTTTATAAGCTTCCATCTTTTATACCCTCACTTTCTTTTTTCTGTGGTAGCGGTATTTGCGCCAATACAATTGCCACAAACATCAAAAGACATCCTGCCAATTCCCGTGTAGACAAGGCCTCGTGCAAAAGTAGCCAACCAGCCAATACTGCAACCACTGATTCCAAACACATGATTAGCGATGCCACCGTTGGGTTGACCTTCTTTTGCGCCACTACCTGCAATGTATATGCAACACCGCTAGATAATACACCCGCATATAAAATCGGGATTTTTGCCGCCATGATATTTCCCACACTTGGTTCTTCTGTAAACAGCATAATGATTCCCGAAAGAATTCCACACACAAAGAATTGAATACAAGAAATCACCACACCATCGCCTTTTGGTGAAAAGTAATCGATAACCAAGATATGAAATGAAAACAATAGCGCACATACCAAAACTAAAACATCTCCAAAACCGAGGGAGAATTCCCCTTTTGGTATACAGAGCAGATATAAACCACTCACTGAAAGCGCCACACAAAACCAAACGAGTGCTGACACTTTCTTTCTTAAAAATATTCCTAAAATCGGAACAAGAACCACATACAAAGCAGTGATAAACCCAGCCTTTCCTACAGTTGTATATTTGATTCCCACCTGCTGAAAATTACTTGCGGCACACAGCGCAATTCCACAACAAATACCACCTATCCATTCTGTCTTTGTAGCAAATCCCGGCTTCCATTTCCGCAGCAAAAAAATACACGGAATCAAGACCAAACCACCAATAATGCTACGCGCAAACGTAAAGGTAAATGGTTCTACATGCTCAAGTCCCACACTTTGGGCCACAAATGCAATTCCCCAAATGGTGGCCGTCAATAAAAGCAGGAGGGAATTTCCCAATTGTCCTTTTTTCATATTCTCTCCCTAACTATTCTGTTCTCTCTAACACACGGTCGCACAATTCCCACACGTTCTGTCGGTGTGTTACCAAGAAAACCGTGTACTGTTTTAATTCCTTTAACGAAGTAATTAACTTTCGTTCTGTATCCGCATCTAATGCAGACGTGGCTTCGTCCAAAAGAAGAATTGGACATTCGCTATAAATGGCACGCGCAACTGCAAGTCGCTGCATTTGCCCTTCCGATAATCCATGTCCTCGTTCCCCTAGAACAGTATCATATCCCTGTGGCAGTTCTGCGATAAACTCGTCTGCGCAAGCAATTTCGCATACCCTTTTCACTTTTTCTCGGTCAATGCTTTCTGAATTTTCTGCAAAGCCAACCACTTCCCAGATACTTCCTCCCATGAGGTAGTTCCCCTGCGGAACGTAGGAAAACATTCCCTTTGGAAGTTCTGATAATTTTATCTCTCCCTGTTCAAGAGAAACCGAAATTTCCCCTTTGTCTGGTTGATACACGGACAATAGAAGTTTCATAATCGTACTTTTTCCGATACCGCTATTTCCTATCAAGGCCACAAATTCGCCTTTTTGTACTGAGAAATTTTCATTCTTTAGAACTTGACGTTCTTCATCATAAGAAAAGGAAACATCCTGAAATTCGATGGACTTCATTTGCCCATATACATCTTCTCTCGTGTACATTTTCTTATTTTCATATTCCCCAATATTTCCATTTGAAAATTCCATCAAACGTTCTGCGCTAGCGAGCATAGATGTATATTTCGGGAACGTACTTCCAATATTCACAAATGGACCTTGAATCTGACCGATGAGTTGAATCACAGACATCAGCATACCCGCTGATAGATTCTCATGTAATAATTGATATCCGCACCAAGTTAACCCAAACAAATAGCCGCACTGAATGCAAAAACGTAACCCCGTCCCGAAAAAGTTCATTACGTGACTGCGCTTTCTACGCACTCGCCGATGGGCTTCCATCTTTTCTTCCCCAATTCGCTCAATCTTGTCTTCACATCCAAATGCACGAATCACTAGCATACTTTCTAATGACTCTTGTAAGAAACTCTTCGTTTCCCCATCCACTTGCTGGACCTGCTTATGTATCTTCTTTTGCAATCTTCTTGGAATCATAGACAATAACGCTAACACGCAACCGCCTAACAATAGTACCAAAGAGATTTTCAGTTCGATTGTCCCAATAACGATTAAAACTGCCACAATACGTATTGCCATAGAACACAAACTCGGAACCAAAGCAACCGCCGCATCCGTAACAATCAATGTATCCGATGTGATGCGGTTCATAAGTTCACCTGTGTGATATTCTTTCAGCTTTGCATATTCTGTATTTAAAAGATCCCCAAATATCTTCTTGCGAAATCGATTCTCTATGACAGCTCGCGTATCGTCCTCCACAAATCTGTCTAACCAACGCAAGGCAATTTGCACCATAATAATGGTAGCCAAAATCACAATTGACAGAACAAAGTCCCCTTTGTTTTTTGCAATCGCATTGTCAATAACATAGCGCAAACACACTGCAAACACTACACCACTGACAGCCAAAACACTCCGAAGCATACTAATAAAAATAATTTTCCACGTTTGCTTCCCCAGAGTTTTCCCTATCCATTTCAACGTTTTCATATTTTCTCCCATTGCATCTTATTAATACAGTGCATTTATTTTTTCCAATTCCTTTTTGGTTTCTTCCAGTTGCTGTTCCAAAATTTCCTTTCGCTCTTGATACTTCTTTTCTGTTTCAGCATCCACACCATTTTGACGAATCCTATAGTGTTCTCTCGCCTCGTTTACATTGCAGACTAACAATTCTTGACCAACAACGCATTCTTCAAAACTGCCAAGCATTCTCGTAAACGATGCTTTTTTATAGAGTTGATGTTCTAATTCAAAGCTAACCAAAAAAACAACATTCGACTTTTGCGCTACCGCCTCTTTCAACCACTTCTTTGGTTGCTTTGTCATACTTCCCATTCCGTAAATATGCCAAAGTCCCTCTTCATACTGATTCTGCAACGGGGATTCTTTATCTAGCTTTTCAGATATGACAATTTTAAATCCCATCTGACGAATTCGTGTATCCAAATTCGTTTTATATGTTCCATGCGGGAAGTAAATCACTTTTTCATAATTTATTTCCAACTTCTCCATTTCTTTTTGAAGATCCCTCCACCAACGGTTAACATTGGTTGGAGACTCCCACTGTACACAAACATCCCAACCATTTTCTATCAGTTCACGGTATTGCTCCAATGTCATACACCCATCTTTTCCCGGCAATTGTTTACGAGTAACGGCTAATGTCCCTGTGTACCCATATTCCTGAACAATTGGAAAACACTCTGTATACACCTTCTCATTTAAGTCGGTAAATAACACTTGTGTTGTGGATTTTGGCATAACCTGATTTTGATAATCCTCTTCCAATTTTTTTATCTTCTTCTCTATATCTCGACATTGAACATCTAACGAAAGGGCGCTTTCTTGCCATTCTCGATATTCTTTATCACGCTGTTTATCTTGTTGATTAACAACCAAGCAAAAAATCCCCAATCCTACAAGCAAACAACTTGCACATAAGACGGATATCATCTTTAAACGCATGGTTCTTTTTCTCTCCTCTTAAATATTCTACCTATTTTCCCAAACACTCGTCGTCCCATTCTTACAGTCCACCAAATCGGTGTACATGCACAATAAAACCGCACATATGCCTGGTATCTTCTGCTATCCAAACGGACTTTCTTGTCACCGCGATAGAATTCTTCTAATACACCCAATATTTGGTCATCCGTAATCCCATATTCTTTTTGGTCACAATTGTCACCTCGGATAATATATGAATCTGGAAGAACTTCCATCACACGGTGCAAAACATAAGAATCCCCTTTCTTATATAGCGGCACATCGTACTTTTTTAATCGCCCTATTGCTTTTTTTACCACAATAGTATCACGACGGTTGCGCAACATTGGATACATACTAGTTCCAACAGTCGTCGACACGAAAACACCTTCCGTCTCAAGCACTTGCTCTATCTCTTTTATATTATTCATCTGCTAAAATTCCCACTTCTTTCATCTGTTTCAAAAACTCTTGCACATCTTCTTGCACTTGTTCTTGACTTACTTGATATTTATCCATTAAAAGGTCTACGATTTGTTGTTCCTCAAACCCTTTCTCTAATCCTTCCCAAATATCTTTGCCTGTACTATTTAACTTGATCATCCCATGAAATGTTTTACTTGCCTCACCAATCGCAATCACTACGTATTGTCCTGCTACTTCTCGCATTACAAATCCGCTCTTCATTTTCATGTTACTTCCTCCTCATCTCTTTGCTCATATATTCGAAATTATAACACAAATTTATCGTTTGTAAAAGACATATTCCTTGCAAACAAAAAGACAGTGCACATATATGCACTGTCTAAAGGTCTTAGAAAAATCTTCCGAATGAGCCATCATCAACTGGAGTATTATTGTTTCCCTGATTCGAATTAGAACTGTCGTCTTTATCATCGTCCTTGTCATCGTTCTTATCGTCATTCTTATCATCGTTTTTATTATTATTCGGCTTTTTATTGCTATTTGAGTCTTTTTTGTCGTCGTCTTCTTCCTCTTCAAACTCTTCAAAATCAAAATAGCTTTCTTCATCTGCATCTATATCATCATCGTCCACTACTTCCAAACCAATCTCAGGTTCCTTCTCTTTCTTTTTACATCCACCAAATACCAATACAGTTCCCATCAGCATGGCAATAAGAGTAATCAATAGCGACACAGAATTTTTTCTTGTATTTATCTTTTTCATAACATTCTTCCTTTCGAACATAATATCTTGAGTTATTATAACATTTTCTAGAAAAAAAATCTAGAAAAACTTACTTTCTCTAAAGAAATAATGTATAATACTCTTACAATACTACGAGGTGATATATATGGCTTTCACAGTAAAATTAGCAAATTATTGTATAGAACTAGATAGCGAAAATCCATATTTAAAAGTTTTTTTCAAAGATTATATCGTATTTGATGAAGCTGTGGATTTTACAGTTTCGTGGTCAGAGGACGATTTCCTTGTAGAAGACGAAGGAACGGATTTGGCTTTTTCGCACGATTATTTAGAAACTTTGGTTATTCTTCGGAAAATTTCTGAGATTCTACCGCAGAAGGATTGTGTTCTATTTCACGGTGCATCCATATCATACCAAGGACAAGCATATCTTTTTGCAGCGCCTAGCGGAACCGGAAAATCCACTCACATTCGTTTGTGGAAAAAGTATCTTGGGAACGAGGTTGGAATCATTAATGGAGATAAGCCATTTATCTCTTTTCGAACGACACCCCCTCTCATCCACGGAACTCCATGGGCAGGTAAGGAAAAATGGCAAAAAAATTGTCAATTTCCATTAAAAGCAATCTGCTTTATCAAACGTGGCACCACAAACACGATTAGAAAGACGAGCATTATAGAAGCACTTCCACTTCTGATGAAGCAGATCTATATACCACAGAACGAGTGCTCTGCAACACAGACCCTTGCACTGATTGATTTGTTAATCAAAAAGGTCCCTCTATATTTGTTAGAATGCGATATGTCTGAAGATGCAGTGCGTTGTAGTTTTGAAGAATTGACCGGACTTTCTTATATTTCAAATCAAAAATAATCAAAAAAAGAGAAGCGAACATTTCGCTTCTCTTTATTATTGTCTAGTTATTATGCTCTTTTCTTTCTTGTCACAACAACACCCGCTACTACAATAGCTGCTGCTGCAAAAATCATCCATGTTGCTGATTCCATACCTGTTGCTGGAGAAGAACCAGATCCTGAACCTGTGCTCACTGTTGCAAAGATTGCGATTGGAGATAAATCATCACTAACTACAGTTACTTGTTTCTTCGCGATATCTACAGTAGATTCATCCAATGTTTCCCATTTCAAATCTTTCATACTATAGTGAAGAACTTTCACACCTGTACATTTTGAGCTTAATGATGGAACATTGATTGCTACTCTATGTTTTCCATTAATCAATTTACCACCGTTCACATCATGAAGGTCAAAGATTTCTGTAAGTGCTGTCTTGCCTTTCAAAGCATTCTTAACAGTTGCAGCATTTCCCAACAAGTTGTCTAATGAAAGCTCACCTGCATTGTATGCTAAGATTTCATCTTTGTTAGCAATAAATTCATCGTTTGATGGATCATTATCTCCCTTATCGTTCAAGAACTCATCTCTTCCTTCACGGATAATATATCCTGCATTTGCTGATGGCTGAGTTACAGAAACTTGACCATCTTTACTTCCTGCTGCTGAAACTCCCATTACAGAAGCGAGTACAAATACCATAACTAAAACGCCTGCTAAAATTTTCTTTTTCATAACTAAACATTTCCTTTCTTATTCCTGTATCGACACTAGTACCGCCTGTACTAGGTATCTTTGGCTTTGATTGTTCGTACACGTTGACAGTGTAATAATCTTATCTTTCGTCGTAATAGATATACCCGTATCTATATTATCATTCTTTCCTTGATTTGTCAAAACACTATTTAAATAAATTTCAAAAATTTGTTCATCCTCAAAATCAAAGCTCAGCATAATATGTCTATCGTCATAAGTATATGCCGCAAAAATCCGATATTTTAAGATTTTTCCGTCTTGATAAATATAAACATCGCGATTTTCATCAAAGAATTTGCGGTCTTTATACTTGTGAAGAGTTCGAAACATAGAACCATTCAACATATTATGTCCATATATCAATGTGTTAGGGTCTTCAAAATCTTTACTGTTATAGTTCTCTGTAAAAATGGAACCCTCTATTCT
This sequence comes from Faecalimonas sp., assembly GCA_045659485.1. Classification (GTDB taxonomy): domain Bacteria; phylum Bacillota; class Clostridia; order Lachnospirales; family Lachnospiraceae; genus Faecalimonas. The sequence goes on along the minus strand of JAZOWZ010000020.1, from coordinate 4,434 downwards.
TTTTCTTCCGTCAATCGTATGTTTTAGATAATATTCATTGTCACTTTCGTGTTGGACAATCGGATAATCTACATTCGTTCCCGGAATGCGAATCCAAGCATAAGCATCTGGATATTTTGCAGTCAATTCTTTAAAATTAATCGGATTAATCTCATCCTCGCCAACCTGCGGAATATCTAAAATTGGTTCCACATCAAAGTCATCCTTTAGATTTTCATATACCGCTCCCGCATTTTTTTGCGAAAAATATTTACTCAAACCCCAGCAGCCCAAACCAACGCCAATGACTATTATAATAATTCCTGCTATGATAATTTTTTTATTTTTCATCAATCTTCCTGCACTTCTTTATAAAACATTTGCAAAACAAGTTCATACAACTCATCACTATTTACATGATACTCATCAAAATCCGTTCCATTTACCGTTTTCCCTGGAATGTCTACAAACATTTCTCCAGATTCATTCTTAGCTTGCAACAATTTGACAAAAATATCATTTCCTATATTCGTAACCATATATGGTCGTAGTTTTTCGTATATCGTGGTAACTAGCCCTTCATCCTGCGTTGCTTTCTCCCGCGCCGTTTCTACAAACGCTTTGACAAAAACTTTCTGGCGATTGCCACGGTCTATGGCACTTTGCCTAATTTCAATGTCACGATAACGAACAAACTGCTCTGTATTCTCCTTCGTAAGCAACACGGTGTTTCCCTTTTTGAACTCTGGATTTACATCCACAAGCGTATCATCTGGCACCACCAGTTCTACCTGCCCCACTGCTTCTACTGCAGCCGGAATTCCATCCATACTTAATGCACAATATCCTCGAACAGGCACTCCATACAAAAGCCCTTCTACAGCTTCTTTCATAAGATTGCAGCTTTTATCTTTTCCATCACCAAAAGCATATTGTATATTCAAGTGATCTTTGGATTTTCCAAGATCCACACCCTCTTGTGAGAACGTCCGAATGAAAGTCATTGTATCTCGTGGAATCGAAATACACTGGACGGTATTTTTAACACGGTCATATGAAACTAGTAAAATCGAGTCCGCCTGTCCTGCGGTTCCTGGATTCTTCTCTTCATCAGACACTTCTCGTTTATCAACTCCTAAGAACAGATAATTGCTCAAATGTTCATTGTACTGATATTTTTTTCCATCATATACAATAAGGTCATCTTCGTCATTTTCCGTGTAATCAGTTGGTATCCACTCTGTGTGATCCGTGGCAAACCATATCCCAACGCCCAACGCCACTAAGGCAATTAGTGCAGTGACTACTATGATTATACCTTTATTTCTTTTCATAGGTTGCTATTTCTCCGTATGGTGTGCGAGCACCTTTGCGACCGTATCCCGCACGATATCCTGCGCGATATCCTCTCCCTTTGTATTCCATCTTATTCAATACTGCACCGAGTATTTTGCAACCACTTTTCTCAAGTTGTGCTTTTACTTTTTGAACTACTCGATAGCTCGTAGAGCCACTTTCAATAACCAAGATAGCTCCGTCACAATATTGACTGATTACTGCAGCATCCACGACACTTCCTAGTGGCGGAGTGTCAATAATCACATACTCAAACACCTGTCTTGCCGCTTTCAATAAGTTGCCAAATTGTTCATCGCCTAAAATTTCTGTCGGATTTGGCGCATATGGTCCAGATAAAATCATATACAAATTTTCAAAATTTGTGCGATATACCACTTCATCGATTTGTTCTACCTGTCCACTCAAATATTGTGACAATCCCTTTGTCTCTTCTTGAATATTGTATCTTGTTTTATAAACAGATTTACGAATATCCGCATCAATTAAAAGTACTTTTTTACCTGCTTTTCCCAAATGTATGGCAAGATTAAAACTAATATCGCTTTTTCCTTCTCCACTCCAGCAACTGGTCAACAAGATAACCTTGTTGTTTTTCCCCGAAAACTGTACATTCGTACGCAACATTTTAATTGCTTCTTCAAAGAAATAATCCTCAGGGTTCGTATCTGATAAAACTATATTCTTATATGCCATATTACTTTACCCTTCCTTTCTTTGTGTTTGCATTTTTCTTTTTACGTACCACTACTCTTCCTGGCACAGTCGCTAATGTTGGAATACCTAAGTATTTTTCCACTTCTTCTTCTGATTGTATTGAATCATTCAACAATTCAAGTACAACAATGATTGCACAGACAAGCAATGCGCCTAGTAAAAATCCGATCATAGCATTTTTTGAAATGCTTGGACCGATCTTGAAAACGCTTACTTCGCCTTCTTCAATAATCTTCGGTGGTGTCACTTCCATCTTATCTGCGATAAATTCTGCCGATACCTCTGCTAATGTATCTACAATCTTCTTCGCCTGTTTCGCCTTGTTCGCTGTTACAGAAACTGTAAGAATACGTGTGTCTTCTGGATTGTTAATCGCAATCGTTGATTTGAGTTGCTTATAACTCATTTTCAAATCCAATTTGTCAATTACTTTTTCCAACACTGGTCTACTCGTAATTAGAATCGTGTAATCCTTTGTCAATTGGCTTCCGATTTGCAAGTCTGCAAGAGAAGTCAATGTAGTCTCTTTTGTTAACACTAGCATCGTAGATGTAGATGTGTAAGTTGGTTCTGTGCGGAAATACGTATATCCCGCCATACCGCATGCCGTCACTGCAGCCACTATTACAATCAGCCAAATCTTCTTTAGTAGCGCATAGAAAATCCACACAAGGTCAATTTCTTCATCAAATACTTTCTTTTCCATATTTCTTCCCTTTCCATTCGCTATACATCTTCCAATATTTTTCCAGGATTAACATATAGCAGTTTTTCTAAATATTCTGATTCCACAACTTTTTGAATCAGTTCTATCTTTTCCTTGGTACAAGGTCCTCTCGATGTTAAATTGTGCATATCTGATGCTATGTAATCAATCAATCCAGCCTTCAGAATTTTTTTAGACCAGCGACTTTTTCGAGATAAAATTCCGCCACTGACAGCACTTGCATTCATTTGAAATAGTGCTCCACCCGCTTTCAAACTATGAAAGTTATCCATTTGTTGCAGGCAATCATATCGTTCTACATGGGCCAAAACAGGAATATATCCAGCATTCATCAATTCTCTTACCGCATGATACAGCACAGAAAACGTTTCGTCTGGCATAAACTCTACCAACACATAACGACTATCTGCCAAAGTCAGTATCTTGCCCGCTTTCAAGTCCTCAAGCACACCCATACCATACAAAACTTCCTGCCCCGGATAAATCTCCATTTCTATATCATAGTCCGCACGAAGCCTTTCCTCCGCCTCTTGACACAACAAACGAATCATGTCCGCTGTTGCGTTTGATCTCCACGGATAATAGTGCGGTGTTGCTATGACCTTTTGAACGCCTTCTTTGGAACTTTGTACAAGCATTTGCATACTTGTATCCCAATCCTGCGCCCCATCATCAATTCCCGGCAAGATATGTGAATGTACATCAATAATCATATAACTTCCCTACCATTTCTTTATGGCATAACACCATATAATATCATATCATTTTCTATATCGTTTATCAAGTGTGCAAAGTGACAAAAAAAGGGCTACAGAATTGTACTCTGTAGCCCTTCAAATCGGCAATTATTATAATTGTGGACCTGCTTCTACTAAAGCTTTACCAGCTTCGTTTGTAGTATATTTGTTAAAGTTCTTAACGAAACGTCCAGCAAGGTCTTTTGCTTTTGCTTCCCATTCAGCAGCATCTGCATATGTGTCACGAGGATCAAGGATACCTGTGTCTACACCTGGAAGTTCTGTTGGAACTTCGAAGTTGAAGAATGGAATTGTCTTTGTTTCAGCTTTTGCAATTGAACCATCAAGGATTGCATCGATGATACCACGTGTATCTTTGATAGAGATACGTTTTCCTGTACCATTCCATCCTGTGTTTACTAAGTATGCTTTTGAACCATTTGCTTCCATTTTCTTAACTAATTCTTCAGCATATTTTGTTGGATGTAATTCCAAGAATGCTTGACCGAAGCATGCTGAGAATGTAGGTGTTGGTTCTGTAATACCACGTTCTGTACCAGCAAGTTTTGCTGTAAATCCAGATAAGAAGTAGTATTTTGTTTGTTCTGGTGTCAAGATTGACACTGCAGGAAGTACTCCAAATGCGTCTGCTGAAAGGAAGATAACATCCTTAGCTGCAGGTGCTGTAGAAACTGGACGTACAATGTTGTCAATGTGATCGATTGGATAAGAAACACGTGTGTTTTCTGTAACACTACCATCATTGAAATCAATTTTTCCTTCTGCATCTAATGTAACGTTTTCTAATAATGCATTACGTTTGATTGCATTGTAGATATCTGGTTCTGATTCTTTATCAAGGTTGATAACTTTTGCGTAACATCCACCTTCAAAGTTGAATACACCATTGTCATCCCA
>JAZOWZ010000019.1:0-18247 GCA_045659485.1 Faecalimonas sp. | reverse complement strand
TAGACTTAGGATCTAGTGGGAGACCGTGCAGGTTCGATTCCTGTCATCCGCATGTATTCCCAAATTACGGGGTGTGGCTCAGTTTGGCTAGAGCGCCTGGTTTGGGACCAGGAGGTCGCAGGTTCGAATCCTGTCACCCCGATACTTATGCGGGTGTAGTTCAATGGTAGAACACCAGCCTTCCAAGCTGGATACGTGGGTTCGATTCCCATCACCCGCTTTTTTAAGGCGTTTAGCCCTAAAAAACAAATTGAGTCCGTAGCTCAGCTGGATAGAGCAACGGCCTTCTAAGCCGTAGGACGAGGGTTCGAATCCCCCCGGGCTCGTTTCGGTTGAAATAACATCAACTGAAGAAATATGGTGGGTATGGTGCAGTTGGTTAGCGCGCCAGATTGTGGTTCTGGATGTCGTGGGTTCGAGTCCCACTACCCACCCTTGAATTACTAAGTAATTCACAAAACAAAATAATGGGCTATCGCCAAGCGGTAAGGCATAGGACTTTGACTCCTACATTCGATGGTTCGAATCCATCTAGCCCAGTATGGAGCATTAGCTCAGTCGGTAGAGCACTTGACTTTTAATCAAGTTGTCCGGGGTTCGAATCCCCGATGCTTCATGAGTGTGGACAAGCGAAAGCTTGTTCACATATTTTATATAGCATATGCGGATGTGGCGGAACTGGCAGACGCGCTAGACTTAGGATCTAGTGGGAGACCGTGCAGGTTCGATTCCTGTCATCCGCATTAAGGCCTTGAGAACGGAAGTTTTCAGGGCCTTTTATCTAGAAAGAAGGATTCTTATGCGAGCAAATTATCACACCCATACCTATCGTTGCAAACATGCTGAGGGTACGGAACGAGAGTATGTAGAGACAGCAATCGAAAATGGAATAAAGATACTGGGATTTTCTGACCATACACCATATCCATTTGGTGATGATTATTCTTCTTACATTCGTATGAAGATGAATGAACTAGAAGGATATATTACAACGGTTTTGGATTTGAAGAAAGAATACGAGAAAGATATTGAAATCCATGTGGGATTGGAAGTGGAATATTTCGAAGATTTCTTTGATGAAATATATCGTGAATTAGAGCAATATCCATTGGAATATTTTTTGCTGGCTACCCATTGGTATGGAAACAGTCACAAGACAGAACCGTATTTTGGGATTTACACAGAGGATGAAAAAGTGCTAGCTAATTATTATGGGCAGGCGACAGAGGCGATGAAGAGAGGGTGTTTTACCTACTTTGCACATCCTGATTTGGTGAATTATCCATCCAATACCCCGCTGTACGAAGAAACGATGAGAAATGTTTGTCGTACGGCAAATGCGTATGACATACCGCTAGAAATTAACTTACGCGGTATGCGCTTTGGCAAACAGTATCCAAATCCTGATTTTTGGAAAATTGCTGGGGAGGAACAATGCAAGGTGGTTATCGGCTGTGATGCCCATTTTCCAGAAGAATTAATCTATCAACCATTGTATGAAAAAGCGATGCAATATGTAAAAGATTATGATTTGCAATTAATAGAAGAAGTGACACTCAAGAGACCGTGGAAATAGCTCCGCGGTCTTTTTTATTGCGTTTTGTCGTTGCCTCGTGGTATAATCAAAGTTAAGATAAAAACTCATAGTGGAGTGAGAGATGAAAACGACATTTGTAACGAAAAAATACGAAGAAGTTATGGCTATGCCAAAGGCAAAACATCAAAAGCCATGGAAGCAACTCCGATTTTTTGGATGGTTGTTAAAAGTGGTTTCTAGTTTTGATTTGCGTGCAACCAATTTTAAGTATCGCGAAATTGGAATGGACAAGCTCGGGAAGAAAGAGCCGTGCTTAGTTTTGATGAATCATTCAAGTTTTATTGATTTGGAGATTGTGTCTACAGTGCTCTATCCGAGACGCTTTAATATAGTAGCCACATCGGATTCTTTTATGGGAATCATGAACTTTGTGATGCGTATGATTGGTTGTTTCCCGACAAAGAAATTTGTTATGGATCCAACTTTAGTTAAGGATATGATGTATGTAGTGAAAGAACTTAAGAGTTCGGTTGTAATGTATCCAGAAGCGAGCTACAGTTTTGATGGAACCGCTACTACGCTGCCAGAGAGTTTGGGAAGTTGCATTAAGATGCTTGGAGTGCCAGTTGTGATGGTTCGTACATACGGGGCATACACAAGAGACCCACTTTACAATGGACTTCGCCGTAGAAAAGTAGATGTTTCTGCAGATATGAAGTATCTCCTTTCGGCAAAAGAAGTGAAAGCGAAAAGCATTGAAGAGATTATGGAAGTAATTGAGAATGAGTTTAGTTTTGACAACTTCCGTTGGCAACAAGAAAACAAAGTGTCTGTCACAGAAACATTCCGTGCAGAAGGGCTGAACCGCGTGCTCTACAGATGTCCACATTGTGAGACAGAAGGTGCGATGGAAGGCGTTGGCACGAAAATTACTTGTAATCATTGTAAAAAGCAATATGAATTGACTGAATATGGCTTTTTGCAAGCTGAAGATGGAGAAGGCAAATTTAATCATGTTCCAGATTGGTATCGCTGGGAGCGCGAGTGTGTAAGAAAAGAGATTGAAAAAGGAGAATATCGATTGGAGGTTCCAGTTGATATTTGTATTTTGAAAAATATGAAGGCGATTTATCGCGTAGGAGAGGGAACCTTGACTCATACGGAAGAAGGATTCCATCTGGTCGGATGCGATGGGAAATTAAACTATAGTCAAAAACCATTGGCTTCCTATAGTTTATATTCTGATTATTATTGGTACGAGACGGGAGATGTGATTTGTATCGGTAATGCGAATATGCTATATTACTGTTTCCCGAAAGATGGGCGTGATGTGGTTGCGAAGACTCGTCTAGCAACAGAAGAAATATATAAGATAGCAAAACAAAAGAAAAACATACATAAATAAGGGGAGAACTTTTATGGAGTCATTGAATTCTATTTATTCAAAAACGTACAACTTTGTTTATTTGCGCGCGAAATGTATTTTTGAGAAAGAAGATGATGTACAGCAACTGATGAAAGAGGTATATACCAAAGTGTTGGAGCACGATCTTCCTGAGGAACGTCTCTACTCTTGGCTTGGAAAACAGGTGTATAGTATCGGATGTGGAAAGTTCCGCAAAAAGAAAGTTAGCGAATCTACGAGGATTGAATTAGGCGATGATGAATACTATATGTCTAGTACAGTAAACGTAGAAAAGACAAAAGAACTTATTTGCGAAACGATCGAACAGTTGCCAGATTTGTATCAAGCAACTTTGTATGCGTTTTACCATGACCATTTAAGAATTAAAGAGATTGCAAATCTAATGGGATACGGCACCAAAGTCATCATGTACCGTCTGAACTACAGTCACAAGTATTTAAAAACTGTACTCCAACGTCATGCACAGGAAAATTGGGCGAATGTAGAATTTTCGGTGGAAGCGATGTGCCTAGCTATGGAACAATGGTCGCAGGACAAGGTAATGCCGCAGACAGTTGCGTTTAATACATTAGGAACTTTCTGTAGAGAAATGGGTATTCCATTGGAAGCTACCTGTGAGGAAGACGAATTAGCAGGAGCAGATAGACAGATTGTGGAATATGAAGATGGATATTTGAATGCGGTTTGTGATGAACTTATGACCTACAGTGAGAAAGAAAAAAGCACTGGCGCCGTAAAATGGATTTTAGCTGGAGTAGGTGTATTGGCATTACTTGCAATTTTGATTGGACTGATTTTATTCTGTATCAAATTAAAGAAAGATATGGAAAAAAATCCGGAGACCACACCGCCAGTGATTGAGCAGCAAGATGAGCAGGAAGAATTGCCAGAAGATAATGTGGATTTATCAGAGTATGTATTGCCAAATAGCGATACTGTAAAATATACACGAGAAGAACTGGAAGCTTTAAGCGTTGAAGAACTTCGTTTGGCAAGGAATGAATTATTTGCAAGATATGGCACATATTTTGGAGTTTCGGATTTGGATGATCATTTTAAAAGTAAATCTTGGTATACACCAAAGATGTCTGTTTCAGAATTCTATGATAGTATCGAGATGAATGAAGTGGAATTGGCAAATTTGAGGTTGATTCGACAGATTGAGGATCAAAAAGCCCAATAATGAGCAGATGAAAGGGAAGATGAGATGTCTTCCCTTATATTTTTGATAAAAAGTCAGATAATTTAAAAATATTTTCGCAAAATGTATTGACAAATTTACACACGGTGCTATAATGACAGTAAGAAAAGAGAAAAAACAAAAGAAAACAGACAATAAATGATTAGGAGGGGAGACCACCAGAAACGTAAATTTAAAACGAAATCAAAATAAGAAATAAGGAGGACGGTCCAACAAAAACTTAACTTAAAAACGGGAGTAAATGTAGAAAAGGAGATACGAAAAATGATTGAACCTGCAATGTAGCAAGGAGTATCAATTGATAAATAATTGGTACTCCTTTTTTAGTGCAAAAAAACAAGAGCATTGTGTCAATGCCCTTGTTTTCTTATATGCAGGAGATGGGACTTGAACCCACACGCGGTAACCCACACTAGAACCTGAATCTAGCTCGTCTGCCATTCCGACACTCCTGCAAACTGCTTGATTATCTTATCATTTTAAAGTATGAATGTCAATTTCTTTTTGGCTCGAATAAAACCATAAAAAAGTGGGATGCTTAAAATATGTGGAAATCTTATCATACGAAATTTAAATTAATAAAGACGCTTTTGCTAGCTGTGAAAATTGGATTTGGAGCCAGTATTGCTATTTATATTGCGGAACTTCTAAATCTTCAATATGCAACATCTGCGGGAATTATTACCCTGCTCACGGTGCTGACTACCAGGAGAGGAACCTTTCGTTTATCCGGGCAACGGATTTTGACATATGGAATTAGTGCGGCTGTTTGTTGGGCGGTTTTTCGATTGGCACCGAGCGTGTGGATAGGGTATGGCGTTTTTTTATTTGTGTTGGTTTGGGTGACGCATTGGTTAGGATGGAAAGGAACTTTATCTACAAATGCGGTTATCGGGAGTCATTTTTTGGTTACGCAAGACTTTTCCATTGGATTTATCTTAAATGAGTTTTCGTTAATTCTTATTGGTATCACGATTGCGATTCTTTTGAATCTATTTCATATTAATAGTACACATGAAGATGGTCTGATACGGAGAATGAGAAGTACAGAAAAAACGATGCAACAAATTCTAACGGAATTAGCAGGATATCTTATGCAGGAAGAAAAGGACAAAGAAGTGTGGGAGCATTTGACGAAGTTGGAGCTTAAGATCGAGGAATCGATTGAATTGGCGTATGAATATCATCACAACACCTTTCATTCGTATCAGGATTATTATGCAGCTTATTTTGAAATGCGAGCTAGGCAGTGCGGAACACTTCACAGTCTTCACGCAGAGATGGGACGTATCCGTAAAGTGCCAACACAGGCACGTATTGTAGCAAAGTTTATTCTGGATCTTGCACCTTATGTAAAAGAGATGAATGAGCCAAAGAAGCAATTGGATGAGTTGCATGAATTGTTAGAGGAATTTCGCGATGAACCTCTTCCAACCACTCACGAAGAGTTTGAAAGCCGGGCAGAATTATATCATATATTGATGGATTTGGAGGAGTTTATTCTATATAAGAAGAAGTTCGTTGAGGACATTGATGAAACACAATTTCAGAAATATTGGAAAAAGGACAGATAATCGATGATTACCTGTCCTTTGTTGTTTAACTACATATATTACAACCAAGAGAACAACCAGTAGGTGTTCCAGCGCAACCTCCCATAGCGGTTTCGCGAAGTTCAAATGGAAGACCTCTACCCACACGGAGCATTGCTTCCACCATTTCGTCAAATGGTATCGGATGGGTAATGCCACTGAGGGCTAATTCTGCAGATGCAATGGCGTTAGAAACACCAATGGCATTTCTACTTTGACATGGGGATTCCACAAGCCCTGCAATTGGGTCGCATACTAAACCGAGAAGGTTTGAGATGGCAAAGCTTGCTGCAGTGAGGCACATCTCAGGAGTTCCGCCCATAATCTCAACAATGGCACTGGCAGCCATAGCACTTGCGGCCCCAACTTCTGCTTGGCATCCAGCTTCGGCACCGGCTACAGAAGCATTGCGCATTAACAGATATCCAATAGCGCTGGCATTTATGAGACCTTTGCAGAGTGTTTCGTCGTCAATCTGGTATTCGTCTGCGAGGGCTAAAAGTACACCAGGGACAACTCCTGCTGAACCGGCAGTTGGTGCAGCTACAATCAGTCCCATCGAAGCGTTCACTTCCAGGACTGCCATGCTATAAGCGATGGCTTTGGAAAGCATTGTACCACACACGCAGTTGTCTGTTTTTCCGTGCGAGGAAATCTTTTGGGCCTCGCCACCAATCAATCCACCGATAGATTTCTGTGGGGATGTGAGCGGTTTTGTGGCTGATTTTTTCATAATTGATAATGCGAGTTTTATTTTCGATTCCACTTCGTCTTTTGAGAGAGAACCAGTGGTGATTTCACGAAGTTCCATAATGGAAGAAATCGGAAGGTTTTCTTCTTTGCATTTTTGCATCAAATCTTTTCCGTTATAAAAATCCATATGTGTCTCCTCCTACAACTGAATCAGCATCAAATCATCTACGTTTGGATTTGTGCGAATTTGATCTAGTACCGCTTCTGGAATTGGATGGTCAGATTCTACCACGGTATACGCATTGGCGCCTTTAGTCTCGCGAAAGAGACGCATAAAAGCAATATTCACCTCGTATTCGCTGAGCGCTTGGGTGATATGAGCAACCACACCTGGCTTGTCTTGTTGGTGGACAATGAGTGTGCTATATTCACCAGTAAATTCCACATCGATGTTATCAATGCGAACAATTTTCATCTTGCCACCGCCGATAGATTCGCCGCGAACAGAGAGTGTGTGTCCGCTTGTACCTACGATATCTATATCTGCAGTATTTGGGTGATTTGTCTGGGTTTGGTCATCGATGATGAATTCATATTCCACTTGCATTTCTTTTGCATAAGTAAATGCATCTCGAATCTTTTCGTTATCCGTAGAAAAGCCGAGGATACCGCCTAAAAGCGCGCGGTCAGTTCCGTGGCCTCGATAAGTTTTCGCAAAGGACCCATAAAGCGTAAAGGTTACTTTTTGGATTGGTTCTGGAAACATTTTTCGAGCCATCAACGCGATGGACACGGCGCCAGCTGTGTGAGAGCTGGAAGGACCAATCATATTCGGACCAATCACATCAAAAATACTTAAAAAATTCATTTTCTTATCCTCCTAGGCAATTGCCTAGAGATAGTATAACAAGATTGTGGCAGAAAAAAAAGGCATATGATATACTTTTGTTAATAAGTAAAAATTACGGACGGAGAAATAGGATGAGAATACAAGGATTGCAGAAATTGACACTTTTAGATTTTCCGGGGAGAACGGCATGTACGGTATTTACGGCAGGGTGTAACTTCCGTTGCCCATTTTGCCATAATGCCTCTTTGGTGGTGGATATTCCCAAAGAAGCGGCAATTAATGAAGAAGAATTCTTTGCTTTTTTGAAAAAACGACAGGGAATTTTAGATGGAGTGTGCGTAAGTGGGGGAGAACCCCTTTTGCAACCGGATATAGAAGAATTCATAGGAAAGATAAAAGAACTTGGCTATGCAGTGAAATTGGATACCAATGGTAGTTTTCCAAAGAAACTTAAGTCCCTTGTGGAAAAAGGTCTGATTGATTATGTGGCTATGGATATCAAAAACTGTCTAGAGAGTTACGCCATAACGGCGGGAACAGACGCGCTAGACTTAGGAACTATCGCGGAAAGTGTTTCTTATCTAAAAGAGGGACACGTTCCATATGAATTTCGAACTACGGTGGTAAAGAATTATCACTTCGAGGAAAGTTTTGAAAGGATTGGTCAGTGGATACAGGGGGCAGACAAGTACTATTTACAAAATTTTGTGGATTCGGGGGACTTAATTGGAAAGAAAACGAAGGGTTGTAGCCCAGAAGAAATGAATACGTTTCTTAAAGTGGTGCAAAAGTACATTCCAACAGCATCTCTTCGTGGAATATAGGGAAAATGGACAAGATATTGTGTTTGATTGTTAAATAAAAAACACAATATCTTGTTGTTTTATATATTGACAAACACTAATGATAGTGTTACTATGAACGAACGAGGGAGAAATGTACGGAGGAAAAAGAAATGTATCAAGTAAAGAAAAGGGACGGAAAGGTTACAGAATTTAACCTTCAAAAGATAGCAATCGCTATCTCAAAAGCATTTGAAGCAAAAGAAATCGAGACACATTCGGACATTATTGATATGCTTGCATTAAAAGTAACAGCCGATTTCACTTCAAAGATTAAAGATGGATTTATTCGCGTGGAAGATATTCAAGACAGCGTAGAGTCTGTGTTGATTCAAGCGGGATACGGTGAAGTAGCAAAGGGTTACATCTTGTATCGTAAACAAAGAGAAAAAATCCGTAATATGAAATCTACAGTTCTCGATTACAAAGAGATTGTGGATAACTATGTAAACGTCAATGACTGGCGTGTAAAAGAGAACTCTACAGTTACATATTCAGTAGGAGGACTTATTTTAAGTAACTCAGGTGCTATCACAGCAAACTACTGGTTATCAGAGATTTATGACGAAGAGATTAGCAATGCACATAGAAATGCAGACATTCATATCCATGACTTGTCTATGCTTACAGGATACTGTGCAGGTTGGTCTTTGAAACAATTAATTCAAGAAGGTTTGGGCGGAGTTGTAGGTAAGATTACATCTGCACCAGCAAAACATTTGTCTACACTTTGTAATCAAATGGTGAACTTCTTAGGTATCATGCAAAATGAATGGGCAGGAGCACAAGCTTTTTCTTCTTTCGACACATATCTTGCACCATTTGTTAAAGTAGATAACCTTAGCTATGAACAAGTAAAGAAATGTATTGAATCATTTGTATATGGTGTAAACACACCAAGCCGTTGGGGAACACAATCTCCATTTACCAATATCACATTGGACTGGACAGTTCCAAATGACCTTGCAGAACTTCCTGCAATCATCGGCGGAAAAGAAATGGATTTCAAATACAAAGATTGTAAGAAAGAAATGGATATGGTTAAGAAGGCATTCCTTGAGATTATGATCGAAGGAGATGCAAATGGACGTGGTTTCCAATATCCAATTCCTACATATTCAAACACAAGAGATTTCGATTGGTCTGACACAGAAAATAACCGTTTGTTATTTGAAATGACAGCGAAATACGGAACACCATATTTCTCAAACTATATCAACAGTGATATGGAGCCAAGTGATGTTAGAAGTATGTGCTGCCGTCTGCGCCTTGACTTACGTGAGCTTCGTAAGAAATCAGGTGGTTTCTTCGGTAGTGGAGAGAGCACAGGTTCAGTTGGTGTTGTAACAATCAACATGCCAAGAATCGCATACCTTTCTAGCGATGAGAGTGAATTCTACAGAAGATTAGATCGTTTGATGGATATTTCTGCACGTTCACTTAGCATTAAGAGAACAATTATTACAAAACTTTTGGATGAGGGGCTGTATCCATATACAAAGAAATATCTTGGAACATTTAACAACCATTTCTCAACAATTGGTTTGGTTGGTATGAACGAAGCTGGTCTTAACGCAAAATGGTTGCAGGCAGATATGACTCATGAAAAGACACAAGAGTTTACAAAACAAGTGCTTAACCACATGAGAGAACGTCTTTCTGATTATCAAGAAATGTACGGAGATCTTTACAACTTGGAAGCAACTCCTGCAGAGTCAACAACATATCGTCTTGCAAAACATGACGTAGCTAGATATCCAGAAATCATCACAGCTGGCGAAGAAGGTGGAGCACCATACTATACAAATAGTTCACATCTTCCAGTTGGATATACAGCAGATATCTTTGAGGCACTTGATATTCAAGATGAACTTCAAACATTGTATACATCAGGAACTGTATTCCATGCATTCCTTGGTGAAAAACTTCCAGATTGGAAAGCAGCAGCTGATTTAGTTCGCAAGATTGCAAATAACTATAAGTTGCCATACTATACAATGTCTCCTACATATTCAATCTGTAAGGATCATGGATATTTAACAGGAGAACAATACACATGTCCACACTGTGGAGCTGCAACAGAAGTTTACAGCCGTATCACAGGATACTACCGTCCAGTACAAAACTGGAATGATGGTAAGTCACAAGAGTACAAAGAACGTAAAGTTTATGATATTGCAAACTCAAAATTGACAGAAAAAGAAGAAGTTGCAGAAGAAACTGCATGTGCATGCACAGCAGAGTCTACAGGGGATGCAGTAATGCTCTTTACTACAAAGACTTGCCCAAACTGTAGAATCGTAAGCGCAATGTTAGAGGATGCAGATATTGCTTTTGAGAAAATTGATGCAGACGAAGCACCGGAGTTAGTTGCACAATTTGGTATCCGCCAAGCACCAACATTGGTGGTTGTGAAAGATGGAGAAGCAAAAGTATATGCGAATGCATCTAACATTATTGGATTTATTGGTGAAAACTAAAATTATGGTTGACACTGTAAAATAATTCCATTAGACTAAAATTACAATAAAGGAAGGAGACAAGACGATGAAATATACAACTTGGAATGATGTCACTAGAAAAACAAATTGTCAAAGAATTGTCTCCGGGGATAATATAGTTTAACATATGGCTTGTTAGGCAGCATCGCCTACCTATATGTAAGTATAAAGCTATAACTATCGAACGGTAGTTATAGCTTTTTTGTTTTATAAGTAACCATTCAAGAGAGGGAGGAAGTTATGAAATTACCTAAGACATTTACAGAACTTATATTGCAGTATGGTATTTCAAAGGGTGATATTATCTATGTTGCGACTGCAGACTTTGATATGGAATATCGTTTTGCAATGACGATTGTTGCCCTGACAAAAGATAAGCTTTTGGTTGCTGCTTATCCGTTTTATGAAAATCAAGAATTTCGATTTGGCGGGTATGGAAGCGAGTCACTGTATGACGATATGCTACTTTTGGAAAAGCCGGCTCTCTGTATGTACGACTTGCAATCTGTTTCCAGGATGGAAGTGATTCGAGAAATTAGCACGGGTGTATTGTTGGCAGAAATCGATGGAATAGAACGAAATCTTTGTCAGTTTTCTAACACAAAGATGCCAGATTTCCTCCAGATTTGCAAGTTGCATAGCAAGTTAAAGAAAGACGAAGAAATACTATCGGAAGATTTGGATGCGACGAAAGGAAAAGAACGTTGTCCAAAATGTGGGATGATTTACCCAGATCAGGAGCGAAAAATCTGTCCAAAGTGTATGGACAAGAAATCTATTCTGTTTCGGTTACTTCGTTATTACAAAGAATATAAGGGATGCCTTGCAATTTTGCTTTTATGCTATATTGGAACGGCAGCCATCAATATGGTATTCCCATATTTGACTGGTACGGTTCTGTATGACAGAGTACTTGGAAGAGATGAGACGTTTTTAAAAATACTGGGTCTTCCTCAGGGCAAGTTTGTGCTGGCGTTAACGGTACTTGTAGTTGCGATGATTATTTCACAAGTGGTGTTGCACGCGATGCGAATTGTACAAGGTGTCGTGACTGCAAGAGTTGCATCGGAGATTGTTGCGAAGTTGAAAAGTCGCGTTTTTAAGGCGATGGGAGAATTGTCCATCAGTTTTTATACACGAAGACAGACAGGAGGACTGATGACTCGTATATCTAGTGATGCGGACGTAATTTCTGGATTTTTGATTGATGGAGTACCTTATTATTGCATTAGTATGGGAACGATGGTGGCCACCATTGTGATTATGTTCTGTCTCCACCCGTTCCTGGCCTTTGTGGCAGTTGCACTGATGCCGGTGCATTATGCGATTGAACGAAAACTGCTACCACATTTGTTTTTTTATAACGGAAAAAGGCATCGCGCAGAACGTAGACTCAATGCACAATTAAATGAAAGTTTTGTTGGTGCCAGAGTGGTGAAAGCTTTCGGACAGCAAAAACAAGAAATGAAGAGATTTTCTAAAAACAGTGCACTTCTTAGAGTTGCAGAGCAGGATGGGGTGCGATATGATCATAAATTTTTTGCACTCTATAAAAGTTTACAAGATGGAATCGTTTTCCTTGTTTGGGCGGTTGGTAGTGCACTTATTATCAGCGGAACCAATATGGAAATCGGTCTTTTAATTACCTTTGCTGGATATGCTGCGCAATTAAAAGGACCACTTCGATTCATGTCTCGTGTGATTCAGTGGTACACCAACAGTATGAATGCAGGACAGCGACTCTTTGAAATCATAGATGCTGTTCCGGAGGTGAAAGAGGCACAGGACCCTTATCGGCCAGAATACATTCGTGGGGAGATTGAACTTAAAAATGTATCCTTTGGATACGATGCAAATAAACCAGTACTAAAGGATGTTAGTTTTCACGTAAAAGAGGGAGAAGTCCTTGGTATCGTGGGGCGCTCTGGTTCGGGGAAATCCACACTTGTAAACTTGATTTCGCGTTTGTATGACGTGGATGAAGGCGAGATTTTAGTGGATGGTGTCAATGTAAAACAGTATGGATTCAAAGAATTACGAGCGAGTGTGGCGATGGTGTCGCAGGAAACCTATGTGTTCATGGGAACAGTTGCAGAAAATATTGCATATGCGAGGCCGGAAGCTACCAGAGAAGAAATTATTCAGGCGGCAATTCAGGCCAATGCTCATAACTTTATATGTAAGATGCCAGAGGGATATGATACGATGCTGGGTTCTTCCGGACGTGTGTTGTCCGGTGGGGAAAGACAGCGACTTTCCATTGCGAGAGCTATCTTGGCAAACCCAAGAATTCTCATTTTGGATGAGGCAACATCGGCGGTGGATACAGAGACAGAATTGGCAATTCAGAGGTCTTTGGAACAGTTAGAACAAGGACGTACTGTACTTTCTATTGCGCATCGGTTATCAACTCTTCGTAATGCTACACGTTTGATTGTGCTCGAAGATGGAAAAGTGACAGAGTATGGAACCCATAAAGAATTGATGGAACTGAAAGGAACGTATTACAAGTTGAGTGAACTGCAGACGAAAGCTTTAGCTATGCGAGGCATTGAGTAGTTTGAAGATAGGAGGACAACGAGATGGCAGGACAAGAAAATAAGAGACCTGATCTTTTGAACTTAAAAGAATTTAGTGAGGAAGATTTGAAAAAAGAATCAGAGGAATTGGCGCAAATGCATTTCCTCACAAAAGAAAACGCAATTTTCGCAAGAACCGAAGGTGGTTTTTTATCTTTGAAAACTGAAGAAAAAGAATATTCCCGTGTTGGAGTATATCTCACTTTTCCGCTTACAATGCCGGAGGAATTTATTTCGATTCGAGAGGTCGATGGGAAGGCAAAGGAAATAGGACTAATTGAAAAATTATCAACGCTTTCCAAAGAGCAACAAGAGATGATTCGTGAGCAGATTCGCTTGCGCTACTTTATGCCAGTGATTACAAAAGTGCTGGATATAAAAGATGAGTACGGGTTTGCCTATTGGCATGTAATGACCACTTACGGAGTTTGTCGTTTCACTACGCATATGAGTGGGGAGGCAGTGGTTACATTGGGAGAATCAAGACTTCTGGTCACAGACATTGATGGAAACCGCTATGAAATTCCGGATTTTTACAAATTGGGGATTATTGAGCGCAAGAAACTGGATTTGTTTATGTAAATAGTGTTTGACAGGAAGAAGGCGAGGCATAATGAAACTATTATATGAGTTACAGGAATCCCAGATAGAGGCATTGGCATTATTAGAGGGCGAGAGCATCTGGTATTGTGTGCCTGTTGACTTGGGGTTTGACAATAAGGGCAAGTTGGCGTGCGAAAAGTATGCCAAGACAAATTGGATAGTCGTTACCGAAGAACGATTGTTGGTGTTGCAGGAAAACAAAGTAATGACTTCATTTTTGCTCAAGGATTGTAGCAAAATCAAATGCGAGCATCAAGTGAACTGTGGAATACTCACAGTTACTACAAAAGATATGGATACCACTTGTGTGGCTAGATTTTCTATGCGTCATATGGTGCGAATGTCCTACGTGGCGCAAGGAGCACAAACGATAGCAGAAGCTTTCATGCAAGGGCGGAATGCCAAGGAAACAGAGCGCATTGTCAGCCAGGAAAATGAGAAATATTGTGAGCGATGCGGACGTGCACTACCTGGCACGAGCAAATGCCCGCGTTGTGATGGAAATGGAAGCGTTCTAAAACGCTTGTTTGAAATTTGCAAAAACTATAAGAAAGAGATGATTCTTACTTCTGTATTTATGCTTGCGGTATCGGGGATTGATATCTTGGTTCCTAGAGTTCAGAGATGGTTTGTTGATGGCTCTTTGGCAAGCGGAAAGGCGACATGGACTTCTTGGTCCCAATTCGTTGTTCTAACCCTAGCTTTGGCGGGAGCATATATTTTAACCGAAATACTTCGACATTGGTACTGTGTAATACTTGGCACTGGGATCAGTATGACGTTTCGAGAAAAGTTGTACTATAAGATTCAAGCATTATCCCTTTCGTTTATGAATAAAAGAAAACCAGGGGAACTATTAAATCGTGTCAGCAATGATACAGTTATGATTCGAAGATTTATCGAAGAAATTTTAGGATACATATTGACATCCATTATTACTATGGTGGTTGCAATTGTGATGATGTTTTTGATTGACTGGAAGATGACATTGATTATTCTAGGGATTCATGCAGTTGTATTTGTGTCCACCACATTCTTTCGTCGCCGCAACAGAGCGAATTTCCGTAAGCAATGGGCGAAAGCAGATGAGCTTAGCAGTAATCTTCAAGATGTAATTTCTGGAATGAGAATTGTAAAATCATTTGGAAAAGAGCAGAAGGAAATCGATAAATTTACTAGAATTGCAAATGAGTATGCAACTTTGAGCCGTAAAAACGAGAGTTTTTGGGTATCGATTATTCCAATACTTTGGTTTTTGATGGGAAGCGGTGTATATGTGGCAGTTTACTTTGGAGGTATAGACGTTCTTAACGGGGATATGTCACCGGGAACTTTGCTACAGTATTATACATATTGTGGTTATCTACTAGAACCACTCAGTTCTATGGTAAACTTACCGAGAATGCTCGCACAGACTATGAACAGTCTTAATCGTATTTACGATGTGTTAGATGAAGAACCTAAGATTGTAGATTCGGTAAAGAGTATGGATGTGCAAATCCATGGGGATTTCACGTTTGAAAATATTTCTTTTGGTTATGAAATCTATGAACCAGTTTTAGAAGATGTTTCTTTTCAAGTAAAGGCCGGCGAGATGATTGGTCTGGTAGGTGCTTCGGGCGTCGGCAAAACAACCCTTATCAATTTGATTATGCGTTTGTATGATGTGGATCAAGGCCGAATTTTGATTGACGGAGTGGATCTGCGCGATATCAAAACAGATAGTCTACACTCTCAAATAGGTGTTGTTTTGCAAGAGACATTTTTGTTTTCCGGCACGATTCTTGACAATATCCGTTTTGCGAAACAGGAGGCAACGATAGAGGAAGTGATTCGAGCAGCCAAGGCGGCTAACGCCCATGATTTTATCTGCAAGATGCCAGATGGATATAATACATATGTGGGAGAACAAGGATGTAGTTTATCTGGAGGAGAACGACAAAGAGTCGCAATCGCAAGAGCGATTTTGAATGACCCCAAAGTCTTAATTTTAGATGAAGCAACCTCCGCGCTGGATACAGAAAATGAGTTCGTGATTCAGATGGCTTTGGAACGCCTGATTAAGGGAAGAACAACCTTTGCAATTGCACATCGTTTATCAACGCTGCGAAATGCAGATAGGTTGGTTGTAATTGATAAGCATGGAATTGCAGAGATTGGTACTCATAATGAATTGCTGGAGAAAAAGGGGATTTATTATGGACTTGTTACGGCGCAACTTGCGATGGCGGAAGGAAAATAGATAAAAATATTGACGAAAAGAAAAAGCAATACTATAATACACTTATATTTGAAAAGCAATGACGGAACAAGTAACTATCCGGAATCAGCCAGAGAGAGAAACGTTTGCTGAGAGTTTCTTATGTGGAAAGATAGTGAAGACCACTCCCGAGCTGTGCGCGATAAGCGTTACCGTATTCCGCGTTAAGGAACTGAAAGTGAAACGTTAAGGTGGAACCGTGTGTTAGAGTTGACGCACCCTTAAGCAATGAAATATTGCCTAAGGGTGCTATTTTTATTGAAAAGTACCCTAGGCGAACACTTTAAATTAGGAGGAAAAAGAAATGAAAGTAATGTTGAAAGATGGATCAAGCAAAGAGTTCGAAAATGGTTTATCAGTGCTTGATATGGCAAGAGAGATTAGCGAAGGTCTTGCAAGAGCAGCATGTGCTGGAAAAGTGAATGGAGAAGTTGTAGATTTAAGAACAGTCGTGAACGAAGACTGCGAGTTAGAAATCTTGACATTTAGAGATGCAGAAGGAAAGAGTGCATTTAGACATACAGCATCTCATATTATGGCACAAGCAGTAAAAAGATTATATCCAGATACAAAGTTAGCAATCGGACCATCCATTGAAGATGGATTCTATTATGATTTCGATCGTGCAACAGCATTCTCACAAGAAGAACTTGCCGATATTGAAAAAGAGATGAAGAAGATTGTAAAAGAAAACATTAAGATTGAAAGATTTTCTCTTCCAAGAGAAGAAGCAATCAAGTTGATGGAAGAAAAGGGAGAACCATACAAAGTGGAACTCATTCAAGACCTTCCAGTAGATGCGGAGATTTCTTTCTATACACAAGGAGAATTCACAGACCTTTGTGCAGGACCACATCTTATGAGCACAAAACCAGTGAAAGCATTTAAGTTGATTTCTTCTTCTATGGCTTATTGGAGAGGAGATTCAAACAAAGCACAGTTACAACGTATCTATGCAACAGCATATGACAATAAAGAAGATTTGGCAGCACATATGGAACGTTTGGAAGATATTAAGAAACGTGACCACAACCGTCTTGCTCGTGAATTGGAACTCTTTACAACAGTAGATGTTGTAGGACAAGGGTTACCATTGATGCTTCCAAATGGTGTAAAGATGATTCAAAAACTTCAAAGATGGATTGAAGATTTGGAAGATAAAGAGTGGGGATATGTTCGGACAAAGACACCACTTATGGCAAAATCAGACTTGTACAAGATTTCAGGACACTGGGATCACTACAAAGATGGTATGTTTGTACTTGGTGATGAAGAAGTAGATAAAGAAGTATTTGCACTTCGTCCAATGACATGCCCATTCCAATACTATGTATACAAGAACTCTCAAAAATCATACAGAGATCTTCCATACAGAATGGGCGAAACATCAACATTATTCCGTAACGAAGATTCTGGGGAAATGCATGGTCTTACACGTGTACGTCAATTCACAATTTCTGAAGGTCATAACGTAATTCGTCCAGACCAAGCAGAAGAAGAATTACAAAACTGCTTAAATCTTGCAATCCACATTTTAACAACATTAGGATTACAAGATGACGTAACATACCGTTTATCAAAATGGGATCCAGAAAACAAAGCAAAATACCTTGGAGATGAATCGTACTGGGAAAGCACACAAGATGCTCTTCGTCAAATTTTAATTGAAAAAGGTATCAGCTTCAAAGAAGCAGATGGTGAAGGTGCATTCTACGGACCTAAGATTGATATTCAAGCTAAGAACGTATACGGCAAAGAAGATACAATGATCACAATCCAATTAGACTGTGCAATCGCTGAAAAATTTGACATGTACTACATTGACCAAAATGGTGCAAAAGTTCGTCCATATATCATCCACAGAACATCTCTTGGATGCTATGAAAGAACAATGGCTTGGTTAATTGAAAAATATGCTGGTAAATTCCCAACATGGTTATGTCCAGAACAAGTACGTGTACTTCCAATTTCTGAAAAATACGCTGACTACGCAGAAAAAGTTCGCAAAGAACTTGCTATGAATGGTGTAGATGTAACAGTTGATAACCGTTCAGAAAAGATTGGATACAAGATTCGTGAAGCTAGACTTGCAAGATTACCATACATGTTAGTTGTTGGTGAAAAAGAAGAAGCAGAAGGATTAGTATCTGTAAGAAGCCGCTA
>JAZOWZ010000018.1:0-9136 GCA_045659485.1 Faecalimonas sp. | reverse complement strand
GCGACACACTTTGCGGGAACCGGAATTCGTTGTAACGCGATTGCACCTGGATTCTTAGTGTCAGCACAAAATAAGGCACTTTTATTCAATGAGGACGGAACACCAACTGCTCGTAGCGCAAAGATTCTGCGCGGTACACCGATGGACCGTTTTGTAGATGCGGATGAATTATTAGGAGGTACATTATTCCTCTGTGATGAAAAATCAGCTTCTGCAATTACTGGAGTTGTGCTTCCTATTGATTGCGGTTTTGCGGCATATTCAGGGGTATAGCTTTGAATATGTATAAAGATGTTTAAAAAGAAGTAATGGCTAATATATGAAACCTCGTGTTTTTTTCAGTAATGGAAAATTGCGAGGTTTTTTGTTACATTCTTAATTTCGGACTGTTTGATAAAATATGTCAAGAAAAAATACTTGACACTTTCTTTTTTATCGGTTATGATATCCAAGGTGATGAAAATGGATGAGATTTTTAAACAGTCATTACTGTATGATTTTTACGGTGAATTGCTAACAGAACATCAGAAAGAAATCTATGAACAATTTATCGTGGATGATTTATCCTTGAGCGAGATTGCCAAAGATGCAGGAATCAGCAGACAGGGTGTACATGATTTGATTAAGCGATGCAATAAGATATTAGAAGAATATGAAGAAAAATTGCATTTGGTAGAACGTTTTCTTTCCGTGAAAGAGAAAGTACATCAGATAGATGGACTTCTCGCGGAGGCAGAAGAAAACCAATTGATACAGAAGATTCGAAAAATTTCAAGTGAGATTATAGAGGAGTTATAGAATGGCATTTGATAGTTTGTCAGAAAAACTTCAGAATGTTTTTAAAAACCTTCGAAGCAAAGGCCGTTTAACAGAGGATGACGTAAAGGCAGCATTAAAAGAAGTCAAGATGGCCCTTTTAGAAGCTGATGTTAACTTCCGAGTGGTAAAGGGATTTGTAAAAGACGTTCAAGAACGCGCTGTAGGGCAGGACGTTATGAACGGTTTGAATCCAGGCCAGATGGTTATCAAGATTGTAAATGAGGAACTAGTCAAATTGATGGGTTCTGAGACAACCGAGATTCAATTGCAGCCAGGGAAGGCAACTACGGTCATTATGATGGCAGGTCTTCAGGGTGCAGGTAAGACAACAACCACTGCAAAACTTGCAGGGAAGTTTAAATTAAAAGGCAAAAAGCCGCTCTTAGTTGCCTGTGATGTTTATCGCCCAGCTGCGATTAAGCAATTACAGATTAACGGAGAGAAGCAGGGTGTTGAAGTTTTTGCCATGGGTGAAAACCACAAGCCAGCGAATATTGCAAAAGCAGCTCTTGAGCATGCGGCTAAGAATGGAAATAACTTAGTAATTCTAGATACGGCAGGACGTCTACATATCGATGAAGATATGATGGCGGAACTGCAAGAGATTAAAGAGACTGTCAATGTGCATCAGACAATTTTGGTTGTAGATGCTATGACTGGACAGGATGCGGTCAATGTAGCAGGCAGTTTCAATGAAAAGATCGGAATCGACGGTGTTATCGTTACAAAGTTAGACGGTGATACAAGAGGTGGTGCGGCGCTTTCCATTAAGGCGGTGACCGGCAGACCGATTCTTTATGTAGGTATGGGTGAAAAACTTTCCGATTTGGAACAGTTTTATCCAGATAGAATGGCTTCTAGAATCTTAGGCATGGGAGATGTACTCAGCTTGATTGAAAAAGCAGGCGAGGCCATTGACGAAGAACAAGCCAAGGAAATGACCCGTAAGATGAAGAAAGCTCAATTTGATTTTGAGGATTATCTGACGAGTATGCAGCAGATGAAAAAGTTGGGTGGACTTTCCGGTGTTATGGGTATGATGCCAGGGCTTGGTATGGGCAATGCAAAGATGAAAGATGAAGACATGGAAGCAGGCGAGAAGCAGATGGCAAGAATCGAATCTATTATTTATTCGATGACAAAAGAAGAACGCCGCAATCCAAACATTTTAAATCCATCGAGAAAACATCGTATCGCAAAAGGTGCCGGTGTTGATATTAGCGAAGTGAATCGTCTTGTAAAACAATTTGAGCAAATGAAAAAGATGATGAAACAGCTTCCTGGAATGATGGGTGGTATGGGTGGTAAAAAAGGTAGATTTAGACTTCCTTTTTAACACATAGATAAAAACAACAAAAAAAGTATTGTGAGGTAAAGAAAAATGGCAGTAAAAATCAGATTAAGAAGAATGGGACAAAAGAAAGCTCCTTTCTACAGAATCGTAGTAGCAGATTCAAGATCACCAAGAGATGGTAAATTCATCGAAGAAATTGGATACTATGATCCAACACAAGATCCAAGTGTAATCAAAGTTGACGAAGAAGCAGCTAAAAAATGGTTAAACAATGGAGCTCAACCAACAGAAATGGTTGGAAAAATTTTCAAAGTAGCAGGTATTGAAAAATAATCTGCGACAAAATGGAGGTACAGGTAATGCGTGAATTAGTAGAAGTAATTGCAAAAGCATTAGTTGATCATCCTGAAGAGGTTGTTGTTACTGAAAGAACAGAAGGAAAAGCGATTGTACTTGAAGTAAAAGTAGCAGATTCTGATATGGGAAAAGTAATCGGCAAGCAAGGAAGAATTGCAAAAGCAATCCGTTCCGTTGTAAAAGCCGCAGCAGCAAAGGAAGATAAGAAAGTAATCGTAGACATCGCGTAAGCGCGATGTCTATGTTTCGCTTTACGTGAAAATGAGGAGTCATATGGAAAAATTATTACAGGTGGGAGTCATTTCCTCCACACACGGTGTGCGCGGAGAGGTAAAGGTATTCCCGACAACCGATGATGTAAAAAGATTTAAAAAATTAAAGAAAGTCATCCTTGATACAGGAAGAGAACATTTGCCACTTGAGATTGAGAGTGTCAAATTTTTTAAACAGTTTGCTATTTTAAAGTTCAAGGGAATTGACAATATTAATGATATTGAAAAATATAAGGGCAAGAGCCTTTTGGTAGATAGAGAAAACGCAGTAAAGCTTCGTAAAGACGAATATTTCATTGCAGATATGATTGGCCTTACTGTATTTACAGACGATGGAGAAGAGTTTGGTAAGCTTAGAGATGTGCTTGAAACAGGAGCAAATGACGTCTATATTATGGATAGTTTGAAGCACGGCGAAGTGCTGGTTCCAGCTATCAAACAGTGCATTTTAGATGTAGACATCGAAAATGGTAAGATGGTTATTCATCTGTTGGAAGGGTTGGTGTAAATATGAATTTTCATATATTAACATTATTTCCAGAGATGGTAATGGATGGACTAAGTGCAAGTATTATTGGTCGAGCGCAGAGCAAAGGCTTGCTTTCTGTGGAGGCAATTAATATACGCGATTTTGCAGAAAACAAGCATAACCGTGTGGATGATTATACTTACGGTGGTGGTGCTGGTATGCTTATGCAGGCAGGACCAGTTTACGGAGCATATCAATCGGTTGTGGAGAAGACGAAGAGCAAGCCACGTGTCATCTACCTCTCTCCGCAAGGTCAGACTTTTTCGCAAACTATGGCAGAAGATTTTGCCAAAGAAGAAGAGTTAGTGTTCTTGTGTGGACACTACGAGGGTATTGATGAGCGCGTGTTAGAAGAAATTGTGACAGACTATGTATCGATAGGGGACTATGTTCTGACAGGCGGAGAACTTCCAGCAATGGTGATGATTGATGCGATTTCCAGATTGATTCCTGGTGTACTTCACAATGATGTGTCTGCAGAGTTTGAAAGTTTTCAAGACAATCTCCTGGAGTATCCGCAATATACCCGCCCGGAAGAGTGGCATGGGAAGAAGGTGCCAGAGATTTTGCTTTCGGGGCATCATGCGAATGTGGAGAAGTGGAGAAGAGAACAATCCATTATAAGAACAGCACAGAGAAGGCCAGATTTGTTGGAAAAAGCAGAATTAAATCATAAAGAAAAAGAATTAGCAAAAAAATACTTGTCAATCTAGTATTTATGTGGTAGAATGTCTAAGGTTGTGAGAAGAAAGAGATGGTCCTCTGGTACAGAAAGTATTAAGAACGTCCAAAATATAAGGAGGTCACACAATGAACGATATTATTAAGAAAATTGAAGCTGAACAGTTAAAAGCAGAAGTACCTGCATTCAACGTTGGTGATACTGTAAAAGTATACGGTAAAATCAAAGAAGGAAACCGTGAAAGAATTCAGGTTTTCGAAGGTGTAGTACTTAAGAAACAAGGTGGCGGCGCAAGAGAAACATTTACAGTTAGAAAGAATTCTAACGGCATTGGCGTTGAAAAAACTTGGCCATTACACTCACCAAACGTAGAGAGAGTAGAAGTTATCCGTAGAGGTAAAGTAAGAAGAGCAAAACTTAACTACTTAAGAGGACGCGTTGGTAAGAGAGCTAAAGTTAAAGAATTAGTAAAATAGTAAATGTGAAAGGAACAACTACATAACGTAATTGTTCCTTTTTTGTTTTTGAAGAAGTAGGAGAACTGATGGCAAAATTAACATTTGGGAAACAGAAAAGAAGAATCAATTATGATTTGCTTAAGATTATTCTCATATGGGCAGGGGAGATTGCAGCCGTTTGTCTAGTGGCATTTATTGTCGTATGGTATTTCGGAATGCGTGTGAGTATGATAGGCGGATCTATGAGTCCAGCACTTGAAAATGGGGATGTCACTTTAGTGAATCGAATTGTCTATGATATGAGCTCGCCGCGAAGAGGTGATGTGATTGCTTTTTATCCAAATGGAAATAAGGAGTCACATTGTTATATCAAGCGAGTGATTGGACTGCCTGGCGAGACCGTAGAAGTCAAAAAAGGGAAAGTCTTGATTGATGGAAAAGCAATAAAAGAAAATTATGAGGCGACTGCCATAGAAGAATTAGAACGATTAGAGGAGCCAATTATACTTGGCGAAAATGAATTCTTTGTATTAGGCGACAATCGAGAAAATAGTGAAGACAGTCGCTATACAAGTGTAGGCAATGTGAAACGCAAGGAAATTGTAGGAAGAGTTTGGTTTGTAACTGCAGGAGACAATTTTGGCTTTGTGAGATAGTGGAGGGAAATATGCATTTTCAATGGTACCCTGGTCATATGACGAAAGCGAAACGTATGATGCAGGAAAATATAAAATTAATTGATTTAGTAATTGAATTAGTAGATGCGAGAGTTCCGATTAGTAGTCGTAATCCAGATATTGATGAACTTGGGAAGAATAAGGCGCGCCTGATTCTTTTGAATAAGTCGGATTTAGCAGAAGACACACAGAATGATGCTTGGGTAGAGTATTTTAAAAACAAGGGATTTTCCGTAGTAAAGGTAAATTCGAAAAAAGGCGGTGGAATCAAGTCTATCCACGGCGTAATCCAAGAGGCATGTAAGGAAAAGATTGAGAGAGACCGCAAAAGAGGCATTCTAAATCGTCCAGTAAGAGCTATGGTTGTGGGAATTCCAAATGTAGGAAAATCTACCTTCATTAATGCCTTGGCAGGAAAAGCATGTGCAAAGACAGGGAACAAGCCGGGCGTGACAAAAGGAAAACAATGGATTCGCCTCAATAAGAATGTGGAGCTTCTGGATACTCCAGGAATTTTGTGGCCGAAGTTTGAAGATCAGACAGTAGGACTTCATCTTGCGTTTATTGGTTCTATCAAGGATGAAATTTTGAATATTGAAGAATTGGCAGCAGAATTAATTCAATTCTTAAAAAAATATTATGTGGGTGTATTAGCTGAAAAGTATGCTATAATAGAAGTCGATGATCCATATCAGTGTTTGGCAGAGATTGCAAAGAGCAGACATTGTTTATTAAAAGGGAATGAATTAGATACGGAAAAGGCAGCGCTTCTTTTAATTGATGATTTTAGAGGTGGGCGCCTTGGAAGAATTACATTAGAGTTTGCAGGGGATTATGAATAATTAGAGAGAGAAGGAATTTGTATGGCTCGTAGATACAGATACGAATATTTACAGAGAAAAAAAGCCAGAGCAAAAGCAAAAGAGTTGCGTCTTCAGGAAAAAGAGGCAAGAGAAGCTGCACGTAGTGATAAGGAAAAGGCAGTGCGAGAAGTGCTTGGATGGGTTGTATATTTGGGAATTGTCATTTGTGCCACTTATTTGATTGTGACTTATGTGGGTCAAAGAACAAGGGTGAGTGGGAACTCGATGCAACCAACCTTGCAACACGAGGACAATTTGATTGTAGATAAGTTGTCTTATCGTTTCCGTGATCCGGAACGTTTTGAAATTGTAGTATTTCCGTATCGAGGAATGGAAAAGACCTATTATATTAAACGAATCATTGGTCTTCCAGGAGAAACAGTGCAGGTTGTAGATGGATACATTTATATAGATGGCAAAAAATTAGATGAATCTTATGGATTGGAAGTCATTGATCCAGATAAATACGGAACCGCAGCAAATCCAGTGACGTTGGGAGAAGATGAGTATTTTGTAATGGGTGACAATCGAAACGCAAGTGCGGACAGTAGAGAACCAGAAGTGGGATTTTTACATAAAGACGAATTTATTGGACGTGCATGGGTTCGTATTTGGCCATTGAAAAGTATAGGAGTGATTTCACATGAATAAAAGTATTAGTGATATCAAAAGGGAATTTGAACAGGCTGACAAACAGATGCTTTCCTTTCTGTATGAGGTTTATGCAGAGGATAAGAGAGCGGGCGTTGTCGGCCTGATTTCGAAATATAAGAAACAAGAAGAAAAGCTAGAAGCAGAAAAAAAGAGAATGGAAGATATGTATATTTATGAGCGTAAATATGCAGATTTTTCGTATATCTGTGGAATCGATGAAGTAGGGCGAGGACCTTTGGCTGGACCAGTTGTGGCTGGTGCGGTTATATTGCCAAAAGACTGTGATATTTTGTATTTAAATGATTCCAAGAAACTCTCGGAGAAAATGAGAGAAGCTCTCTATGATGAGATTATGGAAAAGGCAGTGGCTACCGGAATTGGAATTGTTGGACCACAGAGGATTGACGAGATTAATATTTTACAGGCGACTTATGAAGCAATGCGCATGGCAATAGGGAAGTTGCGTGTTCAACCAGATTTGCTATTGAATGATGCGGTTAAGATTCCGGAGGTTGCCACAAGACAGGTGCCGATTATCAAGGGGGATGCAAAGAGCGCATCTATCGCTGCGGCAAGTATTATTGCAAAAGTTACAAGAGATCGATTGATGGAGCAATATGAAGAGGTTCTTCCAGGTTATGGATTTGCGAGCAATAAGGGATATGGTTCAGCGGAGCATATTCAAGCGATCAAGGAACTGGGAGCAACACCGATTCACAGACAGACATTTATTAAAAATTTTGTTTAGAGGGAAAGTGCTTGCAAAACAATAGAAGTGTAGGAACTACATATGAAAAGGTTGCAGGAGAATATTTGCAATCATTGGGGTATGAGATTTTAGAGTATAATTATAGATGCAGACAGGGTGAAGTCGATATTGTGGCGCGACAGGGAGAATATCTTGTGTTTGTGGAAGTAAAGTATCGAAGAACTGACCATATGGGTCAACCATTAGAGGCAATTACTTTTACGAAACGAAAGAAGATATGCAGGTGTGCCAGACAATATCTCTACCAACATCGTATGACGGATGTGTCAGTTCGTTTCGATGTGGTCTCGATTTTAGGAAATGAGATTTGTGTCATACCCAATGCATTTGAGTTTCTTAATTAGAGGATAACAATGAGTGAATTGATTTATAAAAACAAAGAACATATATTGGATGAAAAGTGGGCTGAGGAAGTTTTATATTTATCCTATCCGATTTTTGAAGAGTCGGGGCTGGTGCGACATGGTTTTTCTACACGAATTGGTGGTGTCAGTGAAGGGATATTTAGCTCCATGAATTTGAGTTTTTCACGCGGGGATTCGGATGAGTGTGTGAAAGAAAACTTTCGCAGAATGTCGGCGGCTATCGGGGTTGACGAAGAATCCTTAGTGAAATCTGTACAGACCCATACGACCAATGTGCATCAGGTAACGAAACAGAATAGGAAAGATGAGCTTACGGATATTGATGGACTTATTACGAATGAGTCGGGCATTTGTCTTGTGACGAGCTATGCAGATTGTGTGCCTCTATTTTTCTTGGACCCCGTACACAAAGCCATTGGACTTAGCCATTCGGGTTGGCGAGGAACTGTGGGCAAGATGGGCAAGGTGACACTCGAAAGAATGCGGGAGGCATATGGAACGAGAGCAGAAGATGTGTTGGCAGCGGTTGGTCCGTCTATTTGTCAGGATTGCTATGAAGTCAGTGAGGATGTGATTGATAAGTTCAAAGAAGCATTTGAACAAAAGTACTGGGATTCGCTGTTTTATCAAAAGGAAAATGGTAAGTATCAGTTAAATTTGTGGAAAGCAAACGAGATTATTTTGTTAGAGGCAGGGGTGCAAAAAGAAAACCTTGCGATTACAAATGTTTGCACCAATTGTAATCCAGATATACTATTTTCGCACCGAGCGTCCAAAGGACAACGTGGTGGAATGGCAGCATTCATGGCATTAATTTAGGAGAAATTTATGGGAAAAGAATTTGAAAAATGGTTACAACAAATGATGGATAAAATACCAGACCTTATCGATTTTGCTTTAGGTGTGGTTTTGGCTCTCATTGTTTTCTTTATTGGAGCCAAATTAATTAAGCTGATTCGAAAAATTGTCAGAAAATCAATGGAAAAGGCAAACGTGGACAGAGGAGTTTGTCAGTTTGTAGATTCTTTTTTGAAATTTGCGTTATATGCAGTTTTGATTTTTTCCATTGGAAAAAAATTCGGATTAGATACGGCTTCTGTGGCAGCCGCCTTGGCATCTTGCGGAGTGGCAATTGGTTTGGCACTTCAAGGTAGTTTGTCTAATTTGGCTGGCGGAGTACTGATTCTTCTTTTGAAGCCGTTTGTAGTCGGAGATTATATTGTGGAAGACAACAAAGGACAAGAAGGAACAGTACAGGAGATTCAGTTGTTTTACACCAAGCTTTTAACAGTGGATAATAAGACAGTTGTAATCCCAAACGGTGCATTAGCCAATACAAGTTTGACCAATGTGACAGCTCAAGATAAGAGAAGATTGGATCTTACGGTTGGCGTTTC
>JAZOWZ010000017.1:0-2628 GCA_045659485.1 Faecalimonas sp. | reverse complement strand
TTTGGCGTAAATTGTGGCGTAAATTGTGGTATAGAGCATCAGCTAACAGCTGTGAGACCAGAGCTAAATTTCTGCTGCATTTCTTTCGAGGTATGCTCAGAAGAGTTGTCCGCATATCGATCTAGAGACATTTGTGCTGTTGTATGACCCATTGCGTAAACAAGACTTTTGATTGTCAATTCTGCCTCGCTGGCCCTCGTCGCAAAAGTGTGCCGTAGAATATGAGGGGTAAGGACAATCTGGGCTCCAAACCGTTTGGTGTAGCGGTTTTTCATTTTACGAAATGCTTGCACATACAAGTATGGACACTTAGGTGAACCTTCTGGTGTGAGCGTAAGAAATCCAGTTAACCCATCCACAGATAACTCTTTCACATTGGACGGATTCCTGCAGGCAATAAGACTTTTTGCGCTTTCGATGGCAAGATCAGTAAGCCAAATTGTTCTATTGCCTGCTTCCGTTTTTGGAGGAGCGATGTACATGTTTCCGTGTTCATCTCTTACCAACTGACGCTCGATAACAACCTGTCTGTTGTCAAAATCGAAATCTGCAACTGTTAGTCCGCAAAACTCACCAATTCGCATTCCGGTTTCCAAGAGAAACAGTACTACATCTTTGTATCGCATAGAAACAACATCTGTGTACAGAAGATCAATCAGATTTTTGGTTTCTTCCGTAGTGAGACCTTTTTTCTTAACTGTTTCGTCTTTGATGACGTTCCTCAACTTAAATTTCCATGGACTCTTGAAAATCAAATCATCATCTACTGCTGCATTGAATGCTTCTTTGCACATCGCTACAATTGTGTTGATAGTGCCATAGGCATATCCATCTTCCTGCATTTGTACTACGAAATTTTTGCAATCAGTAGCTTTGACTTCCCGGATTTTCATGTTTGCCAGAGAATATTTTGAGAACGTAGCCAGGGCAGTGGTGTAGTGATATTGGGTAGATTTGCGCAAGTTCTTTTTTAGCTCTAAGGTACGTTTCATAAGTTCGGCAACGGTAATATTACCTTCATGGTATCTTACACCGCGTTCTATTTCACGAGAAATTTGTGTTTCTTTTTCTCGTAATTCTTTCAGTGTAGGTGCATACACAGAACGGCGTTTATTCGTTTCCGGTTCTTTATAACGGTATTCGTACGTTCCGTCTTTACGTTGACATTCTCCCGTTCGAAGTACGCGCCCCTTACTGTCTTTCCGACTACTGGGTGACATTTAATGTTTCCTCCTTCTAAAAAATTGAACGAAAGATGCCGAATGCATACATATAGGATAGCATAAAGCAAATCTTTCGTCCAGTATTTGTATGTTCATAGTTCTTCGCAATTTTCAAGATAAGCGACCAAGCTGTTTCTTTTAAACATGAGCTTATCTCCAACATAGAAGCATATTTCATATCCTACATCTTTTGCTAATCGGCGAAGTGTATGCTCTCCGATCCCGGTAAATGCAGCAGCTTCTTTTGTTGTCATGAATGGCTTATCCTTGACTTCTTCAAACTCCATAGGCATAATAATCTCCTTTCCCCAAGATGCTATAACGCAACCCCTGTTTTGATTGTGGGGTTGTTGGCCAGCTTGTATGTATGGCCTATATGGTTATCTATCTATTGTTCCAGCAAAAGAAGGAAGCAAAAACTCTCTGCAGGTGATAGTCTGAGAAATAGATCAGTAAACTCCCAAATAATCTGACCGAAGTATCTCCACTGTTATTTAGTGGTTAGCAGATACATCATTTTTACCCTTGGCTTAGCCAAGGGTTTTTATTTTGCCATTTGAATGGATAAATCTATTCTCTTTATGATTTCTTCTTCAGTGGGTAATTACCATCTTACACTGAAGAAATCATGAAGTTAGACATATTCTGATGGATATTCGAATGATGGCAGATTACTGAAACAAAGAATTTACGACAAATCTGACCAAGTAATGTTGAAAGATGGTATATGAATTAGAAAAATGCCTTAACAATATTGCTTGAAAAAATGAATTGAAGGAGGACTTCAAATGAAGTGTTTACGCAAATATAAATGGCTTAAACTCCATAGAGCATGTCTGCCCGCAGGCAGAGGCATCATGGGATATTGGGCTAAATTGGCTTCAAGGGCGGCTTTCCGGAAAGGATACGGAATGTACTGCGGCTTTAGAAACCCTGTAGAACCCGGTATGTGGGCAGGGGGAATCGTCGGGCTCAAGAGCATTCTGGGCGTTAAGCGCCGTCAGAAGGCTCTCTGGATCATGCATGAGCTTGAGGATCTTGGTTATCTGAAATTCACACATGACCTTCAGACTAAGAAAGTAACTTATCAGATCTGTGATTGGGAGCACGCCTGCTCCGGTGGAGAATGTGAAAAGGGTGCAGTCTACGCTACTGATGAGTTTGGCTTCCTTGGGATGCCCAGAACTCTCACAGATCGGTTGGCCGATAGCAATAGAATATTTGATGAAGCAGACGCATGGCTGGATCTCTGGTGTCACACGACCTACAGAGATTACGGCAATGCGTTTTCTTTTTTGGGCCCAGCAATTCAGTTCGGAAAATATGGTTCTGTTCTGACACTGGAAGGTCTTGGTCACAGATGGAATTGGGAGAAGACCAAAGTATGGAGGTTCTTTAAGAAGAA
>JAZOWZ010000016.1:0-106733 GCA_045659485.1 Faecalimonas sp. | reverse complement strand
CTCCACCAGACCATCATTGGTATGGAAGCAAAAATTGCCATGGATAAGTACGATATCAAACCAGATATCATCATCGGTTGTGCTGGTGGCGGTTCTAACCTTGGAGGACTGATTGCTCCATTTATGGGTGAAAAATTAAGAGGTGAAGCCGATTATAGATTTATCGCAGTTGAACCAGCTTCTTGCCCATCACTTACTCGCGGTGTTTACGCATACGATTACTGTGATACTGGTGCTGTATGTCCACTCCAAAAGATGTACACCCTTGGAAGCAACTTCATTCCTGCTTCTACTCACTCAGGCGGTCTTCGTTACCACGGTATGAGTTCGATTCTTTCACAACTCTACCATGATGGCTATATGGAAGCACGTTCCGTAGAACAGACTTCTGTATTTGCAGCTGCAGAGCAATTTGCTCGCGTGGAAGGTATCTTACCTGCACCAGAAAGTAGCCATGCAATCAAGGTTGCGATCGACGAAGCACTCAAGTGCAAAGAAACTGGGGAAGAAAAGACCATCCTCTTTGGTCTTACAGGAACGGGATACTTCGATATGTATGCATACGAGAAGTTCCACGATGGTTTGATGAAAGATTACATTCCATCAGACGAAGAAATTCAGGCAAGTATTAGTACATTGCCAAAGATTCCAGAATAAGATAAAACACGAAAGGAGATGCAAATGCATCTCCTTGTTTTTATTACAATCTCTTCATTTTCATTTTTCGTGCTAGTAATGTCAACACTAACAATAGCACATACAGACAACCAATGGTAATGAATACAGCCGGCCATCCAAACGTATCTTTCACAAATCCAAACACAGATGCCTGAACTGCTGCTCCCATATAGACTGCCCAGTCAAGAACTCCTACAACTGTCGAAGACAATGCTCGTCCTCCCATATCTCCTGCCACTGCCCAGATAACACCAGTAACCATACTGAATACCCCTACGACAAGTAGCATCAAGGAAGCTGGACCTTTGCTGCTCATAAATGGGAAGGTGATCATTCCTAAAAATGTAACAATCGATGCCAAGATAAGCATTGGTTCTCTCTTGCCCTTAAACACTTTATCTGTAAGAAGTGGGAACAAGAACATCGCAGATGCTTGTCCGATTGGAAGTAATATTGAGCTAAATATTCCTTCTTTAATGGAAAGTCCTAAAGACTCCATAAAATAAGTCGGTACCCAAGTGAGTAGCCCGTATCTGCCGACACCTGCAATCGCAGATATGAAACAGAACACGATAACCTTTGGCTCACTAAAAAGAAGCTTGTATGGATAAAAATATCCTTTGCTTTCTATCTCCTTAGCAAGTTGGGCATCTTTTGCTTCTGCCTCTTCATCTTCTTCCTTAAACGCTTTTAAATTGATATCTTCTGGCTTCTCTTTGAAGAAAATACCAAAGACCACTATCATCAAGATCATTGGAAGCATTGGAAAACGAAAAGCTGCTCGCCATCCCCATGTTGGATTTGCATCCATGCAAACGAGAATTGTCAGGTAAGTCACAACCTGTGCCAACCCTGAGAATGCGGTTGCCAAACCGGATGCGAACCCACGCTGTTTCTTTGGCCACCATTTATTCAAAACACCAAGTCCATTTGACCATACCATAGATTGGCAAAAACCATTCAATCCCCAAAGCACCGCAATGACTGGTATTGAGTGTTGAAAAGATATAACGATATTAAGTACTGCCGATGCCGCCACACCGAACATCATAAACCGTTTATAACCAAAATACGCACCCAGTCTTCCATTAATCAATTGTCCAAACGCGTAACACCAAAAGAGTGCTGACGAAACAACCCCCATAGCCGCTGTTGTAGACCCTAACTGTTCAGCCATCTGGGTCATAACAAGGTTGATGTTTTGTCTACCATTGTAGAAGAACATATATGTTAATCCAAAACTGATTAACATTTTCCAGGCGAACTCACGAAATCTTTTATATTCTGAATCTGTATATCCGTACATCCGCTCACCTACTATTCTGCTTCATCAAATGGAAGAATTTCTTCTGTTACACGTGC
Source organism: Faecalimonas sp. (assembly GCA_045659485.1). GTDB lineage: Bacteria > Bacillota > Clostridia > Lachnospirales > Lachnospiraceae > Faecalimonas. Next base: position 104,693 of record JAZOWZ010000016.1, on the reverse strand, counting down.
ATAATCATCAAGATTATCAATTTCATCAATATAGTAACCTTCGTATGAGAATGCTCGTACATCAAGAGAAGCAAAGATTTCATTCAAAGCATTCTCTGCATAGCACTTATCTTCACCCTTTAAGATGAACTCTTCTACTTTTGCAAGCCATGCTGCTACTGTCGCTTTGTCTAACTTATAAAATGGTTGGAAAGCAAAGCAATCTTCATCAAAGATTTTGATAGATACTTCTAGAATCTTTCCATCCTGGATTCTTGCTTTAAAATCTTTCTCTGGAAGTGCCTTTGCAAAATTCACAGTTCCCGTATTTGCATCACTGCAGTTTAAAACATCATGAACAAGTTTTCTGTTAAATACCAAATCCCCATGAAGGAATACCATATCGTCCTTCATATATTCGCGTGCTAAGTACATTGAGTAAATATAGTTTGTTTTATCGTATATCGCATTTCTTACAAATGTAAAATTTAATTCTGGAAAATCTTCTGCTTCTTTTTTGAGTTGCTCTTCAAAAGGACCTGTCGTTACAACAAAATCTTTGATTCCTTCTGCGCTCAATAAGCGAATCTGACGATGAAAAATTGTTTCTCCATCTTTTAATCTTGCCATTGACTTGTGGTTCTTTTCTGTAAAAGCCCCCATACGATTTCCTAAACCTGAATTAAAAATAATTGCTTTCATTATAATTACCTCTTTCTTAAGTATTACAGAAACCAATTATACTGATTGCAAACTAAAAATCAACATTTTTCTCTTTTTTTGCGAAAAAATTAGTTGATAATCACGTTTTGTTGATTTAAAATATACAAAATACTATTTTTAGGAGATTTTTTATGTCAATTGGAGCAAATATTAAAAAACGAAGATATGAATTGCGTATGTCACAACAAGAATTGGCAGATGCAATGGGGTATAAAACGCGTTCTACCATCGCAAAAATAGAATCTGAAGAAAATGATGTGTCTCAAAAGAAATTGCAGAAATTTGCAACCATACTGGACACTACAGTGGAAGCATTAATTTCCGGGTATTCGTCGCAACTAGATACTCCTTACTCTTCGGAATCAACACAATCCAAACGAGATTACAAAAATATCGCTATCATCTTAGCCGGTGGAAAGTCAGGAAGAAATCGGCAGAACATTCCGAGTCAGTTTATCAACGTACACGGAAAACCGATTATTGTGTATTGTATGGATGCTTACCAAGCACATCCTATGGTAGATGAGATTTATGTCGTTTGTTTAAAAGGATGGGAAAATATTATCAAAGCTTATGCCTCCCAATATGGCATTACCAAATTAAGAGGCATTATAAGTGGTGGAAACAGCGGAATCATCTCACTCAATAACGCCATCGAATTAATACGCCCAAAATGCGCACCTCAAGATTTGATTATCATTCAAGAATCCACTCGCCCTATGATTACTACAGAAATGATTTCTAGATTAATACAATCAGCTAGTGAAAAAGGAAGTGCAACGACATGCCATGCAATGACAGATTACGTGCAGTTTGACACTTCAAAATCAAAAGCCAAATATATTGATCGAAACAACCTGATCGCACTCCAATCTCCGGAGGCTCATCGTTTCGCGTTAATAGATGAGGTTTTCCAAAAAGCCAATAACCAAAACCATCAATTAACAGAATCTTGTTGTACTATGCTTTTATATAATTTAGGATATAATATTAATTTCATTGAAAGTAGCATCAACAATATTAAAATCGTGCGTGAAGAAGACATCTCTGCCTTTAGCGCACTTGTAAATAGAGAGTATTCTTGATTTCGTGGCTTTTTTCATCTAGAAAACAGCTTTTTCTATTATCTCGATGACCTTTTTATCTAATTTTCGACTTTTTTCTAGTTTTTTGTCATCGAGAATCACCAAAAGCAAGAAATCTCGATGACGCAGCTAGCATTTCCCATTGAAAATACCCTTATTTTGTCATCGAGATTTTGTGTTTTTTTCAATTCTGTATGATAAGTGTTCTATTTAGCATCCCCCAACAGTTCTCCAAACACATAATTACTAATATCAATTCCTTTAGATGTCAATTTCCATCTCCCACTCTCAAAAATCAGCAAACCATTCTCCAAAAGTCGGCACAATTGGGAACCATAACATTCCAGCAATTCTTCTCCAAAGCACGTAAAGAACTCTTTTTCCGACACGCCTTCCATCTTACGAAGTCCCAGGAAGAAAAACTCCTCCATCTGCGCCTGAATTGTCAACACCTCGCGTTGTTCTTGAATGTCATCCAATTGTCCTGAATGCTCCAGATACTCTCCAATATCATCCACATTCTTATAACGCACATTTTGAATCAAGCTGGCAGCCCCAATCCCTATACCAAGATATTCTTTTCTTTCCCAGTAACCGAGGTTGTGACGGCACTCTTTGCCTTCCTTCGCATAGTTAGAAATCTCATAGCGGTGATAGCCATTTTGCTTTAGCACTTCCTCTGTCTGATGGTAGATTTCTCTTTCCACCTCTTCACTCGGAAGTTCATCTTCTTTAGCACACCCTTCCCCGTAATCACGAGCAAATGGTGTTCCCTCTTCTACAATCAAGCTATATGCCGAGATATGTTCTGGATGCAAAGAAACTACTTTTTCTAAACCATCTAGAAAACTCTCCAAAGTTTGCTTCGGAATCGCCGAGATTAGGTCCACATTGATATTCTCAAAACCACACGCTCTCGCTAATGAAAAGCTTTCTAAGAACTCCTCGTAAGTATGGATTCTTCCAAGAATTTTTAATTCTTCATTATTGGCAGATTGCAAGCCAAAGCTAAGGCGATTGACACCCGCTTCTTTATAAGCCGTTAGCTTCTCGGCGGTCACTGTCCCTGGATTTGCCTCCATACTAATCTCAGCATCTTTATCCAATTGAAAATTTGCTCTAATCGCATCCATAATGCTTCCGATTTGCTCTCCACTTAAAATGGACGGCGTTCCGCCGCCCATAAAGATGGTTGTAACCTTATAATCTTTCATTGAAGATTTGTGCGCTTTTATTTCTCGAATCAAGGCCTCTACATAAGACTCTATCGTCTCGTCATCTGCAGGTCCCGAAAGAAAATCACAGTACGCACACTTTCTGACACAAAACGGAATATGAATGTACAATTCTAATTCTCTATTTCTTATCATCTAGTTTCAATACACTCATGAATGCCTTCTGCGGAATCTCTACGTTTCCGATTTGACGCATTCTCTTCTTTCCTTCTTTTTGTTTTTCTAACAGCTTACGCTTACGAGAAATATCACCACCGTAACATTTCGCCAACACGTCTTTTCGCATAGCTTTTACGGTTTCTCTGGCGATAATCTTGCTTCCAACTGCTGCCTGAATTGGAATCTCAAATAAATGTCTTGGAATCTCATCTTTCAGTTTCTCACACATCTTGCGACCACGCTCATAAGCACTTCCTGAAAATACGATAAACGAAAGGGCATCCACCTCTTCTCGATTGATGAGAATATCCAATTTCACAAGTTCTGACTTCTCATAGCCAAGCATCTCGTAATCAAACGATGCATAACCTCTGGAACGAGATTTTAAAGCATCAAAGAAATCGTAGATAATCTCATTGAGTGGCAAATGATAACGAAGTACCGCTCTGGTCTCTTCGATATATTCCATACCTTGGTAAATACCGCGGCGTTCCTGACAAAGATCCATAATAGCACCGATGAATTCAGAAGTTACCATAATCTCTGCTTTCACCATCGGTTCTTCCATATAGTCGATTTCCGTTGGTTCTGGCAAGTTCGATGGATTGGTGAGGTCAATCACTTCTCCATTGGTTTTGTGAACCTTATATACTACACCTGGCGCTGTGGTTACCAAATCCAGGTTGTATTCTCTCTCTAAACGTTCCTGAATGATTTCCAAATGTAACAGTCCCAAGAATCCACAGCGGAACCCAAATCCCAATGCGATGGATGTCTCTGGTTCAAAATGAAGCGCCGCATCGTTCAACTGTAGTTTTTCCAATGCATCTCGAAGGTCTTGATACTTAGCCCCATCCGCTGGATACATTCCACAGTATACCATCGGTTGTACTTTCTTGTATCCTGGAAGCGGTTTTTCACAAGGTCTATTGGCATCTGTAATGGTATCACCCACACGGGTATCTTTTACGTTTTTCAAACTTGCCGTAATATAACCAACCATACCTGCCGACAATTCCTCGCATGGTATGAATTGACCTGCGCCAAAGTATCCGACTTCTACGACTTCTGCAGTCGCTCCTGTCGCCATCATCTTGATGTTGGTCCCTTTGCGAACAGAACCTTCTTTGATACGGCAAAATACGATAACGCCTTTATAAGAATCATAGAGTGAATCAAAAATCAGTGCCTGAAGTGGTGCACTTGCATCTCCTTCTGGTGCTGGTATTTTCTCTACGATTTGTTCCAATACATCTTCAATATTCAGTCCTACTTTTGCTGAGATTCTTGGAGCATCCATAGCCTCAATTCCAATCACGTCCTCAATCTCTTCAATGACTCTGTCTGGCTCTGCACTTGGCAAATCGATTTTATTGATAACTGGCATGACATCCAAGTCGTGATCCAATGCCAAATACACATTTGCCAAAGTCTGTGCTTCTACCCCTTGTGCTGCATCTACTACTAAGATTGCACCATCACAAGCGGCCAAGCTACGAGACACCTCATAGTTGAAATCCACATGTCCCGGTGTGTCGATTAAGTTAAAAATATACTCTTCTCCATCTTTTGCCTTATAGACAATACGCACTGCCTGGGCCTTGATTGTGATTCCTCTCTCACGCTCTAAGTCCATGTTGTCAAGCACTTGCGCCTGCATCTCACGGCTAGTTAAAAGCCCTGTCTTTTCAATAATACGGTCTGCCAATGTGGATTTTCCGTGGTCAATATGTGCGATAATACAAAAATTTCGTATTTTCTTTTGATCAATTCCTGCCATCTTATTCCTCCTGCCGTAATTTTAAGCTATCTCGCTGAATGCTTGATAATAAACAATTCTACGCCTAAAATCTCGGTAATATTTCCTGTTTTAATCTGTTCTTCCGTAGACACACTGTCTTCCAGAATCCCACGTAATGCACTCATCTTAAATGCCTTTGCCTGACTTTGATATTTCCCCACGACATATGGGTTTAATCCAGCCTTTTCCGCAATCTCCTTACGTCCTATGCCCTGCGCATCCATACTTTTTACTTCCATCAGCAATTTAAACTGTCTGCTAAGCAAAAAGAGAATACGAAGTGGTGGCTCCTTAAGTGCCAACAAATCATAATAATAATCCAATGCCTTGCGCTGCTCTTTGTCCGCCACAGCATTGACCATATCAAACACCCTATTGGTTATCTGTTCTGTGCAGATTTCATCCACATCTTCTTTTGAAATGCTTTCTTTCTCCAATGTATAGCAGAATAACTTTTCTAATTCTTTCTGGATGTTTTCCATATCATCGCCAACTTTTGAAAGAAAGTATCGAATGACATTGTCACTAGTCATTTTACCTTCGCGCTTCATCATCCCTGCTACCCAGCGAAACAGTGTGTCGCCATCTTGCTTTCCAAGTTCTACCACACACCCTTTTGCCTGCACGGCCTTGTAGAGTTTGCCTCGCTTGTCTATCTCACTTTCAACAAACACCATAAAAGTAGTATCTGGCATCTCTTTCAAATAATCAGCCAGTTCTGCTCCGCTACTTTTGAACAGCCCTGTATCTTCCATAATAATCAATCTTCGTTCTGAGAAAAAAGGAAGTGTCTCTGCCAAATCAATCACTTCGTTCACTGCAATACCTTTCCCTTCGTAGTACGCATAGTTCATCGTATCGTCCGGTGAAATGAGTGCCTTTCGAAGTTCGTTCTTGTAGTACTTTTTCAGATACGCTTCTTCTCCGCACAGCAGATAAACCTGATTCAATTGTCCGCTTTTTAAATCTTCTTTCAGCCGTTTCATTGCGGTTTTCCTTTCTTCACATACTCCCTTATAGTCTATATGGAAGAAGGGAAATTGTCAATAAATTCCCATCACTTCGAATCGTTATAGCTCCTTTTTTTGCTGTCTCATAAATCTCGCATCCTATGCTTTTTATTCGTTCTATCACATCGGGATGTGGATGCTGGTACATATTGTCTACTCCCGCTGAAATAAGTGCAATCTTTGGCTGGACCCTCTGCAAAAAGACGTCCTTTGTGGAATTCTTAGAGCCGTGATGAGCGACCTTCAGCACATCGTAACTTTTTGAGACAACAGATTTTGTCAGCAGCTCTTCGCCCTTATTTTCCACGTCCCCTGTAAAAAGCATTTCAAAATTTCCATATCGCAATTCCAGTACCAGAGAGCCCTCATTCCCACTCAATTGTTCTTCTCGGCTTGGTTGTAGACAGGTAAGTTTCATAGTTCCTTCTCGAATCGACTGTCCCGTTTCCATTGTCAACACAGCTATCCCCTGCTCTTTCGCTATCTTTACGATCTCCACCAACATTTCATCCTGTCCAAAATTCACAGGTACTACCAGGTTCTGAATTCGCACCCCGAATAGTTGCCGCTCAATCATTTCGCGAATCCCATTACAGTGGTCCCCATCCCCATGAGTCAAAAACACATAGTCTAAACTTCCAACTCCTTGAGATTTCAAAAAAGGCTCAATGCGATATCTCGCGACTTCTTTTACATCACTGCTGCCGCCGTCAATCAAATAGTTCTGCCCTTTTTCTCCCTGCACGTATATGCAGTCCCCTTGTCCTACATCCAGCATCGTAACAGCCACACCCTTCGGGAAGCGAACTCCCATAAAGAATATAAAAATCCCCACAACACTCCACCAAAGATATGGTCGCCTTTTCGCCACGCTCACTAGCAACAAAACGAAAACTAATACAAGATAATAACAGATTACTTTCCACATCTCTGGTCTTCCAAATACGATTCTTGCAAAGGGCAATCGACTGCTTACATTTCCCAGCCATTCATAAAATACCAGCACCTTTTGGCACACAAAGAAAAACAGCTTGCCAATGGGACCAATCCAGCAAAACAAACTTCCTAAAAGTCCACATCCAAGCAAAATGCTCATGAGTGGAATTGCCACAAGATTCATACATATAGAATACACTGGGAACTCAAAATAGAACCACAGAAGAACTGGAAATAACATGATATTTACCGCCATACTGCTCCATAGCGCGGACACAAGTTTCCCGTAACTTCCAAAGCTTTTTTGAAGTTTAGGAAGCACAAATAGAATTCCTAATATCGCTCCGTAGGACATCCAAAAACCAGCATCGGTAAGATAGGTTGGTTCTCCTAATACAGTTAGCGTTGCCGCAAAAAGAAGCGCTGTCAGCATATCATACACCCGCCCAGTAATCTCCGCACCTATGCGAAACACGAACATAATATAGGCGCGAAATACCGATACCGAAAATCCAATCATTGCACCATAAATGCCAAGTATCCCCATCGATAAGATACCCGCAAGCCAAAACGGCGCACCGCCCTTTCGCAGAATCTTATATATGCCTAATCCAATAAAAGAAATGTGAAGACCAGAGATTGCAAGAAGATGACCAATTCCACTTTTTTGATACAATTCTTTGATCCTTACGTCCATTTCTCTTTTTTCTCCAAGAATCATAGCCGAAAGAACCGTGCCTTCCTTTTCCCCCATATGCTCTGAAAGCATCTGCTTCCAATTTTGCTTCACCTCATATAACTTTTCTGCAAACCAATTCGTTTCCCCTGAAATTTTTAGCACTTTTTCGCACCAAACTTTTCCCTCTATGCCCTGTCTTGCATAATAAACTGCTTGGTCAAAATTTCCAGGATTTCGTGCACGTTCAAAAGCACTGAGCTCCCCGCGAATACAGATTGTCTGTCCAACGCCTACATCAACTGGATTGTCATTATAAATAATTAATTTGGAATAATTGATAGAATTATTTTTTAGATATAAGATTTGTATTTCTGATGTTTTAGATTTTTGATAGACCTGACCTTCTAACACAACATGCTTTGTCGGCGGGCTTTGTATCTTTCCCCCGCCGCCAAACATGAAAATTATGCTTTGTAACAGAATGATGAGCAGGCACAAAAAACCAAGTGGCCTTGCTCTCATATTATTTTTCCTCCTGCAAAAGTTGCACATTTTGTTTCAAAGGCCTTGCTAAATCCACACTACTTTTATAAACCACATCACTGGCACCATCAATGAGGATCTGCACCTTTGTAACATTACTATTTTCAATCACCGAATTAACAATGGAATAAATCGCCAATTCCGGGTCAATATCATAACTATCTGTTACAAACTTGGAATCTAAGTTTACATAACATATGTCCTCTTTTACCGACACACCTAACAGCATAGCAGTCTTTGGAATTGTGGACTGATAACCAGAGGCACTTGTCCCTTTCATCAATCGCTCTACCACAACTCGCTCAATCGTTGTATTCACATTATAATGCACGCCCGTAACTTTTCGTTCTTTAAGATGTGTTCCATCCTTGTCCGCGAAATACAGGGTTAGGTCCGTGGTTTGATATGCATCAATCGAAGAACCTGTGTTTTGCACGAAATCTTCTGCTCGCATCACTCCAATTGGTCGTCCGCTTTGATCTGTCAGTTCATCCTCGCCTACATAAAATGTGACAAATTGTACTCCGTCTACTTGAGTCAATGTTTTAACAATAGCTGCCCTTGAGAGCACTTCCTCCGCTGCCGCCAGTGTGTAATACTCTGTCTCAAAATAGAGTTTTAAATTAGAACCCTCTCGCTGGAATTGCTCGATCTTAAGAGTCTCTGTTAAGACTCCGTGAACCTCTAACTTTTTAAGAGCGTTTTCCGTATCCATCTTCGGGTAGGCTTCTTGTCTTAATGCGTTTTTATCTGCGTTGAGGTAATACACGAACATTTCTTGCTCCGTAATCCCCTTTGAATCACACGCACCAAGCAGCATACAAAGCGCAATTCCTACAAGCATTGCTAATATTTTCTTCATACGCCCTTCTCCTTACATAATATAGTTCAGTGGGATTCGAACTGTAAAAGTCGTTCCCACACCTTCTTCACTGTGTACCTTAATTGCTCCGCGGTGCATAATAATCGCATTACGAGCAATTGCAAGTCCCAAACCAGTTCCGCCAATCTCTCGTGAATGAGACTTGTCCACGCGATAAAATCTTTCAAAAATATGGTCAAGTGAATCCTCTGGAATACCCATACCTGTATCGGCCACTTTCACGTAGAAATACTTATGGTCCGCATTGAGCGATACCTGTACAGAGCCTTCCTCATGATTGTATTTGATTGCATTTTCTACAAGATTGGTAATTGCAAGTGTCAACTTCACTTCGTCCACTTCCGCAAGAATTGGTCGAAAACTTTCAAACACAACCTCCACGTTACTTTGCTGGGCAATCGGCTGCAAACGTTTCAAAATACGTTCCACAAGTTCATTAATATTCTCGGTCTTTATATTAATACTTGTAGATGTCTTATCCATCTTTACCAAAGAAAGCAAATCATTGATAATCTTATTCTCACGCTCGATTTCTTCCGTAATATCTTCCATAAACTCTCGGTACAATTCCACTGGAACATCCTCTTGCATCAAAAGTGAATCTGCAAGCACCTTCACCGAGGTCAGTGGTGTCTTAAGCTCATGAGACACGTTGGAAACAAACTCTTGGCGAGATTCGTCCAATATCCGCATGCGGCTCATCATCTTATTGATGGCATCTGAAATATCTTGCGTTTCTTTATATGTGGCAACCTTCAGGTTCTCACTTTCGTACCCTTCCGTCACATCTTCAATACCTGTAACAATTCGATCAAATGGTTTGACCATCTGTGTCACTAAAAATGCTGCCAAAAAAACAATCACTAAAAGAAATACCCAGATTGCAAAGTCAGCCTTTGTAGACAAGATATTATCCGTCTCAGCAATAATGCCTGTAGACACACTTACCAAAATTGCTCCCAAAACATAGGTTTCCTCCTGTGCCACTTCTGTAATCGGCACTGTGACATCTATGTATTGCTCCTTGGAATCATAATATTGCGTGCTTGTTCCGGACAAACAAGTGATAACATCTGGCGCTATCATCGTTTTTCCTTCATCTGTACCAAATGTATCTTTGATAATTTTATAGTCGGAATCAATAATCATAACACGACCGTTATAAATATTCGAAAACTGCGACAATTCCGCATCCATAATCTCAGAAGTTGGATTGTCCATATATTCTAATTTTAATATCTGATTCACTAGGATCGTACATTGTTCTTGAATCTCTGCGGTTCTCCAAGCGACTGCACGATCCTCATATGCCGTCGTAATGACATCTTTTATCACAAAACAAGGTATGCTGCTTATAAGAATAAGCAGCACAATCAATCGAACCTTAAAACTTTTTAATAATTTATCCTTTAAAATAGTAACCCACTCCCCACTTTGTAAAAACGTATTTTGGATTGCTAGGAAGCTTTTCAATCTTTTCACGAAGACGTCTGATATGTACATCCACGGTTCTAGCATCGCCCGGATAATCGTATCCCCACACTAAATTGAGTAATTGTTCTCTACTGTAAACCTTATCTGCATTCATTGCCAAAAGTTCTAGCAAATCAAACTCTTTTGCAGTCACATTGACCTCTGTTCCCTCAATAAATACACGACGACTTTCGCGGTCAATGGTCATATCACCTTTTTTCAAAATATGCGAAGGTACTTCCTGTTCTTTTTGTGTTCTTCCGCGGCGCATAATGGCTTTGATACGTGCCTTGACTTCTAGGATGTTAAATGGTTTTGTAATATAATCATCCGCACCATTATCTAGCCCAAGAATCTTATCCATATCATCGCCTTTTGCGGTCAACATAATAATCGGCACATCGGAAAAATCACGAATCTGTTGACACACTTCAAATCCATCCATCTTCGGCAACATCACGTCAAGCAAAATCAAATCATATGCATTTGCTTTTGCCATCTCCAATGCTTCTTCGCCATCGTATGCGCAATCTACTTCTAATCCGTCTTGCATCAAACTAAAGCGAATCCCTTTTACGATTAACTTTTCATCATCCACAACTAAAATTCGTTTTCCCATCTGTGTTCTCCCTTAATTACACTTGTATTAAATCTTTAATTTGTTCAAAGAGACCTTCCTTAATTCCAGAAATCTCCATAATATCTTCTATTTTTTGAAATCTACCATTTTCTTCCCGATAGCGGATAATACTTTCCGCCTTGGATGCTCCTACTCCAGGCAATGTCATCAATTGCTCTTTCGAAGCTTGATTGATGTTGACTTTCTCACTGCTTTGATTCTGCCTTTCAAGCACTTCTTCTATCGTCGGCACATAAATCTTCATAGCATCTGACAGAACTTCTGCTTGATTCATCTCTGTTGCCATCGCATCCGCGCGAAAACCGCCCGCCATCTCGATTGCCTCATACATCCTGCTGCCAGCAGGAAGCTCATAGACACCTTCATCGTTCACAGCCCCGCAAACATAGACAAAAATCGTCTCTGCCGTATCCTCTGTCTCTTGAGAAACCGCTTCTTCCTGAAGTGTCAAATCAACGGTATTCTTCTCATCATTCTTGCACCCAATCAAACAAATGGTAGCCGCAAAAATGAATAATAACCTTCTAATTCTACGCATATTTCCTCCATAGTATCACTATAGAGCCCCTCTATGCTTATCCAAATTCATTCTAGCGAATTTTGGGGAAAATTACAACCTTATTTTTACTTCCACTGAAAGATTACAATCCCCACAACTGCCAACACAAGTCCTATCAGTTTTCTCCAAACAAAATTCCCTTGTTCCATTCCAAATAAGCCAAAGATTTCAATCAAATAGGACATAGTTAGCTGTGCAATGACAATTAAAAGAGCTGATTTTGCAGGTCCCAACATCTCAATACTTTTAATGACAGTCCAAGTGATCCCTGCTCCAATGACACCTCCCAAAAGTACATATTTCGGCGACACTTTTGCAATGGCGCCTATGGAATCTCGACCTGTGACAAGCCAAGCTCCAATACATACTAAAAGTGCAGTCAATTGCACCCAACCGTTCGACACCCACATACCTGTGGTCTTGGTAACTTGGGTATTAAATACCCCTTGTACACTCATCAATGTTCCTGAAAGCAATGCAATAAAAATCCCAATCATTGGAATACCTCCTAATATTTGCTATTAGGAGTATATCCAAGGGATTGGGTTTATAATACTTTTTTTAGTTTTTCAATCATTTCATCCACGTGTTCTTTTTCAATGACCAATGGTGGTAACAATCGAAGTACATTTCCTCCTGCTGAAATTGCAATCAGACCTTCTGCCATCGCCCTTACAATCACGTCGCCTACTGGATTTTTCAATACCAGTCCTTGCATCAGACCTTTTCCTCTTCTCGCAAGAACATTTTCGTTCTCAGATACCAATGCATCCAGTTGCTCTTCCAAGTACTGACTGATTTCCTGCACATGACTAACCACGTCTTCTTCCTCGAAGATATCAAGCACTGTATCCACTGCCGCACAAGCAAATGGATTTCCTCCATAAGTCGTTCCGTGATCACCTGGTGCCAAGGAGCTTTCCGCCACTTTTTGTGTCATGGCAAATGCGCCTACCGGCACACCATTTCCAATGGCCTTTGCCATGGTCATAATATCTGGTTTTACGCCATAGCCCTGCCAAGCAAACATCGAACCACTGCGGCCCATACCACATTGAATCTCATCAAAGATAAGTAGGATATCATTCTCATCACAAAGTTTACGAAGTCCTTCTAAGAACCCTTGCTCTGCTGGGTAGATACCACCTTCTCCTTGAATTGGTTCTAATAAAATGGCACAGGTCTTATCTGAAATCAGATTCTTCACACTGTCCAAATTATTGAACTCCGCAAATTTTACACCGCCAATGAGTGGCTCAAATGGTGTTCGATATTTTTCTGTTCCTGTGACAGCCACTGCACCCATACTTCTTCCATGGAACGAATGGTTCATAGCGATAAACTCGTAGCGACCATTTCCCTTGGTATATGCATATTTCCTTGCCGCTTTTAAAGCACCTTCAATGGCCTCCGTCCCGCTGTTTGTGAAAAACACGCGGTCCATCTGGGTTGCCTTTTTGAGATGTTCTGCTGCCTTCGCACCTGGAATGCTGTAGAACAGATTGGAGGTATGGGTAAGTTGATCAATCTGGTTCTTTAGTGTTTCTGTGTACTTTGGATGGCCATATCCTAATGAGCACACCCCAATTCCTGATGCAAAGTCCAAATATGCTTTTCCTTCTGTATCATAGAGGTATACACCCGCTCCTTTTTCTAGCACAATCTGATACCGATTGTAGGTATGTAAAAGGGCTTCCTCTGCTGTTTGAATATAGTTGTTATTCATGATAAAACCTGCTTCCATCGTCTTTTAAAATTGCGGTACCAATACCTTTGTTTGTAAAGATTTCGAGTAACAGACAGTGTGGGATACGTCCATCTAAGATATGGACTCTTGATACACCACTGTTGATGGCATCGATACAGTTCTGAAGTTTTGGAAGCATACCACCACCAATATATCCTTCTGCCATCAAGTTTTGCGCTTCTGAGACAGCCAATTCAGAAATCAAAGTTTCTGGATCCTTTGGATCTTTGTATACGCCTTCAATATCTGTTAAGAACGCAAGTTTTTCTGCCTGCATTGCCTGTGCGATGGCGCAAGCTGCATCGTCTGCGTTGATGTTATATGTATTAAACTCATCATCCAAACCTATTGGGCAGATAATTGGAATATAATCTTTTTCCAACAAATCTTGAATAATCTCTGTGTTGACTTCTTTGATTTCACCAACAAATCCGATATCTTCCCCATTGGAATACTTTTTATTTACTTTAAGAAGAGCTCCGTCTTTTCCACTGATGCCGATGGCGCGAACGCCCAAGGATTCTACTAACTGTACTAAGCTCTTATTGACTTTTCCAAGCACCATCTCGGCAATCTCGATAGTTTCTGCATCTGTCACACGAAGACCATTTACGAACTTTGGCTCCATTCCAAGACGGGTAACCATACTACTGATTTCCTTACCACCACCGTGTACGATGATTGGCTTAAACCCAACCAATTTAAGTAGGGTCACATCTTCGATTACTCGTTTTTTGAGTTCCTCGTCTACCATAGCGCTTCCGCCATATTTGACTACAATTACCTTATGGTTAAATCTTTGAATATATGGCAATGCCTCAATCAGTACTTCTGCCTTTGCCAAATATTTATCTAATTTCTGGTCCATCTCTATCTCCTAACTGCGATAGTCTGCATTGATGTCGATATATCCATGTGTCAAATCGCATCCCCAAGCTGTCGCTTTTTCTTCTCCCATTTTGATATCTGCTGTTGCAATTACGTGTGGCTCTGAAAGAATCTCTGTTGCTTTTTCTTCGCTGTAATCGGTTGCCAAACCATCTTTTACAATCTGCAACTTGCCAGCTTTGCTCTCAAAGAACAAATCCACTTTTTCTGGATCAAACTGTGCACCCGAATATCCCATTGCGCAGAGGATTCTTCCCCAGTTTGCATCATGCCCTGCAATAGCTGCCTTTGTCAAATTGGAACATGCAATAGACTTACTGAGTAATACTGCCTGTTCTTTCGTTTCAGCGCCAAGCACTGTTACTTCAAAAAGTGCTGTTGCCCCTTCTCCATCTCCTGCCAACTGTTTTGCAAGATATTCATTGACTTCATGTAATGCTTCGTAGAAAATCTGATAGTCTTTGGTTCCTTCTGTAATCACTGGATTTTCCGCTAAACCATTTGCCATCACAAGTAATGTATCGTTTGTCGAGGTATCTCCATCCACGGAAATCATATTGAAGGTATCTTTCACATCCTCGCTGAGTGCCTTTTGAAGAGCTTTCTTTGTAATCGCTGCATCTGTAGTGACAAACCCAAGCATCGTGCACATATTTGGATGAATCATACCAGATCCCTTTGCCATTCCACCGATGGTAACGGTCTTTCCACCGATTTCAATCTGTACAGCGATCTCTTTCTTGCAAGTATCTGTGGTCATAATTGCCTTCGCTGCCTCTGTCCCTGCTTCAATGCTGTCACACTTCGCTTCTGCCAATTTCCCTACGCCTACTTTGATGCGGTCCATTGGAAGTTGTTTTCCGATAACACCTGTAGAGCAAACCAGGACACTGTCTGCAGGAATCCCTAAAACCTTAGATGTTTCTTCTGCAGTCTCTAGGCAATATTGCATCCCTTCCGCTCCTGTACACGCATTGGCAATCCCTGAATTCACAATCACTGCCTGGGCATATGTACTTTCTTTCACTACTTTCTGGTCCCACTTTACCGGTGCTGCTTTCACCACATTGGTCGTAAATGTTCCTGCGACCACGCAAGGCACTTGGCTGTAAACCATAGCCATATCGGTGCGACCTTGATATTTAATTCCTGCTGCCACTGCTGCCGCCTCAAACCCAGCTGCCGCAGTAACGCCTCCCTGAATCGTCTTCATATCTAGTTCTCCTTATTGATTAAATGCTGTAATATTTTCCTCATTCAATGTGAAATCGTAATAGTTCAAATCTTCTCGTTTCGTCCATCCGATTTCCTTCCAAAATGCATTTCCGATATCGTTCTGTGTAAATGCAATGAGAGAAACTTTATTGATTTGTTCCTCTTTTAGTGCTTCCATCGCCTGAACTACCATTGCCTTTCCAATCCCTTTCATACGATAGTCTGCATGTACACACACATGATAGAAGCATCCACGTCTTCCATCATGACCGCAGAGAATACTACCTACTACTTTTCCATCTTCAATTGCCACCACACTCGTTGTCGGATTTCTTTTTAAAAAGCGTTCCACACCTTCCTTGGAATCATCAATGCTTCGAATCCCGAAACCCTTAATCGTCATCCAAAGTGCTTTTACCTCTTCATAATCATCTGCTGTCATAATTCGAATCATGTTATACCCCCGAAATCTTTTCTTTATGGGAACATTGGAACCAATGCCAATCCTTCATTCTCTGGTAAGCCAAACATCAGATTCATATTTTGTACTGCCTGACCTGCCGCACCTTTCACTAGGTTATCAATCGCTCCCATCATAATAACACGATTGGTTCGCTTGTCAATGACAAAATTGACATCCACATAGTTACTTCCTTCTACCCATTTGGTTTGTGGGCATACATTCTGATCTAATACACGGACAAATGTTTCATCTGCATAATATTTATCGTAGGCAGCTCTTACCATCTCTTCTGTGACACCTTCTTTGAGATTGGCATAAGCCGTTGCTAAGATTCCGCGATTCATCGGAACTAAATGCGGTGTAAAGTTAATTACGGTTCTTTCACCCGAAGCATAACCAAGTTGTTCCTCAATCTCTGGTGTATGTCTGTGTGTAGCAACACCATATGCTTTGATATTTTCATTAACTTCACAATAAAGGTTATCTACTTTAGCCCCGCGTCCTGCTCCTGAAGTTCCTGACTTGGCATCGATGATAATACTCTTCATATCGATAAGTCCTTCTTTTGCCAATGGATAAATGGTCAAAATAGAACATGTAGTATAACATCCAGGATTTGCAACCAATCTTGCTTTCTTCACATCTTCTCGGTTCACTTCGCAAAGTCCATAGACTGCTTCTTCAATAAATTGCGGACTCTTGTGCTCAATCTTGTACCATTCTTCATAAATGCTTACATCTTTAATACGATAATCCGCACTCAAATCTACAATCTTTACTTTCGACAATATTTCTTCATTTAATAAGGAAGCGAGATAACCTTGTGGCGTTGCCGTGAAAATCACATCCACTTCCTCTGCTAATGCTGCGATATTGTCATCCATACATTTGGCATCAACTAATTGAAACATATTTTGATACACTTCGTAATATTTCTTATCTATATAACTTCTTGAACCGTACCATTTAATCTCTACATCTTTATGTCCAAGTAAAATACGTACTAATTCTCCACCTGCATATCCGGTCGATCCGATAATTCCTACCTTAATCATTCTCTTTCCCTCCTGCCGTTTCGCATAATTATACATCTCGTTTGAATATTTATCAACATTTTTTTGGACTTTTTTGAAAATTTATGCATATTTTTTCATTTTCCTATTGAAATTCTAAAAAAATGGTAGTATAGTATGCGTATTGACGAAATAAAAACCTATTTTAAGGAGGAATATATGATGAAAGAAAAAGTTGTTTTAGCGTACTCAGGTGGTCTTGACACCACAGCGATCATTCCTTGGCTCAAGGAAAATTTTGATTATGAAGTTATCTGCTGCTGTATCGATTGCGGACAAGGAGAAGAATTAGACGGTTTGGAAGAAAGAGCAAAACTCTCTGGTGCTTCTAAATTATATATTGAAAACATCATCGACGAATTCTGTGATGATTTCATTATGCCTTGCGTAAAAGCAAATGCAGTATATGAATATAAGTACTTACTCGGAACATCAATGGCTCGACCAATCATTGCAAAACGTTTGGTAGAAATCGCTCGTAAGGAAGGTGCTACTGCTATCTGCCACGGTGCAACAGGAAAAGGAAATGACCAAATCCGTTTTGAACTTGGTATCAAAGCCCTTGCTCCAGATCTTAAGATTATCGCTCCTTGGAGAATGACAGACGTTTGGACAATGCAATCTCGTGAAGATGAAATTGAATACTGCAAGGCACATGGAATCGACCTTCCTTTCGATGCAAGCCACAGCTACAGCCGTGACCGTAACTTATGGCACATTAGCCACGAAGGTTTGGAATTGGAAGATCCATCATTGGAACCAAATTACGACAACTTGTTGGTGCTTGGTGTTTCTCCTGAAAAAGCTCCAGACGAAGGCGAATATGTAACTATGACATTTGAAAAAGGTGTTCCTACAAGTGTCAATGGAAAAGCAATGAAGGTTTCTGAAGTTATCACTACTTTGAATGAACTTGGCGGAAAACATGGTATTGGTATTGTAGATATCGTAGAAAACCGTGTGGTTGGTATGAAATCTCGTGGTGTTTATGAAACACCAGGTGGAACCATCCTTATGGAAGCACACCAACAATTAGAAGAACTTGTATTAGACCGTGCTACATTGGAAGTGAAGAAAGATATGGGTAACAAACTTGCTCAAATCGTTTACGAAGGAAAATGGTTCACTCCTCTTCGCGAAGCAGTTCAAGCATTCGTTGAATCTACACAAGAATACGTAACTGGTGAAGTGAAGTTCAAACTTTACAAAGGTAACATCATCAAAGCTGGAACAACTTCTCCATACACATTGTACAACGAATCTCTTGCAAGCTTCACAACTGGTGACTTATATGACCACCACGATGCAGACGGATTCATCACTTTGTTCGGACTTCCATTAAAAGTTCGTGCGATGAAGATGGCTGAGGTTGAAGCTAACAAATAAAAACAAAAAAACATCTTATATAGAGAATGGCGTAGTTTTTACAACTACGCCATTTCCTTTATAAATCACTTGATTTTCTATTTATAAAGATTTTTTAAAAAAAGCAACTGCTACTGCGCCAGGACCAGCATGTGTACCGATTACACTTCCAACAATTTCATAGCGAACCTCATCGAGATTACTTTCCCATAAGCATTTACTATCTTCAATATATTTCAAGAGCAACGCATCGGAAATACCAGTATATCCTAGCAAAACTGGTTTCGAAAAATCAACGCCTCCTGCTTTCGCGATTTCTTCAGCCAATAGATTGTTCCCCATTTTAGATCCTCTTGCTTTACCAAGTATATTAATCACGCCGTGCTCAATCGAAACAACAGGTTTAATATTCAAAACTCCTCCAACCATCGCAACACTTTTTGAGATACGTCCACCTTTTTTCAAGTATTCAAGCGTATCGATAAGGGCAACAATAATCACTTGGTTTTTTTCTTTTTCAATCGTGTCTGCGATCTCTTTTGCACTCATACCTTCATCTACCATTTGAATCGCACGTTCAACTAGGATTCCCGTACCTATTGCTGCACTCATCCCATCTACAACATAAATATTTTCATACTCTTCTGTGGCAATCATTGCACTTTGATAAGTACCAGAAAGTTTCGATGATAAAGTGATTACAACCGCTTCTTCTCCTGCTTCTTTTGCTTTTTCATATTCTACAATAAATGCCGCTGGTGTTGCTTGGCTCGTAGTAGGCATCACATCAGTCTCTATGAGCTTTTCATAAAAAGCTTTCTTATCAATATTAACTCCATCAATAAATTCTTCGTCACCAAAATGTACGGTGAGGGGAACAATGTGTACACGCTCTTTATACTGTGGTGTTAAATCCACTGTTGAATCCACAATAATTCTTGTTTTCATAATCTTCTCTCCTTAGTTACTTATTTCGTTTTCTTGTTTGCAACTGTTTCTAGGCATTGGCTGATAATAGAAAGACTCTGATAAAATGTATCCCTTTCTTCATCGGTAAGTCCAAAACTGATTTCATCAAGTACTCCATCAATTCTATCTGCAATTTCTTTACCTACTACAAATCCTTTTTCTGTTAATCTCAATGCACTTTTATATCTTTTTGCATTTTTGGATTCACAGAAAATAAATTCATTCCTTTCAAGATAATCAAGAGTACGAGAAATCGTCGCCTTATCTTCTTCACACTTCTCACACAACTCAGTTGCCGTGATATTCTTTGTCCGATAAATAAAATACAAACAAGAAACATGTGCACTTCTAAGATTATATTTCGCCATTTCTTGATTTTTAATCTTACGAATATTTCTGCTTATTCGATTGATAAGCACTGTAAAAGTTTCAAATCTTTCTTTCATAAAATCCTCCAATTACAACTTGTTGAGGTTTCAACAAGTTGTAATTATATCATTTGCTTGTTGAAATGTCAACAAGTGCATACGTGAGGAATTTCCTACACGTTAAAAAAAGAGAGAAATTCATCCTGAATCTCTCTCTTTCCTTCGTAATAATCAAACGTATTTATATTTTATGTATAAACAACCCACTGCGAAGCTTTGGTTCAAACCAAGTGGATTTTGGTGGCATTAACATCCCTGCATCTGCCACATCAAATAATTCCTGAATAGAAGTTGCATACATTGCAAATGCGACTTCACAATCTTCAGATACTCTTCTTTCTAATTCTTTGAGTCCACGAATACCACCGACAAAATCAATGCGCTTATCAATTCTTGGGTCACCAATTCCTAAGAGTGGCGTAAGCACCTTTTTCTGCAAAATGGATACATCTAATCCCTCAACTGGATCCTTGTCTAAATCTTCTTCACGGATCTTGCAAAGGTACCATACTCCATCTAAATACATAGAAAATTCACCTTTTTGCGATGGATAAATCTCTTTTTTATCTTCCTTCACAATATCCACAATCCCTTTCATCTTTTCTAGGAATTGCTCTGGTGTATTTCCATTCAAATCCTTTACCACACGGTTATAATCCATAATCATCAGTTGCTCATCTGCAAATAAGATTGACAAGAAGTAGTTAAATTCTTCTGTGCCGTCATAATTCGGATTAACTTCTCTTCTCTTCAATCCCACTTTCACAGCAGATGCTGCTCTGTGATGCCCATCGGCGATATAGATTTGATTAGTCTGTTCAAATTCCGCTTTAATTGTTGCAATTACTTCTACATCATCGATGCAAAATACACGATGGCGAATCCCATCATTTGAAGTAAAATCGTAAAGCGGCTCTTCTGTTTTCTTTGCTGCAATGATATCTCGAATCACTTCTTTCGCTCTATATGCCAAGAAAATTGGTCCCGTGTGAGCACTGCAAGTATCCACGTGACGAATACGATCCTGCTCTTTTTCTTCTCTTGTATTCTCGTGTTTCATGATGATACCATTCTGATAATCATCGATAGATGCACATGCTACTAGACCATCCTGTACCCTACCGTTCATAGTCAATTCGTAAATATAGTAAACTTCTTTCTCCTCTGTGACAAAGTCTCCACATTCCACCATATCCCATAGCATATCATGTGCTTTCTGATACACTTCAGGGCTGTACATATCTGCATCCTCCGGAAATTGTGTTTCCGGTCTATCAATACGAAGAAATGACAATGAATCATTCTCCACTACTTTTCTCGCTTCTTCTCTGCTATATACATCATAAGGCAGTGCTGCGATACCAGCTGCCTTCTCTTTACTTGGTCGTATTCCTATAAATGGTTTAATCGTTGCCATTATGTATCTCCTTTTTATCTCGTATTGTTCTTGTTGCATATATTGCACGCATTACCATAGTTGTAATTACAATTCCTAATGCCAGTGCTCCTGCAAGTTTTAAGGTTGACATTGCCTTACCTACAAATTTCTCCAAGTCACTTCCAAGTGCATATGCCATTGTATAATACAAAGAGCCCCCTGGAATCAGCGGAACCAATGCCGCCATAAGAACGGTGGTAGTCGGTGTCTTTAATGCTCTCGCTATCATCTCTGCATAGAAAGAAATTAACACGGAAACCAAAAAATAACGAATCGGTTCACTCTCAATCACTGGAGCCAACAAAAGAAATGCTGTCCAAGATAGAAAACCGCCAAATGTTGCTGCCAAAAGTCTTTTCCCTTTAATATTAAATAGAATGGAAAATCCCAATGTACCTAGTAAACCAGTAATAATCTGTATCATTTCTGCTTGCATTAGAAGGCACCTCCCATCATCCATACAAATAAGAAGTATCCTGCACCAATGGCAAGCGCCAAAAGTATAGCTTCCACTGTTCGCAGTAACCCTGCAATACTGTCTCCTACAAACAAATCACGAAGTGCATTGGTAAAACCGATTCCCGGAATTAAAACCATAATGTTCCCAATAATCACCATATCTACATTTGCAATCCAACCTATTTTCAAAAACAAAAATGCAAATGCCGTCACAAAAAATGAACAGCCAAACTTCACAAAGACACGATTCATCTCAATCCTGTCTGCAAAATATGTAACCACACTAATCAGTAATCCGATAACTGGTGATAACAATATCTCTCTAAGATTCCCACCGAAAAAAGCAGTAAATGCACCTGCAATCAAAGCATACGAAAGACAGATAACCCATATTGGATATAGCTTTGCTTCCATACACTTTTGATATTCCTTTTGAATCTCTTCTGCCGCCATTGATTTCTCACAAATCTTCCTTGAGAGCGCATTCAATCGGTGTAAACGTTCCATATCCGTACCACTGCCATTGATACGTCTTGTCTGTGTGAATTGTTCTCCATTCTCCATAGATATTGTCACAACCATACTGCTTGTAATACTAAACACATCAATGCGCTTTGCCCCGAATGCTTTACACATTCTCTCCATGCTATCTTCTACACGGTGTACCTCTGCGCCGCAAATCAGCATTTGTTCCCCAATATCCATTACGCAACTAAGCAACTTCTGCATACGCACACTTCTCCTCTATGTAATCTCAGTAATCATAACATATATTTCATTTTGTTTCATCATTTTTCTACGATTTTATAACGCGTAATATATTTCGAAACCAAATCTTTTCCATTTGTCGTTCTGTAAATCCACGTTTTCTCACCACGTCATAAAACTCTTTCATCTGTCCGATATGATGAAAATCGGATTCGCCTTCATCATAACCGTCAAAATCTGTACCAATTCCAATTACATCTTCGCCACCCACCTGATATATATGTGCGATATGGTCTGCCATAAGTTCCATAGATGCCTTCCCACTCGGATGCACAAAATACGGGTATGTATTCACCCCTATCACGCCACCCTGCTTAGCTAATGCACGAATCATATCATCAGATAAGTTTCTCGGATGATTGCAGAGTACTCTTGCATTGGAATGTGATGCCACCACTGGTTTCTCACTATATTTTAAAGTATCCCAAAAGCCACCATCGGACATATGGGAAACATCTACAATCATTCCCAACTCATTCATTCGTTGCACTACTTCTATTCCAAATGGTTTCAGTCCTTTTTCCATCACATTTCTATCTCTGCTATTTGGGTAGCCAATGCAATTCTCATAATTCCAGAGAAGTGTCATTAACCGCGCACCCTCGTTATATAAGCACTCCAATCGGCTCATATTACCTTCTAAAATGCCACCTTCTTCTATTGTTAAAAATGCAGAAATCTTATTTCCCTTCTGATGGGCACATAATTCTTCATAGTTACAGGTCATTGCAATTTCATTCGGCATGGATTTAAAATATTTTTTCGCAAACCGAATCATCTCAAGTGCATGCTGATACCCCTTTGTATAGCGGTCTTCTCCCACGAAATCATCTATATAGATAAAACAGGCAAAGAACTGCGCCAAACTATCTGCGTTCTTTAATTTTTCTATATCTACGCACAAAGGCACTTGCCTTTCCATTGCCCAAAAGGTGTCACAGTGAAAATCTATGAGTTTCATTTTTTCTTATCTCCCTGCATAAACTCTATTATTATAGTCTACCCTATTCTAAAAAGGATGTATATATGAAAGCGAAAATTGGAATCATTATCTGTGGTCTAGAAGATCATAAACAATACGTAAGCGATGCTTACATACAAGCGATTAAATCTGTAGGCGGGGTACCACTCATTCTCCCTCTCGTAAAATCGAAATCCATCATTGAAGACTATGTAAAACTTTGCGATGGTTTCCTCTTTTGCGGTGGTGGAGATATTACGCCTTTGCTCTTTGGACAGGAGCCAATGACAGATGTTGGAAAAACAGATATTACTTTGGATTTATTTCAAATTCGCGTTATGAAAACAGTGCTCGAAAAAGATAAACCGATTCTTGCCATTTGCCGCGGTATGCAGGTTCTAAATGTGGCTTGCGGTGGAAGTATCTATCAAGACCTAAGTCTCACGTCATTTGAAACTATCAACCATATGCAACCAAGTATTACCCGCAAAGATGTGAGTCATAAAGTCATTATGGAGCCAGGAACAAGACTGCATCGCATTATGGGCAACTTTGAATTCACCAATAGTTTTCATCATCAATCCATCCATTGTTTAGGCAAAGATCTTGTGGTATCTGCATTTACCAAAGACGGAATCATCGAAGGAATCGAAATGCCATCACACACCTTTGTAGTCGGTGTGCAATGGCATCCCGAGAGCATGTTCAAAACTGCTCCAAATATGAAGCAACTTTTTCATGCATTGATTCGATATTCTAAATGACTTTCGTTGTCCATTTGGTGCAATCCCACACCTCGCTGACAACATCTCGATAAAACTCTGGCTCGTGACAAATGAGGAGCACACTGCCGTTATATGCCTGCAATGCACGTTTCAATTCATCCTTCGCATCCACGTCCAAATGGTTGGTCGGCTCGTCCAAGAGTAAGATATTCGTCTCTTTATTAATCAATTTACAGAGGCGCACTTTTGCTTGTTCTCCACCGCTTAATACACGCACTTGACTTTCGATGTGTTTCGTCGTGAGTCCGCATTTTGCCAATGCAGAACGCACTTCGTATTGTGTATAAGAAGGGAACTCTTTCCATATTTCTTCAATGCAAGTAGTCTTGTTATCCGGTGCTGACTCTTGCTCAAAATACCCAATCAAAAGATTTTCTCCTAATTCCACTTCTCCTCCAAGAGATGGAATGAGTCCTAGGATACTCTTTAATAAAGTGGTTTTTCCAATACCATTTGCCCCTACCAAAGCAATCTTGCTTCCGCGCTCCATAGAAAGTGTAAGCGGCTTGGATAATGGCTCATCGTATCCTATCACCAAATCTTTAGTCTCGAATATATATTTTCCAGGAGTTCTTCCTACCTTGAAGTTAAACTCTGGCTTTGGTCTTTCAGCTGCCAGCTCAATGATATCCATCTTATCCAACTTCTTTTGGCGTGACATTGCCATATTTCTCGTAGAAACTCTGGCTTTATTTCGTGCCACAAAATCCTTGAGTTCACTGATTTCTTGTTGTTGGCGCTTATAAGCAGCTTCCAATTGTGCTTTTTTCACTGCGTACACTTCTTGGAAGTGGTCATAATCTCCTACATATCGGTTGAGTTCTTGGTTTTCCATATGATAAATGATATTAATGACTTCATTTAAAAACGGAATATCGTGGGAAATTAATACAAATGCATTCTCATAGTCAATCAAGTAGCGCTTTAGCCATGCAATATGCTCCTCATCCAGATAGTTGGTTGGCTCGTCTAAGAGCAAGATATCTGGTTTTTCCAAAAGCAACTTGGCAAGCAATACTTTTGTTCTCTGTCCACCGCTAAGGTCTGTTACATCGCGGTCTAAGCCAATATCCAAAAGTCCCAAAGCTCTAGCAACTTCTTCTACCTTCGCATCAATAATATAAAAGTCATGCTGTTCTAACAAATCTTGATATGTCCCTGTCTCTTCCAGCAAACGTTCCATCTCTTCTGGTGATGCCTCGGCCATCTGTTCAAACATCCGGTTCATCTCTGCTTCCATATCAAACAAAAATGAGAAAGCATTATTTAAGACATCGCGAATGGTCATCCCTTTTTCTAATACTGTATGTTGGTCCAAATATCCAACACGGACATTCTTCGCCCATTCAATTTTGCCTTCGTCTGGCTGCAATTTCCCCGTTACAATATTTAAAAATGTGGATTTTCCTTCTCCGTTGGCACCCACGAGTCCGATATGCTCTCCTTTCAACAGTCGAAAAGACACATCTCCAAAGATTGCGCGGTCACCAAAACCATGTGTCAAATGTTCTACATTTAAAATACTCATATATAAAAAACTCCTTTAAGTTTTATTCCCTCCGCTATTCTACCAAATTTTTTTATAAAAAGAAAGAGAATTGCAAAGACTATCTATGAAATATAACCTTTGAAAGGAGGATATCTCTATGAAAGAGAAAGAACATCCAATTATTGAAATCACAACCAGGCCAGGAAATGTCTATGACGACGATAACATTCCTGAAATCGACCTTCCTAGACCATCGGATGTAACCACAAATGTTACACCTGATGAAGTACCACGTCGTGATGGTCCAGGTGGAGAATAAATTTCGTTTCCTATAAAGCAAAAAGAAAGACAATCCAAAGCTTGATTGTCTTTCTTACTTTCTACATATTATTTTTGAACAATATTGATAATTCTTCCAGGTACATAAATCTCTTTTACGATTGTTCCTGTCAACTTATCTGCAACTGCTGCCTTACCAGCTGCGATAGCATCATCTTTTGACACATCTGCTGGCACAGTCACAACTGCTCTTGTCTTTCCATTAATCTGAACAGCCACTTCGATTTCATCATCTTTCATTGCTGCTTCATCGTATGTTGGCCATCCTGCATTAAATACAGTTCCTGTATGTCCTAATTGTTCCCACAACTCTTCTGCTGTATGTGGTGCAAATGGAGCTAACAATACTGCAAGTGCGCTGAGTGTCTCTACGTCCACTCCGCCTTCTTTCTTTGCAATCTCTAAGAGTTTGTTGTTGTATTCCATAAATCCAGAAACAACCGTATTTAAACTAAAGTTCTCTAAACGAGTGGTAATGTCATAAATCATCTTGTTGCGAACTTTTACCATCTCTTTTGTTGCAACCACGTTCTTTTCCTTGCTGTCTTGTACAAGGTTCCATACACGTGTCAAGAAACGATATACACCGTCGATACCGCGGTCATCCCACTCTGCATCTAACTCTGGTGGACCTACGAAAAGTTCGTACATTCTAAGAGCATCACAACCGTAATCTCTTACCAAATCATCAGGTGAAACAACATTTCCTTTTGATTTACTCATCTTAATACCGTTTTTACCAGTAATCATACCTTGGTTAAATAACTTGGTAAATGGTTCTTCAAAATCAACCACGCCGATATCATACAAGAATTTTGTATAGAAACGTGAATACAACAAGTGAAGTACTGCATGTTCTACACCACCGATGTACATATCAACTGGAAGTAATTCGTGTGCTTTTTCTTTTGACACTAATTCTTCGGAATTATGATTATCTACATAACGGAGGAAATACCACGAAGATCCAGCCCATTGTGGCATTGTATTTGTCTCACGTTTTGCTGGTTTTCCACAAACTGGACAAGTTGTATTTACCCAGCTTTCAATTCCTGCAAGTGGAGATTCCCCTGTTCCTGTCGGCTCATAAGAATCTACTTCTGGAAGTGTAAGTGGAAGTTCTTCCTCTGGTACTGGAACTGCTCCACAAGTCTCACAGTGTACAATCGGAATTGGCTCTCCCCAGTAACGTTGACGAGAGAATACCCAGTCACGAAGTTTGAAGTTCACAGTTGCTTTACCGATTCCTCTTTCTTCAATGATATGTGGTGCTTCTTTCTTAAGAACTGCAGATTCCATTCCATTCCATTCGCCGGAATTAATCATGGTTCCAGATGCTTCTGTGTAAGCTTCTGTCATATTTTCAATTTCCACTCCATCTTTCGCAATTACTTGGATAATTGGAATGTTGAATTTTGTCGCAAATTCGAAGTCACGATCATCATGTGCAGGTACACACATAATCGCTCCTGTACCATAGTCTGCCAATACATAATCTGCAAGCCAGATTGGTGTCTTTTCTCCATTCAATGGGTTGATTGCATAAGATCCTGTGAACACACCTGTCTTTTCTTTGTCCTGCATTCTATCTACATTTGATTTCATAGAGGAATCGTAGATGTATTGTTCTACCGCCTCTCTTGTCTCATCGGTTGCAAGGGAAGCTGCAAGTGCATGCTCTGGAGCCAATACCATAAATGTTGCTCCGTACAATGTATCAGGTCTTGTGGTATATACGGTAATCTTTTCGTCTCTTCCTTCTACTTGGAAATCAACTTCTGCACCGTAAGATTTTCCAATCCACTCTGCCTGCATCTTCTTTACTTTTTCTGGCCAATCAAGTTTGTCCAAATCGTTCAAAAGACGGTCTGCGTATTTTGTAATGCGAAGCATCCATTGACGAAGATTTTTCTTTGTAACGTCTGTTCCACAACGCTCACATTTACCGTTTACAACCTCTTCATTTGCCAAACCTGTCTTACAAGAAGGACACCAGTTAATTGGGAACTCTTTCTCATAAGCAAGACCTTCCTTAAACATTTTTACAAAAATCCATTGTGTCCATTTATAGAACTCTGGATCTGTTGTATTTACTTCCATATCCCAGTCATAAAGAGCTGCGATTTCATTAATCTGGTTCTTAATATTTGCTACATTTTCTGCAGTCGAAATTGCAGGATGTACGCCCATCTTAATCGCATAGTTCTCTGCTGGAAGTCCAAATGCATCCCATCCCATTGGGTGGATGATATAGTATTTTTGTAATAATTTATAACGGCTCCATACGTCAGAGATTACATATCCTCTCCAATGTCCTACGTGAAGTCCGTTTCCTGATGGATATGGGAACATATCGAGACAATAATATTTCTCTCTCTTTCCATTTTCATCTTCTTTGACATTCACTGGGTTTGCCGCCCAATTGTCGCGCCATTTCTTTTCAATTGCCTTATGATTATATGGTGTTGCCATAACTCTCTTTCTCCTTTGCTACCGTATTTTCATAGCTTTTGTTATTGTATCACACTCGATGTTTTTGTCAAGTTCTATACTATACAAGAATCCCCATTTCTCGCAGTTTATCCTCAATCATATCTAAAACTTTTTCATCCTCTGCTTCCACCAAATGAGCATGCAAGTTGGATGTGAGATTCTTTAACGGACTTGACGAACCGCTTTTCATACTTTCCACAAATTCATACACCTTATGTCTGGAGGTAATCTGAAGCTCTGCCTCTAATTTTCCATATACTTTATGTTCCACCATCACATTCACAATTTTGCCACCCATATCTACAATCATACACAATTCATCTTCCAGTTGTTCATCCGTATGATTGACATAGAATACTCTATTTACACTTTTTTTGTTATCTATGACATATCCCCTATGTGTAGACAAAATCTCCACTCCGTTAGCACGGATAAGTGCCATATCTTGCACAATTACTTGGCGACTAACATCAAAGATTTCCGCCAACTTTTGTCCAGAAACTGGCTCCTTGCTATCTCGAATATATGCAACAATTTTTTCTCTTCTTTCTGTTCCGTTCATTTCTTTCACCTCGTAATTTATTTTATCACAACTTGCCCATTTTGTATTGCTCATTTTTAATTTATAATGTATAATATGATTATTACATAGCAAAGGAGTGATCCCCCATGGTAAATTTATTAACAGGGCAAAAAGGCAGTGGTAAAACACAGCAAATGATTGAATTAGCAAATTTGAAAGCAAAGGAATGTGACGGAAACGTGGTATTCATTAAGAACAGCCACAATGATACATACAGCTTGTCATTCGACATTCGTGCGATTTGTATGACAGACTATCCTTCTATCCGTAACATTGATGAATATACAGGATTCCTTTACGGAATGTTAAGCGGTAACAGTGATATTCAAGTAATCTTTATCGATGGTATTTTGAAACAAGCAAGTGTTTCTCTTGAAAATATCCCAAGATTTGTTGATCGCCTTGACAATATTTCTAAGAGACACAATGTTGATTTCGTAGTTAGTGTAAGCGCTAACAAAGAAGACTTAGGCGTTGACGTTGAAAAATGTAATTTCTTAAATTAATAATGATAAATAATAAATCCCGAAAGATTCACACTTTCGGGATTTTTATTTTCTATCAATCTATTCAATCTTTGTAATGATGTTCGTCTTTACGCCCTCTTTATACTGTACCGTAATTTCCTGCCCCACCTCATACTGTATCATTTCAATAAAATCTACAATCGAGGCTTCGAAAATCTTATCTGAACCTTCAATCATCAAGAAATAATGGGTGTTGCCTTCAAGTACACTCTGCGCAATCTTTGTAATCTTTCCTGTAATCGATAGTTTCTTACTAGTATCTTCCTTATCTTGAAGACCTTCTTTTGCGAGAAGCTTTTGATATTCTTCCTCACACTCTCCAACTGTATTTCCAATACCAACTACTTGATACTTTTGCACATTTACCATAGCGTATTTTTTTACCAAGCCCGCATTGTCTTTCAACGCGATAAAATAAGTCGGTTCTCCACCGATATTTAATAACAGTGGGAAAGTCGCCACATATTTTAAGTTTTGCACCTGTCCCTCTGCGGAAGCTTGTGCAGAATTTTCTGTTGCACCTTCAATGGCGTAAAACTTGGTTTCCATCGTACGTTGATTCATCAATACAAACCCAACATTTGACTGATCTCCACTCACAGAAGTAACTCCGGTATAAACCCAAACATCGTCATCAATGGCTAAATAATTGTGTCCGTCGGTCGTAACCAAACAATCTTTTTGACCTAAAATACTATTGATATATCCATGTTTTAAGGTGCCGTAATAATCAAACAACTGAATCATCAAATCTGCGGAATATGCACGGTCAATCCATGACGGCACGTCTTTGATTGCGTAATCAATCGTTTCCCCTGTAATCGCATTACATAGAACCACTCGCCCTACAGTCTCTCCACCGAATAGTCCGATGTTGAACTTCTTCACTGGACATACCCAATAAGGAACGCCTTCTTCGTCTATTTCAAAACTGAGTTCATTGAAAATATATGTTGGATATTTAAATCTCAGGTGACGATAGATATTGCGGTTAAAATACTCGGATGTGGAATACTTGATACCGTCTTTCAATTTCACTAATTCCGTCGTCTGGGTTGCCATATCAATTTTAACGTATGCCGGAATACCATCCTTTTGATTGGTCAGCCACTTGATTGCATTTGCATAGCGAAGCGGCGAAACGCGCACTGGCTTATCCTGATAATTGATTTGGCTATAAATGTCATCCACTTCAAACTGAGAAGCCATATCAATCATACTACCCATCTTTCTATTTCCTAAAAGAGTAGCTGAATCTCTATCCAAAAGTGGAATCTGGTCGTAAGATAGTTCTTCAATATCCTTTGTGAATTCACCATTTTCTACTTTTAACAACTTCTGATATTTCTTCGCATTAATAATTGGCGAAGAAAGTAATGAGCCAATGAAATATACTACAACTACAAGGGCCACTAAAATTCCCATTACTTTGATGAATTTCGATTCCTTAATTTCATACACGCCATATCTCTTGCGCACAATATAACCTAGCGCAATGGCCACAAGGATTATAATAATTGAAAACCAAAATCCAGACGAATGAATGTTAATCGCCGGCAACGTAACATAGTAATATATCCCTAATACCAGCAATGCCAGCAATGCCACAAGGGCTTTAATTTTTCCTGCTTTCATCCTTCTTCCCTCCTAGAATTTCTTCCTCCATAAGTTTGGAGAAAACATCAATAAAAATGGGAAAATTTCTAATCTTCCTATTAACATATCAAAGCAAAATACAATCTTTGACAAATTTGAGAACTGAGCAAAATTCTCAACTGGGCCAAGTTTCGAAATACCAGGACCCACATTATTGATTGTCGTTAATACGCCACTAAATGTTGTTGCAAAGTCAAAATTATTGAGCGAAATCAATAGTACAGATACAACAAATATCGCCATATAAGCAATAAAATATACATAAACGCCGTTTAGCGTTTCTTCTCTTACTTTCTTTCCATTTATCTTAATAATATTCACTGATTTTGGATGAAGTAAACGCTTTAATTCTTGTTTGATACTCTTTAAGAGAATTAAAATACGTGAAACCTTCATTCCACCACCGGTAGAACCGGCACAAGCTCCAACAATCATAATTCCAAGCAAAATAACTTTCGAAAACTCTGGCCACAAATTGAAATCCGCCGTATAAAATCCCGTGGTTGTAATCACAGCTGCTACTTGGAAAATTGCGTAGCGGAATGCCTCCAAAACGGAACCATACATATGGAATATGTTGATTGTAATTAAAACTGCAGACCCCAATATAATTCCCAAATATGCCCGAACTTCCTCATTTTTAAATACGGCCTTGGCTTTCTTTAACAACAAGAAATAATACATATTAAAGTTAATTCCAAACAGAATCATAAACACCGTAATAACACCATCAATATAAGCACTATTAAAATGTTTGACACTGTCATTATAATTATTGAAACCACCTGTTCCCGCGGTACTAAATGCATGCACAATGCTATCATACAAATCCATCTTTGGATGAATCCATAATAAGATAATTTCTATAACAGTGAGTCCCAAATACATTCCATACAGAATCTTAGCAGTATCTCGCGCTTTTGGAACTAATTTATCTGTCTCTGGCCCCGGCACTTCTGCTCGCATCAAGTGCATCGTGTTCTTATCTTCCAACGAAAATACAACCAACACAAAAACCAACACGCCCATACCGCCAATCCAGTGTGTGAAACATCTCCAAAAATTCATTCCTTTTGACAAGGATTCAATATCTGTCAAAATGGTAGAACCAGTCGTTGTAAATCCAGATACTGTCTCAAAAAACGCATCAACATATGATGGAATCGTACCCGAAATCCAGAACGGAAGTGCACCAAATAAAGACCACAACACCCACGCACTGGCAATAATAATAAATCCATCTTTCCCGTAAATTGTAGAATCCTTTGGTTTCTTTCGTCCAAAAATCAAATATACAAAGAACAGAATTACACTTGTAATGAGAAATGCTTTCCATCCGTCCTCCCCATAAATCAGCGAAACAATAGACGGGATTAACATAAGTGCTGCTTCTACACCAAGCATTCTGCCTAAGATATAGACTGTCATTTTTTTGTTCATAACCGTTCTCCTATGCCAAAATATCTGTAATATCCTGTACCTTCTTCGATTTGGTGACTACAACGATACTATCACCCACTTGAATACTATCATTACCACTTGGAATAATGATTTGGCGTTTACGTCCGATACAAGCAATTAGGTTATTTGGTTTTATCTTTAAATCTTTTAATGGTATATTTGTATACTCTGTTTCTTTATCTATAATAAATTCCAATGCCTCTACACGTTCATCTACCAAACGATACATTGCTTCAACTTTTGTACTACTGAGCGAATTTTGTCTCGCACGTACATAACTGAAAATGGCATCTACTGTAGCATTTTTTGCAGAAACGATACTGTCGATTCCAAGACCTTCCACCATCCTTGCTCTAGAATCTTCGTTTACTTTTGCCACGATTTTCCCAACACCCTGTTTCTTTGCAAACAATCCCATAATGATATTTTCTTCATCCACACCAGTAAGGGCAATCAATGCATCTGCTTCCTTTACGCCTTCTTCGATCAGTAAGTCATGGTCTGTTGCATCTCCATAAATGACTGTTGCATTTGGTAATTCCTCACAAAGCAACTCGCATCTTTCTTTTTTGTGTTCAATTAACTTCACTTGCATACCCATAGAGCAAAGTTTCTTCGCAAGATAAAATCCAACACGTCCACCGCCACAAATCATAACGTTCTTCACACGGAACTTTCGATTGCCCATGCGATTAAAGAACTGTTCTATCTCTTTATGAGTTGCTGCAATATGAAGCTTGTCCCCTTCTTGTATTACGAATTCACCATCTGGGATATAGACTTCATCTTCTCTTTCAATGGCGCAAATCAACAGTTTGATTTGGAACTTACGATAAATGTCTGCTAACTTAAGTCCAATCACTGGATTATTCTCACGCACTGGGAATTCTACTAGTTCAATTCTTCCCTTTACGAAGGTCTCTACCTTACTTGCTGCTGGGAAAATCAAATTCCTTGCAATTTCATTTGCTACAGCAAACTCTGGGTTTACAACCATACTAAGGCGCAAATCTTCTTTTAAAATATCTATCTGCTGATAATAAATCGGATTACGCACTCTCGCAATGGTATGCTTTGCTCCAATTCTTCTAGCAATCAAACAAGCTAGCATATTGAGTTCATCTGTCGATGCACAGGCAATGACTAAATCAGCCTCTGGTACTCCTGCCTCCATCTGCACTTCCGCACTCACTCCATCACCAGCAAAACAATTAATATCCAAATTGTTAATTGCCACTTTTAATTTTTGCTCGTTATTATCAATCAATACGACATCACAATTGTCTTCTGACAGGTTCTTCGCCAGATTATATCCAACCTTACCGTCACCAATAATTACAACTTTCATATCTTTACCCTCTGATAATATTTTTTCCTACGTAAGGGAAATTATAACACTTTCATTTTAAATATACAAGTAGGGCACGGTTTCCCGTGCCCCTCATAAAATTTTTATGCTTCTTCAGCTGCTCTCTTAGCGATTTCTTTTTCTTGTACATCTGACGGTGCTTGTTCATAGCGTACAAACTCGTATGCATATGTTCCTCTTCCACCTGTCATAGAACGAAGGACTGTACAGTATCCAAATACACCTGTCATTGGGATATCTGCTTCAATAATCTGATTTCCACCAGCAATTGGTGTCATACCGAGCACGCGTCCGCGACGTTTATTTAAATCGCCCATTACATCTCCTGTAAATTCATCAGGAACTGTAACTTTGATGTTCGCAATTGGTTCAAGAAGTACTGGACTTGCTTCCATAAATCCTTTCTTAAATGCTTGGATTGTAGCTGTCTTAAATGCCATTTCTGAAGAGTCTACTGGATGATAAGATCCATCATATAACACTGCTTTCACGCCCACTACAGGATATCCAGCCAAAGGTCCTTTCACCACTGATTCTTGCAGACCTTTTTCTACTGCTGGGAAGTAGTTCTTTGGAACTGCTCCACCTACAACGATTTGTTCAAATGTATATGCTGTTTCCAAATCTCCAGATGGTTCAAATGTCATCTTAACGTGTCCATATTGTCCATGTCCACCAGATTGTTTCTTATATTTTGTATCCACATCAGATTTCTTACGCAATGTTTCGCGGAAAGCTACCTTTGGTGTTTCAAGTAAAACTTCTACTTTATAACGGCTTGCCAACTTGCTCACAACGATTTCCAAATGTTGGTCACCCATACCATATAACAATGTCTGACGATTTTCACTATCATTAACGACTTTGAGTGTCACGTCTTCTGCCATCATTTTTGCAAGT
Organism: Faecalimonas sp.; assembly: GCA_045659485.1. Classification (GTDB taxonomy): domain Bacteria; phylum Bacillota; class Clostridia; order Lachnospirales; family Lachnospiraceae; genus Faecalimonas. The sequence continues at coordinate 69,612 of JAZOWZ010000016.1, read as the reverse complement.
GCTTGCGAAACTTTATCTTCATCGCCTTTTGCTTTTACTACATATTTCATATATGTATATGGTACCGAATACTCTGTCTTTCCAAATAACACTTGTGTATTCTTTGTAGAAAGTGTATCGCCAGTTTTAACAGCTGATAATTTTGCAACAGCTCCGATATCACCTGCGTGAAGTTCAGGAACTTCCACTGGTTTATTACCGATCATTGTGTACAATTTTCCAAGTTTTTCTTCTGTATCTGACTCTGCGTTGTAAAGTGTGTCATCGCCTTTTAATACACCCGAGCAAACTTTAAGGAATGAATATTTACCGATGAATGGATCAACCATTGTCTTGAACACATATGCACTCTTTGATTTTGAGAAATCATAGTTTGCTTCAAAAATTTCATTTGTCTTGCGGTTAATACCTGCACAAGTCTTCTTATCTGGACTTGGGAAGAATCTTACGATATCAGATAAAAGGTTTGCAACACCTTGTGCCTCTGTATTCGATCCCATAGCTACTGGTACGATACTTCCATCTGTCACTGACATACGCATTGCAGCACGAATCTCTTCCACTGAGAATTCTTCGCCCGCAAAATATCTATCCATAAAATCTTCACTGGTTTCTGCCACCGCTTCCATCAATGCATCACGGCAAATCTGCAAGTTTGGTAAACAGTAATCCGGAATTTCACATTCTTCTCTCTGTCCAACACCTGTATATCTTCTACCTGCATTTTTGATAACGTTAACATAACCAACTAATTTTTCATTTTCACGAATTGGTTGGAAATGAGGTGCAATCTTCTTTCCATACTTTGCTGTCAAATCTTCTACAACCTGACGGAAACTTGCATCATCCACGTCCATCTCTGTTACATATACCATTCTTGGTAATTTGTACTTGTCACATAATTCCCATGCCTTTTCCGTTCCAACTTCTACGCCAGCTTTTCCAGATACAACGATGACAGCTGCATCTGCTGCGCTAACTGCCTCTTCTACTTCTCCGACAAAGTCAAAGTATCCTGGCGTATCTAAGACATTGATTTTTGCTTTTTCCCACTCAATAGGAACTAAACTTGTACTAATTGAAAATTCGCGTTTTTGTTCTTCTTTATCAAAATCACTAACTGTGTTATGGTCTGCAATCTTTCCCATTCTGTTAGTTGCGCCTGATACATATAACATAGCTTCAACTAAACTAGTCTTTCCGCTTCCTCCGTGGCCTAATAGTACGACGTTTCTAATCTCGTCCGTTCTGTAAACTTTCATTTCCGTGTGCCTCCTTGATTTGTATATCATATGTTGACATTGTACTAAAATTTTCGAATTATTTCAACCTTTTTATGAAAATTATACAACTTTTTGCTTTAGCACATTATCGCGTTGATATTTACAAAAACATCACTATACATTTCCCAAAGATAACCCCTAGATTTTACGTGCAAAAACTGGTAAGATTAGGGAAATAAACATAGGAGAACTCATATTATGAATGAACTAAAAAACGTAAAATTATACTTATTAGATATGGACGGAACCATCTATCTAGATGATGACTTATTTGACGGAACATTGGATTTCTTGGAATATGTAAAAAGCATCGGTGGAAAATTCCTTTTTCTAACAAATAACTCTTCTAAAAGCGTAACAAAATATATTGAAAAATTAGAGAAACTTGGCATCCCTACTACTGCAGATGATTTCCTCACTTCCACCAATGCCACTGTTCTTTATTTAAAGAGTAAAAATTATCACAAGATCTATGCATTTGGAACTTCTTCTTTCAAAGAACAATTAGCAGAAGCAAACTTACCAATTACAGACAAATTAGAAGACGATATTGATTGCCTCTGTATGGGATTTGACACAGAGCTTACCTTTCAAAAATTGGAAGATGCTTGCATCTTACTAAACAAAGGCGTGGATTACATCGCTACCAATCCTGACTGGGTATGCCCAACATGGTACGGTTCTGTACCAGACTGTGGAAGTGTCAGCCAAATGCTCTGCAATGCAACAAAACGTATGCCAAAATTCATCGGAAAGCCAGAACCAACTATGGCACAGCTTGCAATGGAGAAAACTGGTTATAAGCCAGAAGAAACTGCTATGATCGGTGACAGACTTTACACAGACATCGCTTGTGGCGTCAATGCCGGAATTCATTCTATCTTCGTTCTCAGTGGCGAAGGAACTATGGAAGATGTGGAAACTAGTGATGTGAAGCCAGAATTTATCTATAAAGATATTAAGACATTATATGAGGATTTAACCAAATAATACGATGCAAAAATGCGTGATAGTTTATTATCATGGCTCTAAAAAACAGGTGGGATTCAATTCGAATCCCACCTTATCTACTTTATTCTAATATAATTGATGAAATATAAATCGCATCACCTTTTAAAATACCCGTAGTAGCAAGTGAACCTTCAAGTGTAATCTTTCCGATAATACCCTCATTTGTTCCTTTTCTTAGCGTAAGTTCTTTCCATTCAGAGTATGTATTGGTGATTGGAGTCATTGACGACATTCCACCTGTTCCAACATCAACTGTCATATCCAATTCACAGCCAATAATAGACAACTCAGTTTTATATTTGATTGTCATCTTTCTATATTTAGAAATATCAATATCTCCTACAATTGCTTGGAAATCAATCTGAGCATTTATTTTGTTCGTTTCTTCACATGCAACAATACGAAGTACTTTTCCATCTTCTTCATCTTCCACAATATTTGCCCAGAAACAGTCGCCTGTTTTAACTGCAGCCAAAATATCTGTAGCATCAAATTTCAAAACAGAACCATCAAACTTTGTTCCTTCTGACTTTGTTACAATCTCATCATCCACTGTTTTTGGATTGTTATAGTAATCTGCTGGATCAGCTGCTAGATATTTTGAATTTTCTTTAAACTCAATCTTTGTATAAACCGGACAGTGGTCCGAAATATCGTACATTGTACCATCAAAGGTTGTTTCTGGATAGTATTGCCATTCATTACTTCCATTCATACCAACTTGACCATCCAAAACTTCAAAATGCTTTGGTTCTCCACCATTCATGAAAATGTGGTCAATTGTATTACCACCATTTCTAGTATTACCTAAGTTACGATTCGTTCCAGAAGCATTTCCTTCGAAATCTGCAGTTAAATAGTTTGCTACTTGTGTAAAATGATCGAAAGCAAACTGGAAGTTTGTTACTTTTGGATCCAAGTTAAAGTCTCCACCTACAACCACAGGAGCATTACCATTCTCTGCTGCTACTGTTTCTAAGAACTCTGTCATATATTGAACATTTTGTAAAACATATGCTTGTCTTTGGAAATTTTGAGTATAAACGTGAGTTGATACATAGATAGAAACAAAGCCTGTTGCTTTTTCTTTTAACACAACCCATGTGTAATCACCTAAATCGTTAAAGTATCCTGAAGACGCATTATCTGTCCAGCTATTCGTACGAGTACCGTCTGCACTAACAAACCTTGTTCCACTAGAGATATACTCAAATTTCGAATGATCAAATGCGACAAAATTGTGAGATGCAAATGCATCTGATGAAGCATTGTTATCTTCGTAGAGAATTCCTCGACGGTTTCCATGATTTACAAATGTATATTCAGGCAACCCTTCAGAATCATACACACCTTTTGTTTTTGTAGTCTTTAAGTTTAAAACAGTTCCCCAGAAATATGGTCCAGAAACTTCTTGAAGCAACAAAACATCTGGATTTGCATATTTTCCCATTGCTTTGATATATTCCAAACGTTTCTCAAAAGTATAATCATCATCCGTTTGCATATCTGTACCATAATAGTTATAAGTATAACTACTATTCGCTGGTTCTGATACAAGCATATTTAAAGTCACTACATTTACCGTATCTACAACTGCGCCCGTCTCATTTCTCTTCGTTTCTTTTTTATCCGATCCACAACCAGAAAGTAAAGAAACAACGAGTGTCACAAGCACCACTGCAGCTGTTATTCTTTTCCAATTTTTCATTATATATCCTCTCTTCCTATACAAGTTTCAGTTTTTCTATTCCAGTTCAATAGAAGCCACATAGATAGCATCTCCGGTCAAGAAACCTGTATCTGTAGTTAATCCGATAAATCCAATCTGATTGATAACACCTTGCATTTGATTCACAGTGAAAGATATCTTTTCCCATCTTCCCGCTGTGTCTCGCAAGAATACGGCGCTTCCATCAAAAAGTTCTGTTTCATTTAAAGAAATATGCATATACATTTTATTTCCATACAAGCTATATTCCGTTTTATATGTAACTGTAATCTTTTGATATCCTGATACCTCTAAAGTTTCACCTAACGCCTTATAATCAATCATTGTTTGAACACGGTTTGTTTCATCTGTTGCTTGAAAACGTAATACTTTTCCTTTTTCACAATCTTCAACCACATCTGCCCGCATATTTTCACAAACCGAAACATATGGCAAAGCTTCATGTTCTACCACTTTATCCTTTTTTGTAATCGGATTCTGATAATAATTTGCACGGTCTGCCGGCAAGAGTTTCCGTTCCTCATCGACGAGAATCTCTGTAAGAATAAACTGATGGTCTGATATGTCATACATAGAACCGTCAAAAACTGGTTCTGGCACATATACATAACTGCCATCCTCTTCCGGTTTTGCCATACCCTCTAATACCTCATAGTAGGTTGGCGTTCCACCGTTCGTAAAAATATAATCGATACGTTCTCCATTGCATGTCGATCCATTTAAGCCCTTCACAATTGCACCGAACATACGAGAAGTTCCTTTATCATCGCCCACTGTATTGGAATCAATATAATTGGAACCCTCTGTCATTTGGCGATATGCAAAAATATTATTCAAACGCCCAATGGCCATATTGAAGTCTCCAGCAATCACGACAGGTGCTCCGCCATATCGTTTTGATACTTCCTCCAAATACTCGGTCATGCACTGAAGATTTTCTACCGAATACGCTTGTCTTTGCACTCCATTTGTATAGATATGTGTTGTCACAAAAATAGCAACTAACTTTGTTTCCTTTTCCTCTAGTGCCACCCAGGTATAATCACCCAAATCATTGAATAGACCATTTTTTGCGCTATAGTCCGTCCAACATTCTTCACGCGTTCCACCTTTGGTAACAAAGCGTGTTTCACTATCAAGGTAGCGATATTTTTCTTTGTCAAAAGCAACAAAGTTGTGACATGCAAATGCATCCTCTGTCGTTAAATTGTTTTCATAGAGTAGACTTCTTCTGTTTCCATGATTTACAAATGTAAATTCCGGAAATCCTTCTGAGGTGTAAACCCCAGAAAGCTCCGTCGTTTTTAATTTTAATTCTTGTCCCCAAAAATTCGGACCTGATACTTCTTGCATCAATACAACATCTGGTTTTGCGTAATCAAATGTCGCTCTCAAATATTGCATTCTTTTTGCAAAGGTATAATCAGCTGGTGATTGTTTTTCTTCACCATAATAAACATATTTGAACTTCCGGTAATCCGCTTCATGCGCCAAAATATTCGCCGTTACTACTCTCGCCGTAAAATTCTTTTTCACCGCTTCGTCCCCCTATTTTCTGATGACATTAGAACCATCTTCGATAAGCTTATTCTTAAAGAGTTGTGATGCGCAATTAAGCCTACAATTGTCAAGTTCAAAGTTCTGTCTATTTGCACGGATTGGATACATATTCATTGTCTTAATGTTTGTATTTTTCATTTTTACGTAAGCCGTTGTTGTAGTCATGATAACAATTCCAGCTCTTCCAGGTGCTCTAGAAGCATCAAAGTTACAATCTGTCATATTAATAACAACAGTCTTTTTATCAGCATCATTTCCATTACCTGTACGAATGATACCCGAATCTTCGTAACCTGCACTCTCAACTGCCATTGTTACATTGACTCTTGTCAGATTCATATATGATGTACCTTTTGTTGCTGGAAGGTTGATAATGAAATATCTGTATTCTTTTCCTTTTGTTGCATCAATATTGATATCTGTCAAGTTCAATACGCCTGCATTACTTTGACGAATAGCCGCACCGTAGTTCTTATGAACAATCTTCATATTACGGATTGTAACTTCACCTTTTGTCTGTGTAATGTTAATCGCGTTGTTCTCATGTTCTGTAGTAACTGTGTGTCCGCATCCATCAATTGTAACGTTCTTACCTTTTGAGTTTTGAACTGATACGCTTGCAATTGTTGTATCTGCTGTTAATTCCACCAATACATCTTTGCTTTCCTGGTACGCATCCAATAAAGCCGTGGTCAAAGAATCGTACTCTTTATCCCCAATCTTAGCAACCTTACCTGGATTGTGTTGTTGATTCTTCTTATCACTGATTACCGTTCCTTTATCATGAATTGGAACTTTGTTATACTCACTGTCTGTAGATGTAAATGTTGTATTTACCAATGTAAGCGGCTGTGAATTACAGCTAATTGGGTAACCATCTGCTGTTCTGATCGTAGAATTCTTAATTGTCATCTCAGCTCTTGTGCTGTTCATGATCATAATTCCTGCTCTTCCTGGTGCAGCAGTTGCATCAATCTTGCAACCATCTATATTGAGAATCATAGTCTTTCCATTACTGAGACCATCATTTCCAGTACGAATGACAGCCGTCTTCGTATTTGTTGTTTCTTCAGCCTTCATAGTAATGTTTGTACGAACCATATTAAATGTACTTGTAACACCATTACCCGCAAAGTTAAATAAGCCCCAACTATTTGTTTTTGCTTCTTTTGTGTCGATTGTCACATCTGTAAATGTGAGGATACCACCCGCTCCAGATCTTACTACACAACCGGATGCTCTGTGATTAATCTTCATATTCTTGAATTCAACACTTCCCAATGACTGATCTACTGCAAATGCATTGCCGTCTGTACCTGTCGTAATGCTATGCCCATTACCATCAATGATAACATTAACGTCATTTTCATTTTTGATTGTAACAGAAGCTGTCATTTCTACATCTTGATTCAAAACAACAGTTACGTTACTTCTTGCACTATTTACAGCCATCATTGCCTCTGCAAATGTTGCGTATTTCTTTTTATTAATCGTAGCTACGAAGTCACCTACAAAGTTTTCTTCTTCCTCAACCTCTTCGGTTCCTTCTTCCAATACAACTACTACTTTATTGTTTTTGTCCAAATAGTGTTTTTTCTCAGAATCTAACTTGTAGCCCTCTGGTGTGTCGACCACCTGAACATAGCACTTCGATTTTCCAGCTTCTATAAACTGTACTTCACCTCTGGAATTGCTATACTCCGGGACCTGTACCATGGCATTCCCTTTACTGTCAAATAGTTGCACTGCAACCATTGACAGTGGATTGCCTTCTGCATCTTGGGCACTGATTACATATTTTTCTTCAGAGCCCTTTAATACTACAATTCCCAATGCAATCAAACCGACAACTAAGGCAAGCGCAAGACCAAACACCCATATATGTTTTCGTTCTATTTTTATTTTTTTCATAGGTTGTCTCCTTAAATATCTAAACATCATTTCCTCATATCACACGAGAGTTCTTTCTCTTTTATAGCCATATCAGACTAGTCACTTGCACCTGTTATCGTACAATAGTAACCCGAATTGCACTCTGTATAATATACCAATTCTGACTTGGTTCCAGTCTTATCATTCCATGTTGAATTATCCCATGTTAATGTCAAGTTACTGTCTTTCGCTCTGTAAACTAGATTTTGTTTTAAATTCTTAAATTTACAGTCCTTCGTTGTGAGATCTACAGTGGTGCCCGTGTGTGCAAAAAACGCTGTCGAATGCCCATCATTTACATTCACTTCACATTTTTCCAACACAGCTGTCACAGTTTTTGTTCCATCTTCACTCGACTTATTACCAAATCGAATAACCTGATATGATGTGCTACGGCCAGTAGGCGCTGAATTCTTGTAATCAATCTTCACATCTTTCATATACAAATATGCGTTATTTCTGATGTTAATCAAACCAGAGTCATGCTTCGTAGTTCCATTAAACGCTTCCGTTGTGATATTTATGTTTTCTACAGATATATTAATACCGCTACCAATTGCTTCTCCATCCGCATTCTTTCTCTGTTTCACAGCAACAATTGCTCTCTGTGACATGTGATGGATATCCATATCTTTTAGTGTCAACGAGATATTGTCATTCTCTATATAGAAAGCACTGCATTGCTTGTTCTTTGTTCCCGTTGTCAATTTATATTGTCCTTGACCATCAATAGTAATATCAACATGCTGTGTATTCATTGACACATTTTCTGGTGTTGGCCAGCTGTTATCTTTGAGCATCTTAATTGTTACGTATCCATCTAACAATTGTGCATCATCAAATGCAGCCCTTGCATCTGCATACAAGAATCCGTTAATCGAAGCACCTGCGGAAGCTTGAGCTAAGTTTTCAACTACTTCATATTGCACACCCTCATTGTACAATTGTGTCTTCCCACCAGCTACCGAATTTGCTTCTGTATACTTATCTACACTTGCCACAAATGTACCACCTGTCGAATTGATGTTAAATACATACGCATTTGCTGTTTCTAAATCACAATTTTGACATGAAATATCAAGTGTATTACCTCTATTAACTCTTGCAATAGCAACGTCTGTCGCTTGTTTCGTATCTAAAGTACAGTTCTGCAAACGTGCGTACACCGTTGCACCATCATCATTATTTCCAACACGGATAATTCCTCTATCCGTTCCTGTTTTGCTTGACTTAACTGTTGTTGTCACATTTGTCATGATTAAGGTAGCAGATCCACGCATATTAAATACTCCGTACTGCAAATAATAACTTGTATCTGTATAATCCACTGTGATTTCTACATTATTTACATTCAATTGGGCACTAGACTTAGCGTTCTTCCCTACACCAACCAACGCTCTTTGCGTTTTATGTGTAATCTTCATATTTTGCAAAGTCAGATTTGCTTTCTTTTCGGTTCCACCCAATCCTATATCCATCACATTTTTATCATTCACAGTAAGTGCAGCTGTAAGTGTGTACTTCTTATTCTGTCCATCAATTGTGATATCCGTTCCATCTTTTGAAATCGTAGAAAGCTGCGTTGTTACCGTAACATCATTCAACAATGTAATTGTCGTTGCTGTATTTTTTGCTAATGCTGCATTCCATGCATCTTCAAAAGTCTTATAACAGTCTGTTCCTATTTTTGCCGCCAAGTTTGTAATTGAGTTGATTCCTGCTGATGAATCTGTGCAACTCCAGTTGGTGTTCGTTTGCGCGAGTTTCAACGTACCTGTTGCATTTACATTAATTGCATATCGATTGTTTGTCTTGATTCTAGAATCTGTAAGTTCAATATCTGCTGTTACTCCTCCATTGACATAGATTCCTGCAATCTTCTTCGTATTTGATGCATCGATCGTACTATTTGTCATCTTAACCGCTACGCTCGTTCCATCTCCACTATTGCCAAGACGAATCACACCGCAATCCGTTCCACCGGTTGTTGTTTGAACATCCAATGTGATTGTACTGTCAATCAACTCAACGCTACCATTTGCTCTGATGTTGAATACACCATATGGATAACACTTGTCTGAAGTTGTTCCAGAAGCAGTCATTGTCACATTATCAAGAACAAGCTTGATGTTTGAATAAGTAGTTGTGTCTGTCTTATTACATGTTACAAATCTGTCGTTTCCTTGATGTTTAATCACAATATCCTTGAATTTCAATGACACATTATTTGCACCAAATGTAACTATGTTTCCATCCTTTGCTGTTGTTGTTAATGTATATTGTTTGTTATCTCCATCAATTGTGATGTTTGCATTTGCCGTTGCAAGTGTTTCGAATTTGCTATCTACAGTACAGTTATTTACCAATGTAATTGTAGTTGGTGTTGTGCTTGTTCTAGCCACGTTCCATGCATCAACCAAACTTACATAATAGTTATCACCGATTCTTGCAGCGCGGTTTGTAATAGCATTAATTCCTGCTGATTGATCAGTGCAACTCCACTTGGCATTTGATTGTTTCAGTTTCATAATACCTGTTGCATTTACATCAATTGCATATCGATTGTTTGTCTTGATTGTAGAATCTGTAAGCTCAATATCAGCTGTTACTCCTCCATTGACATAGATGCCCGCAATCTTCTTCGTCTTCGATGCATCGATAGTACTATTTGTCATAGTAATCTCTACATTCGTTCCATCTCCACTATTACCAAGACGAATTACACCGCAATCTGCTCCACCGGTTGTTGTTTGAACATCCAATGTGATTGTACTATCAATCAACTCAACGCTACCATTTGCTCGGATGTTGAATACACCATATGGGTAACACTTGTCTGAAGTTGTTCCTGAAGCAGTCATTGTTACATTGTCAAGTACGAGATTGATTCCTGAATAAGTAACTGTGTTCGTCTTATTACATGTTACAAATCTGTCGTTTCCTTGATGTTTAATCACAATATCTTTGAATGTTAATGACACATTATTTGCACCGAACGTAAATATGTTTGCGCCCTTTGCTGTTGTTGTTAATGTATAATGTTTGTTATCTCCATCGATTGTGATGTTTGCATTTGCTGTTGCAAGTGTTTCGAAATTGCTACTTACAGTACAGTCCTTTAATAAGGTAATTGTAGCTGGTGTTGTACTTGTTCTTGCTACAGCCCACGCATTTGTCAATCCCACATAATAGTCATTTCCAATTTTTACCGCACAGTTTGTAATAGCGTCTGCATAACTCCAAGCTGTATTTACTGGTACAAAATTTAATTTACCTGTTGAATTTATATGAATTGCATGTTTATTTTTTGTCTTGATTGCAGAATTGAAAGTTCTAATTTCAGCCGTCGCTCCATTTGACACGTTAACTCCTGCAATATTTTCCGTATTTGATGCATCGATAGTACTATTTTCCATGGTAATATTCACCTTATGTCCATCGTTTGCATTCCCCAGACGAATTACACCATAATTGTCTCCTCCAAATACTTTTTCAGACGTTACTATGATTGTACTGTCAATCATAGTGAATGCTCCACTAGCTCTCAAATTGAATACTCCGTACGGATAGCACTTGTCAGCATTCGTGCCCGATGCAGTCATAGCTACATTGTCAAATACAAGATTTACTCCAGTATAAACACCTTCACTTTTCTTGTTAAATGTTACAAGTCTGTCATATCCATTATGTTCAATCGTAAGATCTTTAAATGTTAATGACACATCATCATTATCTAAAACAAAGAGTAAAGCATTTCCTTTTGTTGTGAGTGTATATTCATTTCCACCATCAATCGTGATGCTCGAATTAACTGTTTTTAAATCTGTTCTATTGGAAATGATACAATCTCTCAAAAGTGTGATTGTAACGTCTCCTTCTACTTCTTTCGCAGCGTTAATTGCTTCTGGCAATGTTGCATATACCGTCTCGCCAATCTTTGCTGCATCTTTCATATTCAACAGTGACATTAGGTTACACAACCAGTTAATACTTCCGCTCTTGCTGCTCCATGTATCCATGTCATCAAAAGTTAATTTCACATCCCCGTCATCCGCATGAACATAAACTGGATATGTATTGTTTGTATGAATTTCATAATCCTTCAATACAATATTCGCTGTAGTTCCTTTTTGCGCATAGATTCCGTATGCTCCAGTTGTAGCCGATGCATCAATTGTACTGTTGTCTAATGTAATGGTCAGTTTTTGTCCATCGTTTGCATTACCAGTACGGATAACGCCAGGCGCTGATCCATTGATAATCTTAGGTACATCTAAAGTGATAGAAGATTTCTTCATTGTAAAGGAACCATTACCTCTAAGATTCATTAAACCGTATTTATAGCATGCATCTTCACTTGTACCACTTGCCACAACTTTTACATTTTCCCAAGTAACATTGATGTTTTCTTTTCCTACTTCGTATTGAAGAAGTCTTTCATATCCGCCATGGTTGATTGTCATGTTTTTGAAAGTAAGTTTGTAATCATTTCCACTGATTTTGAAAATCGTATTTCCACCTTCTGTGGTAATTGTATGACCATTACCATCAATAACTGCTGTAATTCCCTTCCCGCTGAATGTTGTTGAATTTACAAGTGAAATATCTCCAACTAATTTAACAGGTGTCTTTCCGCCGAGTGCACTTGCTTTCTTCACAGCTGCATTTAACGAATAGAACTTGACATTGCCAACAGTTGCAACAACATCTGGAATTGGATGAGCGTTATAGTACTCATCTTTCGAACCAAGTTTACTATTTTTCTGGCTATATTTAAGTTGACCATCTACTGCTACAACATAATTATTTTGTGTAAGGAATGTCGTATTGTTAAACACAATATTAGCTGTTGTATCTTCTGTTACTCGGATACCAGCACGTCCTTTTGCACCAGTTGCATCAATTTGACAGTTGTTCATAGTAATCTTAATATTCTTCACATTGCCTGCGTTACCTGTTCTGATAACTGCAGCTCCTGATGCATCACTTTCTATCGTAGTGATGTCCATATCAATCTTCACTCTTGTCATAGTAAGGTTTGTTTTTCCTTTACCAAACAAGTTGATAAGAGACCATTTGTAATAGCCCTTTGTATCGTTCTTGGCATGAATTGTTATATCTGTCAAATTCAAATTGATTGCATTACTTGTACGGAATACTGCACCTTCACCGTTATGAGAAACTTTCATATTCTTGAAATGTACAGTTCCTGCTTTTTGTGTAATTGAAAAAGCAGTAGCATTCGCAAGGTATGTAACTGTTTTCCCGTTACCATCGATTGTGATTGTCTTTCCAGCCTTGTTATTGAAATACAATTCATTTACAACATATACATCATGAAGCAATTTGATCGTAACGTCTTCTTTGGAAGCATTTGCAACTTTAATCGCTTCTTTTAGTGTATATTTCATATCACCAATCTGTGCCACCTGCGCTGTTGGATCTTCCTTCAAAACGATGCTCAAAAGATTCTCTTCCGCTTCGAAGTAATGTATTTCTCTGTCTAAGGCGTACTGATATGGTGCTGCCAAAACGCATGCTCCATAAGTTCCTTTTTCTTCTGGAGTATAAATCAAACGTCCTACTGCATCTGTTGCCTCAGGTACTGTAATCATATTTCCTTCTGCATCGAAAATCGATACCAATACATTTGGCAATACTACTCCTGTATCACTTTTTACCATAACTGTTAATTGGCTTGATGACACATTTGGAACTTCTGGCTGCTCCGTTGCAGTTCCCGCGCCCTCATTGTTCACTTTGCCGCCGTTCTTTTGTAAAAACAAAACAACACTTGTGGCAATACCACAACATAGAACAAGAAGCAATAGTGCCAACACTATGATCTCTTTCTTCTTATTCTTTTTATTTTTGCTTTCCATAACTTTGTACCTCCTCAGTTTTATGTATTCGCTAAAAATTAGTGACGAACCTAAACTTTCGTATTATTTTCATTGTTATCTATCACACAGTTTCTATGTGTACGATTTAACTAACTTACAATAACACCTTCACCACTTCTGGAAAATCTCTATAATCATCGATTGTTAAGTAATTGAAATCTGAAAGGTATACAGATTCATCATTTCCACCCAATCCATAGTCATCTCCTACGTAAACAACCTCATCGTGAGCGATACCGTGTTCTTTGCAGTATTCTGCAAGTGCATACGCTTTATTGTATGGTGCTGGAGCCATATCAAATGATGATGATCCTCCAACAAATACGATAAAATCACTGAACACTTCTTTTATATCATCATAGATTGCTCTACGTTTTGAACGTTCTGGGTCAAAAGCAAGTTTGTCTTCTTGATTTGCTTTTGTACCAAGAATCGGGAATGTTACTACTCCAGATGCATGGAATTCTACATTGTCACCTGCAAACTCTGTGAAGCCATATTTTTCACGCATTGCTGTCACACGTTTGTCAACACTTTCTTGATCACAAGGAAGTACTACATTCTTCTTAATTTCGATATCTTTTGTTTCTGGATTATACTCTGCATATTGAAGTCCATAGTTTCCTAAAATATCAATTGGATATTGATTCATCTGATTGAAGATTCTGCGGCACATACCTGCACCAGCCATCAAAAGTTTATATTTTTTTCCAAGTGCATCTAATACTTGCTTGTGTTCCTCGCTAAGTGGTGTCTTGTGTTGTGTTAATGTTCCATCTAAATCAAATGCTACTAATTTAATCTTACTTACATCCATGTTTTTTTCCTCTCTTATCTAAAAAATTCGTAATATAACCACAATACAGAATATCTGTCTTTCAAATCTTTTGCATAAAGTACACCATCATCAATCTTTGCCTGTCCATAAAGGTCTACAAATTCTTGATAATTCATACCAACCGCTTCTACCATTTCAAGCATTTCTGCTTCCGTTGGTGCTTCAGAAAGAACCGTTTTGATTTCTTCCCATTTTGGCAATACTTTCTCGCTGTTATCTTCCCAATACCAGCCCATTTTCTTTTGAAGTGCTACAACTTCGTCTGCAGAAGTAAGGTAGATTCTCGCAACTTCTTTTTTCCACTCTTCTTCATCGAATGCTCTTCTTTCTGGTGTAGATGCAAGCATTTGCTCACGAATCTTTGCTGTAAGTACCGCTGCGTATACGACGTCGATTCCGTGTGCAAGATATGGGGCATCATTCAAAATACCTGTGATTTCAAAATAGTGTGAAAAATGATGTTCACTACCCGATGCTGGTCTAGAGTTTCCTACGAATGCCATTGCAATACCAACAACCACCAAAGCTTCCATCAGTGCACCGACTGCTTCTTCATCACGTTCTACGACACCTTTTGCCAACCCTTTTACCTTATTAGCTGTTTCATATGTAAGATTATATACAGTCTCACAGATATATTCTCCATTGATTAATGCACTCAACTTCCAGTCATTGAGGCAAGAGTATTTTCCTAAAATATCTCCGTAACCTGCCTGGATCATATCCATCGGTGCATCTTTTGACACTTTAGTATCTGCAATAATGGCTTTTGGCGGAGCTGCATTTAAAGTCACTTTCATTCCTTTTAAAATAAGTGCAGAGCCAACAGATGCATAACCGTCCATAGATGGAGCTGTTGCAACAATGTAGTATGGAAGTTTCAATTCAAAACTTACGATTTTACAAAGGTCATTGATTACCCCAGAACCAACTCCTAAAATCAAATCCACGCCATCCACGTATTTTGCATGAATTGCTTCAATTGCTTTTTCATCTGGAATAAGTGGTGCGTCTCCGGTTTCAAACATGATGCTCGATGTCACTTTTTCTCCTAAAATATCCGCAACCTCTTTTCCACATACACGATATGTGTTTTGGTCCGATACCATCAAAATGCTTTTATAATCTTTGCAAATATCTTGTAATGATTGCAGAGCATCTTTTCCGATGATTACATAATCGATTGGGCAAGCATGACTCTTTCCACATTTACAAGCATCAATTCCCTGTACTAATTCTTTGATATCCATAGTTTTTTCCTTTCGGTTCTTTACATTACTAGATATAGAGATTATAATATTTCTATCAAACTCATTCAACAATTAGCAAGGAAACTGCAAAAACATTGGGAACATCACTGATTTTCTTGCACACTCCTTCAAAAGTTATTCAATTTGAGGTGTATTTATGTTAAACAGAGAACGAGAACAAGAGATTCTTAATATCTTAAAATTATCCAATGGCTTTGCAACGGTAAAATATCTTTGCGATACGTTATATGTAAGTGAGTCTAGTATACGACGGGATTTGCAAGCGTTAGAAAAACGTGGTCTTTTAAAGAAGACCTATGGCGGAGCCGAGCTTATTTCTAACTTTTCAAATATTATAACCTTTAACGAACGTACGCAACAGAATGTAATAGAAAAACGCGCTATTGCTTCAAAAGCCGCTTCTCTCATCAAAGATGGCGACATTGCTTTTCTAGATCAATCTTCTACTGCATTTTATCTTGCCAATGAAATCATTCACAGAAGTGGGCTCACAATTGTAACCAACAATACAGAAATATTAATTCATCTGGCAAATTCAAACCTACGAGTTATGTCTTCCAGTGGATATTTAAGCAACGAAAACCGTAATTGCTTGATTGGCGGAGATGCCATCAATACTTTTTCTGGCACTTATGCAGATATTATGTTCTTCTCGGCAAAATCTATCAATTCAGAGGGGATTATTAGCGATTGTTCTCGCGAAGAGATCGTAGTTCGAAATGCCATGATGAAAAATGCCGCAACAAAAGTATTCTTGTGCGACAGTTCGAAATTTGATACACATTCTGCATTTAAGCAGTGTGATTTACACGATGTGGACTACTTTATTAGCGAAGATGATAAAGCGCAGGATTTCATAAGTAATAAAAAATTGCCTTATCGATGCACTTGTCGGTAAGGCAATTCATTTCTATTTTATTCTTACAGTTGAAGTAGCCACAATCTCTACGCCTGTATCTGCAACATTTTCTACCAAAACATCACCGATGCATACAGGTGCTTCTACCACTACTTCTTTTAACGCACGAGCAACATCAAAGATTTTTCCCTTTGGAATATCACTCTTTGTCTTACAAGCAACTGATACGCGGTCGCCACCAACTACTTTCACAGAAGATGTAACAATACGTGTTGGGTTTGTCACTTCTTTCTCTGCGTAAGTCTTTCCTCTTGGACAAGTATTTCCTGTCACATTTACTACTTCTGTCCCATCTAACTCTACCGTAAGCATGCAGCCCAAAGGACATCCAATACAAATCAATTCTCTTTTTTCCATGTTCTTTATGCCTCCTCAATCTTTACGGTAATTGTCTTTAAGTTTGGATACTCTGCTAATTTTGCTTTTGAAAGCTTAACTTCTTCCATTTCTCCTGGTGCTACTACTGGACGTTTTCTCTTCATTACACGTTCACCGTCAAAGTATGTGCTGATATAGCAGTTTTTGTATACGCCACCCACACGGAAACGTACTGTCAATGAATCTTCCATCATTTCTGGACGAATGAATTTTGGCACTGTATAACGAACACCATCTGTAGGAATAATGTCAATTCTACTTACTTCTTCCGCTTTTGCTTCTTTGATATAGCGAACCGCATTCTTTCCTGCCATTGCAGCTTCTTCTGATACAAAGTCAACCAAGTCGTGTACATGCAATACGTTGCCACAAGCAAATACACCTTCCACACTTGTTTCTAAGCTTTCGTTTACGATTGGTCCATTAGTAACCATTTCCATGTCTACACCAAGACCTCTTGACAACTCGTTTTCAGGAATCAATCCACAAGAAAGCAACAATGTATCACATGGGATATATTCTTCCGTTCCTGGAATTGGCTTGTTTCTTTCATCTACTTGTGCCAAAGTAATACCCTTCACACGGTCTTTTCCATCGATGTCTACAACTGTATGGCTTAACTTAAGTGGAATATCAAAGTCATCCAAACACTGTACAATATTTCTCTTTAATCCACCAGAATATGGCATTAATTCTGCAACCACTTTAACTTTTGCACCTTCAATCGTCATACGTCTTGCCATAATAAGTCCGATGTCACCAGAACCAAGAATGACAACTTCGCGTCCTGGCAAATATCCTTCCATATTTACCAATCTCTGTGCTGTACCTGCAGAGAAAATACCTGCTGGACGGTATCCTGGAGTATTGAGAGCTCCACGTGGACGTTCTCTACATCCCATCGCAAGAATGATTGCTTTTGCTTGAATTTCAAACAATCCTTCTTCACGATTCATCGCTGTAACGACTTTCTCTTTTGAAATATCCATTACCATTGTACCTAGCATATACTCGATACCAAGGTCTTCTACTTTTTTAATAAATCTTCCTGCATACTCTGGTCCTGTCAATTCTTCTTTGAATGTGTGAAGTCCAAAACCGTTATGAATACATTGATTTAAAATTCCACCAAGCTCTCTATCTCTCTCAAGAATTAAGATGCTATCGATTCCATTTTCTTTTGCTGAAGCAGCCGCTGCAAGACCAGCAGGGCCTCCCCCTACGATTACGATATCATATGATTTCATATCTGTATCTCCTCTTCCTATAATCTATCCTTGTTGGTTCCTACAATAATCTCTGAACCTTTACCACTCTTTGTAATTTCTGACATATCAACGCCCAATTCTCTCGCAAGAATTTCCATCGTTCTTGGTGCACAGAAACCTGATTGGCAACGTCCCATACCCGCTCTCGTTCTACGTTTTACACCATCTAAGCTTGTCGCTCCTAATGGACGTTTAATGGCATCAATGATTTCACCTTCCGTTACCATTTCACAGCGGCAAATGATGTTTCCGTATGCCGGATTTTCTTTAATTAATTGTTTTCTCTCTTCCAAAGATAATTCTTCTGGATCTACGATACCTTTTCTTGTTGCAATGAAATTGTCTTTTTCTTCCAATCCCATTTTTTCTTTCAAGATGTTTGCAACCATTTCTCCGATTGCCGGTGCACTTGAAAGTCCTGGAGATTCGATACCTGCACAGTTAATAAACCCTGGGCAATCTTCTACTTCTCCTATAATAAATTCATGTCTGTCTTCGTGAGCACGAAGTCCAGCAAATGATGTAATTACTTGACGCATTGGAATATTTTTTACGCTAGCGCCTGCTTTTGAGATTACTTCGTCTAAACCTTCTGCTGTTGTGTTAATTCCTTCTTTGTCTTCAATATCAACCGCTGTTGGTCCAATCAACAAGTTGCCGTGTACTGTAGGCGTCACTAAGATACCTTTTCCATATTTTCCAGGCAAAGCAAAGATTGTTTTACTTACATGTCCACCAGCAGTCTTATCTAACAAGCAATAATCTCCACGTCTTGGTGTGATGTGCATCTTGTCCACACTTACCATATTGTGGATTTTGTCTGCATATACACCAGCCGCATTTACGATATATTTTGCTTCGTATGTACCATTGTTTGTCTCAATCTCAAAATGGTCATCCACTTTTTTAATATCGATTACTTCGGTATTAAATTTGAATTCCACACCATTTACGTTGGCATTTTCAGCCAAAGCAATGTTTAAATTAAATGGGCAAACAATTCCTCCTGTTGGTGCATAAAGAGCAGCCACAGCATCATCCGTGATATTTGGCTCCATTTCTACCAATTCTTCTCTAGAAATGATTCTCAAATCTTTCACGCCATTCTTAACGCCTCTTTCATACAAAGCTTGTAAGTTTGGCATATCTTCTTCGCTTCTACAGATGACGAGTGATCCATTTCTCTTAAACGAGAAATCTAAATCCTTAGAAAGTTGTTCCATCATCTCATTTCCGCGCACATTGAGTTTTGCCATCAACGAACCATTCGCAGCATCAAACCCAGCATGAACAATCGCACTGTTTGCTTTTGTTGTTCCGCAACATACATCGTGTTCCTTTTCTAACACACACACATTTACGTTGTAACGAGATAATTCTCTTGCCGAAGCCGCACCAGATACACCGGCACCAATAATAATTACATCATACATTTTTCTCATCTCCTATTTACAATCAAAACTATGTGTATTATAATTTTTTCAGTCAGAATAAGTCAACATCAATCAATTATTGTGAAAAAACAATGATGAATTAACTGTTCTTTCCGCTTATTCGGTCAAAAACAATCATTTTGGGAGTGATATGATGTTACACAAAGAGCGTGAACAAGAGATTTTAAACATTTTAAAAATGACGAGTGGATATGTATCGGTGAAAAGTTTGTGCGATTCTCTATTTGCCAGCGAATCTAGCATCCGTCGAGACTTAACTTCTCTGGAAAAGCAGGGACTCATCAAAAGGTCATATGGCGGTGCTACATTGATTACGAGCCACTCTAGAGTCGGGGCTTTCTCTCACCGTGCCAAATTGAATATTGAAGCAAAAAGGGCAATTGCAAAGAAAGCTGCTACTTTTATCAAAGATGGTGATATCATTTTCTTAGATCAATCTTCTACCTGCTTTTTCCTTGCAAACGAGCTACTGAATCGAAGTTCCTTAACAGTCGTAACGAACAATGCCGAAATCGTGGTTCTTCTTTCTGACACAAAGATTAATGTCATTTCTTCTGGTGGTTATCTTCACGATGGCAACCGCGTTTGCTTATTGGGTGGTGATGCACAGCGCACCTTTGAAAATATGTATGCTGACATTGCTTTCTTTTCTACTAAGAATGTTTCATTTGATGGGATTATCTCTGATTTTTCAAGGGAAGAAATCTTGGTTCGTGATTGTATGATAAGAAATGCCGAAAAGAAATTTTTCTTATGTGATAGTTCAAAGTACGGTGGTCGTGCCCCATACAAACAATGCGATTTAAAAGATGTGGATTATCTCATTAGTGAAGGCGATGCCGCAAAAACTTTTGCAACTTATTCGCCGAGATTGACTGTATTATAGAAGGATTAAAAAACGCCGAAAACAAAAAGTTTTCGGCGTTTCTAATACTATTTTATTGTTTAGATTAGTTTCCAGCTTGAGCTGCAACTTCTGCTGCAAAGTCATCAACTTTCTTTTCCATACCTTCGCCTACTTCGAAACGAACTACACTCTTGATTACAAGTGCACCGTTTACAGACTTAAGGTATGCAGCAACAGTTTGTTTTCCATCTTCTGCTCTTACATAAGTTTGATCTAATAAGCAGATGTCTTTTAATTGTTTAGACACACGACCTTCAATTGCACCGTTGAAAATCTTGTTTGCCATGATGTTTTCTTTGTCAGCCATAGCTAAAGTTACAAGTGTAGCTTTTGCTTCGTCTGAAAGGAAGTTGAACAAATATTTGTTATTCTTTTGTTCTTCATAAGTAGCAATATCTTCATCGCTCCAGATCTTTTCTCCACAAGCTTTGCTGATTAAATCATTTAAAACTGGTTTTGGAAGGTTTGCTGGATCGTTTAATGAAGATTCAACAATGATTTCTCTGATTTTTGCAAGGTTTGCTTCATCAATATCAGCTCTGCTGATATATTCTGGTTTCATAGCTGCAACTTGCATAGCAACATTTGTAAGTGCTTCTTTTACATCTGCTGCACCGTCTGCTGCAATGATAACACCAATCTTACCACCTGCATGAAGGTAGCTAGCTACACATTCACCAGAAACTTTTTCAAATCTACGTACAGATAATTTTTCTCCGATTGTAGCAGTCTTTTCGATTAATTCATCTTTAAGACCATTCATTTCAAGAAGAGCTTCTACATCTTCACCGTTCTTACCACCGTTCAATCCAGAAGTAAGTGCAGTGTCAGCTACTAACTGTACGAATGTTTGGAATAATTCATTTTTTGCAACAAAGTCTGTTTCAGAGTTAACTTCTGCAACAACCACTTCGTTGTCATTGAATGCAACACGTGTGATACCTTCAGCTGCAATACGAGAAGCTTTCTTTGCCATTTTAGCAGCACCGCTTTTCTTTAATACTTCAACAGCTGCGTCCATATCTCCGTTTGTTTCATTAAGAGCTTTTTTACAGTCCATCATACCTGCGCCTGTCATTTCTCTTAATTCTTTTACCATACTTGCTGTAATTGCCATCGTTTTTTCCTCCAATTGAAAATCTTAAGCTTCTTCAGCTACTTCTTCTACAACTTCTTCAACAACTTCTTCAGCTACTACTTCTTCTAAAGCTGTTTCACCTTGGTTTGCTTCGATAACAGCATCTGCCATCTTAGCAACGATTAATTTAACTGCTCTGATTGCATCATCATTTCCTGGAATTACGAAATCCAATTCTTCTGGATCACAGTTTGTATCAGCGATACCAACCAATGGAATTCCTAATGTATGAGCTTCTTGGATACAGATTCTTTCTTTCTTAGGATCTACGATGAAGATTGCATCTGGAATCTTCTTCATTTCTTTAATTCCACCTAAGTTCTTTTCAAGTTTTTCCCACTCTTTCTTAAGAGCGATAACTTCTTTCTTAGGCAAAACATCGAATGTTCCGTCTTCTGACATTCTTTCGATATCTTTTAAGCGGTTGATTCTTCCTTGGAATGTCTTGAAGTTTGTCAACATACCGCCTAACCATCTTTCATTTACGTAGAACATTCCACAACGTTCTGCTTCAGTCTTAACAGCATCTTGAGCTTGCTTCTTTGTTCCTACAAAAAGGATTGTACCACCTTCTGCAGCAACGTCAAAAATTGCTTTGTAAGCTTCATCAACTTTACCTACTGATTTTTGTAAGTCGATGATATGGATTCCGTTTCTTTCTGTGTAGATGTACTCAGCCATCTTAGGATTCCATCTTCTTGTTTGATGTCCAAAGTGAACACCTGCTTCCAATAATTGTTTCATTGAGATTACGTTCATTTTCTCTCTCCTCCATTTTGGTTTTTTCCTTCCATATACTTCCCTCTCTGCCACCTATTTTTCATAGGACCCCACAGAGATAACCATATATGTGTTTTTTTGCAACGTTAGTAGTATAACATACCTCAGAAGTTTTTTGCAAGCATTTTATTAAAAAAGTGGCTATGATTTTTGCCATCATAGCCACTACTATTACCAATATCTTCGAATTGCTGTAATCTCCATGGTTCCTCCCATGAAAACATTTGCTTCCTTTACTTTTTCCCCTGGTTGCGGTGCATGAATCACACGATTGTTACCAATATAAATCGCAACATGTCCTGGGTAACAAATGATATCCCCTGGAAGCGCTTCTGCCAAACTACCAATGCTCTTCCCACCAATCGCCTGATGACCAGACCAACGATCAATTGTAATCCCCACTGCTCGATGAGCCGCCTTGGTTAATCCTGAGCAATCAATACCACTATAGTCATTGCCACCCCATTCATACCATACGCCGATATAGGTTCGTGCGGCTGCCACAATGGCATTTCCTACAGATTGGTCACCATTTCCTTTATATGGTCTTCCACCACTCGAATTCGTACCGCCAACAACTACATTATTTTGATTCTGTTGTGCTGCTTCGGCAATCGCATCCGCTATCTGCTTATCTAGATTTGCAACCCGGTTCTTCTTTTCATTAATTTTGGTTTGCATAGCTCGTTGCTGCGACACCAAATTTGCCTGTAAAGATTGCAACTCATATTGTTCTTTTTCCAAAGCCACCTTCATGTCGGCTATTTCTTTTCGAGTCTCTACAAATTTCTTGAGTTCGTTTCTATCATATGTATGAATGGTCTGTACGTTCTCAATGCGTTTTAGAAGTTCTGCAATATTCCCCGATTCTAACACCATTGCCAGCAGGTTTCCATTGCCATTTTCATACATCGTAACAATGCGCTTCTGCATATTCATCTGTTGCTTTTCTTCATTCGCTTTTGCCTGTTCTAACTTCTGACTAGTCACAGAGATTGCTTCGCCTTTTGCAATCAATTGCTGTTCTGTTCGATTCACTTCAGACAATATCGCGGTCAATTCGTCTTTGAGAGAATTCATCTCTTTCTCCGCTTTGTCTTTCTGATTCTGCAAATCACTGACAGATGGCGCTGCAACTACAGACGTAACGAATACACTTACAAGCACGAAAAGCAGAATGCCCATTTTAAGAAACTTTCTCATCGTATCTCCCCTTTTTTTATTTTTCTCCCCGTATATTTACAATATAACTTATTTTTTATGGTTTTTCAATGATTTTTCCTTCAAATCCTAAATCTTCCAATGCTTCAATTGCAGTTTTCACGCAATGTTCACAACCATTCACTGTCACGGTCTGTTCTTGTAAATTAACTTGGAAATCCAATCCTTCCTCAGTCAAAAGTTTTGTGATTCTAGCCACACATTTTTCGCAGTGCATATCTGCTACTTTAATCTTTGTCATTTTCATTTCCTCCTCTTTCTATTTCATTAATTTTCTCATCAATTCACACAATTCGTCAACCACTTCTTCATTTCCCTCGCGAATGTCCTGGGCTACGCAAGTGTGTATATGATTTGCTAATAATTCTTTATTAAAACTATTAAGCGCAGCCTGTATTGCGGATATTTGATACAAAACATCTACGCAATAGCGGTCTTCGCAAACCATATTTTTCACTCCGCGCACCTGACCTTCAATGCGGTTTAATCGGGTAACCAATTGCTTTTTTTCTTCTTCACTTCTTTTTTTCTCTTGATGACAGCACCCTTTTTCCATCATTACTTTCTCCCCCTATTTTAAATCTATCATCTTCAATCGCAATGCATTGCTCACAACGCATACGGAACTAAGAGACATTGCAAATCCACCTATCACAGGACTTAAAAGCGGTCCTCCCATTGCATACAACAGGCCTGCCGCTAGCGGGATGCCACATACATTATAGAAAAATGCCCAAAATAAATTTTGCTTAATATTTCGAATAGTTCCTTTGCTTAATCGTATTAACTTATAGACATCCTTTAAGTCTGACTTCGTTAACACTACATCCCCTGAATCCAGCGCAATATCACTTCCACTTCCTATGGCAACTCCCACATCTGCTTGGACAAGGGCTGGGGCATCGTTAATCCCATCGCCAACCATCATAACTCTTTTTCCGTCTTGCTGTAACTTTTCCACCGCAGACACTTTATCCGTTGGAAGAACCTCGGATATCACATGGTCAACGCCTACTTTGTTCCCCACATATTTCGCAACCAACTCATTATCGCCAGTCAGCATATATACCTGAATTCCTTGGTCTTTGATCTTTCGAATCGCCTCACAACTTGATTCTTTGATTTCATCTGCTACACAGATGATTCCGATTACTCTTCCGTTCTGTCCAACAAATATCGGTGTTTCTCCATTCTCTGCACTCTTTGCTGCATCTTTTTCATATTGAGCAAAATCTAATTGTAACTCCATACAATTTTTTCGATTTCCAATGGTATAAACCTGTTCGTCTATGGTTGCTCGAATTCCTTTCCCTGCTACATTTTGAAATTCGCAAACCTTTCGAAGTTCTATCCCTTGGCTTCTAGCTGCGTCTACAATGGCGTTTCCAATCGGATGCTCTGATAAACTTTCACAGGATGCTGCAATCTCCAACAATTTTTCTTTTGCATAATCTCTACTGATGATGTTCGTTACCACAGGTTTTCCTTTTGTAATAGTGCCCGTCTTATCTAACACTACCACGTCCACCTTATGACTAATCTCTAAGGCTTCTCCACTCTTAATCAAAATCCCGTGATTAGCCCCTACACCTGTCCCTACCATAATCGCCGTAGGTGTTGCAAGACCCAACGCACAAGGACAAGCAATAACCAATACCGACACAAAAATTTGAAGAACAAACGAGAGCTCTGCTCCAGAAATTGCCCAAATCACAGCTGCCAAAACGGCAATCGCCATAACTGCCGGTACAAAGCACCCAGCCACAACATCTGCCAATTTTGAAATCGGCGCTTTCTTTCCCTGCGCCTCCTCCATCATCTTGATGATCTTAGACAGCACCGTATCACTGCCAACATGTGTAACACGTATGGTAATTGCACCTTGATAATTGACACTTCCACCAATCACCGTATCATCCACTGTTTTTTCAATTGGAATACTTTCTCCTGTTAACATAGATTCATCTACACTAGTGTTTCCCTCTATCACAATGCCATCTAGGGGAATTCTCATTCCCGGTTTAATCAGCAAGAGCTCATCCTTTCGAACACTAGCTGTAGGAATCTCATGCTGTACACCATCTCGAAGTATAATTGCATTGTCCGGTGTTAATTCCATCAGTTTTCGAATGGCCTCCGAGGTTTTACTCTTACTTTTCGACTCGAAATATTTTCCGAGCATAACCAAAGTAACTACAACCGCTGCTGATTCATAATAAAGTTGATGGGCGCTCTCTGGATATTGGGGAATCAAGAGTGTCATAATAAAACTATAAACAAATGCGCTTCCTGTCCCAACAGCAACAAGCGAGTCCATATTGGGATTCCCTTTGAATAAACTTTTAAACCCTACCAGATAGAATTTTC
The DNA here is from genome assembly GCA_045659485.1 of Faecalimonas sp. GTDB lineage: Bacteria > Bacillota > Clostridia > Lachnospirales > Lachnospiraceae > Faecalimonas. The sequence goes on along the minus strand of JAZOWZ010000016.1, from coordinate 43,653 downwards.
TACCATTAATTAGAATCACAATTGTCAATGCCATTTGAATCAGCGCAAATACTAGCGGATGCTTATGCATACTCATAAATTCTGGCAACCAAAGTTTGACTGGAATCATGTGATCCAGACATATATACAACAACGGAATAGACAAAATAAGATTGCAAATGACTTTCCACTTTGTTTTCTTTAGTTCTTCGCTTGGGTCAGTCTTTTTTTCTTCAACATACTGCTCCGCTCGAAATCCCGCGCGTTCCACTTTTTTTATAATATCTTCTTCTTTTAATTGCGTTTCGTCATATGTGATGGTCAATATGCCCGTCGTAAGATTCACAGAGCTTTCCAAAACCCCCGGCAATTTTCTAGTCACTCGCTCCACTGCACTACTGCACGCAGCACATGTCATTCCAAAAATTTTATATTTTTCCGTCTTCATACCTTCACCTCTATATACCCCTATGGGGTATCTATAGATTATCATTTATATTGTGTTTTTGTCAATAAAAAAAGGTCGCTTCCTGCGAGGAAACAACCTTTCAAATGTTTATTTTAATGGATATTTTTCTGTTAATTCTTTTACCATTTCTTTTACTTTTTCAATATTGTCTTCACTTTCAATCACAAGTGTAATTGCTTCAGCGATTACATCCATATCAGCTTCCTTTAGGCCACGTGTTGTAACAGCTGGTGAGCCAAGACGAACACCACTTGTAACAAATGGAGAACGTGGATCATTTGGAATGGTATTCTTATTACATGTAATATGCGCTCTATCCAAACGTTTTTCCAATTCTTTTCCACTTAACTCTGTATCGCTCAAATCCACAAGCATCAAGTGATTATCTGTTCCGCCTGACACAATCTTGACACCGCGTTTCATAAGCCCTTCGCAAAGTGCCTTTGCATTTTTAACAACTTGTGCCTGATATTCTTTGAACTCTGGTTGTAATGCTTCTTGCAGAGCCACTGCTTTCCCTGCAATTACGTGCATCAATGGACCACCTTGAATCCCCGGGAAAATAGCTTTGTTAAAGTTAAATTTATCAGCAGCTTCTTGATTGCAAAGAATCATACCGCCTCTTGGTCCACGAAGCGTCTTATGTGTAGTTGTTGTTACTACATCCGCATATGGAATTGGCGATGGATGAAGTCCTGCTGCTACCAAACCTGCGATATGTGCGATATCCACCATCAAATACGCACCAACCTCATCTGCGATTTCTCTAAACTTCTTGAAATCAATTGTTCTTGCATATGCACTAGCACCTGCAATAATTAATTTTGGTTGTTCTTTTAATGCAATTTGGCGTACATTTTCGTAATCAATTACACCTTGTTCATTTACACCGTAAAAAACAACATCAAAATATTTTCCTGACATATTTACTGGTGAACCATGTGACAAATGTCCGCCGTGGTCTAAGTTCATTCCGAGAACTTTATCCCCTGGCTCTAACATCGCAAAAAACACTGCCATATTCGCCTGTGCTCCTGAGTGCGGTTGAACATTGGCATAATCGCAACCAAAAACTTCTTTTGCGCGTTCTCTTGCAAGATCTTCCACAACGTCTACACAATCACATCCACCATAGTAACGTTTCCCAGGATATCCTTCTGCATATTTGTTAGTCAAAATGCTTCCCATAGCTTCCAATACTGCTTCACTAACCCAGTTCTCAGAAGCAATCAATTCTATATGTGAATTTTGTCTTTCACATTCTGCATCCATTGCTTTTGCAAGTTCTGGATCTATTAATCTAATTTTATCGAAACTCATATTTCTTCCTCCTAAATACAACTTATCTAAGAATATACCACAGCATCTCAGAAAAAGGAAGCTATAAATAACTTATTTCAGAGTCACTTCATATTGCTGTTCTACGTACTGCATTCCGTTCATTACATAACATGTAACTTTTATGGTTTCTCCTTTTTTATGATATTGTAATTCTTCATTCAAATCTTCTAAATTGTCAATATCCTTACCTGCTATTTTGGTAATAATACTTCCCACTGGGATTTTAGCTTTTTCTGCCGCCCCATCACGGACAAGTCCTTGAATACAAACACCCTGAGGAACATTATACCAGCTCATAACATCAGATGTAATGTTCATTCCATAAATCCCCAACGCACCACGCTGTGACTCTGGAACTGCTTTTCTCTCTTCTTGATTGATTAATCCTTCTATAACGTCTCTGGCATCTGTAATTGGTATAGCATATCCCATACCTTCTACCGAAGACGAACTTACCTTTGCAGCGTTAATTCCAATCACTTCGCCTTTAGCGTTCAACAATGCACCACCACTATTTCCCGGATTAATTGCCGCATCTGTTTGAATCAATGTCCCGTCAATGTTATCAACTGTACGTTCCAAAGCACTGATAATTCCCAGCGTAACAGACTGTCCATATCCCAACGCATTCCCAATCGCAATGGCACTTTCACCTACACGCAGTTTCGTTGAATCACCAAGTGTTGCAATCTTAATTTCTTTTTTTGTCGTATCTTTTAGTTCCGATATAGGTACTGCAATGACAGCAAGGTCTTTGTCTGCGTCTGTTCCTTTAATTTGCGCTTCTGAGCTTTCTCCATCAATCCAAACGACTGTCAACGTTTTGCTATCTTCAACCACGTGATTATTCGTCACAATCAAAACTTCTTTATTATTTTGTGCAATAATAATTCCCGAACCGCTACTTGGAACTTCATATTTTGTAACTCCCCCAAACGGAAAGGTCTGCACTTCCTGAACACTCATGCTTGTAATTGACACAATCGACGGCATAACCGCATCTGCTACATCTGCTACATCTGAAACGACCGAGACACCTGATTCGGTTTTAATCTCTGTCTTGCCAATTTGTGATTTCTGACTCTCTTCTATTTTCGGCACCTCTGTTTTCGTGATTTTTTCAATTGCGAATTTAACTCCTACAAAAGTAAGTGCAGAAATCAGCCCGAACAATACCGCCAACAGAATAACCGCTAAGACTTTCCAACCACCACGTTTTCTCTTCTTTGGCGCTTCCACATTTGGTTCTATATTTGTTTCAAAATGATTCTCGTTATCCATATTTTTTCTCCCTTCTTGCGAACTACAACTACCTTAACAAAGAAATGTGAAAAAAATGTGTTATCTCCACTGAAAATGGAGATGTCTATAAACATCTCCATTTTTATTATTAATCATCCAAATCAATAATATCTAAAGAAAAATCTTCAAAATCTTCATCAAAAAACGAATCTTCTTCTTTTTGTTGTTGTGCAAGAACTGCACCCAATGTATCTTCCTCTTCCTCAACTACTGGCTCACTTACTACAGGCTCTACTGTCATCGGAACCTCTTCTTCTGGGAAAAGTTCTTTCATTCCTTCTTGTAAAAAGATGTTCGCATCTGCTATCGCTTCTTCATCATAATATTCATCGTCGTCTTCTTCCACTTCTAATTCAACATCATCTTCCGTGTTTGCTTCTTCATCAATGCCGTATTCTTCATAAATCTCATCAAGCTCTGCATTTCGATTAAACAATTTCACGCTCAAAACAATAATGACAATGAGGAAGATTAACAACGCAGCTCCCGCTCCTATTACGAAAGCATCCAAATGTCCTTGAAGAAGTGCATTGAGTTTGTCTGCCCATCCTTCTGACTCCACTTGGTCGTCTACTGCAGCAATTTCAATTCTTTGATAGGTTCCCTCTGCTGTATCCATTTGATAGAATACTTTTTCACCACTACCATTTATTGCATATACGATACAGAAATTTGGTGCCTCTGTATTCTTCCATGCAGGGAATGTATACCCATTCAAAGAGGTAACCTCTGTCTTCTCGTACATTTTTGGCATTTGTACTTCCGAAACATTTGCAAGCAACACAATACTTGTGGTTCCAGAGATTTTAATTTCTTCGTACGGAGCAAACTCACCATTCTCCTCATCATACATGAAGAATCTTCCTACACTTTGCTCGTCAATCATATATACAAGATATAGATTCTTTTTCTCATTATATATTGCAGGATATTTGTCGAAAAGTTGTTGTGATACATAACCTTCTGGAATCTCATTGCTTGGAATATCTGTAGCCACGCTATAAGTAACTCCATCAATTGTCTCTTTCATATCCGACGCTGTTGCATCACCTGTAGCTTCAACAGTTTCGCCTGTAATTGCAATCACTGAGCTTCCTTTTTCATAATCCAAAACACTTCCTGATACGCTCTTAACAGTTGCACTTTCAATCTTAATTGATGTTGTACCTGCTTTCAAAGCTTCAAAAGTCATATAAAATTCAATTCGGTTCCCCGTTACATTCGTTCCATCTCCAACATATTGCAATTTACCAGATGATACCTTTGTAACATTATCCCCTGATTTAAAATTCAATCGGCTTGCATCATAAGTCATCGTAATATCAATTTTCCCAAAATTGCCTCTTGACTTTTGCACTACACCTTTTACCTTAACCGTGCTTCCCGTTTGAACACCTGGATTATTGTGATCAGTAAACATAATCTTCCCGTCATTTGCGGCAAATGATATCATGGAAAAGCATGGTAACATCAAACATACTGCCAATATGACAACGGCTACTTTTTTCATCATTTTCATCTCTGTATCCTCTTCTCTTTTTTTCTTTTGACATCTAATTTATTCTACATTATTTCTAATGTCATGTCTATACTTTTACTCTTGTTGTCCTGATAAAATTTCAATCTCAGTTGCAATATTTTTCACTACTTCGGACACTTGATACTCTAGGGTCGGGTAAAGAAATTGATGCATTTTCTGAACATTCTCTGTCACTCCTACTGGAATAACAACACTTCCGATCCCCTGAATATTTCCATCGGTTCTTTCAAAGGCATATCCTGATGTTTCAGCCAACTCATACTTCAAAAGCCCTGGCGCCAGTTCGATCATCTCTCGCACCGTGAAACTTGTCGCTATATGTCCAAACACTTCATTTATGATGTGATTAATCGTCTTCAAATCCGTAGACTTCACTTTTTCTAACAGTTTTTGGATTACAACTCTTTGACGCTCTGTTCTCGCATAGTCTCCACCTACATCCTTGCGGATTCGCGCATACGTAAGTGCTCCTACGCCATCTAACGTTTGCATCCCTGGTCTTATTGTTGTAGCTTTCCCACCTACAACTTGAGCACTCTCATTGATGTAATTGTTCATTTCCGTAGCTTCATTCTCTTTGACATCAACTTCAATTCCGCCCAACAAATCTACCATTACTGCCATTGCCTTAAAATCAACAGTGACATAATCTTCAATATCCAAATCAAAATTTCGATTCAGCATATTAATCGCTTCTTCGGGACCACCTAGAAAATACGCGCTATTGGCTTTCCGAATATCGCCATCCATCTGCATAGTCAACAAATCACGATAAATTGACAGCACTCGAACTTGTTTCGTTTTTCGTTCGATACTCACAATCATGATTGTATCCGCATGTGTTCCTGCCCCCAGTTCTCCATCTCTCGAATCGCCACCGAAAAGCGCAATCGTTTGGTATCCTTCTTTCTCAACGCCCTCATTTTTGTATATGTCGTCTTCCTCAAATGGGTTTAATTGAAACTTCCCATACTTTGACATAACAAACATAACACCTATAAGTCCTAAAAAGATAAATATCTCTGTAATTAATACAGCTGCTCGTCTTCTTGCTTTTGCTCTTCTTTTTTTACTGGCCTTTTCTGCCTTAGCTTCTTTTAAGCTTCTCCCCTGTTTCATTATCATTTCTCCTAAACAACAAAGTCGGAGCAAGCTAGCGCGCTCCGACTCCCGTTTGTTTTACTATTCTGCCCCTGCATTACTTCCACCGCTCGGGGTTCCACCTTGGTCTGGAGTTCCGCCTTGGTCTGGAGTTCCTCCTTGGTCCGGAGTTCCTCCTTGGTCTGGAGTTCCACCTTGATCTGGAGTTCCTCCCTCACCTGGAGTTCCTCCCTCGCCCGGAGTTCCGCCTTCGCCCGGAGTTCCGCCCTCGCCCGGAGTTCCGCCTTCCCCTGGAGTTCCTCCCTCGCCTGGAGTCTCGCCTTCACTCTGCTCAGGTATGGTAATCGTCAATTTTTGTGTCCTTATAATTTCTGCAATATTTGCACTAATTCCAGACACTGTCGCAGAAGGTACATATCCTTCTGTTCCATATAATAATTGGTGTAACATGGAAACATTCTTTTTCAAATTGCTTGTGAAAACACTACTTCCTCTACCTCGAATCGAACCGGATGCCTTTTCAAACGGAAAACCTGAAGTCTCTCCAAATTTATACTTTGTGATATCTTTGGCATAGGATAATATTTCTGTCAAAGTAAAGTTTGTTGCAATTCTAGGGAATAATGCATTTACAATTTTATTAATAGTTGCTAAATCAGACTTCATTGCCTTCTCAATAACTTTTTGGATTACCAATCGTTGTCTTTCGGTTCTAGCATAATCATCACCAACACCTTTTCGTATTCTAGCGTACGTGGTTGCCTGCACACCATTCAACGTTTGAAGTCCAGATTTTTGAATATACGTAGCCTTCTTCTTTGAAACTCCTGCTGTTTCAAGAATAAACTTATTGGCCTCAATGCGCTCTCTTTCAGTAACATCCACTTCAATGCCACCTACCATATCAACTAAGTTTACCACCGCACTAAAATCTACAGTGACATACTTTTTGATATTCATATCCAAGTTCTTATTCAACATATTAATGGCCTGTGTAGCTCCACCCCTTGCATATGCCGAATTACACTTCTGTACATTTCCATTTTTTACATCTAAAAGTGTATCGCGGTATACGGAAACCATCTTGATTTCCTTTGTTTCATTATTCAAACTTACAATTATAATCGTATCTGTATTGCTTTTTGTAAGATTAGAAGAACGTGAATCCACTCCAAATAGAACAAAGTTGGTATATCCCTCTCCAACAGTTTCGTCCATCTCATTGATAACAATTTCTTTCTCATCCACTTCTGGGGTCTGCATTTTCCCCATCAACGACATCAAATAGAGTAAAGGTCCCAATACAACACAGAGAATCAATACGCTCAACGTAGTCCCTGTAATAAGCAATACCTTTTTCCAATTTTTTAATCCCTTAAACCATTTAACGAATCGATTTTGTTTTCTTCTTCGTCTTCTTCTTTTATGTGCCATATTTACACTCCCTCGTTTAGTAAATAGATAAATCAAATTTATCCTTATTATGATACACCTAATTCATCCATTATTCAAGATTAATTATGTTCAATAAATTGTTCAATCATATTTACAAATTTTTCTGTATTGCTTGCAAATTTCTTCGGCGAAAAGTCAGCTACACGTTTTAGCACCTCTCCCAAATCATCATTTTCTTGATATTCTAGAAGATATCCTTCTTTTGCAAATACAGAAACAATTTGCATTTGATGATCATTCATGTGCTCCCCGTATTTATACAATCTTGGACAAGCAATGACTTTCTTGTTGTTTTTTAGTCCCGTCAGAATCGACCCAACACCTCCATGTGTTATGAGAATATTGCATTCATTCACCAATCTTACAAATTCTTCCCGATCCACCAAATCAAAAACTTGCATTTTTTCAGTCGAATATTTGGTATGTCCAGCTTGGACCACAACTTCTTCTATAATATTTCCTTTTTCTATCTGTTCCTCTATACTTGCAAGTAACCGTTCAAACGGCTTATCTTGCGTTCCCAATGTAACAAAAATCATTAAAAAATCCACCCTCCATATACAGCATCTGGGTACAGTTCCAACATACTTTCCCACTGCACAATAAATAAATCTGCAAACTTGTATACAATGCTACCCGTTTTACTTTTTGTTTCACTGTTCGCAAAAGTTTCAATATAGATAATCTTACTCCCTAGCAAATGTCCAATCAAACACATTGGTCCTGCCGTATGCGCACCTGTGGATATGATATATTCTGGTCGCACTTTCAAATAAAGAAACAGACTTTTCACAGTGTTATACATTAATTTAAACGGATATATGATTTTGTTCCACTTTGTAGTATAGGTTCCGTATACAAGGAAAAACAACTTCTTCCCATACGTATTTTTTAAACTAAGATTCGATTTTGTTTTTTCAGTAACAATATAACAATCATATTTCGGAAACATCGATTTTAACGTTAACAACTCTTCCAAATGACCGCCTGTACTAGAAATAAACATTACCTTTTTCATGACATCCACCTATCTTCCATTCTCTTGCGTTGTATCAAACACAATGCGTAACGTACGATGATTCACACGTTCTTCCTCTTTTGGCAATTGCATATAATCACCATAAACCATTCGCAAATATGTATCATACGCATTTGGAACTTGGAATGTTTTCCCTGCAAACTCGTGACTTTGAGATGGCAAAAAATATTCCGTTGGATAAATCGCTTTTTCATAGGATCTTGGAGAATTAAAATCCGCAAAGCATGTTGCATTTTTTCTCCTTTGTAACATCGCTATTTTTGCTTGTAGTTTTCCTAGTGTTTTCATAGAAAACACGCCCAACAACAAATCCAACGCTGGATATCGCAAAGACGACTTCTTGTACACTCCCGCTTTATAGTACAGCGTTTCTATAATTGCCTTACACAACGCAAATTGTATATATACCAAAACTCCATTTTTCTTTTTTACGTAATCAAGAGGAAAGATATCAACAAAGATTCCTTTGTGAATATATTCCGGCATATTCACTACTGCGGTTTCTTCGAAAATAGTGTTGTTTTTTCTTACCTTGGCAAATGTTAACCAGTATTTTTTTTGCGTTTCCATATCTTGAAGGAAATAAGAATCACCCAATTCCTCCTTTGCAATTCTTAAGAATTTTTCATAATCTTCTCGTGGCATTCCAATATCCAAGTCATCATCCCAAGGAATAAATCCTTTGTGTCGAATTGCCCCAATTAACGTTCCATAAATCAAGAAATATCGCAATTGATGTTTTTCGCATATACGCACAATTTCTTCTAAGATTTCAATCTGTGTATTTTGTAATTTCTCCAGCACATCTGAAGATAATTCTGTCATAAGTTTCTTAGTCGCCATTTATTCTCTCTCCTATTCTACTGCACTCGTTACTTGCCTTCGAGTATGAAGCAACAAGATACCTCCTACAATACCAATAACCATCAATGGCAATGTATTTTCAAAAATATGTCCCGAAAACTTCGCCACACAAAGCCCTAATAGCGGTGCCGAAAAATACATTGCACTTTCTAAGGTAAACATCTTCTTAAAATTCTTTAACCCTTGCGCGAAAACATACAAAATCAAATAAAAATATGGGCCAATCAATAATAGGAATCCTACAATTCCATAACTATACATCTGATACGAATAATCTTCTTCCGTGTATAGAAAATTCAAGGTATTTCCCATTCCTAAATATAGATCCAATTCATTTTGATTTCTCTGATAAATGTCTTCCAAAATTGCACTTTTCATTGCTCGATAGTCATTGTTTCGTGCTCGTTGCATATAACGCACCCAAAAGTTTGCACTTTCCAGAGAGTCATAACTTTTCGTAATATACGATGAAATACCAAAAAATTGGCGATACTCGTCCATATATTTCACAACAAAGGTTTGTTCCTCTTCGCTCAAGTTATCCGCATCCAATTTGGAAAAATAGACGGAATCTGTTTTCAGTTTTTCGTAGTGTGCTCTCTCTTCCTCATTCATGTCCTCGGTGATTTCCGCTTCCATCGCTTGTTCCAACAAGGTCTTTGAATTTTCAGGAATTTCCATCTCTTTCATTGCATTTTGATACCGAAGCATATGTCCTACTGGCGAAAACGGAAGTAACATTAAGAAACTTACACCAATAATCACAATTACAAGTATGCCTTTTTCCCTATGTTTTAGCAATTTGAAGAATCCCCAAAAGCAACAAAACATTGCTACAACTAACAGGCATCCCAAATTAGAGACCTTATTCCCTAACATAAACATCGCTAACATCTGTAAGCTCATCGTTACATAACCAAACCAGCTACGTCTTTGATAGGTACGATATAATATTACTGGAAATGTCATAAATAAGATTCCCGCCATCTGATTTCCCGAAAGGAACCAACCTTTTGTGGTTAATTGATAATAATCATATTTCTCTGAACTTTCGAATGTGAACCAATCAAAGAAATTCAGTCCTCCATAAATCGTGTCATACGAATAATTTCGCAATGCAAGATGCAGAAAGTTTGTTCCAACTATGACAACAGCAACGATAAAAACAAAAATCTCAAGGATTTTAATCAGTTTCTCTTTCTGAATCCCCGAATAATATATGTTAAACAATAAAATAATCGGAACTAAAAATATTCGAAAAATATAATATGTTTCCGTCAAGAAATTCGGTGTTTGTGCTGCATAAACCTCTTGGTTGAACTGATAGGTGTTATAACTATGCAACAGCAAATAAATGCCCAACACCACAACATAAGGTATATATTTGATAAAAACTCGCTTTTTCGAATGAACAAATACAGTAATTCCCAAACTCACAAGAGACAATATGATATTAAATCCCTCAAATATAGACAACCCAAACAGTTGTACATCTCGCATGATATTCGCTTGAAACATCACAATAAACAGTTGTGTAATCACAAGGATCTCTATAAGTATATGGTTAATCTGTGTTATTTTTTTGTTCATCAGCGATTTCTTTCTATCCTTTCCCTTTTATAATATACAATAACTCACCCAAGAGTTTACTAAACAAAAGACAATATACCCCTTTGGCCGAATAATAAAAATAACGATTGCACCGATAACTTCGAAAATGCGTTTTCACTTCAGTCATTGCGGTATGTAACGCTTTTTGATAGGTCTCTTTATCATACTTCAAAGAGCTCTTTAGAAACGTTGCGTAAAGATATCTCACATAACAATATTCGATCTCTTTTTTATAGTATTCCATATAACCTTGATTTTTATAATATTCAACAATTCCATTCCAGTTTTCTACATAGTGAAAAATTCTTGGATCCGTTGATTTTGATATGCTTCCGGAACGCTGTATATAATAGTAAAAAGCCTCTTTCACCACACCCACTTTATGGATATGCGGAAAAAGTCTATACAAACATTCTACATCCTCAAACCAGACACCCTTCTTAAATTGTATGGTAGAAAATAATTCTCTTTTATATATTTTATTCCATGCACTTGGATAAAAATCCCACATTGCTGCACGGACCTCGTCCCGACTAAGAAGGTCCCTTTTCACCCGAGAGTTTCCTCTAAAATTATGATCCTCATAAACCTCTATAAAATCGCACACAACAACATCAAAATCTTGTCCTTTTGCTTTTGCAAGCATTGTCTCATACATACGAATATCCACATAGTCATCGCTATCCACAAATGCAATGTATTTCCCTTTTGCCATTTGGATTCCATAGTTTCGAGCATCACTCAAACCACCGTTTTCTTTTTTTACAGAAATAATGTTATCGTATTCGTTTGCAAATCGTTCAATGATTTCTTGACTGTTATCTGGGCTTCCATCATTTACAACTATAATTTCATAACTTTTTTTGTCTAATGTCTGTTCTACCAAACTACGCAGGCACTTTTCTAAGTATTGCTCTACGTTATACACAGGCACGATAATACTTAATTCCACCAAAGTTCCTCCACTAAACGATTTTTTTCAGTAGTGCAATTGCCCAATATTGTCTCCAAGAACCGAGCAAACATATCAAGCGAAATTTCCAACTTGATTTTTTTAAATACACATTATGCCTCCATCGTGGAAACTGGCTTTTCATAACTTGTTGCACTCTCTTTATGCACTCTTTGGAACCTTTCAACCCTGCAAATCGCAGAATTGCGCTCCGCTGAAGCTGCGTAATATACATATATTCTAATTCTGTATAAAACTCTTCATATTTTCCATGTTCTTTGAACTCATCCAAAACATTTTGAACCACTTCAAAAATATCTTCAAATTCCGGTCTGAAAACTGGTTGGTGCATAATGCTTCCTTCCCGTTGCCAATAATGATACAACGGCTCATGCACAAAGCCTATCTTTGTTGTATAAAGTACCATCCTCGGCATCAATTCCAAGTCCTCATACCAAATTCCTTTTTTAAATAAATGCTCCTTCATAATAGATGCACGTATTAAACGTGCTGGCGGATTTGGATATGAAAACACATATGCCTTTTGCGCATCATTCGTGTATCCAGAATCGCCTTTCAACACATATGTTTTTGTTTGTGAATCCATAAATGTGTCACATACTACGACATCCAATGAGTTTTGAATTGCTGTTTCATATAAAACCTCACACATATTTGGTTCTATATGATCATCGCTATCCACAAAAGCAATAAACTCTCCCGTCGCCTTCTGAATTCCCACATTTCTAGCATCGCTCATTCCGCCATTTTCTTTTTGGATACTAACTATTTGCGGATACTTTCTCGCATATGCATCTATGATTTGCTGGCTGTTATCTGGCGAACCATCATTCACCACTACGATCTCAATTTCTTTCAAGGTTTGCCCAAGCAAACTATCCAAACATTTTTCTAAATATTCTTCCGTTTTATATACTGGAACAATAATACTTACTTTAGCCTTCATCTGTTACCCCTTTGCGTTTTAACACATAAGTCAATCTTTTTAAGAATGCTGTTTCGCGGAACAATTTATAAACCAGCAAAACAACGATTCCATTTATAAGCGTGTAAACTCCAAACACAAGAAACCACTCCAAAATATGATTGATATTCAAATAGGATATCACTTTGTAACCAATCACAACATCCACAAGGGCAACGCCCCAAAATTTTAGATTGCCAATAAAATAAGTTTTACTCGGGCATTTGAATATTTCTTGATGGATGACTAGTGTCTTCATAATGTATTCTGCTACAAACACCGCAATAACTGTGGCAATAAGAACACCTGCAATCCCCAAAAAGTTTACCAACGCAAACGACAATGTGAGATTAATAAGCGTATCGGTAATCGCGCATTTTTTCGTCTGTTCGAACAATCCTGCCGCATGCACAAACACGGTAATTGCAATTTTCACAATTACAAGAAACAGAAATGCCGAGAACGCACCTGCCACCAACCAATCTGTCTCTATCATATTTTCATACCAAATTTCTATAAAGAAATTAATCGCCAAAAAAAGTGGTACGCAAATAACGGTTGCAATATAAAACATCATAGAGTTCAACTCTCGAAAAAGTTTGTACGCTTGCTCCTTATCGACACTCAAAATATTTCCTAAAATTGCCAATGTTGAAGATGAGATTTTTTCTATCATCTGTTTTACCATATTGACAATATAATTGTAGGTAGAGTACACATTTGTCGCTGTCAACCCTAAAAATCGTGTAATAATCAAAACATCAATGTTGGACCCAACCAGTCCATTGATTTTGTGAAACATCAAATGCTTAATTTGATGCCTGAAATTATAATCTTTCTTCTCTGAACGATAGTTGTATTGTGGAAATCTTTTTTTGGCTACAATTGCAACTATCGTGCTTGCACTTATGCGCACAACACTATGCATAAATAAAATCAAAAGGAAATCCATTCCCATTAATAGCAACGTGATTTCTAACACGCTTTGAAGGATCTGACCCACCTGATAGATTGTATTGTAAACATATCGTTCTTCCTTCACTTCCAACAGACTCTGATATGGAACGAAGAAATAATTGATCACACTACTAAGCGCAAAGAGCAAGAACGAACAAACAACAAATTTATACTCAAACGGATTATCTTTAATAAAAAATGGAACGAAGAAAGAAACCAAAAATGCAATTCCATATACCAAAATTCCCAAGAGTGAAAAAATCCTCTTAGCTCCCGAAAGAATTGCATTCATTTGTTCCTGATTGTTGTCTGTATTTGGACGATACAACGCATGAAGCACTGCACTTCCAAGCCCACCATCTACAATCGATATATAAAACATAATCTGTGTAAATAATTGGTACATTCCTTGCGTTTCTTGTCCCAATACTTGCACAAAAAGTTTGAATTTAAATATGCCCAAAATGGAAATAAGAAGCATCGGCAATATGTCAGTTATTAAATTCATTAAAACTTTTTTGCTTCTCATACCTTATTACTTCTCCATTTCTTCAAAAAGTTCTATCCACTTCTTCCCAATTGTTTCTAACGCAAAATTCTTTGCAAACTCTTTACATGCTGAACCATATTTCTCACGGCATTCCGTCTCGCACAGCATTTTCTTCAGATTTGCTTTGAAAAGATCTTTGTCATCTTGCGGCACAATAATTCCGGTCACTCCGTCAATCACGACTTCACGACTAGACTCACCGAAATCATAAATCAACGCAGGAACACCGCATTCATTCGCTTCTAGCACCACCAAAGGCATTCCTTCGAATGCTGATGTCAAGAGAAGAAGGCTGCTTTCTAGCAAAACTTCATTCACTTGCTCCGTCTGTCCTTTATACAAAATTTGTTTGTCATTTCTAATCTCTTCTGTAATTTTTTCAGCAAGTGGCCCCGAACCGTATATTTCAAACATCCAGTCATCCAACTGATTTTCCTGTACTACTTCTCTAAAATATTCAATCGCTAATTGAATTCGCTTTTCTTCTGAAAGTCGACCTATAAATACAATCTTTTTCTTTTTCAAATCCGCACTTCTCGCTTCTGAAAATGAAATTGGATTGTAAATACATTTGCTATTTCCCAGTCCAAAAGATACTGCTTCTTTTTTGGTTTGTTCTGTCAACCACACAAATGTATGGATGCGAGAATGATACTTTCGAAATGTTTTCACGTAGCTTCTATTCGCCAACACTTGACCAAAACTTGTATGGAAATGCATAATCGTTTTCTTCAAGTACGATTCACTAATACCGTCCAACAATTCATAATGTGAATTAATAATCACATCTGGTTGTAAACGTTCAATTTCTTTCTGACATTTTTTATAATCTTTTGATAATTGCCTTTTGTAGCTCCTTCTTTGAATTAACATACGGCATGCATTGCCCAAATGCCCGCATTTCACTTCTTCCAACATCTTGTTCAATCGCGGACATCCCCAAACTGTACAATCATTTATGAGATATTGGTTTACACCCTGCGGGTAGGAAACCTCTTCCCACGTGTTACCATGGCGCAATGACAAAACATCTACCTGGTAATTCTGTGACAAGAAATACTTCATTAAGTTTTCATTTACATTGGCAATGCCACCCTTAGCATTGTCTACCTTTTGCAAAAACAAAATGTGCATTTTTTTGTCCTTTCTACTTTTGATAATATGTATAGTCTTTGTGAATATCCACAATAATATCCCCGTGATTCACTTGTTGTTCTACAGGTGGAATCACCATATAATCGTCCCCATAAGCTCTCGTCAAATAAGTATTTGCATCACTTGGTCCATTGACCATCATATCCTCGAACGGATACATTTTCCCTTCTCCAAAGACCTCTTTTTCTAAACATATCTTTTCCAATGAATTGCAAAAATCATACATATATTTTGCTTCTTTTTTACAATTTCCCAACACGCGATAACAACGTCGGATCACCCTGTGATCCAAACTTTTTGGCAGTATTGCATAAACGAATTTCTTTACTTTTTTCGATGTGCTATCTTCTAAATATGGAAGATGTGCACGTTGTACCAAAAGATTCAAGCATGCTTTTGCTATCTTTTTATTGAGCGGAAGTTTCTGTTCTTCCAATGGAATCAGCGGAAAAATATCCACACATACACCCCAATGCATCTTCAATTTAGCTTCACGTCTTGTCATACATGTTGTATTATTTTTTCTCAACTTCGCCCAAAACAAGAAATAATCATGATGCGCATACCAATCTTCATAAAAGTAGTCAGACCCTAACTCTGTTTCGCAAACTTGCTTAAATTTCAAATAATCATCATATGGCATACATACATCAATATCATCATCCCACGGTATAAATCCTTGATGTCGAACTGCGCCAAGCAACGTTCCCCATGCAACATAATATTTCAAATTATGTTTATCACATATACGAACAAACTCTTTTAACACTTCCAACTCGCATTTCTGCAAAGCAATCAAATCAAAGTCTCTCATTGTTATCACCTTTTCTTTTGTTTAAAACTATTTTTCCCTTGATTGAATCTCAGTAATTTGCTTTTCATCAAAACCTTCTGTGCTTTCTTTCATAAAGATGATCTTAACCGTCATCAATATCAATTTCAGGTCTAAAAGGATCGAATAATTTTGAATATACATCAAATCAAGTTTCAGCTTGTCATAAGCTGTTGTATTATATTTTCCATAAATCTGAGCATACCCCGTAAGTCCACCTTTTACCTTTAATCGATAAGCAAATTCTGGAATATCTGCAGTATATTTCTCCACATGCTCAATACGCTCTGGTCTCGGTCCTACCAAGCTCATCTTTCCTGACAAAATATCAAAAATCTGTGGAAGCTCATCCAATCTTGTTGCGCGAATGATATTGCCCACTGGAGTAATTCGTGGATCTTTTTCAGATGCAGGCACTGATATGCCCTCTTTTTCTGCATCTACAATCATACTTCTAAATTTATGAATTTCGAAAACTTCGCCATTTAATGTGCATCTCTTTTGCTTGAAGAACACAGGACCACCATCATATAACTTAATGGCAATCGCTATGAGTAGCATGATTGGTGATGTTACTACGATTACCACAAGAGACACCACAACATCTAGCAATCTCTTGAAAAAGCGCTGTTCAAATGAAAATCCATTATTTCGAGATAACAAAAGTGGCGAGTCAAATAAATGAATGTTTTCTGAACTACGCAAAATAATATCCGAAATCTTTGGTGTAATATAGAGACGAATATCTTTTTCATAACAATATTTCACAATCTTATTGCGAAGTTCTGCGTGAATATCATAAACCATAATTGCTTCACTTTCGTCTATAATCGCAATTAATTCTTCCCATGTTCTATCTACACAGACAACATCTTTTATACGATATCTATCTTGTCTTGTATTTACTTTATTCAGCATTCCCATTGGATCATGTTCCTGATATAACACCGTGATCTTATGTGGTGGAAATAGCACACGGAACAATCTGCAAAAACACGTAGAATATATGGCAATCAAGATCAATTGCAATATGGTCATAGTCAACATTGGAATCACGGTTACGAATCGCACTGACAAAAGTACCGTCTCCAAATATATCATTACATTTGCGCAGATTAAAGCTAACCCTTGGGAAAAAATGATGTTGGTTCCTTTCAAATAACCATAACTTGTCCCACCGTAAATATATATAAACAAGGAGAAGAAAAACATATAGAACGCTCCCATCAACCAATATCCCTTAAAGTGGAATGGGAAAACGATTCCTTTATTATAATTTTCTTTCCAGAACAAGATAAACATCAGTGTTGTAGCCACAATGAGCAGTGCAACAATTAAAAATCTCATCATTTTTTTGAATTGTTCTAATCTTCTTTTATCCATAGTAAACACCTTTTTATTCATATTATTTTACAACATTTTATTATAACAACTTTCTTTGCTTTTTACAATAAAAAGCAGGACGATTTTATAAATCGTCCTGAATAACGCTTTGCTTATTATCATAATATAATGTTTTAGGATATACTCCTGCATCTATCAAATCCCCAATAGCTGCCACAACTTTTTCTGTATCTTCTTTGTATGTAATGCCAAACCATCTTTCTTCCGAAAGCAAAACCTTGACCTTTGCGCATTTTTCTCGCAACATCTCTCCTACAATTGTCGGCAACAGATATTCTCCCTTTGTATAATCTTCTTTGACAATTTTATCCAAGAATTTTTCAAAACGTTGCTCCAAAACCGCAAAAATTTCCGGCATAAATGCCCACATATTCATCGATACAAGATTCTGCATATCTAAAGGACTCTCTCCTTCATCGGTCTGTGTAGCAGCACCTTGAACTGTTTTTACAATGTTCTTGGTTTCAACCACATCTACCAAATTGCCTTCCGCGCTCACCTTACAAATCCCACGTGTAACGCCTCCATTATCACTCAGCGTATTTCCCAATACAAACCCAACCATTCCTATGGTTGCCACATCCGATTGTCCCTTTAATGAAGCAAGGTACTCATATCCCACTTCATAGGATTGACGTCCATAAAAATCATCTGCGTTAATAACCAAAAACGGCTCATTTATTAAATGTTTACAGCATAAAATGGCCTGCCCTGTTCCCCATGGTTTTGTTCTGTCTCCGCACTGATTCTTGTATGCTTCTGGAATATCGTCAAGTTCTTGATACGCATACTCTACGTCAATCACCTTTTCAATACGCTTTCCAATCACTTCCTTGAATTCTTGTTCTAAAGATTTTCGAATCACAAAAACCACTTTGTCAAAACCCGCTTGTATCGCATCATAGATGGAGTAATCCATAATGATTTCTCCATTTGGCCCTACTGGTGCTAACTGTTTCACACCTCCGCCAAATCTACTACCTATACCAGCTGCCATAATGACCAATGTCGCTTTTCCCATAGTTACTCTCCCAATCCATCATTGATAATTTTTATCATAGCTTCTAATGCGGCTTCCTCATCTTCTCCCTCACATATAAGTTCGATTTCGTCACCACGTTTAATCGCTGCTCCCAAAATGCTCAACAAACTTTTTGCATTGCCTTCTGTATCTTTGCGACGGAACGTAATTTTACTCTTAAACTCCATCGCCTGTTTACAGAAGAATCCTGCTGGTCGCAAATGTAAACCCGTGGTATTCTTTATAATTACTTTTTGTGTTACCATTGAACTTCTCCTATTTTTATTTTTTACTCAATGTAACATGTACTGTCGCGTCTTCAAGATACGTACAGTATTCTGGCATTTTTGTTACAAGTACGATAACATCATACTTTCCAGTCTCCTGGTATTCTGATAAATCAATTTTTGCAACAATGTCTTCTTGTGTCAATTTATCTAACACTTCTCTTGAACCAGAAAAAGTAAGTTCCACTTCTTCTTCTTCATATTGCAACTTATATTCTTGCGGATTGACCACTTGAATCGCTCTTGTTGCCAAACGAATTGTCTTAGTTCCTGTCTTCTCAATCAAAATTCGAACTGCAATCTGCCCTGTACTACCATCAGCAAATCGTATGCCTTCTGGTAAATACTCTGTGATGTCCACAATCAGCTCTTCGTCTTTAGAAATGTTATCCTTTTCCAAAACTTTTGCTGGAATTGCAAGCTGGTCCATAGCTCCTAGTATCTCCGGACTACCTACAACCTCTACTACTTTTGGTTCCACTTCTATTCCCGAAAAACTATATCCCTTTTCAGGTTTAATCAATGATGTATTAAACGCAAGAGATAGTTTTTTCGTCTTCCACAAATCAACGCTAACCGTAACACCGTTTTTATCACAATTGCTGCTTAACAATTCTTTGCTAAGCAAATTGTCAGCTGCATCGTAGTACAACAATTGTGTTTGAATCTCTGCATCCACCGTTGTCTGATTCTTATCTTTCAGTTCAGACACATCTACTCTTGCCACTACTTTGCTGATTTTTCCGATTAAAGATTCTGGTCCGCTGACATCCACTGTCTTCGGAGACACAATCATTGTTCCAACCGCGTGACCGGCACGTGGTGTTCCCGTTGCTACTGGAGTAATCGGGAACGTTTTCTTCATTGTATTTTCCACCTTCAATTGTATGTTTTGCGGAGTAGCCGTAGCTTCCTCGTAATCTCCTTCAAACCCTTCAATGCTAACACGAATTGGCACAGACGTATCTTGCATTTCTCGCAAATCTGCGATTGCAACAATATCTTTTTTCTCGATTGCTGCCAATACTTTTCTTCTTGCTTTCACACTAACTACCACAGATTGTGTATCATCAATAATTTGATAACTTTTTCCTGCATTTGTGATTACTTCTGCATTCGTGATAGTGACGCCAACATTGAACTTTTTCGTACTGATTGGATCATCCACATTCAGTACCGTCCACCAAAGGAAAACCGCAAAAAACACAGCTAATATTTTGAGACCGATATTATTTTTCAATCTGTCCTTCATTCTTGCGTCTTCCTTTCTTTATTACATATTTTTTCGCTTTTTCTTCTGAACTATTTTTAATTTGAAGCAACTTTTCTCGAAGTTCTCCCTGTGCAATGGCACGAACCAATTCCCCACCTATCGCATACGAAACACTTCCCGTCTCCTCCGAAACACAAATCACCAACGCGTCACTTACTTCACTCATACCAACCGCCGCGCGATGTCTTGTTCCCAGCTGTTTGCTTAACTTTTTATTCTCGGAAAGTGGCAAATAACATGTTGCCGAGACAATTCGATCTCCTCGAACAATAATTGCTCCATCGTGAAGTGGTGTGTTGTGTTCAAAAATATTAATCAGAACTTGTTCTGAAACAAGACAATCTAAATTAATCCCTGTATTCTCATATTCTGTCAAAACAATCTCATTTTCCACAACAATCAGCGCACCTGTATTCGCTTTTCCCATTTCATAACATGCTGAGACTATCGCATCTACCGTTTGATCTGTAAATTTACCAGATACGCGATTCATCTCAAAAGGAAGAAATGCTTTTAAGAAATCTTTTTGTCCCAATTTTTCTAGCGCACGTCTAAGTTCTGGTTGGAATACAATAATAACAGCCGTTGTTAGCACTCCAATCGAATTTTTGACCAACCACAAAATCGTATTCATCTGAAAAATTGACGCCAAAATAATGAAGCCAACCAACACAGCAATTCCTTTTAGCAGCATCCATGCTTTTGTATTCTTAATCCATACCATAATATAGTATGCCAAAATTGCTATGATTGCGATTTCGATAATATCTGTAATTTTCAAATCTGGCAAATACCATGTGCCTAGATGTGAATTCACAAATTCACGAATTGCTTGCCCCATTCTGTACCTCCATCTATCTTTCTTGTCTTAATTCTTCTTCTATAATTCTCTGTATCTCTGAATCTTCTTCTCTTTGCTTCGCTATTTTTTCATTTTGCTTAGCCTGTTCTAATTTTTGAACTTTCTCAGTGTCTATTACACCTGTTTTTTGTCTTTCGTTGATTCTTTTCACTGTTTTTTCTGGAATTGCAACCGAAACTTTTGGAACTGCTTTTACGTAGTAATAATACTCATCATCTTCGAATTGCAAATATTCCGTTCTTGTATATACCACTGAAAAAACAAACAATTTCACAATCATGGAAGCAATCATTGCCATAACGCTTCCTACAATCAGCGATATGTAAGATATCTTAATTTCCAAAATAATATAGCCATACGCCATCACATTGATATTTGCCAAAACACCAGCTACCATAGCAATTTCCCACGAATAGTCTACCGATAATTTTCGCACGGAATGAACAAGCAACAACGTAACCGCAAATGCCAATATCGTACACCACATCTCAGGATTACTTAAAATTTCTCGTGTATATGTCGCACTCTGATTTAACAAATCTTCTGTTCCAGCCGCTTGAAGCAGAGTGGCATTATTTTTAATATATTCAACCAAATAATGCATCATAGTTCCTGCTGATATTGGCAAAATGTAAGCCGGTCCACCAATCAATCCAAGAATTACTGGAACCACAATTGGCATCTTCATCATAAACAAGATTGGCACTACAACTAATAGAATCAATGTCTTTGGAGAATAACGAAAATAGAGTGCATAAAACACTACAAAGAACGCGAGTGCTACAATTGCCATTCCCATAGAAACAGATAATGTTTGAAATAAAATCACCAAACTTGCAAGCACCACCGTAATCGGCAGTGGCAACAACATACTAATCACCGCCAATATTACCGATGTAATCTTATTCGCCGCAATCGGTGAAAAACCAATATTTTCGCTGATATATGTAAATGTCAAAAACGCCAAAATAAACTGGCAAAGCTTATTTATATATCTGGAATACTTGCCATAATACTTCACAAGATACCCTTTGATTTCCAATATTTTACTCACGAGTAAGTTCCTCCTCATACATCTTTTCTAATAGTTTCAATTCCTTTTCAAACTGCTTTACATAGCTATGAGCCTTCGCATGTTTTGCCTTATAATATATCCTTGCCCGAATTATATAAATAACAGAAAGTGAAATATATCCTAATCCAAAAAATCCTATGACAACTATCTTTTCTCGGCTTGTAATCTGCGATAATATCAAGCTTATAAATGCCTCATATATAAATACAGCAACCATAAGATAGGCAATCGTCATCCACAACAAAGAACCTACTATCTTTTTAAATATATATTTCTTTTTTGGTTGCGCATCAATCTTAATCTCTTGGGCTCCCTCTTTTGACTCGTAGGAAGCAAGTTTAACCATCTGCTTCACTCGTTCTTCATTTAACATAAGCGTCTCCTCTGCACACACTTTTTTCAATGATAATATTCTTATTTATTGTACCACATTTTTAGGAACCTTGTCCAATACTAATGGTTAAAAAGAAGACTTTTTGTATACCTTTACTATATAGACATTTTGCCATTTCGTTTATGGTATTCCCCGTGGTATAAATGTCATCAATAATTAAAATATTTTGAATTCCTTTTTTCACGCGCTTTGCACAAAACGCATTTTTCATATTCACACTGCGCTCTCTATGTTCCAACTTTTTTTGTGGTTTGGTATTTTTCATTCGAATTACCATCTTACTTTCCACAGGAATTCCTGTTTTTCGCCCCAACGCTTTCGCCACTATTTCCGCTTGATTGTACCCCCGAGACAACTTTCTCTTCCAATGTAATGGCACAGGTATAATCGCATCAATTTCCCATTCGCGAATCTTATTTCCATACAAGCGGTGCATTTCCTCTGCATAGTATTCACCATATATTCTTCGATTATGATATTTGAATTGATAAACGGACCATCTCACACGCCCTGTATGAAGCCACACGCTTTTCCCTTGTTCAAATACCTTCTTTTTTTCAATACAGTCCATGCAGTATTCATCTTCGAACCCCCGTATTGGTTTCCCACATTTTTTGCATACGGGTTCCTTCACGTATTCAATCAATTTTTCACACGTAGCGCAAACCTTTTTCACACTCACTTTTCCGCAAAAACAGCATGTGTTCGGATAAAAAAATCTCATTTATTATTCAGACTCTCTCAAGGTTAAAATGGTCTCTGCCAAACTCGTGTATCGCTCTTGCTCCTTTGTATTTCGAATCATTTCTTGCAAAATCTCGTCATCGCCGACAATCGTCACACATTTTTTTGCTCTCGTAACAGCTGTATAAATCAGATTGCGATAATACAATTGGCGTGGTCCTTGTAATAACGGAATCACAACAGCGGGATACTCACTTCCTTGGGACTTATGTACAGTAACTGCATAAGCCAATTCCAATTCTTCTAACAACTCATATGAATAGTTCACCTTTTTCTTCTCTTCAAACTCCACTTGAATCGTTTGTGTGTACGTATTAATATCAACAATTTTTCCAATATCCCCGTTAAAAACGCCCATTCCCGCATCAATAACCAAGCCTTGTTTTGTAGAAATCTCCCACTCTAATTGGTAGTTATTTCGGATTTGCATTACCTTATCCCCTACGCGAAAGATTTTGTCTCGATATTCTTTTTCAGCTTTTCTTGCATGCGGTGGATTCATATACTGTTGTAAAATTGTATTGAGCCGTTCCACTCCCAGAAGACCTTTTCTCGTTGGAGTCAAGACTTGAATATCCAATGGATCCGCATCCACGTATTTTGGCAATTTACTTTGTATAAGTGTAAGAACCACGCGAATAATTGTATCTGCATCTTGACGTTTCAAGAAGAAGAAATCTCGGCTCTTGTTGTCCAAAATCAACGTTTCACCACGATTAATCTTATGTGCATTGACCACAATATCACTTTCACCCGCTTGACGAAATATCTTTGTAAGCTTCACCACCGGAAAACAATTAGAATCAATCAAATCCTTCAACACACTTCCTGGCCCCACAGATGGCAACTGGTCTTGATCGCCCACAAAAATCACTCGTGTCCCCACTAAAATTGCGCGAAGCAACACGTACATCAGTGGCAGGTCTACCATTGACATCTCATCGACAATAATTACGTCTGCCTCTAAAGGATTATCCTCATTCCTTCCGTAGTGCATTCTATGGTCTTCCTCACCCAAAATATTCGAAAGTTCTAACATTCGATGTATCGTCTTCGCTTCATACCCGGTAGCCTCTGTCATCCTTTTGGCTGCTCTTCCCGTTGGCGCAGCCAAGTAGATATCCAAACCTTCCCTTTCAAAAAACTGAATCATCGTGTTGATTGTCGTTGTCTTTCCTGTTCCAGGTCCTCCAGTCAAAATCAGAATTCCATGTCTCGCTGCTTCTATGACTGCTTGGCGCTGTTTATCATCTAATTGCATCCCCGATTGCTTTTCAATCTCAAAAATGCGTTGTTCAATAGCTGTAATCGAAACTTCATAGTCTATATTCAAGTCCTTGAGCATGCTAGCAGTGTTCAATTCCATATAGTAATATTGCGATGCGTAAATTCTCTTTTCCTCATTCTTTTCTTTCACTATGATTTTCTTCGCCATAGAAAGTTCCAATAGATGTTGTGATATGTCTTGCAGTTCTATTCCCAATATTTCCTTCGTACGATAAACAAGCTCTCTCTCCGGCAAATAAATATGCCCCTCGCTAGTAGCCTGTAAAAGTGCATAGACAATCCCACTTTGGATACGATAATCAGAATCTACGCAAATCCCCATTCGTCTTGCAACATCATCCGCGGTCCGAAACCCCACACCTGGAATTCGGTCTGCAATCTGATATGGATTTTCTTCTAACACACTATAAACTTTTTGACCATAATATTCATAAATCTTTGCTGAAAGCGAAATAGATATACCGTACTTTTGCAAATAAATCATTGCTTTTCGCATATCCTTTTTCTCTTCTACCTGCGCAGCGATTTCTCGTGCTTTTTGTTCTCCAATCCCTTTCACTTCTACAAGACGTTCTGGTTCCTCCTCTATAATTCGAAAGGTATCCCCTTTGAACCTTCTTACAATTCGTCCTGCGAAAGCTGGTCCTAGTCCTTTAATCGCTCCAGAACCAAGGTAGCGTTCAATAGAAATCAAATCTTCTGGTTCTAACAGCTCGTAAGAAATAACTTGCAATTGTTCGCCGTACACAGGATGTGTCTTATATTGCCCACTAATCTTCAGCATTTCTCCTTCTTGAATGCATGCCAAAGTTCCAACGCAAGTAACTTCACCATCATCGTTGGATAATTCAAACACCGTATATCCATTGTCGTCATTGCGATATACAATATGCTCTACATAACCTTTGATTTCTTCCACTCTAAACTCCTCCAAAAAAACAAAGGGGCCATCTCAAAAAGACAGCCCCCAACATTTTATTTACCACTCATAAACTCTACAAACTGACCGGTTCCAACCGCAACTACTTTCATTGGATCTTCCGCTGTCATTGTATTGATACCCGTTTTTTCTTCGATTAATTCTTCTAATCCGCGAAGCAATGCTCCACCACCTGTAAGAACGATTCCTCTATCCAAAATGTCTGCTGACAATTCTGGTGGTGTCATCTCTAACACTGCGATAACTGCTTCCACAATCTGTGCAGTTGTCTCTTTCAACGCTTCCTCTGTCTCAGAAGATGTGACTTTAACCGTCTTTGGAAGTCCTGTCACTAAGTTACGACCTCTTACTTCCATCACTTCTTCTTCCACAAGCGGATAAGTTGTACCAATCTTAATCTTAATATCTTCTGCAGTACGCTCTCCAATTAATAAGTTGTGTTTCTTACGCATATAACGTACAATTGCTTCGTCAAAATCATCACCAGCAACTTTAATTGATGTATTTACTACAGTACCTCCAAGTGAAATTACTGCAATATCCGATGTACCACCACCGATATCAACAATCATATTTCCACATGGTTTTGCAATATCAATACCTGCTCCAATGGCTGCAGCTACTGGTTCTTCAATCAAATACACTTCTCTCGCACCTGCTGCAAGACCAGCTTCTGTAACTGCTCTTTTTTCTACTTCAGTCACTCCACTTGGCACACAAATGCTAATACGTGGTTTTTTGAAAAGTCGAATGCCCACTGCCTTTTGGACAAAATATTTAATCATTTTTTCTGTAACCGTGTAATCCGAAATAACACCTTGTCTTAATGGACGAATTGCAACGATATTGCCTGGTGTTCTTCCAAGCATCAATCTAGCATCTTCTCCAATCGCCTTAATCTCGTTCGTATCTCTATCAAACGCAACTACTGATGGCTCTTTTAATACAACGCCTTTTCCTTTTACATATACCAAAACACTGGCGGTTCCTAAATCAATTCCGATATCTACTACTGACATCTGGTTTCTCCTTTCATTCCCTTATCAATTTCTTCTCTTATGTTTTATTTTCCCACATCCATTTTATTATAATAGAATTTCTAATAAATGGAAAGATATTTTTTTAAATATTCTCCCGTATAAGATTTTTCATTTCGGGCGATTTCTTCTGGCGTACCTGTCGCAACAATCGTTCCACCCTTATCTCCACCTTCCGGTCCAATATCAATTATATAATCTGCTGTCTTAATCACATCTAGATTGTGCTCAATGACAACCACCGTATTCCCATCTGCCGTTAATCTTGCCAATATTTCAGTCAATTTATGAACATCTGCAAAATGAAGTCCCGTGGTTGGTTCATCGAGGATATAGATTGTTTTTCCAGTGCTACGTTTACTAAGTTCTGTTGCCAGCTTAATTCGTTGCGCTTCCCCACCCGATAACGTCGTGGAAGGTTGTCCCAATCGAATATAAGAAAGTCCTACATCGTAAAGCGTCTGGATTTTTTTCCGTATACTTGGCACATTTTCAAAGAACTCCAAGGCCTCTTCCACGGTCATATTGAGCACATCGTAAATGCTCTTTCCTTTATATTTCACTTCAAGTGTCTCGCGGTTATAACGCTTTCCGCCACACACTTCACAAGGCACATATACATCTGGCAAGAAATGCATCTCAATCTTAATAATTCCATCTCCAGAACAAGCTTCGCATCGTCCACCTTTCACATTGAAACTAAAGCGGCCTTTCTTGTATCCTCGCGCCTTTGCATCTGCAGTTGCAGCGAACAAATCTCGAATCATATCAAACACGCCTGTATAAGTCGCTGGATTCGAGCGTGGTGTCCTTCCAATTGGGGATTGGTCAATGTTAATGACCTTATCTAACGCTTCCACGCCTTCTATGCGCGTATGCTTTCCCGGAATCGTTCTTGCTCGATTCAACTTTTTCGCAAGAGACTTATATAAAATCTCATTGACAAGCGAACTCTTTCCAGAGCCCGATACACCTGTTACGCAGGTAAAGACTCCCAGCGGAATCTCTACGTCCACGTTCTTCAAATTATTCTCGGCAGCACCAAACACTTTCAACCATCCCTTTGGTTCTTTTCGTTCCGTCGGAACTGGTATTTCCAATCGCTTGCTAAGATATGCTCCCGTGATAGACTCCTCGCATTCCATAATCTCTTTTGCAGTTCCAGTTGCAACTACTTGACCGCCATGTTCTCCTGCACCTGGTCCAATGTCAACAATATAATCCGCTTCAAACATGGTATCTTCATCATGCTCTACCACAATCAATGTGTTCCCCAGATCTCGCAAATGTTTCAAAGTCGCAAGTAATTTATCATTATCTCGCTGATGCAAGCCAATACTTGGTTCGTCTAAAATGTACGCAACACCGACTAAACCAGAACCAATCTGCGTTGCCAAACGGATTCTCTGCGCTTCTCCTCCCGATAAACTGGCTGTTGCACGAGACAATGTCAAATAATCCAACCCTACATTTAGCAAAAATTGAAGGCGTGCTTTGATTTCTTTTAAAATCTGTTCTCCTATAATTTTCTGAGTTGGTGTTAATTCTAATTCTTCAAACCATTTGAACATCTTAGTAATAGACAGGGTCGTAAGCTCTGCAATATTCTTATCTCCTACCGTTACTGCCAAAGCGCCCTTTTTCAAACGTTGCCCATGACATTCATGACAAGGTGTAATACGCATAAAACTTTCGTACTCTGCTTTCATAGTCTCAGAACCAGTCTCTCGATAACGGCGCTCTACACTCCTTATCAAACCGTCAAAAGCAATGTCGTAGAATCCTTCACCACGTTGGCCAACGTAATGCACCTTTACCTTTTTACCATCAGTGCCATATATTAATATCTTCTTGATATCTTCTGGATAATCTTGAAATGGTGTCTCTAGTGAAAAATGATATTCTTCCGCAAGAGCATCCAATATTGCCCTCGTAAAACTTGATTCTTCCGTACAAGATTGCCATCCTATGACAACAATTGCCCCCTCGGCAATACTGAGCGACTGGTCAGGAATCATTAAATCCACATCAAACTCCATCTTGTATCCAAGTCCAAAACACTCTGGACATGCACCAAACGGATTATTAAAAGAAAAGCTTCTTGGTTCAATCTCTTCAATACTAATATTACAATCTGGGCACGAAAAACTTTGACTAAATTGCAGTGGTTCTCCACCGATAACATCTACCGTCAAAAGTCCCTCTGCCAATGCCAACACATTCTCAATAGAATCCGTCATACGTTTTTCAATCCCTGGTCTTACAACCAAACGGTCTACAATAATTTCAATATTGTGTTTGATATTCTTATCCAACACAATCTCTTCGGTTAATTCATAGAGATTGCCATCCACGCGCACGCGCACATATCCGCTTTTCTTCGCACGTTCAAAAAGCTTCTCGTGACGTCCCTTTTTTCCACGTACCACAGGTGCAAGAAGTTGTATCTTGGTCCCTTCTGGAAGCTCCATAATGCGGTCTACCATCTGATCCACGGTCTGCTTTTTAATCTCTCTCCCACATTGTGGACAGTGTGGCACACCAATTCTTGCATATAACAAACGCAAATAATCGTAAATCTCCGTTACTGTTCCTACCGTAGAACGTGGATTACGGTTGGTTGTCTTTTGGTCAATGGAAATCGCTGGTGAAAGCCCTTCAATGCTCTCCACATTTGGTTTCTCCATTTGTCCCAAGAACTGTCTTGCATAAGACGAGAGGGATTCCATATATCTTCTCTGCCCTTCTGCATAGATGGTATCGAACGCAAGGGAAGATTTTCCCGAACCACTCAGCCCCGTCAATACAACCAATTCATTACGTGGGATATCAATATCAATATTTTTCAAGTTGTGCTCACTGGCACCTCGTATTTTGATATATTGTTTCATCTTGTTACTCTATCTCCTGATACTTTTGCTTCAATTCAATCATCTGGTCACGCAACATCGCAGCGGCTTCGAAATTCAAATCTGCAGCAGCTTTTCGCATCTGTTTTGAAACCTCTTTGATTAATTTTTCCAACTCTGTCTTGCTCATAGACTCTGGGTCTTTTTCCATACGGAACTCTTCTGCTGCCACTTTCTTCGAAATGCGAATCAAATCCCGAACTGCCTTCTTAATGGTCTGCGGTGTAATTCCATGTTCTTCATTATATGCCTGTTGAATTCCACGTCTTCTCTCCGTCTCTTCTATGGCTTTTTTCATAGAATCCGTAATTACATCTGCGTACATAATAACATGTCCTTCTGCATTTCTCGCAGCACGTCCAATCGTCTGTATCAGCGACGTTTCGGAACGCAGGAATCCTTCTTTATCCGCATCCAAAATGGCAATGAGCGTAATTTCCGGAATATCTAACCCTTCACGAAGAAGGTTAATTCCCACCAACACGTCAAATACATCCAAACGCATATCACGTATAATCTCTGTACGCTCCAAGGTGTCAATATCGGAATGTAGATACTTAACACGGATACCCAGCTCACGCATATAGTCTGTTAAATCTTCTGCCATACGTTTCGTAAGTGTGGTAATCAAAACCTTATTCTTATTGGCAATCTCTTTCTTCACTTCACCAACCAAGTCGTCAATCTGTCCTTCAATTGGTCGTACCTCCACTTGCGGATCTAGAAGTCCAGTCGGACGAATAATCTGTTCCACACGTAGAAGTTCATTCGCATCCTCATACTTTCCTGGGGTAGCGGATACAAATAGCATTTGATTCACTTTGCTTTCAAATTCTCCGAAATTGAGTGGTCGATTATCCTTTGCGGATGGCAGACGAAATCCATAATCCACCAACGTTGATTTTCTGGACTGATCTCCAGAATACATCGCTCCAAGCTGTGGAATCGTCATATGAGATTCATCCACCATAATCAGAAAATCATCTGGGAAATAATCAATCAATGTATGCGGTGGTTTTCCTGGTTCTAAGCCAGTCAAATGTCTGGAATAATTCTCAATACCAGAGCAGAATCCTGTCTCTCTCATCATCTCTATATCAAAGTTCGTGCGCTCTGCAATACGCTGCGCTTCCAAGAGTTTATCCTCACTCTTAAAGTAACGCACTCTCTCTTCTAATTCTTCTTCGATTGCCTGCGTCGCACGATTCATACTATCTTGCGATACAACATAATGAGACGCCGGAAAAATTACCATATGGTCCAGCGCACTCTTGACCTCTCCGGTCAGCACATCAATCTCACAAATTCGGTCTACTTCATCCCCGAAAAATTCCACACGGTACGCAGTCTTTTCCGCATATGCTGGGAAAATCTCAAGCACATCGCCGTGCACACGGAACATCCCTCGCTTAAAATCCATCTCGTTGCGGTCATACTGAATCTCAATCAATTTCTTGATCACTTCATCGCGGTCTTTGATCATACCAGGGCGCAAGGAAATTACCATTTCCTTATAATCAATTGGTGAACCCAGCCCGTATATGCAGGACACGCTGGCCACAATAATCACATCTCTACGCTCAGATAACGCCGCTGTTGCAGAGTGTCTGAGCTTATCAATCTCGTCATTCATCGAAGAGTCTTTTGCAATGTAAGTATCCGACGATGGAACGTATGCTTCCGGCTGATAGTAATCATAATAGGATACAAAATACTCCACTGCATTTTCAGGAAAGAACTCTTTGAACTCGCTGTATAACTGCGCCGCCAAAGTCTTATTATGAGCAATGACTAAAGTCGGTTTATTCAGTTTTGCAATAATATTTGCCATCGTAAATGTCTTACCGGAACCAGTGACACCAAGTAACGTCTGGCATTGGTTGCCTTCTTCAAATCCTTTGACTAACTTTTCAATGGCTTGTGGTTGGTCGCCGGTTGGCTTGTATTCTGATACTAGTTTAAAATCCATAGTTCTTCCCCTTTCTTCAAAATATAGTCTTATTATACCATATAACATTTTATATGTACACAAAAATCGAACATTTATTCGCCTATTTATTCTTCATATACTCCCTCGGCGCCATTTTCATAAACTTCAAAAACGCCCGATTATAAGTGCGCACAGATGTAAATCCAGCTGCATAT
This sequence comes from Faecalimonas sp., assembly GCA_045659485.1. Taxonomy (GTDB): domain Bacteria; phylum Bacillota; class Clostridia; order Lachnospirales; family Lachnospiraceae; genus Faecalimonas. The sequence goes on along the minus strand of JAZOWZ010000016.1, from coordinate 12,143 downwards.
GCCACATCAGTCACGCTCCTACCCTCCTTAAGTAACTCACAGGAGTATTCCACGCGTAACTTGTTAATAAAATCCTTAAAACTCATCTGCATTCTCTCGTGGAACAAATGCGAAATATAATACTTGTTCAAATATAATTCTTTGGCAATCATCTCTAAATTAATCGGCTTCCGATAATTTTCCACACAATAATTTAAAATTCGTTTAATCGTATCTTGGTCTAACGTAGGGTCTGTAAAGGTCATTTTCGCAAGCAATTCTCCTAACAAAGAAAGAACAATCCCCTTAGCCACCACGTTATCAAAGCGTCCTTCACCCTCTGCCTTTGCACAGATGGTTTCCATACCACGAACAATCGTTTCCTCGGAATCACTGATATGCACAATCGGTAATTCTGGAAGTTTCTTTTGAAACACGTTTTTCAATTCCCGAAAAACGTCTGGCTCAAATATGAACATATATCCCTCGACAGGTTCCTCATCCAGGTAATAATGAAGTTGATTTGGAAAAGCAATAAAAAAGTCACCTTCTTGCATCACATATTGATGATTATCTAAAACCGCCACACTTTTCCCCTTTTTTAGATAAATTAATTCTACATGCGAATGGATATGAGGTACGGGAAGTAATTCATCGATTACCTCTGCTGAAAAAGCCCTTCTTCTTTTCTCAATCTTGTAAGACATATATCCTCCATGATAATAGCAATTTTTGTCTTGTTTTTATATCGTTACGACTAGTATTATATGAAAAATGTCTTAAAATGTAAAGTAGAAGAAGTCACAGAAAGGAGTTTTTCAATGATAAAATGGTTAAGACCTACTTATCTTCCTTGCTATCCTTTGGGAGATAATCACTCACGCATCACAGAATGCGAAAAACACAGGGAACTCTCACGCACTGCTGCCGTTGAAGGAAGTGTCCTATTAAAAAATGACCGCATGGTCCTTCCTCTTGCAAAAGGGACAAAAATTGCGGTATTCGGGAAAGCTCAAATCGATTATGTAAAAGGTGGCGGTGGTTCTGGTGGCGTACACGTATCTTACGTACGCAATATTTACGAAGGATTAAAACTTAAAAAAGAGAACGTAGATGTCTTTGATGAACTCTCTCTCTATTATCAAAATTATGTAGAGAGCAAATATAAAGAAGGTGCCACTCTCGGCATGTTCGACGAAGCTCCTGTGCCAGAAGAGCTCTTAGCGAAAGCAAAAGCATATGCCGATACTGCTATCATCACCATTTGCCGCTATTCTTGTGAAAACGAAGACCGCAAAAATGATGGAACTGACCATTATTTTTACTTAAGCGACGCGGAAGAAAAAATGGTAACTGCTGTCACTGAAAACTTCGAAAACGTCATTGTCCTACTCAATGTAGGCGCTATGATTGACACTTCTTGGTTTGCTTATAATCACAAAATTTCATCTGCCATTATGTTGTGGCAAGGCGGTATGGAAGGTGGACTTGCGGCCGCAGATATGCTGGTTGGGGATGCGAATCCTTCGGGCAAATTAGTAGACACTTGTGCAAAATCTTTTGAAGATTACCCATCTTCTGCTGGCTTCCACGAATCCGAAAAATACGTCCAATATGATGAGGATATTTTTGTTGGATACCGTTATTTTGAGACCATTCCTGGCAAAAAAGATTGTGTCGTATATCCTTTTGGCTATGGACTTTCTTATACGACATTTACTTACTCGAACGTATTTGTATTTAACAACTTTGAAAAAATATATATCACTTTAAAAGTAACAAACACCGGGGCTTTTTCTGGCAAAGAGATAGTCCAAGTCTACTCTCAAGCTCCACAGGGCAAGATTACAAAGCCAGCCAGAGAACTTCGTGCTTTTGCCAAAACGAAACTATTAGCTCCGGGAGAAAGTGAAGATATCTGTATTACTTTTTCCATTAATGATATGGCTTCCTTTGATGACATAGGTGCTGTAGCAAAATCTTGCTGTGTAATGGAACAAGGTAATTACAAATTGTTCCTGGGTGCAAATGTACGAGATGCGAAAGAACTCGATTATAATTACACATTAAACACCGATGTAATCACTGAAAAATTACATTCATATGGTGCTCCTGAAAATCTCAAGAGACGTATGCTAGCGGATGGAAGTTATTTGGAACTCGAATGCAAATCCGTAGAAAGAGCTGCATTCCCTTGTGAATATCAAATAGGACAAAAGCCAGAAGAAGAACACAAACTCATTGATGTATACGAAGGAAAAATCAGTTTAGATACTTTTATTGCACAATTAACTGACGAAGAATTATGTCACTTGGTTGGCGGACAACCACCATCAGGTCTTTCTGACACTTGTGGTATGGGAAATCTTCCACGCCTTGGTATTCCAAATGTGATGACGATTGATGGTCCTGCAGGAGTTCGTCTTCGCCGTATAAGTGGTATTAAGTCAACCGCGTTCCCAGTTGCAACAGCACTTGCCGCTTCATGGAACGTGGAACTTTTAGAAGAAATCGGTCGTGCAGGCGCTTTAGAAACCAAAGAAAACAATCTTTCTATTTGGCTCACTCCGGCTCTCAACATTCACAGAAGTCCGCTCTGCGGAAGAAATTTTGAATACTATTCCGAAGACCCGCTGGTATCTGGAAAGATGGCCGCTGCTATGGTGCGCGGTATTCAATCGCAAAACATTGTTGCTGTACCAAAACACTTTGCTTGTAATAACAAAGAAACCAATCGTTTCTGGTCAGACTCTATTCTTTCAGAACGGGCACTCCGCGAAATCTATCTGAAAGGTTTTGAAATCTGTGTCAAAGAAGCACATCCAAAGATGATTATGACCTCGTATAACATCATTAATGGCATTGCCGCTTCTGAAAATGCAGAATTAATTCAAGGCATTTTACGCGGTGAGTGGGGATTTGATGGAATGCTTACCTCTGATTGGGAAAACGGAAAACCACATGTCCAAGAAGTGATTGCTGGAAATGATATCAAAATGGATAAAGGCGAGCCAGACAAACTAATGGCCTCTTTAAAAGATGGCTCTCTCAAACGAGAAGAACTTGCCGTCTGCGTGAAACGAATTTTAGAAATGATTCTCTGGGCAGAATAAGATTGCAAAAAGAGAGAGTAACTCATTTTATATATGAGCTACTCTCCCTTTTTATTTCCCATCTAATACTGTATTTCAGCTTCTTTTTTTATCTGATCCATACACAAATGTACCTTCATACATAACTGGCTACTCTCCTCATATCGTTCCAAAAATTCCCCTTGAATAAAATCTGCAAACGCCATTGCTTCGTAGCTCATTAAATTTTCTTTGGTTTCTTCATCATACAAAGGTATTTTTTCTTCTCCCTGCACGAGGTATGCTCCCATATAAAGCCCCACTCGTTCTATGACAATCGAGCCTTTATCTCCGATGATTTCGCAAGCAGTTTTGCTTTGTCCTACTTTACTATATGTCAGCACTGCAGGAAATGTGGAGTATTGAAAAATTGCACAACCACTTCCATCCGCGCCATTATGTAGATATGATGCCTTTGCTTTCACATCTTGAGGCATCCCAAAGAAATCCACAGCCGCATATACACAATATATGCCTAAATCCATCAGTGTCCCTGCCGCTAGAGACATATCAAAAATATTTGTCTGCTCACCATTCATAAATGCATCATATCGGCTAGAAAGCTGACAATAATCAATTTTCGCCAACGCAATATTTCCTATTTTTGTAAGCGCTTCTTTGATTCTACTTCTACTCTTCCCATATACAGGGATAATCGCCTCCATATAAATGAGGCCCTGTTCATCTGCTAGAGATTTTAATCTTGCATACCCATCTGCGGAAGTTGCGATTGGTTTCTCGCATATCACATGCTTTCCACCTTTTAGCAACAGTTCACTTTGCCACTCGTGGCAACTATTCGGAGATGCAATATACACTGCTTTTATTTCTGGATTCTGGATTAAATCTGCTAAATCCGTATAAACCTTATCCACCCCATGTTTTTGGGCAAAATTTCGTCCAGTATCCTCTTGTCTTGAATAGATTGCTTCTAGTTTGAATTTTCCACTCAAACTAGCACCTTTTATAAAAGTATCTGCTATTTTTCCTCTTCCAATGACTGCATATTTAATCATATCTTCTATTTTTTCAATCTTTCTTCTATCGCTTCTATTGATGGCATCGCAGGAATTGCTCCACGTTTTTCTACACACAAACTTGCAACTGCATTGCCGTACTTTGCAAATGTAGCCACTTCATCTAAAGAAAGTTCTGTCGGCTGTTTCCCAGATTCTATCAAACATTTCAAGAAACCACCCCAGAAAGAATCTCCTGCCCCTGTAGTATCCACCATATTTGCTTTAAATCCTGGTACAACTCTGCTTCCTTCTTTTGTGCACACTAGGGCCCCATCTGCACCGAGCGTCACCGCCACAACAGACACGCCTAGATTCACTAATTTCTTGGCTGCACCTTCTGGTTCTTCAATATCTGTCAACAAGGCTGTCTCTTCATCAGAAATCTTCATGACATCTACATAGGACACAACAGAACGCATCCCTTCAATGGCTGCTTCTTTACTATCCCATAACGGAGCGCGATAATTTGGGTCGTAGGAAATAATACATCCTGCTTCCTTCGCAATCTCCAATGCCTTGAACGCAGTGCCCCTTGCTGGCTCTGCAGTCAAAGACAAAGAACCAAGGTGAAACACCTTACTATCGCGAATCAACTCTTCTTTCAACTCATCCTGTCTGATGCAAGTATCTGCGCCTGGTTTTCTAGCAAAAGAAAAACTTCTCTCTCCAGAATCCGTCAAATCCACAAATGCAAGTGTAGTAAATACACTATCATCCACAATCACTCCATCCGTGCAGATGCCACTATTATTTAATACATCAACCAGAAATTGCCCGTGCATATCATCGCCGACTTTTCCAATAAATGCTGTCTTCTTTCCACACTTATTTAAGCAAGCAAGTACATTCGCTGGTGCTCCTCCCGGATTTTGTTCAAACACTCTCTGTCCCGCTTCGGATTTTCCACAAGGCGTAAAATCTATTAAAATCTCGCCTAATGCTGTTACTTCTATCATATTATTCACCCATTATTTACAATTAATCTTTTACAAATTCAAGCATACAACCGTTACAATCCCAATTAAAAAACCTATAAGCTGTGCCTTCGTAAGTTTTTCTTTATATACGATTCGTGAAACAAAATACGTAACAATAATTCCCCCCGCCGAAATCAATGGGAACATTAAAGATACGGACATTCTTCCCGAAAGTATCATTACAAACAAATTCACAATTCCATTCATAAGACCGCACAATACAGCCCAATACCATCCACCTTTGAAAAATGTACAAACTTCTTTCCGTTCATCAATCAATGCGAATACTAGCATTGCTATCGTAACCATCCCAAGAGCAGCAATCATAAATTCACTCTTGTATGCACCATCATATTTCACTTGCTGAATCTTTTGGAATACAGAACACAATCCATTTCCAGCAAATACTAAGAATACGTAAATGACCCATTTAAAGGAAATCTTATTGTCATCGCTTTTCTTGTTGATAAGAATCAATGAGATCATAAGCAATATAATCCCTGGCACAAATCCTACACCGATTGGCTCACGAAGAAAAATCAATCCATAAAACGCTGGTAACATCAATGAATACGAACTAAACAAAGCCGTCAACGAAAGTGGCCCACAAGAAATAGCTTTCACCGAAAAAACGGTCGCCATTGTGTAGGTCACTGCAAAGCCAAAAGCATATGGTAAAATACCTATTTCAAATTGTAGACCTTTAGATGTCACAACAAAAAACAAAAGCGCGGCAAGGCTGAGAGCCGCACTAAACCAATAGACTCCCTTCTCGCCCGCCTTGTTCGTATATGGTTTCTTAAATATGTTTTGCGCCGATACCCCTATAATAATAGCTATCAAATAAACTACATTTGGCATATTATATAAACGCTCCTACTCATTCATTTCTTGTACATTGATAATAACCTTCATTGTCGTTTCACGATTTTCTTCAATATATTCATACGCTTTTAAATAATCTTTAAAAGCAAACGTTTTTGATATCAATGGTCTTAATAATACTTTGCCTTCATTCACCAAGCGAATTGCATCCACATAATCATCATGACGATACATCATAGTACTCTTAATGTCTAATTCGTGGTCATTTGCAACCGCTAAATCAATGGTTGCCATCCCTGCAAATACTGCTACTAAAACAATAACGCTTCCTTTTCTCGCATGCTTAATTGCTTGTCCCATAGTAATGTTATTTCCAGCACAATCGTAAATGACATCTGCTTTATCTGGACCAAAAACCTCAACCATTGCCTCACCAAAATCTTTCTCTTTGGTATTTACACAGACATCGATTCCACATTCTTCGGCTTTTTTCAATCGGTAATCACTCACATCGGTAATCATAACCTTCGCAGCTCCCATTCCCTTTGCGGTCTGCGCAACTAAGTTTCCGATTGGTCCTGCTCCGATGACTACAATGTTCATTCCTGTCACATCGCCCATTTGTTTTACACCATGTACTGCAACAGCCAATGGTTCGATCATTGCACCTTCTTCATAAGACATTTCTGTCGGAATTGGTGTTACCTTAGACGCATCCACAGCAAAATACTCAGAAGCAGTTCCTGTTGTTTGGAATCCCATTACCTTTAACTCTTCGCAAAGATTATATTTCCCATGTCTACATGGATAACACTCTCCACAATATACTTGTGGTTCAATCGTTACTTTTTGACCAACATAAAATTCTGTTACACCTTTGCCTAATTCTACCACTTCACCAGATACTTCATGTCCTTGTGTAACTGGATAAGATGTAAATGGATGTTCTCCATGATATACGTGAATATCCGAACCGCAAATTCCGATATTCATAATCTTTACAAGCACTTCATTCTCTTTTACTTCTGGAACTGGTACTTCTTCAAAAATAATTTCTTTTGGTTTTGTCATCACTTGTTTCAGCATCATATTTCTCCTCACTATTTACACAATTCTTCAATCACGCCTAAATCCCACGCCAATCTAGAAAGCACATATTTATCTCGAATGTCTTTTGTTGCCTTGAATGTCAATTCCAAACTGGTATCTCCAAGTCCAATCTCTTCTGGCGATTTTGGTGCTTCAATATCATCCAAAATCTTTTCAATTTGAACACTTGACGGCAGTTCTTCCTCAATAATCGCAAGAATGTCATCCCATTTTTCGAGAATCAACTCCAATCTCTTTTCATGTAGTTCAACATCATATTTGTGCTCTTTCTCTTCTAGCGCAATCATTGCATCGGAACTTTTTCCCAAAAATTCCTTTAAAGTCTTGCTCCAATCTGCATATTCAAAATCCTTGGCATAAGCAAGCGCTTTTTCCTTATCTGGTGTCATCGCTTTGATTTGTTCATAGATTCTCGCAGAAATCAATGTACCAATTGCACATTGAATTCCATGTAAGTCCATACTAGTTCCGAACTCTAAAGCTCTCATATCCCACACATGTGAGAAATAATGCTCCACGCCAGAAGCTGGTCTCGAAACCCCTGCATAGCTCATCGCCACACCGCCAATAATGAGACCTTCAAACACTGCTTTGATTGCTTCTTCGTCTCTTTTTAAAAGGCCTTCTGCATTATCCACACATTTTTTGAGCGCCACGCGTACCATCTCTGCAATAGTTTCGCAGTAATATTCTCCTGTGATTAAGTGTGCAATTCTCCACTCACATATACTGACGTATTTTGCAAGCATATCGCCAAGTCCCGCTTGTAACAGACGTTTTGGTGCATCTTTCAAAATATCGATATCTCCAATGATTACATTTGCACACGCAGATGGAAGGGAAACTTTGAGTCCATCCATCGCCATAGATGATGTGCCTGATGCGTACCCATCCATAGATGGTGCTGTTCCTACAATTACATATGGATGATTTGTTACATTTGCAACAATCTTTCCGATATCATTTATGACACCAGACCCAACTGCTATAATGATATCGCAAGATGAATCATAATGCATCACGCAGGAACCAACTGCAAACTCTTCTGGTTCTGGTGACTCACCAGCAAATACAAACTTTGTATATGCAATTTTATTTTCTTCTAAAATAGCGCAAACTTTTTCTCCTGCTGCTTTGTATGTATTTTCATCTGCAAGTACAAACGCTTTTTTCGCATTGTATCTTGCAATCACTTCTGGTATTCGGTTTATTGCACCTTTCTCTACGATTACATCGTCCACTTGGGTGCTGTGCTTCTTTCCACAACTACATGGAAATTCTTTCACAAACTCAAATGCTTCTGTACTCATCATTTTTTCCTTCTTCCACTAAATAATAAATTGTCTCATATAACGATAGCATAGTGTCACAGAATCAAGTACACGCTCCTTAGATCCTTCAAATGCCTTATCTTCTATTTCCACACAAGTATATCCGTCATATCCGATATCTGTCAATGCAGATACATATTTGCCCCAATTCACATCACCATATCCTGGCAATTTTGGACTCATATATTCCAATGGGTATGCCATGATTCCCACGTCATTTAGTTTATCTTCATATACTTTGATATCTTTATAATGCACATGGAAAATTTTATCTTTAAACTCATAAACTGGCTTAATATAGTCAATTTGTTGCCAAATAAAATGGCTTGGGTCATAGTTAATTCCAAAGTTGTCTGATGGAATCAATTCAAACATTTTTCTCCAAAGTTTTGGAGTTGTAAAAAGGTTTTGACCTCCCGGCCATTGGTCCGCGCCAAAAAGCATTGGACAGTTTTCGATTGCAACCTTTACACCTTTTTCTTCTGCAAATTTAATAATTGGTGGCCAGATTTCTTTGAACAATTCTAAATTTTCTTCTACTGTTTTGCTCTGTGCTCTTCCGATAAACGTAGTAACCATATTCACACCTAATAAGGCACTCATATTGATTACTTTCTTAAGGTGCTCAATATTCGCTGCTCTCTTTTCCAAATCTTCATCCATCGTGTTTGGATAAAAAGCAAGCGACGAAATCTCAATGTTTTTCGCTGCACAGTAATCCTGTACATATTTGATATAATCTGCGGATGTATTATCTACATCGATATGTGATACTCCTGCGTAGCGGCGCTCTGCCTTCCCTTGTGGCCAACAAGCCACTTCCACACATTCATATCCATTTGCTGATGCATTGTCAATCATTTCCTCAAAAGAAAATCCATCATAAATCGCACTAACAATTCCAAGTTTCATAGCAAGTTCTCCTTATTTTATATATTCTACATTTCAAATACTTCAACACCTAAAATAGAACACAAATTCCTAATCTTCGCACGGTTATCACCATATGTGATAATGTAGTGCTGACAAGCCACGTTGTCCGCAAATCTCTCTACACTTGGTAAAATAATTTCCAATGCTGATAGTTGTGGTGCCGGCTGGTCCCAACCACATTCTTCCCACTTCGGAGGTGTCTGACCTACACCGAGTACCATTTGCATTACATATTTCCCATTCTGATATGTCAAACGGCTCATTGTAACTGTACCTGTCTTCACCTTTGACACATTGAGAATACCTTGGTTAAGAGCACCAAATGCTGCCGGAATGACTGTGTATGTATCTCCGTCAACCATATCAGCTGCTACGAAGTCCGGAACACCTGCAAGTACGCTGTGATCGAAGAATTCGTAGAACTCTAAGTATCCTGCAAGCTGTCCTGTTAAGTTCTTCATCATAAGCTGAGTCACTGCACCAAGTGAATCATTCTCCGGAACAGTTGTGTATCCATCTTCTGAAAGAAGCATGAAGATTGGTGCCGGTGGGAAGCCACAAAGCTTCTTCATACCGTCAACGTCCTTAAGGGAAATCGCTTTGTAATTTCTCTCTTCTGCAATCTGTTTTACTGCTAAGTAATATCCTGCTGCCATCATCATTGCATCATCGTTAGCAGGCTTTAAGAAGTTCCATTTGAGAATTCTATTATTTACAACATCTCTCTTTTCTTCTTCTGTAAGTTTTTCATATCTCTGCTGGATTTCAAGCATTTCAAATGTCTCAATCTCAACGCCTGTCTCTTTCTTAAGCGACAGTCCATCATACAATGTTCCGTAAAGGTTCATGTCACGGTATCCAGCCATCCCTACTTTGTCAGTAAGTAATTTTTTTGCTGTAATGGCTGCCTGGCAGTAGTCTGCGACTACATCGCTTCTTGTCTTCTTGCCGATGATATCGTATACATATTTGAACTTGTATCCAAGTCCTTCAAATGTTGCACGAAGACCTGTTGTGCCTGCCTGATCTGCTGTTGTAACAAGTCTGTCCTCTTCATACCATCCGCAGAGTCCCCAAAGAACCATTGGAAGATGTCTATAGTGTTCTGTTACTTTTAATACTGCATGTGTTGGAATCCAACCTGCGATGCACACTACTACTGCATCAAAATTTTCATTTTCTAATGCGGCAACTGCTTTTGCCACGTCTTTTTCTTCATAATCGTCTGCGATTGGATATACCGATACTAAATCCAACCCTTCCGCCTTCAAAGCAGCCTCCGCTGCGCAGCATTTGCGAACAATTACGTCTACTGGTGTGTTCACTTCACCGAATCCTAAAAATGCTATCTTACTCATTGAATCTATTTACCTTTCTACATTTTATTTAAATTCACGCTTTTACCCCTTAATTCCATCTGATTCAAAACGAATTGTACCATAGTGGCACTTCCATGTCCCAGTACATCCTCATCAATCATAAAATCATTATTATGAGCCAAAGTCGTAATTCCTTTTTTTACATTTCTTGTTCCAATACGCATAAATACACCTGGCTTTCTTTGCAAATATCTAGAAAAATCCTCTGCTGCCATTTTCTTTGGCATTTGAGCAATATTTTCCTCTCCGATAATGTTTGCCATCGCCTCTAAGGCACGTTCTGAAAGTTCATAGTCGTTATATACAACAAAACACTTCAGATTGCTTGTAACTTTACAGGTGCATCCATAATTTTTAGCAGTATGTTCTGCCACTTCTTCAATCGTATCTATAATCAACTGATCTACATCCATATCAAAGGTACGAACAGTTCCAAGCATCTGTGCATAGTCTGCCACAACGTTCTGTGAAGTTCCTCCTTGCATTTTCCCAATCGAATACACATATTCTGCAAGAGGATTCACCTTACGGGCAAGTGTGGTCTGAATATTCGTATAAGTATTCACAGCAGCCGCCAAAGCGTCATTCCCTGAATGAGGAAGCGTAGCATGTGCTGTATTGCCAAAGAACTCTATCTTGATATTTCTGCTGGAAGCTTGAGATGCACCTTTGCACACTCCCATTTTTCCGGCATCCATAGTTCCTTCCACATGCATACCCGCAATGATATCAATCTCATCCATAATACCGTTCTCAACCATAACTTCTGCACCACTTTGCAAACCTTCCTCACTCGGTTGAAACAAAAGAATCACACGACATGTTAGTTTATCCTCTATTTCTTTCAGGGCCTTTGCCGTACCGAGAAGCATAGCCGTATGCGCATCATGTCCGCACGCATGCATTTGACCATCTATTTGAGATTTGAACGGAATATCATTGGTTTCTTGGATTAGGAGTGCATCCATATCTGCACGCAAGCCGATTGTAAAGTCTGTTTTCTCTGGATTAATGTATCCCACAACACTCCCCGGCGCATATTTTTCCGTGTAAGGAATGCCCATCTTCTCAAGTTCACTTTTGACAAGTGCCGTTGTTCTCGGCAAATCGAAACCAATCTCCGGATATTCATGAATGGTACGTCGTATACCTACAATATAGTCTTTATCGATTATCATATTGTATCTCTGTTTCTTTCTCTTTTTCAATCACAGAATCTAACCGTTTTTCACAAAAATCCAAAAAAGTGCCCCACAACTTATGGTCAACGAATCTATTTTCTCCAGTTTCTAATAAAAGTTTCCCATATTCATATGTATTGTTATTCCACACATGGTTTCCGATAAATACATCGACATTCTCTTTGCGTAGGCTGTGGATAGAGTCACGATATCCTTCTCTGCAGCCATCATAATCGAATTGACCTCTTGCCATTGTATTAGCACCTGCTCCTCCGAAC
>JAZOWZ010000015.1:0-2839 GCA_045659485.1 Faecalimonas sp. | reverse complement strand
TCCTTATTTCTCGATTTCTCTAGTGTTGTAAAGTTCTTTTAATTCTTCTAATGGTTTTTGCATAATTGCTTCCATCATTGCTTTGCAATCACCACGTTCAATCTCATCTACTCTTGCTGTCAAGTGTTCTGCTTCAGGTCTTAAGTATTTACCTGTAAGTCTTCTTGCAAGAAGAGCAACCTGTGGATGTGAAATTCCAGCAGGACAACGAGATGAACAAATTCCACACATTACACAGTCAAATGAAAGTTCAGCACATTCTTCGAACTCTCCTCTTTGAGCGTGTGCGATGTATTGCATTACGCTAAGGTCTTGTGAACAAGCCTTTGTACATGCGTTACATCCGATACATGCGTAGATTTCTGGATATAACTGCATCATAACCTGTTGTGTTGGTTTGATTTCAGTAATATCGTAAACTTTCTTCTCTAATGGGAAGAATGGTAATGTTGCTACACACATGTCATTTTCTACTTTTGTTGAACAAGCTAAGCAACCTGTTAATTCGTTTTGTCCTTTGATTCTGTAAATTGTAGCACAAGCACCGCAGAATCCGTTTCTACAGCCACAGCCACGAACCAATTGGTATCCAGCATACTCAAAAGCTTCCATAATTGTTAAATTCGATGGAACTTGATACTTTTTACCATACAAATATACGTTAATCATATCTGCCATTTTTTTATCCTCTCTCTCGTCTTTCTAGTATTCAGGCGGTAACTCGCCGATTTCATCGTAACGGAATACTGGGCCGTCTTTACATACGTATTTAGAACCGATGTTGCAACGTCCGCATTTACCAATACCGCACTTCATACGAAGTTCAAATGTTGTATAAATCTGTTCATCAGTGAATCCTAATTCTTTTAATCCTGCCAATACGAACTTAATCATAATCGGAGGTCCACAGATAAGAGCCACTTTATTTGTATCAAGATTTAACTCTTTTACATAAGCTGGTACGAATCCTACGTGTCCATCCCATCCTTCTTGTGGACGGTCGATTGTAAGATGTACGTTGATGCCTTCTGTATTCATCCAAACTTCTTGGATTTCTTTTAATTGAACCAAATCGTCTGCTGAACGAGAACCGTAAACGATATCTACAGTTCCGTAATTTTCTCTGTTATCAATTACATAGTTGATAACAGAACGAAGTGGTGCAAGACCGATACCACCAGCGATGAAAAGAAGGTTTTTGCCTTTCAATTCAGTTTCTACTGGGAAATGATTTCCGTATGGTCCACGTACTGTGATTTCTGAACCTACTTCTAAGCTGTGAAGATAATCTGTAAGTTCACCACATTTTTTAATACTAAATTCTTGGAATTCCTTGTTTGTAGGTGAAGATGTAATTGAGAACATCGCTTCACTTACACCAGGTCCACAAAGCATTGCACATTGTCCAGGCATATGTTCAAATAACTTTCCACCTTCTGGAGCATTTACACGGAATGTTTTAACATCTGGTGTCTCCTGACGGATATCTGTGATAATACCTACTTTTGGAATCAATGTGTCTAATGCATAACCATCATGACAATGACATTCGCACATTAGTTTTCACCTCCCTGTTCTTGGAAAGCCTTTACGACTTTCACGATATTAAGTGCTGATGGACATTTCTCTACGCAACGTCCACATCCAACGCATGAGTACATTCCATCGTTGTTTGCTGGGAAGTACACAAGTTTGTGCATGAATCTCTGACGGAATCTTTGCATTTGGCTTGTACGGTTATTTCCGTGAGCCATCATTGTGAAGTCAGAGTACATACATGAATCCCAACAACGGTACCGTTGAACGCCTGATCCTGTGTTGTAGTCTTTAATATCGTAACATTGGCAGGTTGGACACACGAATGTACATGTTCCACAAGCCAAACATGGTTTGTATAATTTTTCCCAGATTGGAGAGTTGAATTTTTCTAAAAGAACATCTCCGTTCCATCCTTCCAATGAAAGGTCTGAGTATGGAAGTTTTTCTACGATTGCACGGATAGCTTTCTTTTCTTCTTCTACTTTTGCTTCATCAGCATCGCTAAGAAGTCCTGCAACTTTTGCTGTGAGAGCTTCACCCTTTTCAGTCAAAGCTTTCCAGTATAATTCTCCGTCAATCATCCATGTTGCAACGTCAGCAACTGGATCTGCGCAGTCAATTCCGAATACCTTACAGAAACATGTTTCTTCTGGTTCATGGCAAGCCATCACTACGATAGTTCCATGTTTTCTTCTTGCTGCATAGAAAGTATCTACTGGGTCTACCAAAAATACTTTATCAAGTACTTCGATACCCTTTACATAACAAGCTTTCATACCAAATACTACAAAGTCTTTGTCTCTTAAAGCTTCTGCTTCTACTTTCAATTTCTTATCTTCTGTTTTTACAGTATATAGGTTTTCGCTTTGTGGGAAGAAAGCATCTTTTGGTGATTTTACACTCTTAAGAGTATCTAAATCAACATCTGCCCCTTCTGTCCATGCTGCGAAGTTCACTTGCCCGTTATTGTTAACAGGTAAAAACAAATCTTGCTCTCCGGCAATTGCTTGGAATAATGCCGAAAGATTTTCTTTTGCTATCTTGTACATAACATTATCCCCTTTCTGTTACGATGCTTGGTTCAACATCGTCAAATGTAAAGTTTGTGAGTGGTCCTCTTGAAGTAGTATCTGCTCCAGCTTGATATTCGCCGTAGAATTCATTGATATCTTTGATGAATTTACGGTTAAACAAGTGAAGTGGAATACCTTGTGGACATACTCTGCTACACTCTCCACAGTCTGTACATCTTCCAGCTACGTGGAATGCACGGATTACATGGAACATTTTTTCTTCAAAT
>JAZOWZ010000014.1:0-29519 GCA_045659485.1 Faecalimonas sp. | reverse complement strand
CCTTGCAAATGGACTCAACGAGCCATGTATGAAAAAAAGGCGTATGTGCAAGATTGCAGGAATCTTTTCGATTTTTCAAGGGCTGATGCCTCTCATTGGTTGGCTTTGCGTGCATTCGATTGCAAAGTATTTTGAGAGTTTTGAAAAATTAATTCCATGGATTGCACTTGTTCTACTTGTATTTATCGGTGGGAAGATGCTAATTGAAGGTATTAAAAATAAAGAAGACTGTTGCCAAAGACCAGGGCTTACTTTGTGGGCGCTTATTGTACAGGGGATTGCTACATCCATTGATGCATTGTCTGTGGGATTTACAATTGCTGACTACTATTTTCCAGCAGCTCTTCTAGCGGCATTCATCATTGCAGTAATTACATTTATTATATGCATGGTTGGAATTGCTCTTGGGAAAAAGGCGGGAATGCAGTTTTCTGGAAAGGCATCCATTTTTGGTGGTGCGATTCTGATTTTTATTGGAATTGAGATTTTTGTTACAAGCTTTATTTAGAATGAAAAATAATTTCTTGAGGAGGTGTACAGTATGAAGAAAGATATTTTTAAAGGACGTGTTACAGCCACTATTAGTATATTTGTTATGTGGATAGTCGCTTTATTGGCAGCCGTTCTTTATTTTACTACAAATTATTTCATTTATTTCTTTCTTGCTGTAACGAGTGCTTTTTCGGCTTCGACGAATACTTTCTTCCTATTATTAAGATATATAGACTTTTTGAGTAAAGAACCGAAGGTAAAGAAAGTTAGGAAAAGAAAGAAAAAAGAAAAAGAACAAGAAGATGAAGAAAAGCCAGTTATAGAAGAAGCTCCGCAAAAAAAACAGCGAATCAATATATATAAGGTAGCAACTGTGTTGACTTATATCCTGTACATACTTATTTTCTATCTTTGCAATGCAAGTGTTTGGAATTATGTTAGTAAAATGAAGACAGCACCTTTGCAACAAGGAAAAGCATTATATGGCGTATTGGCGTTGATATTATTTGTTATTTTTGTAGTGATTGATCGCCTGTGCAAGTATGCGGAAGGAGAAGATGATTTCTCAACAGCAATGAATGAGAATGGAAGAATTTTCAGTAAATTGTTGTGTTTGCAATGTTTACTTAGTGTAGTCTACAGCGTGTATACCGCATTTAATTTTATTGCGATTCAAACTTATGTGGCGTATGTATTTGCAGTAGCATTCTACTATTTTGTTGCGTTTATTACATTGTCTCTCATAGTAGTTGCGATTCGAAAGGAATTCTGTGTTGCACCTTATCTCAATGTACCACTTCCGATGCTAAAGAAAAAGGAAGCGGAAAACAGAAAAGGTTTTATTGATTATTTGGAATCAAATACAGGAATTTCTATGAGAAGTCTCTGGAGTGTTAAGTACATTCGTCAGATTGCACCGACTGTTGTTCTGCTATCGGGAGTCTTCTTGTGGCTATCTACTTGTGTAGTACAAGTGGATTCTTATCAACAAGCGGCAGTTTATCGAATCGGTGTTTTGCAGAATAAAATGTTAGGGCCTGGAATCCATCTTCGATTACCGTATCCGTTTGATAAAGTAGAGATTTATGATACTGAGACACTTCGAAAAACAACCATCGGTTATCGTTCAGAAGAAAATACAGACAATATTTGGACAGGTGGACATGGAGAAGGAGAGCATAAGCTACTCCTTGGAAGTGGTGATGAATTAGTTTCTATTAATTTGCGCTTAGAATACAAAATTAGTGATTTGAAGAAATATTTAAAAACATCCGCTATGCCAGAAGCACAGATGGAGGCCTTGGCATATGAGTTAGTAACAGATCAGACGATAGCCACAGACTTAAATGAATTTATGTCTACAGACCGAGAAAAATTTTCGGAGAATTTCCAAAAAGAATTGTCGAAGAAAATGAAAGAAAAGGAAATGGGCTTGGAAGTGGTGAGTGTTGTATTGGAAAGTATTCACCCACCAGTAGAAATTGCAAGTGTATATCAAGAACTCATCAGCGCGGAGATTTCAGCAGAGAAATTTTTGCGATATGCGGAAGGAAATGCAGCGGCCAACATTGCTACTGCGGAAAAAGAGGCATATACCTTAAAGGGAACAGCACAAGTAGAAAATACGCAAAGACTCTCTGCTTCAAAGGCAGAAGTTGCAACGTTTTCTGCCAGTGTAGAGGCAAATCGGGCGTATGGAGATGCGTATACTTATCAAAAACGCTTGAATGCAGTTCGGGAAGCATATAAAAAAGCAAATCTCGTCATTCTTGGAAACGGAGTGAAAGAATCTATGCTTTATTTCGGTAGTGTTGTTGGAAATGAGAAAGCTGAGTAGGAGGTAAGAGATGAAAAAAGGTTTAACAAGTGTAAAAATTATAGTAGCAGTAATCGTGGTTCTCGTGCTTGGATTCTTTGCTTTTACAACTCAAGTGAGAGAGGGGAACGGAGCGATTATCCTTCGTTTTGGAGCTCCAAGAAAAGTGGTAAAGGATGCTGGTTTGTATTTTAAATTGCCGTGGCCATTTGAGAGCGTAGTAAAATTTGATGGAAGACAACAATATTTGGAGTCGGATTACTTAGAAACGACGACAAAAGATAAGAGAAATATCATTCTTCAGTCTTATGCTGTGTGGTCGGTGGAAAATCCGTTGTTATACTACAACAGTGTTGGTTCAGCAGAGAAAGCAGGTTCTTATATTAAAGACCAGATTTTTAGTGCGACCAATAGTACCATGGGTGCATACAAATTATCTGCTTTGGTTTCTTTAGACAAAGATGAATTAAATACCACAGAGATTCAAGAAAAGATTTTTAAACAAGTACAAAAGAATTGTAAACAAAACTATGGAATTAAAGTAACAGATGTAAATATCCTTCGCATTTCTTTGCCAGACACCAATCTCCAGAGCGTATTTGACCAGATGATGGCAGAACGTCAAAAAGAAATCGATACGATTTTGGCAGAAGCCGAAAGAGATGCAAGTATTATTGTGGCAGAAGCAGATGCAAAAGCTGCACAGATTGTAGCAGAGGGCGAGATAAGCGCGGCTGAGATTAAAGCGAAAACAGAAAAAGAAGTTGCAAGTATTTATGCTAAGGCGCAAAAATCCAATATCAAGCTCTATAAATTACTTCTAGAATTGGATACATTGGCAGCTTCGGTAAATGAGGATTCAGTTCTTGTAGTAAAAGCCGATACATATCCGTTCAATGTATTGTTGAACTATAGACAGATGGCTACAAAGGGAACCTCTGATGAAGTCATTATCAAAGATTTGAATTATATTATGATGCGATTAGATGAAAAGGGAAGACAAGACTTAGTGACTTGTTTGTCAACTGCACTTGACAAAGCAGAGGTGATTCGATAATGGGTGAAAAAGGGAATAAAAACGCTATTTTTGCGGACATACTTTCCAGTCTATCGAAATATTTTTTGATTGCAGTTGTTGTTATGGTTGCAGCTATTTGTTTATCGGGTGTGCGCTTCGTGAAAAGTGGAAATGTTGCGCTAGTCCTTCGGTTTGGAGAATTGGTTGGGAAAACACCAGAAGAACAGATTCATAAGCCAGGACTACTACTCGCCTTTCCTTATATAATAGATGAAGTCATTATGGTTCCAACGGGAAGCGTGATTGAGCAAAAGGTGACCACACATTATACAGATGGTTTTATGAAAGATATGAAGTCCAATGGATATGTGATTACGGGGGACCAGAATATTGCAGTCATCAGCACTACGGTAAAATATGTAATCAATGATCCGGTCGCATATGCGTTAAACGTAAGTGATATGGAAGGGATTATTAATGCAAGTGTAAGCAATGCAATGATTGAAACAGCAGCAGGTATGCCTGTGGATGACATTTTGACTTCTGGAAAAGAAAAATATTCAAAAAATACTGTGAAGTTGGCGCAAGAAAAACTAAACATAGCTCATACTGGAGTTAAAATCAATAATATTGAGTTAACTAAAGTTAGTATGCCAAAAGAGGTTGTCAATATTTATAATCAAGTAAATGAGACAGTGGTATATGCCAATACATTACAAGAAAAAGCACAGAATTACTGGGATACTACAATTCCGGCGGCGCAAACCAAAGCAAATGCCTTGGTAAATGATGCAAACACAGCGCATGCGGAAAAAGTTTCGGAGGCAAATAAGGCCCTCGCAGAGTTCTGGGGCGTTGTGGAAGAGTATAAGAGAAATCCGGATGTTGTTAGAACTCGAATTTACAACGAAAAATATCAAGAAATTATTTCGAAAATCGGAACAGTGAAGATTGTTCAGGATGGCGACAGCAAGATTATTATTAATTAGGAGGCGGTTTTATGGAAAATATTGATAATATGGCAAAAAACAGTCTCAATGCATTGTCGCAAGAAGCACTGACAGAGGAAGAACAAAAGAAAATTAAATGGACTGTAATCAAGGGGAGCATTACGATTTCTTGCCTTTTAGTTGGTTTGATATATAATGTATTATTTCCAAACAAGACAGTTGTTCCGGCATTATTTTATACCATTGGATTTTTGATTGAGGGTATTCCCATTTGTATCGTAGCGATAAAAGGGATTTTTTCAAAAGAATTGAAGAATGCAATGGAAATGTTGGTGGTCATTGCAATTATCGCATGTTATTGTTCGGGACAACTAGTTCTTGCGATTTTAATTCCGCTCATATTAAATGTAGCACATTTTCTCGAAGAGAGAAGCATCGTGGGAGGTCGCGAAGTTATCGACGGTCTTCGAAGAATGAACCATAGTAAGGCACTTTTATATGAAGAAGGACAAGAACAAGAAGTTGAAGCAGAGTCTCTAAAGAAAGGACAACTTATATTAGTAAAGCCAGGAGCAGGTATCCCGATTGACGGTGTAGTTGTTCAAGGGAAAACAAATGTGGATCAAAAGTCCTTGACCGGAGAACCACAGCCAGAAATGATAGAAGAGGGAGATAAGGTCTACGCAGGAACTGTGAATATTGACGGACAGATTGTAGTTCGCGTTGAAAAGGAATATGTAGACACTTCGTTTTCACAGATTTTGAATTTACTAGAAGAGGCAGAAAATATTTCGACCCCGGAGACGAGATTGATCGACCGATTTATGAAGTATTACATTCCATTTGTATTGGTGGTTGCAGCAGCAGTTGCCTTGTTCTCTTCCGATATTTCAAAAGCTATCGCAATTTTGGTTGTATCTTGTCCTTGTGGTCAGATGTTGGTAAGTTCTGCACCGATGATAGCTGCCTTATCAATGGCAATTAAACGAGGCGTTTTGATTAAAAATTCCAAATTTATTGAGGAACTCACTGCTGTAGATGCAGTTGTGTTTGATAAAACAGGTACCATTACAAAAGGTGATTTGGTTTTAACGGATGTTGTCACAGTAAATGGAAGAGAAGAAGAGGATGTTCTTCGTATGGCTCTCACAGTGGCAGAGGCATCCACTCATCCAATTTCGAGAGCACTGGTGAAAGGTGCGAAGAATTTGCAAGGAATGGATAACTATGAAGTGAAAGAAATTTCTGGAAAAGGAATGGAAGGAACTTCTTTTGACGGAAAAGATCAGATTATCTTTGGAAACAGATTATGGATGGAGACAAATTTTATTGACATTCCAGAAGATTTTGAGGATGGATTATTAGGATCCATTAGTTATGTGGCTTGTAATGGAGAGCTTCTTGGATGTTTCTGCTTTAACGATACAGCAAGAGAAGATGCGAATCCATGTATTCAAGAATTGAAACAATGGGGAGCAAAGAAGGTGGTTGTTCTTACAGGAGATAGACAAGAGTCTGCAAATCGTATTTGTAAGGACATGGATATCGACGAAGTGAAGTCACAGTTACTTCCTATGGATAAGCTAGAGGCACTCAAGGAATTAAAAGAAACACATACCGTGCTTGCGGTTGGTGATGGTATTAACGATGCGCTTGCACTAAAAGAGGCCCATATTGGTATTGCAATGGGAGCTATGGGTTCTGATCTTGCAATCCAATCGGCAGACATTGCACTGATGAATAATAATTTGCATAACATTCCGTTTGCAATCAAGTTGGCACATCAAACCAAAAATATTATTTATCAGAATTTGGCTCTTTCATGTATGATTAGTTTAGTGATGATTATTTTATCCGCGTTGGGATATATTAGTCCATTGGCGGGAACCATCTTACATAACTTGGGAGCGTTTGTAGTACTTATCAATAGTTCAAGAATTTTAAAAACAGAATTATGGGATTTAGAAAAAGATATATGAGTCGATGCATAATGTAGATATTGAAAAGATGTAGTTTTTGCTACATCTTTTTCTTTTGAAATCAGACTTCCAGAAACACTAAGTTTCTTGCAAATTCTTTCAAAAGAAAAAGATGTGTCAAAAAACACATCTTCATTCCTTAGTATTATGCATCGACTCATATCTAAATATTTTTCGCAGAGCCGTTTGTTAATTAACCTCTAATATATAACACACCTAAAGTTCCAGGACCGCAGTGGCTTGAGATAACGCCACCAGCGCGAGTTACTAAGATTTCATCAAAATGATTCAAAGACTCAAGGTATTCTTTTACACGTTCAATTGTTGTATCCGGGCAACCAGAGTGTGTGATAAATACACGGTCTTTCTTAGCATTCAACAGTTCTTCTTCCATATCTTTTGCATAAGACAAAATAACAGAATCGATTTTTCCGCGGTATTTCTTTCCGGCATCCATCTTTCCGCCTTCAACACCAATTCTTGGATGAAGCTTCAATACGCCACCAGCCAAAGCTGCAACGGAACTACAACGGCCACCTCTGTGAAGATATGTCAAGGTGTCAACCACAAAGCTTGCGCTTACGCGTGGCTTATATTCCTCGATTTGAGCTACAATCTCATCCAAAGATTTTCCTTCTTCAGCCATAACAGCAGCTTCGATTACCTGAAGGCCAATTCCTGTAGAAAGATTTGCTGAATCGATGATACGAATCTTGTCTTCTGCTTCCATTTCATCTACAGCTAGGCGCATAGCATTGTAGTTTGCTGACATACTAGAAGAGATGGAGAAACAAATAATTTCATCACCATTGTCAATATAAGGTTGGAACAAATCAATCATCTCTGCCATAGATGCAGCAGAAGTCTTTGGTGTGGTGTTGTTGGCATCCGCCCAAGCATAGATTTCGTCAGGGGTGATAGTCACACCATCTTGGTATTCTTCCTCATTCAAGTGAATGTGAAGAGGGAGAATTGCAATATTATATTTTTCGATTAATTCTTTCGATAAATCACATGTACTGTCTGAAATAATTTTTATCATATGAAAAACCTCCTATATGAAAAGTATTATAAAAGAATCTTAAAAAATTTTCAAGAATTATGTTGATTTTCAGAAATGACAGGCGTATAGTGGGATGTGGCAAAAATCAAAAAGGAGTGAAGATATTATGACATTATTATCTGTATCAATAGCCCTGTTAGCAGGACTTCTTATGACAAGATTATTTAAGCCATTCAAATTGCCGGCAGTAACAGCATATTTAATTGCCGGTGTACTCATTGGACCATATTGTATTGGAGCATTAGGCATTGAGGGACTAGGCTTCGATACGATGAGCGCGGTACACAATTTGGAATTGGTATCAAAGGTTGCATTAGGATTCATTGCATTTTCTATTGGTAGTGAATTCCGTGTAGATGAATTGAAGAAAACAGGAAAACAAGCATTAGTAATCGGTATTGTGCAAGCTTTAGTTGCAACTGCCTTTGTTGATGCGGCTTTACTTTTAGTACATATTAAAATGCCAGATAAGTTGTCGCTTTCGCAGGTTCTTGTACTTGGAGCGATTGCGACTGCAACTGCACCAGCAGCAACACTTATGGTAGTACGTCAATACAAGGCAAAGGGACCTTTGACAAAGTTATTGCTTCCAATTGTTGCATTGGACGATGCGGTAGGTTTGTTCGTGTTTGCAATCTCTTTTGGAATCGCAAAGGCACTTCTTACAACGGCAGGACAAATCGATATGATTTCTATTCTTGTAAATCCAATGTTGGAGATTGTTTGCTCGTTGGTACTTGGAGCAATTATGGGTGTCATTTTAACATTTTTGGAAAAACTGTTTAACTCAAATACAAATCGTTTGAACTTGACAATTGCATTTGTATTCTTGACAGCATCACTTTCGATGTTGAAATTTAACATTGGACCAGTACATATTGGATTTTCTTCCTTATTAGTATGTATGATGCTTGGAACTGTATTCTGTAATATTTGTCCATTGTCGCATGATCTAATGGAACGTTCGGATAAGTGGACATCACCAATGTTTGCATTGTTCTTTGTAATCAGTGGTGCAGAACTTGAACTTAACGTGTTTGCAGATGTTGCGATTGTAGGAATCGGTGTGGTTTATATTATTTTCCGTTGTATCGGAAAATACGTTGGAACATTTATCAGTGCAAAAGCAACAAAATGCGATTCGCAGATTTGTAAATACTTGGGAATTACTTTATTCCCACAAGCGGGTGTTGCTCTTGGGATGTGTAGTATTGTTGCGGCATCTACAGAGTTCGGTGCTCAAGGTGCATTGATTCGAAATATTACATTATTTGCAGTATTAATCTACGAGTTGTTCGGACCACTTATGACAAGACAGGCACTTATGTCTGCTGGTGAAATTAAACCAATGGAACAACACGTAAAAGACCGTCGTCAAATGAAGTTAGAAGAAGCAAAGAAAAGCAAGAACTCATAATAATTTACATTGCGACTCTATGGCAAATACATTATAATGAAAAAAAGACGTATTTGGAGATAGAAGAAATGAGATTGAAAAAAACTTTGGGGATATGGATATTAGTTCTTTCGTTGCTGGTCGGCAATTTTACCGCGTATGCAGTAGAGGTTGTGCAGATTCCAGATGCAAATGTGCAGACGGTATATAATCAGAGCGTGCAATCGAACCAGATTGAAAATTGGCCAAAAGGACCACAGATCTACAGCGAAGCAGGTATCGTAATGGATATTGACAGCGGGGCAATTCTGTATGCAAAGAACATTGATAGTCCCCACTATCCGGCAAGTATTACGAAAGTTTTGACAGCATTAGTTGCGATGGAAAATAATAAGCTTACCGATACTGTTACAGTAAAGCAGGAAGACATTGCAATCTTAACACCTGGAGACAGTCATATTGCATTAAAGGTAGGAGAAGAGATTTCTTATGAAGATGCTCTCTACGCAGCACTTTTGGCATCTGCCAATGAGGCAGCACATTCTCTTGCCAGCAATACAGAAGGTGGCTATGAAGCGTTCTTGGAAAAGATGAATGCAAAGGCTGCAGAACTTGGTTGTACCAATTCTCATTTCACCAATACCCATGGTTTGCATGAATCGGAGCATTATACAACAGCAAGAGATATGGCACTCATCGGTGCAGCAGCTTTTCGTAATGAAGATTTTATGAAAATTACTGGAACGCTGCAATATAAGATCCCAAAGACGAATCTTACAAATGTGGAGCGATATGTGGCACAGAATCACAAGATGCTTTACGATTGGAGAAGCGAGTATTACGAATATTGTAAGGGTGGAAAGACAGGATATACGCTGGAAGCTCTGAATACTTTGATTACATTCTCATCTAAAGATGGAGTGAACCTAGTTACGGTTGTACTTCGAGCGCATGGAAAAGGAAAAACCTTTATCGATACACGCGCAATGTTAGATTACGCTTATAGTAATTTCAACAAAGTGCCAGTTGACAAAGCTATGTTAGGAGATGCAAAAGTCGAAACAGTTAATAAAGACGCATATGTTTTGCTTCCGCAGGGACTTACATATGAAGATTTGACTTATACATTGCAAGAACCGACGGAAAAAGGTGATTTCAAAGGAAAAGCCACTCTCAAATATGGTGATATGATTGTAGGGGAATTTGATGTTACAATCACAGAGGCAAGACATAATGAGATTCATAACATCAAAGCGAAAGGACCAAAAACAGAGAAGAAAAAAGAAAAAGATATCTCTTGGGTAGGTGCACTTGTTACATTTATTCTGATTGCCTTGTTTGTTACAATCATTTTGTTATTGGTAATTATGTTCTATGGTCTTCATAAGAGAAGACAAAGAAGCAGACGCCGTGCAGAGATGCGGAGAAAGAAAAGAGAAATTGAATATAGACGGCATTTACAGGAGATGGATGTAGAAGAAGAATAAAATACCAAGAAACCCTTGACGAATCAAGGGTTTCTTTTTTTGCGTAATCTAGCTTTTGTGAGAATTTCATCTAGAATATAAAGAATTCATATATATAGATGACAACAAAGCAAGAAATACAGTAAAAAAAGAGGAATTTCTCATCGAGAAAGACAGATATTAGAAAATCTAGATGCTATAAAGAGCAAATATTACGTAAAAAGTGAAAAAAATAACATCTATATTCAAGTTTTTTTAATATTCTAGATGAAGTAAGTTAAACTTATGATAAAATAGATGGTGTAAGGGAGGGATGTTTGTGAAAAATAAGGTTATAAAAGTTGTAGTGATTGTTTTAGTAGCAGTATTACTCCTAGAAGGCATTAGTATTGCTGTATCTTCTGTTTTCGCTTCAAGAGACAAAGAATGGGGCCTCAAGTTATCAGTATCAGGCGTTTCCTCCAAAGGACTAACCTTGACAATGGAACGAAATGATTCCGAAAAGGAAGAGAACCTCACTGTAGGTGATGATTTTGGGATTCAACGAAAAACACTTTTGGGATGGAAAGATTTGAAAACGTCCGATGGGAACGGGATTGTTTTTCATTCCATCGGTTACCCTATGAATGACGGAGATTCGAAAACATGGAATCTTCAGTTGAATCGTGTTTTTGGAAGACTTTGGCCTGGAGTCTATCGCATTTATAAAGATGCGTCAACGGATGATTGTTATTCTCATTCAGAAGAAGAAATCAAAGAACAGAATCTAAATCCGTCCCTATATGTCACATTTATTGTACTCTTTTAAATATGGACAATTTCCAAGAAACCCTTGACGAATGAAGGGTTTCTTTTTATAATGAGGGGGATGTGAGAAAAAACGTTGACGAAGACAGTAGGATATACAAGAAAGGCAAAGCGAACTGGGGATGGTGAGAGCCCAGGGTGAGTAAGGTATATGTGAATATCACTTCTGAGTTGCAGTGCGGAACAGAGAGATTCAAAGTAAGCGCTGACGGCATTCCACCGTTATCGGGAACGCATATGATAGTATGATGTAATAGGTGGTTAATAATAGCGATATGCTCTTATCCTTTTACAGGGTAAGAGCATTTTTTACTTTATGAAAACTTTGTTTCATAAAGTAAAAATGCTCCGCGAGGATGCGCAGAGCCGCGTATAAGGTTGATGTTGCTACGCAACCGCGTCTCGCGCGAGAGTTTGCAAGCAAACTCTTTATTCCTTCCTATACATCAAAAATAAGGAGGAAAAAATATGTATCAGAAAGTATCGACGGATTTAAAATTTGTAGACCGTGAAAAGAAAACAGAAAAGTTTTGGGCTGATAATAAGATTTTCGAAAAGAGTATGGAAAATCGCAAAGAGGGCGAGACATACACATTTTACGATGGTCCACCGACCGCAAACGGAAAACCACATATCGGTCACGTATTGACTCGTGTTATTAAAGATATGGTTCCGAGATACCGCACAATGAAGGGCTATATGGTACCAAGAAAAGCCGGATGGGATACCCATGGACTTCCGGTAGAACTTGAAGTGGAAAAAATGCTTGGTATTAACGGAAAAGAGCAGATTGAAGAGTATGGCCTTGCGCCATTTATTGCGCATTGTAAAGATAGTGTTTGGAAATACAAAGGAATGTGGGAAGGATTTTCTTCTACCGTAGGTTTCTGGGTAGATATGGAACATCCATACATTACTTATGACAACAACTTTATTGAGTCAGAAT
This sequence comes from Faecalimonas sp., assembly GCA_045659485.1. GTDB lineage: Bacteria > Bacillota > Clostridia > Lachnospirales > Lachnospiraceae > Faecalimonas. Next base: position 17,586 of record JAZOWZ010000014.1, on the reverse strand, counting down.
GGTGGGCACTTAAACAAATCTGGGACAAAGGACTTTTATATAAAGGGTATAAGATTGTGCCATACTGCCCACGCTGTGGAACACCACTTTCTAGCCATGAAGTTGCACAAGGATATAAAGATGTCAAAGAGCGTTCTGCAATCGTAAGATTTAAGGTAAAAGATGAAGATGCGTACATCTTAGCATGGACAACAACACCTTGGACATTACCTTCAAACGTAGCACTTTGTGTAAATCCTAACGAAACTTATGTAAAAGTAAAAAATGAAGAATACACATACTATATGGCAGAGGCCTTAGTTTCTTCTGTATTAGAAGGTGATGTGGAAGTATTAGAAAGCTATGTTGGAAAAGACTTAGAAGGAAAAGAATACGAACCATTATTCCCATTTGTTCAGTTAAATAAGAAAGCATACTATGTAACATGCGATACTTATGTAACATTGACAGATGGTACAGGTGTGGTTCATATTGCGCCTGCATTTGGTGAAGACGATGCCAACGTAGGACGTAAATATGATCTCCCATTCCTTCAATTGGTAGATGAAAAAGGTGAAATGACAGAGGAAACACCTTGGGCAGGAACTTTCTGTAAGAAAGCAGACCCATTGGTATTGCAAGATTTGGAAGACCGCGGACTTCTCTTCTCGGCTCCAAACTTTGAGCATAGCTATCCTCACTGCTGGAGATGTGATACTCCACTGATCTACTATGCTCGTGAGTCTTGGTTTATCAAGATGACAGATGTGAAAGAAAACTTAATTAGAAATAATAATACTGTAAACTGGATTCCAGAAAGTATCGGTAAAGGACGTTTTGGAGATTGGCTTGAAAACGTACAAGACTGGGGTATCAGCCGTAACCGTTACTGGGGAACTCCACTTAATATTTGGGAATGTGAATGCGGACATATGCATTCGATCGGAAGCATTGAAGAACTCAAATCATTGTCAGATAACTGTCCAGACAATGTAGAACTTCACCGCCCATTTATTGATGAAGTGACAATCAAGTGTCCACATTGTGGAAAAGATATGCACCGCGTACCAGAAGTAATCGACTGCTGGTTTGACAGTGGAGCTATGCCATTTGCACAACATCACTATCCATTTGAAAATAAGGACTTGTTCGTGCAACAATTCCCAGCAGATTTCATTTCAGAAGGCGTTGATCAGACTCGTGGATGGTTCTACTCATTGCTTGCAATTTCCACTTTAATTTTTGATCAGGCACCATATAAGAACGTACTTGTTCTTGGACACGTGCAAGATAAAGACGGTCAAAAGATGAGTAAGTCAAAGGGAAATGCAGTTGATCCATTTGAAGCGTTGGAAGAATACGGAGCAGATGCAATTCGTTGGTACTTCTATATCAATAGTGCGCCATGGTTACCAAATCGTTTCCACGGAAAAGCAGTTACTGAAGGACAACGTAAGTTCATGGGAACACTTTGGAATACGTATGCATTCTATGTTCTTTATGCAGAGATTGACCAGTTTGATCCAACAAAATATGAGTTAGAATATGAAAAACTTTCTGTTATGGATAAATGGTTACTGTCCAAGTTGAATACATTGATTAAGACAGTGGATGACAACTTGGCAAATTACAGAATCCCTGAAGCGGCTCGAGCTCTTCAAGATTTTGTGGACGATATGAGTAACTGGTATGTAAGAAGAAGTCGTGAGCGTTTCTGGGCAAAAGGAATGGAACAAGACAAAATCAATGCATACATGACTCTTTATACTGCATTGGTAACAGTTGCGAAAGTAGCTGCACCTATGATTCCGTTTATGACAGAAGATATTTACCAAAACTTAGTAAGAGGTCTTGATGCAAGCGCGCCAGAAAGTATCCACTTGTGTGATTATCCGGTAGCAGATGAATCTATGATTGATGCTGAGTTAGAAGAAAATATGGATGAAGTCTTGAAATTGGTTGTAATGGGTCGTGCTTGTAGAAATGCAGCAAACATTAAGAACCGTCAACCAATCGGAAAGATGGTTGTGTAATCAGACAAAGAATTATCTGAATTCTACCAAGAAATCGTAGAAGAAGAGTTAAATGTGAAGGCATTAGAATTCACAAAAGATGTTCGCGCATTTACTTCTTATACATTCAAACCACAATTAAAGACCGTAGGTCCAAAATATGGTAAATTGCTCGGAGGAATCAAAGGAGCCCTCGATACATTAGATGGAAATGCCGCAATGGATGAAATCAATGAGACAGGTATGCTTAAATTAGACATCAATGGGCAAGAAGTTGTATTAATGAAAGAAGACCTTTTGATTGATATGGCTCAAATGGAAGGATACGTATCTGAAAATGACAACAACATTACCGTTGTTCTTGATACCAACCTTACAGAAGAGTTATTGGAGGAAGGTTTTGTAAGAGAGTTAATCAGCAAAATCCAAACTATGAGAAAAGAAGCTGACTTTGAAGTGACAGATAAGATTCAAGTATCTTATGTGGGAACCGAGAAGGCGGAAGCACTTTTCGCAAAATATGCGGAAGAAATTGGCGGAGAAGTTTTGGCTACTGCAGTGGAAAATAAAACACCAGTAGGATATACTAAAGAATGGAATATCAACGGCGAAAAAGTGACGTTAGGTGTTGAAAAATAGGAGAGTTATGCAATGCAAAATAGTTTTGACAAAATTGAATTTCAGAAAAAAGTAAAAACAAACGTAAAGCGTTTGTACAGAAAAACCATTGAGGAAGCGACTGAGCAACAGCGCTTCCAAGCGGTTTCTTATGCAATCAAAGAAACCATTATTGACAAATGGTTGGCAACACAAGAGCAATACAAGAAAGATGATCCAAAGACAGTTTACTATATGTCTATGGAATTCTTAATGGGTAGAGCCCTTGGAAACAACTTAATCAACTTAACTTCTTATAAGGAAGTAAGAGATGCATTAGATGAAATGGGAATTAACTTAAACGTAATCGAAGACGAAGAGCCAGATGCAGCACTTGGTAATGGTGGTCTTGGTCGTTTGGCAGCATGTTTTCTTGATTCCTTGGCATCTTTGGGATACGCAGCTTATGGTTGTGGTATTCGTTACCATTACGGTATGTTCAAACAAAAAATTAAAGATGGATACCAAGTAGAGACACCAGATAACTGGCTACGCGAAGGTAATCCATTTGAAGTGCGTCGCGATGAGTACTCAAAAGAAGTACGTTTTGGTGGACATATTCGCGTAGAAAAAGACCCTGCAACAGGTCGCGATAAGTTTATTCAAGAAAATTATGAGTCTGTACTTGCAGTTCCATATGATATGCCAATCGTTGGTTATAACAATAATGTGGTTAACACCCTTCGTATTTGGGATGCAAAAGCGATTACAGAGTTCCACTTAGACCACTTTGACCGTGGGGAATACCAGAAAGCAATTGAGCAAGAAAATCTTGCTAAGACCATCGTTGAAGTATTATATCCAAACGACAATCATTATGCAGGTAAAGAACTTCGTTTGAAACAACAATATTTCTTTGTTTCTGCAAGTTTGCAAGAAGCGATTGCAAAATATAAGAGAGACCATGATGATATCAAGAAATTCTATGAAAAAGTTACCATTCAGATGAATGACACACATCCAACTGTTTCTGTAGCAGAGCTTATGCGTCTTTTGATGGACCAAGAAGGTTTGGAATGGGATGAAGCATGGGAAGTTACAACAAAGACATGTGCTTACACAAACCATACAATTATGGCAGAGGCATTGGAAAAATGGCCAATCGACTTATTCCAGAGATTGCTTCCACGTGTATATCAAATCGTGGAAGAAATTGACCGCCGTTTTGTAGCTGAAATCAGAGCAAAATATCCAGGAAACGAAGAAAAAGTTCGTAAAATGGCAATCCTTTATGATGGTCAAGTGAAGATGGCTCACCTTGCAATTGCAGCAGGTTATTCTGTAAATGGTGTTGCAGCGCTTCACACAGAAATCTTAAAGAAGCAAGAACTCAAAGATTTCTATGAAATGATGCCACTTAAATTTAACAATAAGACCAATGGTATTACCCAGAGAAGATTCCTTCTTCACGGAAATCCATTGCTTGCAGATTGGGTAACGGAGCACATTGGTGATGGTTGGATTACAGACCTTGCTCAAATGGCGAAGTTAAAACCACTCGCAGATGATCCAAAGGCAAGACAAGAATTTATGGATATCAAATATCAAAATAAAGTTCGTCTTGCAGATTATATCTTAAAACACAATGGCGTAGAAGTTGACCCGAACTCTATTTTTGACGTTCAGGTTAAGAGATTGCACGAATACAAACGTCAATTCCTTAATATTTTGCACGTAATGTACTTGTACAATCAAATCAAAGACCATCCAGAGATGTCATTCTATCCAAGAACATTTATCTTTGGTGCAAAGGCAGCGGCTGGATATAAACGTGCAAAACAAACAATCAAGTTAATCAACTCTGTTGCAGATGTAATCAATAACGATGCAAGCATCAACGGAAAGATTAAGGTTGTATTTATTGAAGACTACCGTGTATCAAATGCAGAATGGATTTTTGCAGCAGCTGATGTCAGCGAACAAATTTCTACTGCATCGAAAGAAGCATCTGGTACAGGTAATATGAAGTTTATGTTAAACGGTGCTCCAACACTTGGAACTATGGACGGTGCCAATGTGGAAATCGTCGAAGAAGTTGGTATTGAAAATGCATTTATTTTCGGTTTGAGCTCCGATGAAGTTATCAATTATGAAAATAACGGCGGATACAATCCAGTTGACATTTACATCAATGATTGGGATATCAAACGTGTGGTAGACCAATTGGTAGATGGAACTTATGCAAATGGAGATAGAGAGTTGTACAGAGATCTTTATAACTCACTTCTCAACACACTCAGCAGCGATAGAGCTGACACATACTTTATCTTGAAGGATTTTAGAAGTTATGCAGAAGCACAAAGACGTGTGGAAGAAGCATACAGAGATCAAGACAGATGGTCAAAGATGGCTCTTTTAAATACTGCTTCATGTGGCAAGTTCACATCAGACAGAACAATTCAAGAATATGTAGACGACATTTGGAAACTCGATAAAGTGAGGGTAACAATGTAATCCTGAAAAACACAGAAAAGGGCAAATAACATTATCCTAAAACAGAATATAGAAAGACCTTGTATGGGCTTATTTTGATAAGCCTGTCCGGGGTCTTTTTTTGTGCCTCAAACAGAGCCGACAACAATAGCCCAACACTCAAAAGTGCCGAAAACAAGCCGAAAACAATGCCGAGAACCAATTCGCTCCGAGACCGAAAAAGAAACGAAAAGGAAGAGAAAAGATGGTGGGCGGAGGTTGTAGGCTGAAAACGGGGACGATAAAGAAAATTGCCCTTTTGAGGATAATTTGATTTGCCCCGTGACATAGTAGGTTTTGAAAAAGGCACTTTTGGGAATGAAAAAAAAGCGAAAATACGGCTTATAAATGCCCATTTTTGAAAAATCCCCCACTTTGGGAAAGATGGGGCATACAAACTCCCATTTTGGGAAAACTCTCGTTTTGAAACAAAATCATGCGCTAGGCAATACACTGAATGAGTGTTATAATCGAGATAGTATTGAAGTGGAAGGAAGAACAAAATATGAAGGAGAATGATTGGACCCGGAGTATATGCAAAATGTTACAGGATGAAGATTTAGGAGACAATATATATGTGGAGGTATTTAGGAAACTCCCATATGCATTTGAAGTGAAATCATTCTCGGAAGATTGGCAAGTAAGTGAGCAGGATGAAACTCTATTTGAAACAGATATGCTTGTGTATGAAAAACGAGATGGTCAGATTATTCCAAGGGTTGTTGTCGAATCAAAAATCGATAATATTACGACACACGATGCCATTACATATAGTCACAAGGCGAGTTATCATAAGAATGTTATCCCGTTTGTCCGATACGGTATTATGTGTGGATATCGCGAATCATATCCATTACCTGGAAGATTGTTTAGGCACGGAACGAACTTCGATTTCCTATTCAGTTTTGTTGGATACGAGCCGACAGCAAAGGAGAAGGCAGTATTTGTTGAAATGATAAAGAAAGAAATTCAATATTCGCGTCAGTTTGAGGAAATTCTGTCTAATAGCCGGAATAGAGATAGGAAGAGATATTTTATGCTACAGAAAGAATTTCATCTTATGGAGATGGAATAAGGGAGAAAGTATTTGAAATGAACAAGGAAAAAAGCACCATAATTTCGGAGATAGTAGACAGGCTTTTGATTGATAAGAAGGAGGATGCAAAAGCAATCATTTGTAACGACTATCCTCATACAGTCTATGATATAGAGAAACGTTCTTATACACTGACAGAGAAAATGGAACAGTTTATTAGGGATGGCTTTATCGACCGGTATACAGGTCAAAGATTGCTTAATCCGGGAATATTGAAAGTAATATCGACATACTTTCCGGAAGAGTTTCCGTTCCATCCGCACTGGAAAATGACAGAAACACATATGGCATATTGGGAGTTGATACCAACTATTGACCACGTTTACCCGATTGCAAAGGGCGGACATGATGAGAAGGCTAATTGGGTTACAACATCCATGAAAAACAACTCGATAAAAAGCAACTATACCATAGACGAAATTCATTGGACGCTGCACCCGCAAGGCGATATCAATGAATGGGATGGATTGACAAAAGCATTTATTGAATTGGTTAATCAGAATAAGGATTTGCTAAAGGATAATTACATCAAGGGGTGGTATAATATCTCGAATAAATTGATGAGAGGGTAATAGAAAAGCCGTTTGGTCATGCGAAGCATGATCCAAAACGGCTCGCTTCTGCTTTGGGATAAATCATTCACTAGGCAAGGTCCTGTGTTGGTGGTATAATACAAATATATGAATGTGAGAGATTTGTCGGAAATAGTTTTTGGGTCTTTAATGTTGACACGGCAGAAGTTAGAGGATATAGGGCGTGTCCAGATTGTCATTAGTGATGAATTATAATAACTAAATGGAGAGCAATATGCAAGAAGCGGAAGTAAGTTTATACATAGCCTTACATTATATACGAAATGGATTAACAAACGAGACTGTTAAGGTATCTATTGACGGTGCTCATATAAAAACCAAAGACAAGGTGCATTTTGATATATATCAGTTTTTGAAAGAGAATAATTGTCACAAGATAGACAGCAATATGGAACGCTGGCAGGGTGTGTACAATGTAGGAGGATATACTCCTACATTGGAGATTTCTTCTGTTCCAGGCATTGGTGACGTTAATATTCGTTTACTCTCAGGTAAACAACTGTGGATTGAAAGCAAAAAGGGGAAGACGAACAAGAGCGGTCAAGAATATGTGCTGATGCGAGAAGCAATCGGACAACTGATGACTAACGAGCATGTGACAAAAGATGTAATTCCAGTGGTTGCAGTGCCATACTCTGATAAAAGTTTTGCGTTGGCAACAAAATGGTCACAATTGGAACAGATAAGAACGATGGGAATATGCTTCTTCTTAGTTAAAGATAGTGGAGAGATAATTGAAATTTAATCGCGGACCAGCAAGAACCTAGAAAAGTAAGAGAACTGGTCTGGCCTGAATGCGGAGGAAAACTGGTAGAAAAAAGAGGCAGGTTTGGAACATTTATGGGATGTCAAAATTATCCTGAATGCAAATTCACTATAAATACTCCAAGAAAATAGAGAGAAAGTAATAGAAGCCGTTTGGTCATGCGAAGCATGATCCAAAACGGCTTCGCTTGTTTTGGACTACTTGCTTATTAACAAGGTGGAGATTAGATGTTATAATAGAAGAAATATAAATGAAGAGGGGTGCTTTCTTGAATATAGAAGAATTACTCAAAGAGTTTGAATTACCTGCAATATACAAACGTGAAGGAAAAGATTGTTATTATGATACATATCGAAAGAAACTTATTGAAATTACACCAGAGGAAACCGTACGTCAAAGAGTAGCAGCAATGTTTGAACAGAAATATGGGGTCCCTCACGAAATGATTTCCTTGGAGGTTCCAATGTCGCATTATGTATCGGGTGTTCCTGGAAGGGCGGACATTGTGATACAAGCATTGGATGAAGAAAATCAAAGTGTTTATCCAGTTACAATTATTGAGTGTAAGAAAGAAGATGTTTTATTAACAGAACGGGTAGCAGAGCAGGCTATAGGATATTGCGATATACTTGGTGGAACATATATTGTTTTAACAAATGGAGTGGAAATTAAATTTGCGGCATATGACGAGAATACTGATTGTTATGTATTTTTAGAAGATGTTTTATCCTATGGGCAGATGGTTAACAACGATTATACTTTACCTGAGCGAAAAGAAGAAAAAATGATGAGATTTTCACTCGAGGAACTCGGAAATCAACAGATGTTATTGGATTATAATGAAGCGGGAAAGTGGATTTTCGGAGAAGATACAAATGAAGAACTTAGGTCATTTGCGATAAACTTTTACCAAGCACTTTTGGATACTGACCATAGGCTCCCACTGACAAAACGTGCGAGTTTTGAGTTGATTGAAGATATAGGACAGAGATATATGGATTATGGAAATGCAGGTGGTGGTCATTATGATGGTATATATCGGGCATTTCTTGTAAGTGATAGATTTGGTGAACCACAAATAGTTTCTATATCAATGTTTGGAACAGATGCCAATTTTCGAGGTGAGAATCGGGGAAGTTATACCTCGCTGACAGTGGCAATAGACCGGTTTAAGACTAGCCATAACTCTTTGCAATATAATGTTGATAGGTTTGTTAAAATAGAGCAGAATGGAACAGCACGCTTCAGTCACAATGGTCAAATAAGCAACTTAAAGAGTGCCGAAGTTGTAGATAGGGTTTTGAGATACGGAGATGGTATTAAGACCTCTTCATTAGGGATAGAACTAGGACAAATGAAGATTGATAAGGTTTTATATCTTGATGATTCAGATGTTTCCGACTTCGTATATAATTTGATTGAGTATGCTCTCTTAAGAGATGAACTACGAAGAACAAAGAAGTGTAATGGGTCTAATTAAGTCAAGTGCATAATTTAATAAGTAATTAAGAGCGATAGCCTGGGACTTACCTAGGCTATTACCATGTTAAGGACTCAGGGTATTGTGGTAAGCATATATACCATCAGCCATGGACGGCCAATAGCCTACAACAATAGCCAACTCTTTCAATATCACTTGTTTGCCTTGAAACGAAAAAAGGTGCTCTTATATAAAAACGAAGTTGTCTTTGAAGTAACCCTATGTGTCAGGCTATGAGGGAGAAGATTGCCTATGTATTGCCTATAACTACTTGCCTTACGAAAAATAAGGAAACACATTTATTCAAAAACAACAAAGTGAAAAGGCTGTTTACATGTGGCTTTGATTACACATGAAAGCACAGTCAATTTATTACTTCTTATATATACATACAAAGTAAACTTGACCGAATTAAAGTCTAGTGTGTTGTTGTAGGCTACCATTAGTGTTAGCCAACCAACTGCGTTACGACAACAATCCGCCCGGTGTTACTGGCAGTACTTATTATAGGCTTCGTTAATTGTTTCTATATATATGATAAAGGAAGAGTGTGTGTGGTCGTTTCTTCGCAGATACATATTTTTCTTGTCGAGGTAGATGTCCCGGACTTCTTTCCACCAATTCTCTTTCTTGAGTTGTTCAACCTTTTTTGATAATCCTTTTGAATTAGGTGCTTGGTTCCAATAGTATCTGTTAGAAATAAAAAATGCGGTGTTTTCACAGACAAGTCTTTCCCAATAGTTTTGATTGCGCTTAACAATACAGAGGTCAATACTGAAAGGTGTTTTGTTTCCCATAGAGAAGACACGTTGTTCTGTTGTGAATACTGAAGAGGAGTATTGGCAATCAGCCCAACCATTTCGAGAAAGAACTTCATCGAATCTATTGCCAACATAATTCTTGATGCCTCCGCAATCATTGATATTAAATCCATAGCATTTCATAATTTCCAAATTGAAATCTAAGTCAATCGCTTCCTCTGCGTTTTGTGTGATGAGGTTTCTTGCGCCACTGCCTACTAGATAGGCACGAACCTGCAGTTCGCCTTCACTATTGATAAGTTGAACGAGTTGGTTCACAATGTCGCTGCAAAGTCCTTTCATACGTCCTAAGAAAACTTTGTCTTCCACATAATGATACATAATACACCTCCGATATTATTTAGTATTTGTATAAATCATATGATTGTATCACATCCATATGTATTGTCAATAAGTAATTATGAAAAACAATACAGAAAGAAAAGTAGGTGTAAGTATAGAAATATTTTCAAAAAACATAGTACGAGAAGTGATTTGTGTGTCGTTAAACTGTATTTGGAGCCGTTTGGTCTCGCAAAGCGAGATCCAAAACGGCATTCTTGGGTTTGAGGCGAAGAGTTCTATTAACAAAGGTAAGCCAAAGTGTTATAATGACATACAGAAGAGTTTTTAATGCTAATAAGATGAGGAGAAATATATGAGCATAGGACAAAAAATTGTAACATTAAGAAGAAAAAGGGGTCTATCCCAAAAGGAATTGGCACAAATGCTGAATGTTACCACAGGAAAGGTTGCGGAGTGGGAATCAGACGAAACATCTCCATCCATTCAAGAAATTTCTAGGATATGTGTGCTGTTTAAGATTTCATCAGATTACTTGATAATGGAAGAAAAAAGTATTACAGAACATACAGAAAAACATGTGAATGAAGCGCAAAAAAAGAAAAACAAGTTAGTATCGTTTGTGGCAATGTGTTGCTTCGGAACGTTAATAGGTACAGTTCTTATTTTATATGTGATTATTCCTAATTATAAATACAATAATGCAGAGAAAATGATAGCCAGACAACGATATGTTGAAGCGTATAAAACACTCGAGAATATTGGCAATAAAAAATCCTTAAATAAAATGAAAAAAATCAAACCCAAAGTGAATCAAGAAGTGATAATAAAGTCCAATGTCCGAGATGTTGTTGTATTTGGCGAATATGAGCAAGATAATAATAAAAAGAATGGGAAAGAAGAAATTGAGTGGATTGTTCTTGCAAAAGAGGGAAATAAAACGCTTTTGGTTAGCAAAAAGGGGCTTGATGTGAAGAAATATGCATCACATACTTTTGCGGCAGAAACGTGGGAAGAGTCAGCAGTTCGAGAATGGTTGAATGGAGATTTCCTTGAGAAAGCATTTGGTGATGATGAAAAGAAAATAATCCAAATTACAAAAGTGATAAATAATGACAATTTTCAATACGGCACCGAGGGTGGTAATGATACCTCAGATAAAATTTTCCTGTTAAGTTATGAGGAAGTAAATGAGCATTTTGTATCAGCAGAAGATAGAACTTGTCAACCGACGGAGTATGCATTAGAAAAGCGAGGGTCTTTTACATTAAATGGAAATGGTGATTGGTGGTTGCGTACGATTGGATTTAAAGAACAGTGCCAAATGCATGTTGACTCAGAAGGTGGATATGAAAATAATCACGTTGGAGGAAGTTTTAAGTTTTATATTCGTCCAGCAATCTGGGTGACTCATGATTTATAGAGTTGAATAGGACTGGAATTGATTATGCAATTTTTGTAGCAATAGTGAAATGGGAGTAGGCAATGAAAGATAGCCTAGAATTTGAACCGAGTTCTAGGCTATTACAGTGTGCTTAGTAAATTGTATTCCAATATTAGCAACTAAGAAAAGGTAAAAAGGGCCTTGCGCTTTAGTTGTCTTAAGCATATAATTGACCTACAAGGTTTTACTATAAAGTGGGGTAACAATGTAATCCTGAAAAACACAGAAAAGGGCAAATAACATTATCCTAAAACAGAATATGGAAAGAGCTTGTATGGGCTTATGCGATTAAGCCTGTTCAGGGTCTTTTTTTATTGCCCACAACAGAGCCGACAACAATAGCCCAACACTCAAAAGTGCCGAAAACAATGCCGAGAACCAAGTCGCTCTGAGACCGAAAAAGAAACGAAAAGGAAGAGAAAAGATGGTGGGCGGAGGTTGTAGGCTAAAAACGGGGACGATAAAGAAATTTGCCTTTTGGAGAATAATCGAGTTTGCCCCGTGACACTCGATAAAGTAGTTGTGAAAATGTAATAAAAGAAACAAGCCTTCCATATAATGCTGTATGGAGGGCTTGTCTTATGTTAAGAAAAATCAAAAAGGGACTTGCAGTACTCATTATTATTGTGTTGCTTCCCTATATTGTTACCATATTTATAAACGGGAAAAATGTGGAGGAAAAAGACCTATTAAAGCAACATTGCATTAGCGTTTTAGCAAAGGAAGTATCTTTTGACTATGAAGAGGAGATGCTAAAAACACAAGCGATACTCGTCCGCACCACAGTATACCAACAAGTACAGGAGCAGGGGAAGGAATTTACAGAGCAAAAGGATTTTGGAAAGATAGACGATATTGATAGAACTTGGTACAAAAAGCTGGAAAAAATATGGGATTCTACAGAAGGGCAGGTTATTTTATTTCAAGGGGAATTGGCATTAGTTCCATTTCATCAGGTGAGCAATGGGAAAACTCGGGATGGACAAGAGGTCTTAGGAAGCGAGGAGTATGCCTACCTAAAGATAAAAGAATGCCCCAAAGATGTGGAAGCGGACCGGCAGATGGAGAGCCGTTTTATCGAAGTCAAAAATGCAAAGGTTTTAAAATACGACAGTGCCGGTTATGTTTTGGATGTTCAAGTGGGAGAAGAAACCGTAAATGGTGAAAACTTTCGGGAAACTTATGGCTTGTCTTCGAGCTGCTTTGAATTGCAAGAATTTCAGGAGAACACAAGAGCAATCACAAAAGGCGTAGGACATGGATTGGGACTTAGCCAGTACACGGCCAATGAGATGGCAAAAGAAGGAAAAACTTACAAACAAATTTTGGAATATTTTTTTGAAGGAATTGAAATCCAAGAGGTTGCAGAAATTTTGTGGAATACAGAATAACCATATCACTTTCTGGCAAAAATAAAGCCAGAGGTGATAAATATGAGAAAAGATAAAAGCTTAATAGTCGGACTTGTTGTCTGTTTCGTAGTGATTATTGCAATTGCAGGGATTTTCACATTTCGCAATACGGAAGAGGCGCCGGAAAACAAGTTGGCACAGACGGAAGAAAAAGAGGAAATAGAAGAACCATCAGAAATTACACAGGGAGATGACGTACAGGCCGAAATTATTACACCGATATTGGATGTTGCGCCAATAGAAGAACAAGCACCAACATATTATTTTTCCGAAGCAGACCTTTTGATGTGGCCAATCGATGGAAATGTGTTGATGAGTTACAGTATGGATCAAACCATTTATTTTGCCACATTAGATCAATATAAATATAATCCAGCAGTCATAATTGAGGGAAAAGAAGGTCAAAATGTGTTGGCAGTAGCAGCAGGAAAGGTAAGTAAGATCGAGACAACTGCTGAAACAGGAACGACAATCACTGTGGATATGGGTAATAACTTTGAGGCGGTGTATGGTCAACTCGGCGATTTGAAAGTGTCCAAAGGAGATATTGTTGAGCAGGGACAAATTCTTGGGACTTTGGCAAAGCCAAGCAAATATTATACGGTGGAAGGATGTAATCTATATTTCCAATTGTTAAAAGAAGGAAACCCAATAGACCCAATAGATTTTTTTGATTTGTAAACGAGAGTGCACGAAGTTAAGTGCACTCTTTTTTCTTGACTTTCGCTAGGTAAAAACAGATAATATAGACAGAAAAAGAGGAAGGCAGTGAGTGAAATGAAGAAAAAAGGATATATTATAGGCGGAATCATTTTAGCAGTTGTGGTAATTGGGTTGTTAGTATTTTTCGGTGTAAGAAATAAAAATTGTAAATATCAAGATCTTGGTAAGATTCAATCTATGAAATATTTTGACGGCGAAGAGGAATTTGAATTAGTTAAGAAAAAAGGTCGTTGGTTTTGGAAAGACAGAGAAGATCTATTACTCGATGATGATTTCGTAGAGGAACAAGCTAAAATTGCAGGGGAAAAATTAGGAATTCAAAAAACAGAAGATAAAGGATCCCTGAAAAAATATGGATTAAAGGATACAACGTATTCGCTCACTTTGAAAGATTCCAAGGGAAGAACAATCACAATACATATTGGAGATATGTTAAGTGAAGATACCTATTTTGTAAAAGTTGGAAATGAAAAGAGTGTCTACACTGCATCATGGCAGATTATGGAAGTAATCAACTCATTGATGGCACAAAGAACCAATAGTGAAGATATGATATATATAGGCGAATAAAAGTAATGGGACATATCAGTTTGATATGTCCCAATTTTATTTTATAAAATCAATAAATACATAACAACAGTGAAACAAAAGCTTCCGCCCATAATGAAAAGGTGAAAGATTTCGTGTGTACCAAAATTTTTATGTCTTTTATCAAAGTCAACTAATTTCAATGAATAAATCACACCGCCAATGGTATAAATAATTCCTCCACTTAAAAGCCAGATAAAAGTAACCGTTGAAAAAGTGGATAAAATACTTGGGAAAGTTATGAGGCAAGTCCAACCCATTACAATATATAGCACAGACGAAATCCATTTTGGACAATTCACCCAAAAAACTTTCATTAGGACTCCGAAAATTGCAAAACTCCAAATAATAGCTAAAAGAATGATCCCAACTTTACCTTTCAAACCAATTAGGCAGATTGGTGTGTATGTTCCAGCGATTAGAATGCTAATCATAATGTGGTCAAATTTTTTCAAGCGCGTATTTACCTTTTCTGAAATATCCAATGAATGATATGTTGTGCTAGCAGCATATAATAAAACCATACTAAGAACATATACAAGAATTGATATGAGATAGATTTTATTAGGATGTTCTGCTGATTTTATGATTAAAGGTACGCCAAATATAAGAGCGAGTAATAATGCGATGAAATGTGTGATGGCACTTCCGGGTTCTTTCAAACAAAATTTCTTCATATTGTTGCCTCCGTTTCTGACTGTAACCGATTCACTAATATTACTACAAAATTTAAAAAAAATCAAATCACAACTGGACTGATTAAAAATAATATAACTGGCACTTTCAAATAAGCCAGTCCTATGATAATCTGTCATCTATAAGAAGAGGAGACAGAATGTATGAACAGAAAAAACAGAGAATTAATCAAATTGGCAGAGACAGCATTAATTGCAGCACTTTGCTATGTGGCATTTACTTTTTTACAGATAAAGATTCCAATGCCAGGTGGTGATGCGACATCTTTACATATCGGGAATGCAGTTTGCGTATTGGGAGCGTTGTTGCTTGGCGGCTGGCGCGGTGGACTTGCAGGAGCAATCGGAATGGCAATAGCAGATATAATGGATCCAGTGTATATCACTGTTGCACCAAAGACATTTATTTTAAAATTTTGTATTGGTTTGATTGTAGGGCTTGTTGCACATAAGCTAGCAAAGATTAATCAAAGCAATGATAAAAAATATGTTTTCACATGGAGTTTAATTGCAACGGTTGTGGGCTTGGGATTCAATGTTGTGGCAGATCCATTGGTAGGATATTTTTATAAACAATGGATTTTGGGGCAACCACAAGAGATGGCATCTGTACTTGCGAAATGGAGTACTGCAACAACCTTTGTGAATGCAGTAGTGTCTACGATATTAGTGGCAGTTGTTTACAATGCTTTAAGACCAGTATTGATTAAGACAGGAATTTTAATAAGAGAATAAAAAATGAGACTGTATTGTGATACAGTCTCATTTCGTATTTTAGTAGTTTTCAGCTCTTCTTTCAAAGTATGCTTTTGGATGTGCACATGTTGGGCAAAGTTCAGGAGCTTCTTCTCCGAAGTGAACGTGTCCACAGTTGCGGCATTTCCAACCAAGTGGAGACTCTCCTTTGAAAGTGTTACCTTCTTGAAGATGTTTCAAGATTCTGTTGTAACGTTCTTCATGTGTTTTTTCAACGCCGGCTACAAGACGGAATTTTGCAGCTAAATCGTGGAAACCTTCTTCTTCAGCTTCGTCAGCCATACGAGCATACATATTTGTCCACTCATCATTTTCTCCTTCAGCAGCCCAAGCTAAGTTTTGAGCTGTATCTCCGAGTCCGTGGAATTCTTTAAACCACATTTTAGCATGTTCTTTTTCTTGGTCAGCTGTTTCTTGGAAAATAGCTGCGATTTGTTCGAATCCGGCTTTTTTTGCAACAGATGCAAAGTAAGTGTATTTGTTACGTGCCATAGATTCTCCGGCGAAAGCCTCCATTAAATTCTTTTCTGTTTTTGTTCCTGCATATTTAGACATTTTTATTTCCTCCGAATAGTACATTCTATGCTTCTTCAAATACTTCTTTTCCTAATCCGCAAATTGGACAAAGAAAATCTTCTGGGACATCTTCCCAAGCTGTTCCAGGTGCAATTCCGTTGTCTGGATCACCAACTACTGGATCATATTCATATCCGCATGGACAAATATATTTCATAATCATTTCATCCTTTCTATTTGTTTTAGTCACGAGCTTCTTTGTGACTGCTAATAATCGTTCCGTTCTTGGCATCAATATCGTAAGAGTATTCATATTGACCAGATTCAAAATCCACTTCCCAAAGAATTCCGTTTGGCTCACGATCAAGCTCTGCTTCTAAATCAAAGGCGGCATCCTTTGTGACACCTGCCTTTGAAAGAGCAATCTCGATTGCGCGTTCCTTTGTAATTAGGTCTTCTTTTTGAGTATCTTGTATCGTCTCGCCAAGATTGTTATTTGGTTCTTTATTGTCATCCTTAATTTGACTGTTATTATTGGTGCAGGCAGAAAGTGCTAATAATAAAAGTAAGGACAAAAGAATTGTAGTTAATTTTTTCATAGTATTTCCTCCTGTATCAATATTCTGTTCGTTTTAAAACATTTTATTTAAAGTATCTCTTTAAAAGACCTTCGAATGCTTTTCCGTGTCTTGCTTCGTCTCTAGCCATTTCATGAACTGTATCATGGATAGCGTCAAGTCCTAATTCTTTTGCACGTTTTGCAAGATCAAATTTACCTGCTGTTGCACCGTTTTCAGCGTCAACTCTCATTTCAAGATTCTTCTTTGTGCTGTCTGTTACAACTTCGCCTAATAACTCAGCGAATTTCGCAGCGTGTTCTGCTTCTTCCCAAGCAGCTTTTTCCCAGTAAAGACCGATTTCGGGATAACCTTCTCTGTGAGCAACTCTTGCCATTGCAAGGTACATACCAACTTCTGAGCACTCTCCCTCGAAGTTTGCTCTAAGATCCATAATAATGTCTTCGCGAACACCTTGAGCAACACCTACAACGTGTTCTGCAGCCCAAGTTCTTTCGCCTTCCTGTTTTGTGAATTTTTCAGCAGGAACTTTACATACCGGACAGAAGTCAGGAGCTGCATCTCCTTCGTGAACGTAACCGCATACCGAGCACACAAATTTATGCTTTTCCTCAACGGATTTAATTACAGGAGCTGCTGCTGCGTTTGTATCTTCATTGAAATATTCGAAATCTTCAACTCCGTGCTTGCAGATTGGACAAATATAGTCTTCAGGA
>JAZOWZ010000013.1:0-1659 GCA_045659485.1 Faecalimonas sp. | reverse complement strand
GTTAGAATAGGGATGGAGAGAGCAGAATGTTATTCTTTTATGTAAGACATGGAGATCCGATATACAATCCGGACAGCTTAACGGAATTAGGGCATCAGCAAGCAGAAGCATTGGTAAGACGTATGGAAATATGTAATCCGAGCAGAATCTTTGCATCCAGCTCAAACCGTGCGATACAGACTGCTGAGCCAACAGCAAAAAAATTAAATAAAGAGATTGAAATCTTAGATTGGTGCCATGAAAAACATGCAATCAAGGATTTTTGGGGAGAGTCACAAAGTGGTCACAGCTTTTGGTGTTTTGGACTTCCAGAATACCGCTGTCTTTTCAATAGTAAGGAAGTAAGAGACTTAGGAAGAGAATGGTATAATCATCCGGCATTCGCAGGGAGTAATTTTAAGAACGGACAGGAAAGGGTTCAAATGGCAACCGATGAGCTTCTTGCATCGCTAGGGTACCGACATGTTCCGGAAGAGGGCGGATACATTGCAGAACGACCAAACGATGATAGAATTGCACTATTTGCACATCAGGGTTTCGGCATGATATTTATGAGTTGCTTATTGGATATACCATATCCGATATATAGTACTCATTTTGATATGACCCACACCGGAGTTACAGTGATTGAATTTGAAGGGGAAGGTTTTGTAGTACCAAAGGTAATGCAGTTATCAAACGATTCCCACATTTTTAAGGCAGATATGGAAACAAAATATGATAGAAAGATTGTGTTTTAACACAATTTAGGAGGACTTATTTATGGAAATAAGAAACGCGTCTAATCCAAAGGACGTAAAACATTATACAACAGACACATTAAGAGAAGAATTCCACATTGCCGGGCTTTTTACAGCCGACAATTTTAAAATGGTATACAGTCATATTGACCGTATTATTACAGCTGGATTTATGCCAGTTGAAAAAGAACTCAAATTAGAAGCAGGTGCAGAGCTTGCAGCAGAATACTTCTTACAAAGAAGAGAAATGGGATGTATTAACATTGGCGGAAAAGGTATTATCTCAGTTGATGGAACCGAGTATGTGATGAATCCAAGAGATGGTATCTATATCGGTATGGGAAATAAGGAAATCACATTCAAGAGTGAGAATCCGGATGCACCGGCAAAATTCTATGTATCATCTTGTCCGGCACATCAAACATATCCAACCGTACATATTGATATTACAAAGGCAAAGAAAGTACCATGCGGAAGTTTGGAAGAATGTAACAAACGTGTGATTAACCAATACATTCACCCAGAGGTAATGAAGAGCTGTCAACTCACAATGGGTCTTACAGAGTTAGAAGTTGGTTCTAACTGGAATACAATGCCATGTCATACACATGACAGACGTATGGAAGTATATCTCTATCTTGATATGGGAGAGAACGATGTAGTATTCCATATGATGGGGGAACCAAATGAAACAAGACATATTATTATGCACAATGAGGAAGCAGTCATCTCACCAAGCTGGTCAATCCACAGTGGTGTTGGAACGAAGAACTACTCATTCATTTGGGCAATGTGTGGTGAGAACCAAGAATTTACTGATATGGACTTCGTTCAGACAAAAGATTTGAGATAGTGAGGAAAAGCAGATGTCAAAATTTGATTTAACAGGAAAAGTTGCACTTATTACAGGAGCATCTTA
>JAZOWZ010000012.1:0-8175 GCA_045659485.1 Faecalimonas sp. | reverse complement strand
GATTCAAGGAACTTATCCAAGTGCGAAGAATGAAATCTGTATCTCTTCTTATACGGCAGATGTAATTGTCAATTGTAAGACCTATGATGATTACGGTAATACGATTGACGTTCAGTCGCAAGATGCACTCATTGGAAAGACCGTTATGCTAGCAGGAAAGGCCTATAAGATTACTGGTATTTTCGATAGCGGTGCAATTCCTGAAAAATATGAGAGTTTAAAATCGGCAGAAGAGGAAAAAGATCAACTTGCTTATCAATTACAGTCTGAGTTGAGCGATGGACTGTTCTTTGCGATTTTTGTAACACCAGATGTGATTGAAGAAATGGCGAAGATGAATCAACCATATATGGGAGAAAAACTCATTTGGTATAGAAACGTCGTAATGAGTTACAAAAACCAAAGCGGAAAATACGAATTCCCTGAGTTGGGCAATGGCCGATATGGAACTTTGGATGACCTAGAAGGCAATGAAATCGTAGCATATCTAAATGGGGATAAAAATGAAATTTCCGACAGTGAAATGGTTCTTACAAGACAAACATTCTGTGAATATGTGTCAAGGGTCTATGATGAGAAAATAGAAGCTTATTATGAACAAGAAAATTATACGAAAGCAGATCGCATGTCGGCATCGAGAGAATTATGCTCTCAAATCTGGAATGGCGGTATTTGGAGACAAAACAAAGACACCAAGAAAGATGAATTAATTCCATTTACACAGGCAGAAATGTTACAAAAAATTAGCCAGTTGAGTGCGGCGATGAAGCGGGATGGAATCAAGGTAACAGTAGGGGCAAAAATGTTCAATGATTCCACAAGCAGTGCTTTTGGAGATTTGAAAGAATTCGAAGTAGCTGGAGTGATTCTCAATGAATTCGAAGAAGGAAGTGGTAAAGTTCTTGTATCGGATCAAGTTATGAAAGCATGGTGGGATGAGCAGAGAGTAGCCATCGATTATTATTGTGAGATTACGACAAAATATAAAGTGAATAAAGACGCCATTTATGGAAATATTTTCCTTCCATACGACCATTCACAGGAACAAACAGAAGTATTCTGGGAAATGTACAGCAATAAACAATATGCGGAAGATGACAGCAGAACAAAACCTACAGGAATGTACATTGAGCAATTAGCAATGGTCGATGAAATGGTACATAGCTTATCAAAAGTATTCTTGTATGTGGGACTTGTGCTAGCTGCATTTGCGGCATTGTTATTATCCAACTTCATCTCAGTATCCATCTCGCAGAAAAAGAAAGAGATTGGTATTTTGCGAGCTGTTGGTGCAAGAAGTTTTGACGTATTTAAGATTTTCTTCTCAGAATCTTTCTTTATTGGCAGCGTATGTGTGGCCCTTGCTTCTGTGGCAAGTGCAGTGATATGTAACTTCTTAAATCAAGAATTTGCAGCTGATTTAGGCGCATCCTTGTTTGTATTTGGATTTTTATCATTGATTGTTTTGATTGCGATTGCATTTGTGACAACTGTGATAGCAACATTCCTACCTGTATGGAATGCGGCGAAAAAGAAACCAGTAGAATCAATTCGATCATTATAAGAAAAAGGGACGATTTAATCGTCCCTTTTAGTTTGCAATTTGTTGGAGGTTAGAAATGTCAGAATCAATCATCAAAGAATAATTGGTATGATAGATGACAAATCCAGGTCTAGCCCCCGCTGGCTTCTTAATGTGTTTCTTTTGAATATAATCGATTTCCACTTTTTCGTTGCCACGATTCTGTGAGTAGTAGGCGGCTAGTTTGCCTGCTTCCTCAAAAGTTCTATCAGGAAGTTCATCCCCGTTTGTTTTCACAATTACGTGTGAACCAGGGCAGCCTTTTGCGTGGAACCACCAGTCATTGCCGCCTGCAAATTGGAACGTCAATTCTTCGTTCTGCAAGTTGTTTTTTCCAACGTACATATGGTAGCCATCGCTAGAAACATAGTGCAGTGGTTTGCTCGTAATTTTGACTTTTTGTTTTGTGAATTTTCTACGCACATATCCAGCAGTAATCAGCTCTTCTTTGATTTGTGTCAAATCATCTTCAGTAAGAGCAATATCCAATGCGTTGCTTACCGATTCTAGATAAGTGATATCGTCTTTTGTCTCACGAATTAAGTCTGTTAAAGCTTCAAAAGTACGTTTTTGCTTATTGTATTTGTCGAAATATTTTTGTGCATTTTCCTGAGGAGTCTTTGTGGAATCCAGAGGAATGGTTATCATCTCGTTTGTGTAATAATTAAGTGCCTCTAACTGCTTGGCGTTTGGTGCCAAACCATAGCCATAGGTGTTGATAAGCTCGCCGTAGATGCGGTACTTGTTACGGTTTTCCGTATCTGTCAGTTGTTTCGCTTGCAAATCATATTTTTTGCGGTTTCGTTCCAATGCAGTCTGTACAATCTTTCGGAGATCTACCGATTTTTGTCGAATTCTAGTCACATTATTTCGTGTGGCATAATAAATTTCCAAAAGAGAAGATATACTATCAAATTGTTCGGTATTCATATTTGAAAAATGCGAGAGTGGAATGGCAGAAAACTCTTGTGGCTCTCCATTTTTAGAATAGATACAAGGGTGATAATCTCTCTGCGCAACTGCCTCAAAGAAGATGCAAAATTGCTTGTATAGGTGCAATAACATATCCACGGACAAATCTTTCGGGGACATATTTGAATCGATTCCTGCAATCAAGCAGATTTCTTCTGCAACAATTGGACTAACTCCAGTGAAACTGGTGTAGATTGCCTTTGCGAGACCAGTTGGTTTTGCAAGAATAATATCGGAGAAATCGGAACAAGTGATATCCAATGGATCTGCCTTTTCCATAGTGTCAGGGATAAAATACTCACGCCCCGGAAGTACCTCACGCACTGAACTCATCTGTGCGGACACGTGCTTGATACTATCTATGATTCGCTCATCTTGATTACAGAAGATAATATTACTGTGCTTGCCCATGATTTCTACAATCAAGTATTTTCTACATAAATCACCAAGCTCATCTAAGTGCTCAATTTCAAATCGAATAATTCGTTCTAACTTTGGCTGCGAGATTGCTACAATACGCCCGTTGTTAATATGCTTGCGAAGAAGCATACAAAAGTTTGGCGCAGTCATAGGACTTGGTTTGTTGGATTCTGTTAAATAAATCAAAGGAAGAGAAGCGTTGGCAGAAATATACAGACGTCTTTGCCCATGGTTGGTCTTGATGGTCAGTAGAAGTTCGTCTGCCTCTGGCTGTGCAATTTTGTTAATTCTTCCGTCTAGAATTTCCTCTTGTAATTCGTGAACTAGATTTGCGATTGTAATTCCGTCAAATGCCATAATTTTCTTCCCTTTCAAAGTTACGATAATGACAGTATAACACGAGAAGAAAGTTGACGCAATTTCAGAAATGAATTATAATGTTATGTGGATTTTAACACACACATGAAGAGAAAGATGAAGAGGTTAAACACAATGATTAAAAGTATGACAGGTTTCGGAAGAAACGAAATTACTGAGGGTGACCGCAAGTTCACGGTCGAACTAAAGGGTGTGAATCATCGCTATTTAGATGTGAATATTCGCATGCCAAAGAAATTGAACTTTTTTGAATCATCGATTCGAAACTTATTGAAGCAATATGCGCAGAGAGGAAAGGTAGATATCTTTATTACATATGAAGATTTATCGGAAGGTCAAGTGTCTTTAAAGTACAATCCGACATTGGCACAAGAGTATCTTTCTTATTTCCAACAAATGAAGAATGATTTTGAGTTGGATTATGACATCCGCGTTTCTACATTGTCTCGTTGCCCAGAAGTTCTCACAATGGAAGAACAGGTGGTAGATGAAGAAGAATTGTGGAAAGGTCTTGAAAAAGCATTAAAAGGTGCATTTGAGCAATTTCGTGATACACGAATTGTAGAAGGTGAGAATCTCAAGAAAGATATTATCGACAAGTTAGATGAAATGCTAGCACTTGTGGATTGTGTAGAAAAGCGTTCGCCAGAAATCGTGGCAGAATATCGTGCGAAATTGGAGACAAAAGTAAAAGAACTTTTGGATGATGCACAGATCGATGAAGGAAGATTGGCAACGGAGTTAGTTATCTTTGCTGATAAAATTTGTACCGATGAAGAAACGGTTCGTCTTAGAAGCCATATCGAGCATATGAAAGCAACATTAGATGCAAGCGAAGGTATCGGTAGAAAGTTAGATTTCATTGCACAGGAAATGAACCGCGAGGCCAACACCATTCTTTCAAAGGCAAATGATTTGGAGACATCCAATTATGCCATTGATTTAAAGACTGGCATTGAAAAAGTGCGTGAACAAATTCAAAATATCGAATAAAGGGGTAAAGTATGAAAACAAGAGGAATTCTGATTGTAGTTTCAGGGTTTGCTGGCTCGGGAAAAGGAACCTTGATGCAGGAGATTATGAGCCAATATGACAATTATGCATTGTCGATTTCTGCAACCACCCGCAAACCGCGCGGAGCCGAAGTGGATGGGAAGGAATATTTCTTCAAAACCACGGAAGAATTTGAAAAAATGATTGCACAAGGCGAGCTAATAGAGTATGCTAACTACGTGGGCAATTATTACGGAACCCCGAAGGCATATGTAGAAGAACAATTGGCATCTGGTAAAGATGTGATTCTTGAAATTGAAATTCAGGGTGCTTTGAAGGTGAAGGAGCAATTTCCACAAACGCTATTATTGTTTGTGACACCACCAAATGCTACGATTTTAAAAGAACGTTTGGTAGGTCGTGGCACAGAGACTATGGATGTTATAGAGCAACGCATGAGGCGTGCTGCTGAGGAGGCAGAAGGTATTTTGTCTTATGATTACATCTTAGTAAATGATGATTTGCAGACTTGTGTGACACAGATGCATAACATCATCCAGAGTGAGCATTATAGAACCACTCGAAATGAAGCGTTTATACAAAATATTGAAGAAGAATTAAAAGGGAATTTGAAAGGAGAATAACAGATGTTACACCCATCGTATACAGACTTAATGCAAGTAGTAAATCAAGACGTAGAGGAAGGCGCAACAAAGGTTGTAAATAGCCGTTATTCCATCGTACTTGCAACAGCAAAGAGAGCAAGACAAATCATCGACGGAGATGAAGCGTTGGTGCCAACAAAAGCAGGACAAAAACCACTTTCAATTGCAATTGATGAAGTGAACAATGCAAAGATTAAGATTGTAGGTAAAGAAACAGAATAATAAGAAATTTGACGAGGCAGATGCAAAAGGTATCTGCCTCCATAAACATACAGGAGATTTGAGCGATGAACATATTATTTGTGTCATTGGGTTGTGATAAGAACCTGGTTGATACCGAAGTGATGTTAGGTCTTTTGGCTGGAAAAGGACATCAAATGGTGGACAGCGAAGAATTTGCTGATGTGATTGTAGTCAATACCTGTTGCTTTATCAATGATGCAAAAGAGGAAAGTATTCAGACCATTCTAGAAATGGCAGAATACAAAAAAGAAGGAAAAATCAAGGCCTTGATTGTAACGGGGTGCCTGGCACAGCGCTATAAACAAGAGATTCTTGATGAGATTGAGGAAGTAGATGCAGTACTTGGAACCACTTCTTACGATCAAATTTTAGAAGCCATTGATGAAGCAGTAAAAGGGAACAAGTCCATTCGAATGGAGCATATCGATGCTTTGCCAGTTGTGGAAAGTGCAAGACAGATAACCACAGGCGGGCACTATGCATACTTAAAGATTGCGGAAGGATGCGATAAACATTGTACTTATTGTATCATTCCAAAGATTCGTGGGAATTTCCGAAGTGTTCCAATGGAACGATTGATTCGTGAAGCAGAGGAATTGGTAGACCAAGGAGTGAAAGAACTCATCCTTGTGGCCCAGGAAACTACATTGTACGGCAAAGATTTGTATGGCCAAAAATCACTGCATATCTTATTAAAGGAATTGTGTAAAATTCCAAGACTTCGCTGGATTCGCATTCTCTACTGTTATCCAGAAGAGATTACGGATGAATTGATTCA
Organism: Faecalimonas sp.; assembly: GCA_045659485.1. GTDB lineage: Bacteria > Bacillota > Clostridia > Lachnospirales > Lachnospiraceae > Faecalimonas. The sequence continues at coordinate 2,144 of JAZOWZ010000012.1, read as the reverse complement.
GACCATCAAAGAAGAAGATAAGATATGTAAGTATTTAGATATTCCAATCCAACATGCATCCAATGGGGTGTTAAAGCGGATGGGAAGAAGAACGACAAAAGAGCAACTCATAGAAGTTGTGGAAAAACTTCGCAGGGAGATTCCAGAGATTGCACTTCGTACCACGTTGATCACAGGATTCCCAGGAGAGACCCAGGAGCAACACGAAGAACTTTTGGAGTTTATTGATGAATTAGAATTCGACCGGTTAGGGGTATTTACCTATTCACCGGAAGAAGATACACCGGCAGCTATGATGCCGGACCAAATCGAAGAACACGTGAAAGAAGACCGACAAGCAGACCTTATGGAGTTGCAACAAGAAATTGCATTTGATCGCGCAGAGCAGATGATTGGACGAGAACTTCTCGTTATGATTGAGGGCAAAGTGGCAGATGAGAATGCATATGTTGGAAGAACCTATATGGATGCGCCAAATGTGGACGGATTCATTTTCGTGGAAACAGATGAGGAACTAATGTCTGGAGATTTTGCGAAAGTAAAAGTAACCGGAGCAGTAGAATATGATTTGATAGGAGAGATAATATCATGAATTTACCAAACAAATTAACAGTATTAAGAATGATTATGGTACCAATTTTTGTAGTATTTATGTTGATTCCATCACTTGGTGGCGGCGCAAACAAATACATCGCTTTAGCATTGTTCTGCGTGGCAAGTTTTACCGACTATTTGGATGGACATCTTGCAAGAAAACACAACCTTGTGACAAACTTTGGAAAGTTTATGGATCCATTGGCTGACAAGTTATTGGTGTGCTCAGCACTCATTTGTCTTTGTTCAAAAACAATGGATGAAAGATTGGATGCATGGATAGTATTAGTGATTATCGCACGTGAATTTATCATCAGTGGATTCCGTTTGGTAGCATCGGATGCAGGTATTGTTATTGCAGCAAGCTACTGGGGAAAATTCAAAACCGTATCACATATGACTATGATTATTATGTTGATCTTATACATCAATCACCCAATTTATCAGATTGCAACACAAGTGGTTGTATGGGTAGGTCTTGCACTTACTGTAATCTCATTGGTAGATTATGTGTGGAAAAATAAAGAAGTATTAACAAAAGGCGGAATGTAAGAAAGAACCTGACAGAGACGACTCTGTCAGGTTTTTTAGGAGAAAGATATGAATGTAGAAGAAAAGATTATACGTTTGCTTCAAGAGAAAGGGTATACCATTACGACAGCAGAGTCTTGCACTGGAGGTCTTCTTGCCGGACGACTTCTCAACGTATCTGGAGCATCAGAAGTATATAATGAAGGTCATATTACCTATTCCAATGAGGCAAAAGAGCGATTGCTTGGAGTATCTCATGAAACTATAGAATCTTATGGCGCAGTAAGTTGCCAGACTGCTTCGGAGATGGCCCTTGGAGCAGCGAAAGTAGCAGATGCAAATGTGGGACTTAGTACCACGGGAATCGCAGGTCCTGGTGGAGGAACAAAGGAGAAACCAGTGGGTCTTGTCTATGTGGGATGCGCAATGAATGGCAGTGTAGAGGTGAAAGAATGTCACTTTACAGGGTCTCGCGAGGAGGTTCGAAAGGCCGCTGTGGAAGAAACACTGCAATTGTTGTGGAAAACTTTGTCGAAATGAGAAAAAAATCGAAAAAAAACTAGACTATTTACAAGATTTATGAGAAAATAACACTGTATGGGATGTTAAAGAAATAACAAATGCCCTAGAAGAAATTACATACATTTGAAAGGAGTTTTAATCATGATTTATTCACATGAAGTAAAAACGATGTGTCCGGTAGCAATTGGCGCAAATCACGGACCAGCTCCAATCCCAGAAGAAGCAAAATGGGTAAAAGCAAAAGAAGTAAAAGATATTTCTGGTTTGACACACGGTATTGGCTGGTGTGCACCTCAACAAGGAGCTTGTAAATTAACATTAAATGTAAAAGATGGTATCATCCAAGAAGCATTGGTTGAGACAATCGGATGTTCAGGTATGACTCACTCTGCAGCTATGGCTTCAGAAATTCTTCCTGGAAAAACAATTTTAGAAGCTCTGAATACAGACTTAGTTTGTGACGCTATCAACACAGCGATGAGAGAATTATTCTTACA
>JAZOWZ010000011.1:0-109147 GCA_045659485.1 Faecalimonas sp. | reverse complement strand
TATGATATCTGGAGCAAATATGAGCCAGAAGATGAAGGTGTATTTATTGCATACGCTTCCATTCATGGAAACACAGCAAAAGCAGCAAAAGAGCTTGCTGAGATGTTGGAAGCAAAGGGAGCAAAGAAGGTTGCAATTGCTGACTTGTCACGTGACGATATGGCAGAGGCAGTGGAAGATGCTTTCCGCCACGACAAATTGATTGTGGCTTGTGCAACATACGACGGAGGCTTATTCCCATGCATGGAAGACTTCCTTGCACACTTAAAAGAGAAAAGTAGGACTTATGGAAAATGGTAGCTGGGCTCCAATGGCAGCAAAACATATGAGAGCCGCATTTGAATCTATGAAAGCAATTGAAATCTGTGATACTGTTGTTTCGATTAAATCGACTTTGAAAGAAGATTCAAGAAAAGCAATGGAAGAACTTGCAGAACAATTTATTTAAGAAGAATGGGGGAATCCACGGATTCCCCTTTATTTTTTGTAAAAAAGTTGTTGACAATTAAAAAAGCCCATGATATTATGACGCTTGGTTAGCCCAGATAGCTCAGTCGGTAGAGCAAGGGACTGAAAATCCCTGTGTCGCTGGTTCGATTCCGGCTCTGGGCATTTGTTCTGTCAAAAAATGGACAAGCAATAAAATATGGAGCATTAGCTCAGTCGGTAGAGCACTTGACTTTTAATCAAGTTGTCCGGGGTTCGAATCCCCGATGCTTCATTTACATTAAAAAAGACAATGCAAACTTTGCATTGTCTTTTTGCTTTAATAACATTATTCAAATAACGGTGTTGAGAAATATCTCTCAGCTGTATCAGGTAAAACGGTTACAACACGTTTTCCTTTTCCGAGTATTTTAGCTAATTTCATAGCAGCAGCCACATTGGTTCCGCTACTAATACCACACATAATTCCTTCTTTTGAAGCTAGATCTTTTGCTGTTTGAAGTGCTTCCTCATCTTTAATGATACAAACATCATCATAGATGTTTTGGTTTAAAATTGGTGGGATGATTCCATCGCCAATTCCCATCTGCACATGTGTTCCAATCAAACCGCCAGAAAGAATAGCAGCATCTTCTGGTTCGATAGCCCAAATGGTCATATCAGGGTTATGTTCTTTTAATACTTCTCCGATACCTGTAAGGGTTCCACCAGTACCAATTCCGGAACAGAATCCATCGATTGGTCCGTTTACTTGATTTAAGATTTCCACTGCGGTGCTGCTTCTTTGAATTGCAGGGTTTGCAGGATTCTCAAATTGTTGAGGAACGAATACATTTGGATTTTCTTCTTGCATTTTTAAAGCCAAATTTAAACATTCTTCAATGCAAAGTCCGATGTTTCCATCATCATGTACGAGAATTACTTCAGCCCCATAATGCTGCACTAATTTTCTTCTTTCCTCGCTTACCGAATCAGGCATAATGATTTTTACTTGATAGCCACGAACAGCTCCAACAAGAGCAAGACCAATTCCTTGGTTCCCGCTAGTTGGCTCTACGATAATTGTGTCTGGAGTAATAAGCCCTTTTTTTTCTGCATCTGCAATCATATTAAAGGCAGTGCGAGTTTTTATTGAACCGCCAACGTTCAAACCTTCAAATTTTACTAAGATTTCCGCGTCGTCTGGACCAGTCATATGCTGAAGTCTGATCATCGGCGTATTTCCTAACGCATCTAAAATTGTTTCACAAATCATGTCGTCTCACCTTTCTTATAGTTCCACTTCTCTATATTACAATATGAAGGCGACAAAAACAAGTTAAATCAATAAATCATTGAATAGATACAATAAGAAAAGGCATAGAAAAAGTAATTGTAATTAAAAAAGATATGTGTTAGAATAATGAAGATTTAGGAAAAATTTGTATACTTTATGAAAGGGTATGAGAAAAATGGGAAATAACGGAACAAAAAAAGCTGGATGGCGTAATAACAAATGGATTCGTGCAGCAATTCCGGCATTGCTTTTGCATTGTAGCATCGGTACAGTTTATTGTTGGTCACTTTTTAGTGAAAATATCGGAAAGCATATCGGATTTTCTAAAGGTGCAACAGAGTGGGCATTTAGCTTTGCTATTTTCTTTTTAGGTATGTCCGCAGCATTTCTTGGACATATTGTAGAAAAAGACATTCATAAGTCTTCATTGATTGCGGCAATTTGTTTTGCAGTAGGTATGGCAGGCACAGGTATTTGCATTTGGCTTGGTGGAAATTATTATGCAACAAATGGTAAGGGAAGTGTATTAGCTCTTATTGGTATTTATGTTTTTTATGGTTTGATCATGGGGATTGGTTTGGGAACCGGATATCTTTCTCCAGTTAAGACGTTGATGTTGTGGTTTAGTGATCAAAAAGGTCTTGCAACGGGGCTTGCTGTAGCTGGATTTGGTGCTGCAAAGGCAATTGCTAGCCCAATTATGGAAAAGATGCTTGGAGGCCTTGGAGAAGGTGGAATTTATAAGATGTTCCTAATTCTCGCAGTGGTATATTTTGTAATGATGTTTGTAGGACATTTATTACTTAAAAAACCAGATGGTTGGCATGAACCACAGACAAAAGAAAAGGGAGAAAGTATTTTGAGTGTAATCAAAACTCGCCCTATTATGAATTACGTTGGTATTTGGGTAATGTTCTATATTAATATCACTTGTGGTCTTGCACTTATTTCGCAAGAAAAGATGATTGTAAAATGCCTTGGTTTAGCTGGGGCAGTAGCTACAATTTCTATCTTTTCAGCAGTTTTCAATGCGGGTGGACGTCTTATTCTTTCAGCAGCAGCTGATAAGATGAAAGACAGAAATACAATGTATAAAATTATTTTTATTGGTTCCATAGTATTTACAGCACTTGTTATTGTGACAGGTGGTATTAAAAATGGTAATGGAAACATTGGATTAATCATTCTTGTGCTTGCATTAATTATGGTTGTAAATGCTGGATACGGCGGTGGTTTCTCAAATGTTCCAACATTGCTTTCAGACCAATATGGTATGGGAAGCATCAGTGCTCTTCACGGTATTACATTATCGGCATGGGCATTTGCTGGACTTACAGGAAACCAATTGGCAAACTGGATTGTAAACCATTTTGGAAAGATTGAAGTAGTTGGTGGAATTGAAGTGAATCCAACTGGTTATCAGGCAGTGCTATATGTAACATTAGCTCTTTACATAGTTGCACTTTTATTAAGTGTTCTCTTTGTAAGAGGTGCAAAGAAAGAAAAATAGAAAAATTAACCGAGCAGAAATTGGATGTTTCAGCTCGGTTTTTTATGGGAAAAATAGTTGATACAGCCATTCTTTTTATGTATAATAATTAGGATAAGGTTATTATCTTGGGAAAATAGGAGGAAAAAAGATATGTCACAAAGAAAAGACATTCACAAAGTACTGATTATTGGTTCAGGTCCTATTATTATCGGACAAGCTTGTGAGTTTGATTATTCAGGTACTCAAGCTTGTAAAGCACTTAGAAATTTGGGATATGAAATCGTGTTAGTAAACTCAAACCCTGCAACAATTATGACAGACCCTGAGATTGCTGACGTTACGTATATTGAGCCACTTAACGTTCAACGCCTTGAGCAAATCATTGAAAAAGAAAGACCAGATGCATTGCTTCCAAACTTGGGAGGACAATCTGGACTTAACTTGTGTTCAGAATTAGCAGAAGCCGGTGTTCTTGAAAAATACAATGTACAAGTTATCGGTGTGCAAGTAGATGCAATTGAACGTGGCGAAGATAGAATTGAGTTTAAGAAGACTATGGATAGTCTCGGAATCGAGATGGCAAGAAGTGAGGTTGCTTACTCTGTAGACGAAGCACTTGCAATTGCAGACGAACTCGGATATCCAGTAGTTCTTCGTCCAGCATACACTATGGGTGGAGCCGGTGGCGGACTTGTTTATAATGTAGAAGAATTAAAAACAGTTTGTGCGCGTGGACTTCAAGCAAGTTTGGTTGGACAAGTATTGGTAGAAGAATCTATTTTAGGATGGGAAGAATTAGAGCTAGAGGTTGTTCGTGATGCAGAAGGTAATATGATTACTGTATGTTTCATTGAAAACATTGACCCACTTGGAGTTCACACCGGTGACTCGTTCTGTTCAGCACCAATGCTTACCATTTCTGAAGATGTTCAGAAACGCTTACAAGAAAAATCATACAAGATTGTAAGTTCTGTTGAAGTTATCGGTGGATGTAACGTACAGTGGGCACACGATCCTAAGACAGACAGAGATATTATTATTGAAATCAACCCAAGAACTTCACGTTCTTCGGCTCTTGCTTCAAAGGCAACTGGTTTCCCAATTGCTTTGGTATCGGCTATGTTGGCATCGGGCTTGACTTTGAAAGATATTCCATGTGGAAAATATGGAACTTTGGACAAATATGTTCCAGATGCTGATTACGTGGTAATTAAATTTGCTCGTTGGGCATTTGAAAAATTCAAAGGTGTAGAAGATAAGTTAGGTACTCAAATGCGCGCCGTAGGTGAAGTAATGAGTATCGGTAAAACATATAAAGAAGCATTCCAAAAAGCTATCCGTAGTTTGGAAACAGGCCGTTATGGACTTGGACATGCAAAAGACTTTGATACAAAATCAAAAGAAGAGTTGTTAAAAGCTTTAATCACTCCTTCAAGTGAAAGACACTTCCTTATGTACGAAGCACTTCGCAAAGGTGCAACGGTCGAAGAACTTCATGAAATCACAAAAGTAAAAGCTTGGTTCATCGAACAAATGAAAGAGTTAGTAGAAGAGGAAGAAGCTCTCTTAACAAACAAAGGTGCGTTGCCTTCTGATGACGCATTGATTTCTGCAAAGAAAAACGGTTTTGCAGACAAGTATTTGAGTCAGCTTTTAGAAGTTCCAGAAGCAGATATTCGCGAAAAGAGAATTGCTCTTGGATTAGATGAAGCTTGGGAACCAGTTCACGTAAGTGGAACACAAGACAAAGCATATTATTATTCAACTTATAATGCAGCGGATAAGAACCCAATTACTTCAGATAAGCCAAAGGTTATGATTCTTGGTGGTGGTCCTAACAGAATTGGTCAAGGTATCGAGTTTGACTATTGTTGCGTACATGCAGCACTTGCATTAAAGAAACTTGGTTTTGAGACAATTATGGTTAACTGTAACCCAGAGACTGTTTCTACAGACTATGATACATCTGATAAGTTATACTTTGAACCACTTACATTGGAAGACGTTCTTAGTATTTATAAAAAAGAAAATCCAGTTGGTGTTATTGCACAGTTTGGTGGACAAACTCCACTTAACTTGGCGGCTGATTTGGAAAAGAATGGTGTTAAGATTCTCGGAACACCTCCGGCAGTTATCGACCTTGCAGAAGACAGAGATTTATTCCGTGAGATGATGGATAAGTTGGAAATTCCAATGCCAGAGTCAGGAATGGCTGTTAATGTAGATGAAGCGCTTGCTATTGCTGATAAGATTGGATATCCAGTTATGGTTCGTCCTTCATACGTACTTGGTGGACGTGGAATGGAAGTTGTTTACGATCCAGAAAATCTTACAAAGTATATGAACGCAGCAGTAGGTGTAACACCAGATAGACCAATCCTTATTGATAGATTTTTGAATCATGCGTTAGAGTGTGAGGCAGATGCAATCAGTGACGGAACACACGCATTTGTACCAGCAGTTATGGAACATATTGAACTTGCTGGTGTTCACTCAGGTGACTCTGCTTGTATCATTCCTTCCAGACATATTTCAGAAGAAAATGTCAAGACAATCAAGGAATATACAAGAAAGATTGCAGAAGAAATGGGCGTTAAAGGTCTTATGAATATGCAATATGCAATTGAAAATGACAAGGTATATGTGTTAGAGGCAAATCCTCGTGCATCACGTACCGTTCCATTGGTTTCAAAAGTATGTGGTATCCGTATGGTTCCACTTGCAATTGATATTGTAACTGCGGAATTAACAGGAAGAAAATCACCAATTGCTGATTTGAAAGAAAAAGATATTCCTTACTACGGTGTGAAAGAGGCCGTATTCCCATTCAATATGTTCCAAGAAGTAGACCCTGTTTTAGGACCTGAAATGCGTTCGACTGGAGAAGTTCTTGGTATGTCAAGATACTATGGGGAAGCATTCTTTAAAGCACAAGAAGCAACTAAGACAGAACTTCCACTTGGCGGAACAGTATTGATTTCTGTAAGCAATAAAGATAAAGAAGAAGTTGTAGAAGTTGCAAAAGACTTCGTGACAACTGGCTTCAAGATTCTTGCAACAAAAGGAACTGCAAAAGTTCTTGCAGAAGCAGGCGTTCAAGCAGAAGTTGTAAACAAACTTAATGAAGGAAGACCTGACATTTTGGATTTGATTACAAACAGAAAGATTGATTTGATCATTAACACGCCAATCGGAGCAGAAAGTGCGACCGACGATAGTTACTTAAGAAAAGGTGCTATCAAGAAGAAAATCCCATATATTACAACCATTGCAGCAGCAAAAGCAACTGCAAGTGGAATGATTTCTATGGGTAAACCAGGATGCGGAGATGTAAAATCATTGCAAGAATGGCATAGTGAAATTAAAGATAAATAAGGATAGAACAGATACCGAGAAGCCCTGAAAAGTTTCTCGGTATTTTTCACAGGATGAAAGTTGGGGGAAAAATGAAGAAAAAATATTATTTGGGTCTTGACCAAGGGACAACAGGAACCACAGCGTTACTCTTTGATACCAATTGGAATCAAGTTTCAAAGGGATATAGCAAGGTCGTACAACATTATCCTAAACCAGGCTGGGTAGAACATGATGGATTACAGTTATATGATACTCTTTTGCACGCGACAGATGAGGCATTGAGAGCTATTGGGGCGAGTGCAGATGAAATTCTATGTATGGGGCTTGATAATCAAGGGGAAACCGTTATCGCGTGGAATAAAGAGACGGGAGTACCAGTTTACTCCGCGATTGTGTGGCAAGACAGAAGAACCTCAAAGGAAGTTGATCAATTAAACGAGAAGTGGAGAAGTGTATTTTTAGAGCGGACGGGGTTAGAATTGGATTCCTACTTTGGAGCCACAAAAATCAAATGGATTTTGGAAAATGTAGAAGAGGCGCAAAGGTTAATGGGACAAGGAAAACTCATGGCCGGAACACTGGATACTTGGTTTATTTGGAAAATGACTGGGGGAAAGAGTTTTGTAACAGATGCGGTAACTGCAAGTCGTACATGCCTTATGAATCTAGAGAAATTAGCTTGGGATGAGGAATTGTTAAGGCTTATGGGTATTCCTAGAGAAATTTTGCCAGAAATATGCGAGAATACAGCGTCTTTTGGAGTGACAATAAAAGAGGAATTCTTGGGGGCAGAAATACCAATAACAGGGAGTATTGTAGACCAGCAAGCCGCTTTGTTAGGACAAGGATGTACCCAGAAAGGAGGCGTAAAGACAACTTACGGAACTGGGTGTTTTATGCTTCTAAATACGGGGGAAGAAAAATCCAAAAACTCAAAGGAAATTTTATCTACATTGGCATATGTTCATCAGGGAAAACGCAGCTATGCTCTTGATGGTGGGATTTATATTTCAGGGGCAGCAGTGGAGTGGTTACAAAATGGGATTAAAATCGTGGAAAGTCCGAAAGCAGCAGATGATCTTGCGTTGTCTATAAAAGACAACGGAGGTGTGTATTTTGTCCCAGCTTTTTCAGGCCTCGCAGCCCCATATTGGGATTCCTACGCAAGAGGTATGATGATTGGAATTACAGGTGGAACAACGAATGCGCATCTTGCTCGAGCAACTTTTGAAGCGACAGCTTATCAAGTAAAGGATATTTTAGATGTTCTCAGAAGAACAACAACTGCTGACATTTCGTCTATGCGTGTAGATGGCGGAGGTTCGAATAGTCGATTTATGATGCAATTCCAAGCGGATTTATTAGGAATTCCAGTGGAAGTTCCTGAAATAACAGAGACCACGGGCCTTGGAGCAGCTTATTTGGCAGCTCTTGGTATGGGAGAAATAAAATCATTTGAAGAAATACATAGTTACTGGAAATGCCACCATATTTACGAACCACAGATGAGCGAAGATGAGAGAGAGACACTCATTTGGAAATGGCATAGAGCCGTAGAAAGAGCCAAGAACTGGGAAATAGCAAAGATATAAGTCACTTGCCTAAGAAGGGGCCTTCTGTTAAAATAAAAAGGCAAGTAATTGATTGAAAGAGAAAAAAGTATGAGCAAGATATTTTATCTAATGGGGAAAAGTGCATCTGGAAAAGATACAATTTATAAAAAAATGGTAGAGCAATTGCCAGATTTTAAAACAATTGTGATTTATACGACGCGTCCGATTCGCGAGGGGGAAAGAGATGGCGTGGAGTATTTCTTTGTGGATGACAGCGTAGTGGACAAATTTCAAGAAGAAGGAAAAATGATTGAACTCCGTGAATATAATACAGTACATGGAATTTGGAAATATTTTACTGTTGATGATGGACAGTTTGATTCTGAGGCACATTTACTTGCAATAGGAACGATTGAGTCTTATATGAAATTGAAAACATATTTTGGAGAAGGGAAGATTGTGCCTATATACGTGGAAGTAGACGATGGGCTTCGCCTCGAGAGAGCACTTGCAAGGGAGCGTGCGCAGAAGCAACCAAAATATGAGGAAATGTGCCGTAGATTTCTTGCAGATGCAGAGGATTTTTCGGAAGAAAAATTAAGAGAAGCGGGGATTGGGAAGAGATTTTCAAACTTGGATATGGAAAAGTGTATCGATGAGATTATGCTATGTATCAATGAAAATTTATGATATACTAAGCATAATAGTTACGAAAAAGAAAAGGAGGACCACATGAGCGGATTTAAAGATGTAGTAGGGCATAAAGATATCGTTCAATATATGAAAAATGCGATAGACCAAAAGAAACTTTCTCATGCATATATTGTGAATGGACAGCGTGGGTCGGGCAAGAAATTACTGTCTCGCTTATTTGCAATGACGCTACAATGTGAGTCTGGACAGAATGAACCGTGTGGAATATGTAAGTCTTGCGTGCAGACGAAGAGTGGGAACCAGCCAGATATTATTACCATTTCACACGAAAAACCAACTTCTATAAGTGTGGATGAGATTCGTGAGCAGGTAAATAGTGATATTCTTATTAAACCATATAGTAGTCCCTATAAAATCTACATTATTCCAGAAGCAGATTTGATGACAACGCAGGCGCAGAATGCACTTTTAAAGACATTGGAGGAGCCGCCAGAATACGCAATTATTTTTTTGTTAACAGAGAATGCGGACAATCTTTTGGCAACGATTCGCTCGCGGTGTGTAATGCTTAAACTTCGCAATATCAAAGATAAATTGGTAAAGAAGTATCTTATGGAAGAATTGAAAGTTCCGGATTATCAAGCGGAGTTGTGTGCTGCTTTTGCACAAGGCAATATTGGACGTGCCACGATGCTAGCAAAGTCGGAACATTTCAATGAGATAAAAGATGATGCAATACAATTGATGAAATATATTGATCAGATGGAACTGCAAGAGATTGTAAGTGCAATCAAACAAATTAATAAATATAAACTAGAAGTAACAGATTACTTGGATATTTTAACAATTTGGTATCGAGACGTTTTGCTCTATAAGGCGACGAAAGATGTGGCAGGTCTTGTTTTTGGTGACCAGATCAAATTTATCAAGGAAAAGGCTGCTAAGAGTTCTTATGAGGGGATTGAGACCATTTTATCTAGTATCGAGATGGCAAAACAACGGATTAAGGCAAATGTTAACTTTGATTTGTTGATGGAATTATTGTTACTTACTATAAAGGAGAACTAAAAATGACAAAAGTAATTGGAGTAAGATTTCGCCAAGCGGGTAAGATTTATTTCTTTTCCCCGGGCTCGCTTCATATCGAAAAGGGAGACAAGGTAATTGTAGAAACAGCACGAGGATTAGAGTTTGGTAGTGTTGTGTCTGCGCCGAAGGAAGTTTCCGAAAAGGATATTATGCAACCGCTCAAATCAGTATTGCGCGTTGCGACAGAGGAAGACAAAAGAAACGAAGAAAAGAATCGAGAAAAAGAGCAAGAGGCTTTTCGTGTTTGTCAAGAAAAGATACGTAAGCATGAATTGGATATGAAATTAATTAGTGCGGAGTATACGTTTGATAACAGTAAAGTGTTGTTCTATTTTACGGCAGATGGAAGAATTGATTTTCGTGAATTGGTAAAGGATTTGGCAGGAGTATTCCGCACAAGAATAGAGTTGCGCCAGATTGGAGTTCGTGATGAGACAAAAATCAAAGGCGGCATCGGAATATGTGGACGAGCTCTCTGCTGCCATACGTATTTGTCTGAATTTGCACCGGTTTCTATTAAGATGGCTAAGGAACAAAATTTGTCTCTTAATCCAACTAAGATTTCGGGCGTATGCGGCAGACTAATGTGTTGCCTTACAAACGAGGAAGAAACTTATGAGGAGTTAAACAGTCGCCTTCCAGATATCGGTGATACTGTTACGACCGTCGAAGGACTAAAAGGCGAGGTTCAAAGTGTGAGTGTTCTTCGTCAGTTAGTGAAGGTTGTTGTAAATTTAGACAATGAGGAAAAGGAGATTCGCGAATATAAAGCGAGCGAATTGAGATTTAAGTCGCGCAAGAGAAAGAGTGATATGAAACTTTCGAAAGAAGAGATGAAAGAGCTTGCGGCATTGGAGAAAAATTAGATGATTACGAATCTAAAACAAGAGGAACGTCTAGATGACCTACAAGTGAATGGATACGAGATTATTCAGCATCCAGGAAAGTTTTGTTTTGGAATGGATGCGGTGTTGCTTTCTAATTTTGCACGTGTCAAAAAAGGGGAAAGTGCGCTGGACCTAGGGACAGGAACAGGGATCATACCAATTCTGCTCAGCGCGAAAACGCAGGGAGAACGATTTGTAGGTTTAGAAATTCAGGAAGAGAGTGCAGATATGGCTACAAGGAGCGTACTGCATAATGGACTGGAAGAAAAGATAAAAATTGTTAATGGAGATATCAAAGAGGCAGTCGAAATATTTGGCCCTGCCTCTTTTGATGTTATAACAACGAATCCACCATATATGATTGGACAACATGGGATTGCGAATGCATCGGATGCAAAAACAATTGCGCGCCATGAGGTTTTGTGTACGTTAGATGATATCTTAAGACAAAGTGCCAAAATCTTAAGACCAGGTGGTAGATTTTATATGGTTCATCGTCCATTTCGTCTTGCAGAAATTTTTTCGAAAATGGTGGAATTAAAAATTGAACCTAAACGTATGAGAATGGTACATCCTTTTATTGATAAGGAACCGAATATGGTATTGATTGAAGGAACCCGAGGTGGAAACTCACGAATGACCGTGGAGCGGCCATTGGTTGTATACAAAGAAGTTGGGGTATACAGTGATGAGCTCCTTGGAGAATATGGGTTGAAATAGTAAAGGAGAAACACATGGCAGGAAAGTTGTATTTATGCGCAACGCCAATTGGAAATCTTGAGGATATTACATATCGCGTAGTAAGAATTCTACAGGAGGTAGATTTGATTGCTGCAGAGGATACTAGAAACAGTATCAAATTATTAAATCATTTTGAAATCAAGACTCCTATGACCAGTTATCATGAACACAATAAGTTTGAAAAAGGGAAGAAACTAGTGGAAAAGCTACAAGAGGGCACGAATATCGCGTTAATTACGGATGCAGGAACGCCAGGCATTTCAGACCCAGGGGAAGAACTGGTTAAAATGTGTTATGAAGTCGGGATAGAGGTAACGTCTCTTCCGGGTGCGGCAGCATGCATTACAGGACTAACGCTTTCGGGGCTTCCAACGAGGAGATTTGCATTTGAGGCGTTTTTGCCCACAGACAAGAAAGAAAAGCAAGCGGTTTTAAAAGAACTTTCTGATGAAACTAGAACAATCATCCTTTATGAGGCGCCGCATCGCTTAGTGAAAACCTTGGAAGAGTTATTGGAATCTCTTGGAAATCGTAAGATTACAATCTGCAGAGAACTTACGAAAAAGCACGAAACGGTGTTTACTACGACAGTAAAAGAGGCAATCGATTACTACAAAACACAAGAGCCAAAAGGTGAGTGTGTGCTTGTGATCGAGGGGCGAAGTAGAGAAGAGATTCAACAGGAAGAAATTTCCAAATGGGAAGAGATTAGTATTGAGGAACACATGGCTTTGTATACAAAGCAAGGAATTGACAAAAAAGAGGCTATGAAAAAGGTCGCAAAAGATCGAGGGATTTCCAAAAGAGATGTGTATCAAGAGCTTCTCTAAGTATTTCGTGCAATATGCACACAAAAAAACAAAAAAATAGTACAATATGTTTCTAGACAAAAATAGGCTTTTTTTGTATACTAAACACAGATTATGTATAACAATTAGGAGGACGTGAAAGAATGGGAACACTATCATTCAAAAACATTAACAAAGTATATCCAAATGGATTCCACGCAGTAAAAGATTTTAATCTTGAAGTTGCTGATAAAGAATTTATCATCTTCGTAGGACCATCAGGATGTGGTAAAACAACAACATTACGTATGGTTGCTGGTCTTGAAGAAATTAGTTCAGGAGAATTATCAATCGATGGAAAAGTAATTAACGAAGTTGAACCAAAAGATAGAGATATCGCAATGGTATTCCAAAACTATGCTCTTTATCCACATATGACAGTATATGATAACATGGCATTTGGTTTGAAATTAAGAAAAGTTCCAAAACAAGAAATTAAAAAAGCAGTTGCAGAAGCAGCTAAAATCTTAGGACTTGAACCATTGTTAGATCGTAAACCAAAGGCATTATCAGGTGGACAAAGACAACGTGTTGCTATGGGTCGTGCTATCGTTCGTAATCCAAAAGTATTCCTTATGGATGAGCCTTTATCAAACTTGGATGCTAAACTTAGAGGACAAATGCGTATCGAGCTTTCTAAATTGCATCAAAGATTGGAAACAACAATCATCTACGTTACTCATGACCAGGTAGAAGCTATGACACTTGGTACAAGAATCGTAGTTATGAATGCTGGTGTTGTTCAACAAGTTGATACTCCTCAAGCATTATATGAAACACCTGCAAACTTATTCGTAGCAGGATTTATCGGATCACCACAAATGAACTTCTTCGATGCTAAATGTACAGTAGTTGGAGATAAAGTAGAACTTGACCTTGGTGAAGCTAAGATTACAGTTGGTGGAGAAAAAGCTAAGAAAGTTATCGAAGGTGGATACGATGGAAAGACTGTAGTAATGGGTATCCGTCCAGAAAATATTTCTGATTCAGCAGATGCACTTGCAGCACATCCAGAAACAGTTATCGAATCAACAGTTCGTGTATATGAATTGCTTGGTGCTGAAGTATACTTATACTTCGATTTCGCTGGCGCTAACTTGACAGCTAGAGTAAAACCAGATACAACAGCTAGAACAGGCGATACAGTGAAACTTGCTCTTGACGCAGATAAAATACATATCTTCGACAAAGAAACAGAACAAGTTATTACAAACTAGTCATTATTATAGAAGCAGGATATTTATGTCCTGCTTCTATTTGTTAATAATTACAAAAAATTGAATAATTCTTGACAAAATAACAAAGAATCATATATATTATTTTATACATAAAAGGGAGTAACTTGCGCCCATGCGTTTGTGGTTACGTCAATACGATGATTTCATCCGTGCCGCAATGAAAGAGTGAGACTTTTATTACATAATAGGTGTGTAATAAGGTCTTTTTTTTGTGTGCAAGGCCTTTACACGAAAAATGAAGGAGGACATTATGAAGTTTTATTGTCAAAGCGCAGAAGAAGTATTAAAACAAATGCAAACAGAAGAGAATGGTTTGTCTTCGAGCGAGGCGGAAAAGCGTTTAGCAGAACACGGAAAGAATCGCTTAGAAGCAGCAAAAGGGAAATCCATTTTCCGCAGATTTATGGAACAGTTAGCAGATCCGATGATTATTATTTTGTTGGCAGCTGCAGCAGTAAGTGGAGTTCTTGCGGCAATGGAGCCAGAGGGAGAATTTGTTGACGTAATTATTATTTTAGCGGTAGTAATTATCAATGCTGTACTTGGTGTATATCAAGAGAGCAAGGCAGAAAAAGCGATTGAAGCATTGCAAGAAATGTCAGCGGCTACATCAAAGGTTTTAAGAGATGGAAAAGTACAAATTGTACACAGTGAAGACTTAGTTGTAGGAGATATTATTCTTTTAGAAGCTGGAGATGCAGTTCCAGCGGATGCGAGAATATTAGAGAGCGCAAGTTTGAAAATTGAAGAAGCGGCGTTGACAGGAGAATCAGTACCTGTAACAAAGTTTATTGATATCATCAATTTAGAAGTTGGACAAAAAGATGTTTCTTTGGGTGACCGAAAAAATATGATGTATATGGGAAGTACCGTTGTATATGGACGTGGTAAAGCGGTTATCACAGCAACAGGTATGGATACAGAGATGGGTAAAATTGCGGATGCGTTAACTCAGGCAGAAGAAGGACAAACTCCATTGCAATTGAAATTAGCCCAATTATCAAAGATTTTAACTTGGATGGTTCTTGGAATCTGTGTTGTTGTATTTGGAGTACAACTACTTAAAGCAGGTTCTTTTGACACAAAAATTATGTTGCATTCATTTATGGTAGCAGTTTCTTTGGCAGTAGCAGCGATTCCGGAAGGATTAGCAGCTGTTGTAACAGTTGTTCTTTCTATTGGTGTTACCAATATGTCTAAGAGAAATGCAATTATCCGTAAATTGACAGCAGTAGAGACACTTGGATGTGCGCAGATTATTTGTTCAGATAAAACAGGTACATTGACACAAAATAAAATGACAGTTGTGGATTTCTTCGGAGAAGATGAAGAACATTTGGCAACTGCTATGGCTCTTTGTAGCGATGCAGAAATAGATGCAGAAGAAAACGTAACAGGGGAACCAACAGAAGCAGCATTAGTTGTATGGGCAAACAAATTGGGATTCCTGAAAGGTACATTAAAAGAGCAAAACCCACGTATTGGTGAAGCTCCATTTGATTCGGGAAGAAAGATGATGTCTACAGTACATCAGACATCAGAAGGAATCATACAATATACAAAAGGTGCACCAGACGTGATTATTGGAAAATGCGATTACTACTTAGAAGATGGAAAAGCAGTTCCAATGACACAAGAATATATTGATCGTATTTTAGAAGCAAACAAGGCGATGGCAGATAAAGCACTTCGTGTACTTGCTCTCGCAGAAAGAGTTTGGGAGGTAGCTCCAACTGAGTATGATCCAGAAGCATTAGAAGAGAAGCTCTGCTTTACCGGACTTTGCGGTATGATTGACCCGGTACGTCCAGAAGTAAAAGATGCAATTGTAGAATGTAGAGGCGCAGGTATTCGTCCAATTATGATTACGGGAGACCATGTAGACACTGCTGTTGCAATTGCAAAAGAATTGGGAATCATTACAGAAGGTACTTATGCACTTACCGGTTCTCAATTGAATGAGATGAGTGACGAAGAATTCGAAAAAGAATTTAAAAATATTAGCGTGTATGCACGTGTGCAACCAGAACACAAGACTCGTATTGTAAATGCATGGAGAAACGCTGGATTTGTAACAGCTATGACAGGTGATGGTGTAAATGATGCACCTTCTATTAAATCGGCAGATATCGGTGTTGGTATGGGTATTACAGGTACAGACGTTACTAAAAATGTTGCAGATATGGTACTTACAGATGATAACTTCGCAACTATTGTTGGAGCGGTAGAAGAAGGACGTAGAATTTACGATAATATTCGTAAAGCGATTCAGTTCTTACTTGGTTCTAATATGAGTGAAGTATTGACAATCTTTTTGGCAACATTGATTTTGCCTTCCGAAACATCTATTTTTGAACCAGTACATTTGTTATGGATTAACTTAGTAACAGACTGTTTCCCAGCTTTGGCGCTCGGAATGGAAAAGGCGGAGCCAAACATCATGCGCCGTAAACCACGTAACGCTAAAGCAGGTATTTTTGCAGATGGTATGGGATTTGATATTGCATACCAAGGAGCTCTTGTAACAGGCCTTGTTCTTGTTTCATACTTTATAGGTATGAATAAAGGTGGCGCAACACATGGAACGACAATGGCATTTTTAACAATGTCACTTGCAGAAATTTTCCATAGTTTCAATATGCGTTCACAGAGACAAAGTATTTTCAAACTTGGTACACAAAACAAATTTTTATTGCTTGCAGGAATTGGCTCTTTTGCAGCGACAGTTCTTGTGTGTGAAGTACCATTCCTTGCAGATGCATTTAACTTTGCGCCAGTAGGAATCGAAGAATTTGCAATTGCAATTGTACTTGGAGCACTTGTAATTCCAGTTGTTGAGACAGTGAAGTTTATTCAGAGAAAATTAACAAAATAGTGTGGTGATATTAGTGAACTTGGACAAAGAAGCTGTTAAAAAAATCCGTGGACTAATCGTATTTACGGTTTTAGTTTTAGTTGCAGTTTGGAACTATAAATTGGTGTTTAGTGGAATTGGATTTTTATGGGAGGTTATTTTCCCATTTGTATTGGGAGGGGCCTTTGCGTTTCTCCTCAATATTCCAATGAGTTTCTTTGAAAAAAAACTATTTGAAAGGGCAAAGAAGAAAGAGAAAAAGTGGGCAATTAAGTTGGCAAGACCAGTGAGTCTTATATTGACTTTGGTGGTGGTTTTTGGAATCGTAGCGGTTGTTATGTTGGTGGTAATCCCAGAATTGGGGCGCACAGTATTGGCATTAGGAAAGACTGTACAGGAGTTTGTTCCAAAGGCCAAGGAATGGGGCATAACGGTGTTTCATGAATATGAAACGGTTACAGAAAAAATTGCTCAGATTAATTTTAAGTGGGATGTCGTTATAGAAAATGCCATTGATTTTCTAAAAAATGGTGCAGGAAATGTCATAGACAGCACATATGCAGCAGCAAAAAGCATTGTTAGTGGAATTGCAACATTTTTTATTGCTCTTGTATTTTCTTGTTATGTGTTATTGCAAAAGGAAAAATTAGGAGAACAAGTGAAAAAGTTAATGTATGCTTTTATGCCAGAAGATTGGAGAAATATTCTGCTTGCTTTAGGCAGTGTTGTGCATAAAAGTTTTACGAATTTTTTTACGGGTCAATGTTTAGAAGCGGTTATATTAGGACTGATGTTTTTGGTAGTGATGGTGATTTTTCGATTACCATATGCACTGCTAATTAGTGTTGTCATTGCATTTACAGCATTGATACCTATGTTTGGAGCATTTGTTGGTTGTGGTATTGGGGCACTACTCATCTTTATGGTTGATCCCGTGAAAGCACTTATTTTCATTATTATATTCCTAGTTCTTCAACAGATTGAAGGAAATTTTATTTACCCGCATGTTGTGGGAAGTTCCGTGGGACTCCCTTCCATATGGGTATTGGTAGCAGTAACGGTAGGGGCAAATCTTATGGGAATTGTAGGAATGTTAATTTTTATTCCGTTAACTTCCGTGGTATATACGCTTCTGCGTGGAATTGTAAATCGAAGATTGGGTTTAAAAGAGTAAATGTCAGCATATCATTGTAAAGATAAAGAAATCGGAGCAATGATATGCTGAATTTTATTTGGGCAGGAATGATAATTATTGGTGTTTTATTCGCCATCTTGCGAGGCGACGTGGCAGCAATTACGGAAGCGGCATTGGATTCATCCAAAGAAGCAGTTACCTTATGTATTACTATGATAGGGGTAATGTCTTTTTGGTCAGGTATTATGGAGATTGCCACAAAGGCGGGAGTCATAGAGATGCTTTCTAAGGTGCTACGACCTTTTATCAAGTTTATGTTTCCAGGAATTCCAGAAAATCATAGGGCAAATACTCATATTACGACGAATGTAATTGCCAATATCTTGGGACTTGGATGGGCGGCAACTCCGGCGGGGCTTCAGGCGATGGAAGCTTTGGGGGAATTGCAAGAGGAGCGGAGACAAGACCGGAGTATTGCAAGTAACGAGATGTGTACATTTTTGATTCTCAACATTTCGTCTCTACAACTGATACCAATGAATATGATTGCCTATCGAAGTCAATACGGGAGTGTAGACCCTGCAAGAATTGTAGGACCTGGTTTGGTTGCAACTATGATTAGCACCTTGACAGGGTGCATATATTGCAAGTGGAAAGATAGAAAATGTGGTAGGTGATAATATGAAAATATTGATGTATGTGACAGATTTTATGATACCTGCCATTATCATTTTAGTTGTGATCTATGGGGTATTGGAGAAAGTCAAAGTCTATGACGAATTTGTGGTGGGTGCAAAAAAAGGATTTCACACAGTGATAAAAATCATGCCAACGCTGATAGGTCTTATGATAGGAGTTGGAATCCTAAGAGCGTCGGGTTTCTTGGAAATGCTTTCGGATCTATTGGGCAAGTTTACAGCGCAATTGGGATTTCCATCCCAATTGGTTCCGGTGACGATTGTACGGATGTTTTCATCATCTGCAGCCACAGGTCTTGTGTTAGATATTTTTAAGGAGTACGGAACAGATTCTAAGCTTGGGTTGATTGCATCGGTTATGATGAGTTGTACAGAGACAATCTTTTATACGATGAGCGTTTACTTTTTGGCTGCCAACGTGAAGAAAACAAGGCACACACTTACTGGTGCGTTGATTGCTACATTTGCAGGGATACTTGCGAGTGTGTGGATTGTGAGATACATGTAGAATAAGAGGGGGGGGTGCTGTTTCACACACCCCCTCTTTGCTCTTATAAATGTTTTCGAATAATTTCAAATGGCGCAGGTCCAATTTCCAATATTTTTTGATGAAACTCTTTTTGAGAGAAATTTTCGCCTTCTTTTTTTATCATTTCTTTTTTCAGTTCTAACATTTCCAAATATCCCACATAGTAAGCGAGGTAATTTGCAGGATCCGATGCAATATGTGTATAGATTTCTCGGATGGAAGTTTCCTCCGTAAAACCATATTTTTGAAAAAAGGAAATGGTATCTTGGATGGTCCATCCATCATAGTGGATGCCAATATCTGCGGTTGCATATAGCCCTAAAACCATAGAATTGTTCTTTTGCAGTAAAGATGCATATGGTTTGGAAAGTGGCGATATATAGTAGGAGCACATTTCTGCATAAGTAGCCCAGCCTTCTACATAGCCAAGGAAATTCATAGTCAAACGAAGTGGGTCAGGATTGGTGTTTGCAAAGTATGTTGTTTGGTATAGATGGCCCGGATATCCTTCGTGTGCCAGAGTTGTAAAAAGACTGACACTATCCAAGGAATATCGTTCATTAATATAGATTGTGTTTTCTTTAAATTCATCAATGGCGGGAATTAAATAGAAAGCAGGGCTCAAATGTTCCTGAAGAGCAGTAGGAACGTACTTAACATCCACATTGACCAGGGCAGAAGCTGGAAAATTTTTGGTTATTTTCTGCTTTAGATTTTCTAAAATGGTTTCTGGCGTCTCAGAAATCTGTGCCACATTTTCGGCGATGGAAGGGTTTTCTTCGAGTAGTTTTTGAATATCTTGTAAGTCTGTGGAAATTTGGTTTTGAATTAAGTTTTTCAGCTCTTCAATGGTTCTTCCCGAACCAGTTTCCCTAGAAACGATATGGGAATAACACGCTTTTCCATCTGAAAATTGACAGAGTCCTAAAGAATCTTTTTTTCCTGTTTTTAGTTTGGCTAAATTAGTTGCTAATGTTTGATAGGAAGGAATTACATATGTATCGAAAGTGGTTTCGTTTTTTTCAATGAATGTAGATTTTTCTTTGTCGCTCAAATTTTTCACGTTTTGAAGGCGCTCTTTGAACGTAGAAATCAGGTAGTTGTCTTTTCCCATTTGAATAAAGGCATTGCATTGGTCTACTACAGAATCGACTGCATCATCGGACATAAAAAGTCCAGATGCCAACTTTTGCTGTTGAAATCGAATTAGGGAGGAGAAAAAGTCGGGCAGTGTTTCCAAAAGAGCGAGATAATTTTCCACGTCCGCTTTTTGGCTGAATTGGTATTCGGCTAATAGTACAGGGAGTTGAGCGTGAATACCAGTAAGAGGGCTTAGGGGTTCTTCGTATAAATAATAGGTAATATCATTTTTGGCAGAAGCAAAATAATAATCCAAAATGTCATAAGTTAATTGATTTTCTTTGGAGAGAGACTTGTATGGAAATTTGTGTAGCGATGCCTCCCAGTTTTCTATGGATGCCAGGGCAGAGGTACTATTCATATCATAGCTTCCAAAAGTCATAGGAAATTGGGTGATACCATATTTTTCGGGCTCTTGCAAAGTATAATGCAAATTGATGGCATTTGAGGAAACCTCTTGCTGGAAGAGCCCAAGTGTAAAGTTTTTAAAGGCAGTGTTCGCATTGGTAGGAATGGAAAAGTTTCCACATCCCGACAGCGTAAGGCAAAGGGTAAGAAACAAACAAATAATTCGTTTTCGAAGACTCATAAAAACTCCGTTTTTTATTGTAGTCTATGAGCCAAAAGGGAATCATATGAGCAAAATTCCAGTTCCAGGTCCCAAAGGAATATCAAATACAATCCAGATGATTAGCATCAATGTCCAACCAATCAAAAAAACAACAGAGTAAGGAATCATGGTTGCAGTAATCGTTCCGATGCTGGCCTTTTTATCGTATCGTTGCGCAAAAGAGAGAATGACGGCGAAGTAGGTCATCATAGGGGTAATGATGTTGGTGGCGGAGTCCCCAATTCGATAGGCCAACTGACAAAGTTCTGGCGTATATCCGAGTTGCATAAAAATGGGCACAAACACAGGGGCGAGAATACTCCATTTCGCGGAGGCAGAGCCCATAAACAGATTCATAAATGCGGAAAATAGAATAAAAATAATTAGGAGCGGAATCAAATCAATTTTAAAATTATTAAGAAGGTTCACACCGAATAAAGCAACAATCGAACCAAGTTTTGTATAGTTAAAATAGTTGATAAATTGGGAGGCCACAAAGGCCAAAGCAAGAAAGCTCCCCATAGAAGCCATTGCTTTGGATAAGGAATTACAAATGCTTCCTTTTTCGGTGAAAAGTCCAATGGTTTTCCCATATACAATTCCTGGGATGAGGAACAACAAAGTAATCAAAATGACAATTCCGTTTAAAAAAGGAGAGGAAGGATTTCCAAATAGAACTCCGTTTTCATTGCGCAAAAAAGAATTGGAAGGCAGGGCTGCAAATGCAACAATTGCAATATATATCAGTGCCGCAATCCCCGCTTTTTTAAGTCCCGAGTGTTCTTTTTCGGAAATAGTTGTCAATGAAGAATCTTCCTCGTCTGCCAAATGATTTGCATAAGCTCCCAAACGTGGTTCCACAATTTTGTCTGTCACAATAGTGCCAAGAATAGTGATGAGAAATGTGGATACAAAGAGGAAAAAGAAATTACCCATTACGGATACTTCATAATTAGGATTGGCCTCGGATGCAGCGGCTTGAGAAATGCCTGACAATAG
The DNA here is from genome assembly GCA_045659485.1 of Faecalimonas sp. Taxonomy (GTDB): domain Bacteria; phylum Bacillota; class Clostridia; order Lachnospirales; family Lachnospiraceae; genus Faecalimonas. The sequence goes on along the minus strand of JAZOWZ010000011.1, from coordinate 87,600 downwards.
AGGATCCAGGGAACCTACTAATAGATTGGCAGAGTATCCCCCAGACACACCAGCAAAAGCAGCAGCGAACCCCGCCATTGGGTGTCGCCCATAGGCGCGAAAAATCATGGCGCCTAAAGGAATGAGAATGACATATCCGGCATCACTGGCAATGTTTGAGATTACGCCGAGAAATACAACGGCAGGTGTAATGAACTGGGCGGGCGTAACTTTTACCGCGGATTTTAGTAAGGCATTGATGAGTCCGGATTGTTCTGCCACACCCACACCCAAGATGGCAACGAGAACCATTCCGAGAGGTGCATAAGAAGTAAAATTGGTCACGGCACTGGTTAGCATATAGGTTAAGCCTTCTTTGGTGAGTAAACTAACAACTTTAATAGATGTCTGTTGTACCTTTCCATCGACAATGAGTTCCCCAGTGGCAGAGATACCAAGGGCGGCACATATGGCAGAAATGAGAACAATAGATATGGCAAATATAGAAAAAAGGGCAATTGGATGCGGAAGTCGATTCCCAATGACCTCGATTTTCTGAAGCCAGCGATTATATAAAGATGGTTTTTTCATAATACTCTCCTTTTTGGTAATATTTAGGGTTAGTATGTCCCAAATAGACACATATTATTGACAGATTTCTTTTGATATGTTACTCTTTCAACAGATTAAATTTGAAAAACGCAGTGACGAAGAGAGTACATTTTTGGAAGTTTTACAGAGAAATCCTGTTGGCTGAGAGGGATGAACGGAATGAAATGGAAGATGGCTTCTGAGCGGTGTGTTGAACGTAAGGAATTACTTTAGGCACAATGGGTTCGCCCTTTACAGCGAGAGAGTTTTTATGAACTCAGTGAGGTTTATATCGTGAGGTATAAGCGAAGAGAAGTGGTAACACGGAAAGCCAGCCCGTCTTCTTAATCAAAAGAAGATGTGGCTTTTTTATTGGATAATATCCAATAAAACGCTCCGCGGGGATGCGCAGGAGCGCGTACAAAGAAGATGTTGCTATGCAACCGCGCCCCGCGCGAGAGTTTGCGAGCAAACTCTTTATTTATAGGAGGAGAGAGAATATGAGTAACAAAAAGTTTTATATGACAACAGCCATTGCTTACACATCGGGAAAACCACATATTGGCAACACCTATGAGTTTGTTCTTGCAGATGCTATTGCAAGATATAAACGTAGCCAAGGATACGATGTATTTTTCCAAACAGGAACCGATGAGCACGGGCAAAAGATTGAATTGAAAGCGCAAGATGCTGGAATGTCACCAAAGGAATTTGTAGATGGAGTGGCAGCACAAGTAAAAGACATTGCAGATATGATGAATACATCTTACGATAAATTTATTCGTACTACAGATGATTATCATGAGAAGCAAGTACAAAAGATTTTCAAGAAATTGTATGACCAAGGTGATATTTATAAAGGACATTATGAGGGAATGTACTGTACACCTTGTGAGTCGTTCTTTACAGAATCGCAATTAGTAGATGGAAAATGTCCAGATTGCGGAAGAGAAGTTCAACCAGCCAAAGAAGAAGCATATTTCTTTAAGATGAGTAAGTATGCAGATCGCTTGATTGAGCATATCAATACCCATCCAGAATTTATTCAACCAGTTTCTCGTAAGAATGAGATGATGAACAACTTCTTGTTGCCAGGTCTTCAAGACCTCTGTGTATCAAGAACATCATTTAAATGGGGAATCCCAGTCGATTTTGACCCAAGACACGTGGTATATGTGTGGTTGGATGCGTTGACAAACTACATTACAGGAATTGGATATGACTGTGACGGTGAGAGTACAGAGCAATTTAAGAAAGACTGGCCAGCAGATCTTCACTTAATCGGAAAAGACATCATTCGTTTCCATACAATTTATTGGCCAATTTTCTTGATGGCACTTGATTTGCCATTGCCAAAACAAATCTTTGGACATCCATGGTTATTGCAGGGCGATGGAAAGATGAGTAAGTCAAAGGGAAATGTTATCTACGCAGATGAATTGGTAGAACTTTTTGGTGTGGACGCCGTGCGTTATTTCTTGCTTCACGAAATGCCATTTGACAATGACGGTGTAATTACTTGGGAACTTATGGTAGAGCGCATCAATTCGGATCTTGCTAATACATTAGGAAACCTTGTAAATAGAACCATTTCTATGACAAACAAATACTTCGGCGGAAGTGTGACAGACAAAGGGGTAGTAGCAGATGTGGATGCAGACCTCAAAGCAGTGGTTGATGGAGCGGCAGGCGCAGTAGATGCGAAGATGGAACATCTTCGTGTGGCAGATGCAATCACAGAAATCTTTAATGTATTTAAACGTTGTAATAAATATATTGATGAGACAATGCCATGGGCACTTGCAAAAGATGAAGCGCAGAAAGACCGTTTGGAGACTGTACTTTATAACTTGATTGCAAGCATTGAGACAGGAGCGAACTTGTTAGCTTCCTTTATGCCAGAAACAGCAGAAAAAATCTTGAAGCAAACAAATGGCGGAAACGTAACAGAAAAACCAGAGATTCTATTTGCTCGTTTGGATGTAGAAGAGGTGCTTAAAAAAGTAGAAGAACTTCACCCGCCAGTGGTAGAAGAACCAGTGGTAGAGGAAAATGTGATTGATATCGAACCAAAGGAAGAAATTGCATATGATGATTTTATGAAGTTGCAATTCCAAGTAGGTGAAATCATTGCGTGTGAGGAAGTTCCAAAGTCAAAGAAATTACTTTGCTCACAGGTAAAAATTGGAAGTCAAGTAAAACAGATTGTATCTGGAATTAAAGCACATTATAAACCAGAAGAGATGGTTGGTAAAAAAGTTATGGTACTTGTGAACTTAAAACCAGCCAAGTTGGCAGGAGTGTTGTCAGAAGGTATGCTTCTTTGTGCAGAAGATGCAGATGGAAAATTGGCACTTATGACACCAGAAAAAGAGATGCCAGCAGGAGCAGAAATTTGCTAATCTGTTTAGCCTTGCGGCAAATATTACAAATGGAACGTCATGCTTGCATGTAAGAGTCTATTTGTAATATTTGACATTTGGCGTTCAGCCACAGTGAGAAGAAGCGAAGCGAATTCGAACTGCAAGGCTAGATAATATAATTGAAAGGGGAATTTATATGATTAGAATAGGTATTGTGGGTTACGGCAATATCGGTAGAGGTGTGGAACTTTCCATCGAGCGCAACGCAGATATGAAATTGGTTGCAGTAGTTACTAGACGTAATCCAGAAGATGTGAAAGTCCTTACGGAAGACGTGAAGAAAGTACACTTAGATGATATTCTTACCCTGAAAGATGAAGTAGATGTTATGATTTTGTGTGGTGGTTCGGCAACGGATCTTCCAAAGATGGGACCGGAAATTGTTAGAAATTTCAACACGATTGACAGTTTCGATACTCATGCAAAGATTCCAGAGTATTTTGAGGCCGTAGATCAGGCAGCGAAAGAAGGAAATCATATTGGAATTATTTCTGTTGGCTGGGACCCAGGAATGTTCTCGTTGAATCGAATTTATGCTGAATCTATTTTGGTGCAAGGAAGTACGTATACATTCTGGGGAAAAGGAGTAAGTCAAGGACACTCTGATGCCATTCGCCGTCTTCCAGGCGTAAAAAATGCGATTCAATATACTGTCCCAATTGAGGCGGCAGTAGAAGAAGTGAGAAGTGGTAGTGAACCAGCCCTCACAACGAGAGAAAAGCATCTAAGAGAGTGCTATGTGGTAGCAGAAGAAGGCGCAGATTTAGCGGAAATCGAACATGCAATTAAGACTATGCCAAATTATTTCGCAGATTACGATACAACTGTGACTTTTATCTCAGAAGAGGAATTGAAAGCAAATCATAGCAAAATGCCACATGGTGGTTTTGTAATTCGAACAGGGGAAACAGGAAGAAATGGTAACAAGCACGTGATTGAATATTCGCTTAAGTTAGATTCCAACCCAGAGTTTACTTCGAGCGTACTTGTAGCTTATGCAAGAGCTGCATATCGTTTGTCGCAAAAGGGCGAAGCAGGAGCGAGAAGTGTGTTTGATATTCCACCGGTGTTGTTGTCACAAAAAACACCGGAGCAATTAAGAAAAGAGATTTTATAGAATGAAACCAATGATATTTGACAGTCATGCCCACTATGATTCTCATCAGTTCGATGAGGATCGGGATGAACTGATGAGTTTGATGGCAGAAAAGAATATTGGGACGATTGTAAATTCTGCGGCGGATTGGGATTCTTTGACGGAAGTCGTGGAATTAGCGGAGAACTATCCTTATGTTTATGCGGCAGTCGGATTACATCCAGACGAGGTACATGTCTTAGATGAAGAAAAATTTGCCTTCTTAAAAGAGCAATGCAAGAAGGAAAAGGTTGTGGCTGTGGGAGAGATTGGTTTGGATTATTATTGGGATAACACGCCGCGTGATATTCAAGAGAAATGGTTTATCCGCCAATTAGAATTGGCAAGAGAACTAGATCTTCCAGTCATTATTCATAGTCGTGATGCTGCCGAAGATACACTTCGTATTATGAAGGAGCATGGACAAGGCCTTCGAGGAGTGATTCATTGCTTTTCTTCTTCAAAGGAACTTGCCAATGAGTATGTGAAAATGGGATTTCACATTGGAATTGGTGGTGTAGTAACCTTCAAGAATGGGAAAAAGTTGAAAGAAATTGCAAAAGAAATTCCTCTTGATAACATTCTTTTGGAGACAGATTGTCCGTACTTAGCACCGGTGCCACATCGCGGAGAGAGAAACAGTTCTTTATATTTGCCATATGTAGTACAGGAAATCGCAGAGTTACGAGGCATTTCTTATGATGAAGTAGTAGAACAAACCGAGAAGAATGGAAAACGTCTTTTTGGGATATAGATGAAAGGTAGAAATATATGACAAAGCCAACATTAGGCAATCCACAAAATACAATTGAAGTATTGCAAAAATATGGGTTTTCTTTTCAAAAGAAGTTTGGTCAGAATTTCTTGATTGATACTCGGGTATTAGACAAGATTATTGCATCTGCCAATATTACCAAGGATGATATGGTATTGGAAATTGGACCAGGGATTGGAACCATGACACAATATTTGGCCTGTGCCGCAAGAAAGGTTGTGGCCGTTGAGATTGACAAGGCACTGATACCAATTTTGGAAGATACCTTAAGCGCATATGACAATGTTACAGTAATCAATGAAGATGTGTTAAAAGTTGATATCAATCAATTGGCTGAAGAATATAACGGCGGAAAACCAATTAAGGTGGTTGCAAATCTTCCGTATTATATTACAACACCAATTATTATGGGACTCTATGAGAGTCATGTTCCTATCGAGAGTATCACGGTTATGGTACAAAAAGAAGTGGCAGATCGTATGCAGACGGGGCCTGGAAGCAAGGATTATGGTGCATTATCTCTTGCGGTTCAGTACTATGCCGAGCCGTATATCGTGGCAAATGTACCACCAAACTGCTTTATGCCAAGACCAAATGTGGGGTCAGCAGTGATACGCTTGACGAGCCATAAGGAACCACCAGTGAAAGTGACAGATGAGAAATTGATGTTTAAGATTATTCGTGCATCGTTCAACCAGAGAAGAAAAACACTGGCAAATGGGCTCAATAACTCTACGGAGATTCATCTTCCAAAGGATGTTATTATTGGTGCAATTGAAAAATTGGGAAAAGGTGCAAGTGTCAGAGGAGAGGCATTGACCCTCGAAGAGTTTGCAAATCTTAGTAATATTATAAGTGAAATGTTATAAAAAGAATGGGACTGTAAAAATATACAGTCCCATTTGCTATTTCTTATAAGTTCAGCATAAATGAAACGCAGAACATATTCTCTCTTTTCTCGGCGGAGAAAATCCCATTGTATTGTTGCACCACTTTTTGGACAGAAGTAAGGCCAATCCCTTGACCGTTTGCTTTCGTAGTAAGAAATTTTCCTTGCTTATTTTTCTTAATTTCATTTTCGCAAGAATTATCAATAGTAAATAGAAGAGTATGTTCATCTGCCTTGGCATTGATGATGATTTGCCGTTTGGAATTTTGTTGTTCCGCGCATGCTTCTATGGCATTTTCCAATAAATTTCCGAGCAAAATAGAAATATCGTGTTCATCTATAGAAAAATTTTGCGGGATAAGTGCTTGTGCTTGAAAATCAATCCCATTTTCTTTTGCAATCGATGCAAAATAGAATAATATGTTATTGACAATGCGATTCTCGCAGAAACGAATGCGCTCTATATCAGGAATGGATTCGCTGTAAGAATGTACATATTCTTGGAGTTTATCGTACTGCTTTTCTTCCAAATAGAAATTTACCATATGAATATGATGACGCAGGTCATGTCGCATACGTCGTGTTTCTTCCATACGCTCTTTCAAGGATTGATATTCGAGAAGCGCCATATCGCGGAAATGGTTTTGTTCTTCTAATTCCAAATTTTTTGCCAATTGTCCGTCTAATCTCAACATAATATAATAGATAAGAAGAGCACCAAAGTTTACGATAAAGAGAAAAATCACATTCGTTTTATCTTGGATATTTTCTAGTCCCGTTCTTGCACCACCGTTTATCTGATATTGCCATATGACATAAAAGATAAGAGGAACAATCCAATAGTACCGCCATTCTTTGGTGACTTTGCTGTTTTCTAGCATTGGAACAAAGTGACGTCTTACTTCGAGTGCCCAAGGTACGGTGATGACTAAGTGTAATAGGAGCATAACCGTAGAAGCATGCCAGCAGTATAACTTGTGCTCGATATTTGGGAATAGATTTCTTTCGATGCAAACAGCGGCGATCAAAATGAAATTCCCCAAATTTGCATAAATTAGTTCAATGAACAATATTTTTCCCAATCGTTTCCGAAAAAGAATTGCATAACCACCGATAAAGATAATTAGTCGTATGACGCTCATTAGAATACTCGTGTTAATGCCGTTTGTTGCAGACCAGTACCTTGTTGCAAATTGAACAAGAAAAAGTACGCAACAAACAGTAATGGTAATCCATTGCCGGAAACGTTGATACTTTTTGAATACGAAAAATGAAAGAATAACATATGGAGCAAAGTTGCAAATTGAAAAAAGTAGTATCTCCAATGTTCTAAGAAATGAAAACATTATTTTCCCCCTTTCCGCATCTCTTCAAAGCGAAAATGAGCATATGCTTCTAAAGTATCTTTTGATTTTCTTCGGCTGATAGGAATTTGTACACCATTTTTCAAGAGGAATGCATCTGATTCTGCTTTTTCAACTTCGTAAAAATTCACTACAATTCCTTTGGAACAACTATATAAGAATTGATATTCGGAAAGAAGATTTTCCCATTCTGTTTGGGACATGCGCGTTTGTAAGTCGGCGCGCTTTTTAGAGTGAATAATAATGGAATGGTTATAGTATTCCGTGTAAGTAATGTTGCGAAGCACAATCTTTTGTCCGTCTGGAAGTGTGATGAACCGATTGATTTCATAATCATCTAAGCGGATCATTTTCAACATTCTTTGAAAGCTAGTTGAAGAAACCGGTTTTTGCAAATAATAATTGGCTCCAACCTCATAGCTTTCGCTAGCAAATTCATTGCTCGTTGTACAGAACACGATGCGCACATCGAAATCTGTTTCGCGGACTTTTCTAGCTACATCTACGCCGAGTAATCCTTCCATATATATGTCAAGCAAGATAAGGTCATAGGAATTTTCCTCCCAGTCCTTCAAAAAACTTTCCCCACTGGAAAAAATAGAGACCTCGGCGAGGGGTAACTCTTTATTTAAAATATCTGAAATAATCTGAAGTTCTTCTAGTGTGTCGTCCACTAATGCGACTCTCATCTTTATCATCTCCAAGAATTAGTATCATTTATTTTATTATACCCCTCCAAGAAAATAATGGCAAGTTTTTGACCGCTTGAGTCAGATATTTGCCGTTCGAGTTACAGCGGTTGAAAAGCATAAGTGTATGATGTAATAATATAATCAGAAAGATAAGGAGGTGTGGATATGGACATATTAATCTATGGAAACACAGAAGAAAAAGAAACTCTCATACGATATTTAAAATTGGAATCGAGTATGGCATTTCGGGCGGTCCAATATTCGCACGCCGAGGACTACGATACATACGTAAAAAAGATAAGAGAAAAAAAGTACGATATTATATTTGTTATGGCAGACAATGCGGCAGGTATGGAGGGCGTTATCGCAGTACAAAATGTACAGCCAGACATTCCAATCGTCTGGTTCTCGAATGATAAGAACTTTGTAGCGCAATCCTATCGGTTAGGAGTTGTGTATTTTTCGGTAAAGCCGATAGACGAGAAAACAGTGAGCTTGGCATTAAAGAGATGTCAGTAAAGGAGGGCATAAAATATGAACAAAAAAATAGGAAAAAAGGCGCAAAGAATTTTAGCATTTGTTTTGAGCATTGTTTTGATTTTGGGTGTAATCCCTATTACTGCGAAGGCAGATAATTCAAATAACAATGGAAAGGTGACTGATCTAAGTACCATTCATGATTGGGAAAATTATTTTACAGACGAGAGCACAGAATTTGCCGGTAGTGTATGGACGGACAAATCCGTGTTTAAAAATGTGGATGAGTTTGAAACAGCACTTGGAAATAGAGCAATGAATATTCAGATGAAAGGCGAAGATAATTTCTTAGTAGCGTTATCGGCTCTTGCATCCAATAAAGAAATTGTAGGATATTCTACAATTCCTACAGATACTATGTTAATCCTTGATGTTTCACAATCAATGGATAGCAGTCAATCCATTCCGCAAATGGTTTCATCTGCAAATGAAGCTATGACGAATTTGCTGAAATTAAATAAGAATAATCGTGTGGGTGTTGTTTTATATTCGGGCAACACAGGATTTGGAACTTCGACAACAAGCACAGGTATTGAATTACTTCCATTAGGCCGTTACACGGCAAATAGAAGCGGACAATTTATAACATCTGAAAGTTATCGTTTTAATAATAGCGATCCAAATGGCACACGGATAAAAATTGCAGATGGAGCGAAAACAGAAGCAGGACAAAGTGTGGCTACAAAATCGAAAGTTACACAGGGCGGAACCTACATTCAGAATGGTCTGGATCTTGCTATGGAGGAATTCTTGAGTGCATCACCTACCATCGAAAGTGGTAATGTACAAGCAGGAACAAGCAGAATGCCAATCTTTGTTCTTATGAGCGACGGTGCTCCGACAACAGGTACTCCAGACTATACAAATATCGGAACATCTTCTGTGGGCAATGGTGGAGATTCTTCTGCGGGACTTGGATTTATGACACAGCTTACGGCGGCATATGCAAAAGCTCGGGTAGAAGCGCATTATAAGATGAGTGCAAAGTTTTATACATTGGGATTGAATCTTAGCAGTCAGGATGCAGATTCAGAATATATTGCAAATAGCGTACTTAACCCTCAAAATTCATTGAATGCGATTGATCTATATTGGGATAACTTGTTTAACAACGGAAGTGCTAGCTTTAATTCTCCTGGAACAAGTTCAAACAGTAATAACAACCCAACCAAATGGGTGACTGTGAATCGTGATGCAAATGATGGACTTACCAGAGATAGTCAAAATTATGTAACGGAATATTTCCCAGCAAGTGGAAATGCAGGATTAGGAGCGGCGTTTACAAATATCGTAAATGAAATCATTCTTCAATCTGCATATTATCCGACACTCATCGGAGGGGATAATACAGATTTGGACGGTTACATTACATTTGAAGATGAAATTGGACAATTTATGGAAGTGAAGAATGTCACTGGTCTTATGCTTGGAGATAATCAACTCTTTAGTGGTGCGGCTTTGACAAAGATGATGGGTTCTTCTGAATTTGGTGATAGAAATACCTATACGGAATTAGGATGGGAATTGGTAGAATCTGTAGCAGAGAGAATTGGCGTTTCTCAGGAAGTTGCAATTGAAATCTTAAAACAGGCATGGGCAGATGGACAGCTCAGTTATACAAATGACAACAATTTCAGCAATTACATTGGATGGTATGAAAGTGCAGACGAAAAATATGTAGCGTATTGGAATGAAGATCATACAGCAGCGGATATCCCAGCCAGTGCAAAATATATTACTCGTTCCTATGGTTTCTATGGAACTGCAAATGTTGGTGCAATTGAAACAATAGGCAGTGATATGATGCATATCGTTATTAAAGTTCGTACGGAGATTACCACACAGCATCAGGATGTTATATTTATGGTTCCAGCATCTTTGATTCCTGTAATCACATATCACGTAGAATTGAACAGTGCCGATTACGAAACAGCAACAGAATTTAAGATGTACAAGGATGAGCAGAAACCGATTCGCTTACTGTTTGAGGTTGGTTTACGCTCTGATATTAATGAATTAAATATTACAGAAAAGTTGGCAAAAGGGAATCTTGTAGAGGGTCAGCACATTCACAGAAATGCAGATGGAACGTATACTTTCTATACCAATCAATGGGGAGATGGAGATGAGAATCAAAATATTGATTATTCGAATCCGTTTACACATTTGGTAACGGAAGCACATTTCCATCCAAACGAGTCGAACGAGCGGTACTATTATACTTCAGATACAATTATTTACGAAAAAACGGGAGAAAACTCGTATCGAGAATACAAAGGAACAACAAAACCATCAGGAAGCAATTTCTATCATACACTCCGAATATTTAATCAGACGAATGCGAATACACAGTCGGCAGAGATGGTAGACAAATATATTCCAATCGCGGCAAAAGTGTTGGAAAAATATGCGAAGGCGGTAAATGATGGTTCCAATATGTGGCACATTGAAAAGGGAACTATGTATCAGAATCTTGATAGATTCCGCGAAGAGACACTTAAGAGTATCAATAGTACTGGCACATTAAGATATTTTGCGTATCCAATCGTCGCACAGCCAGATAATAGTAAAGATACGTATGATGTGTGGACATATCTTGGAAATAATGGTCGTCTTACTGTAACTCCAGCTACAGGTATCAAGTTGACGAAGCTTGTAGATGACACAGTAACAGATGCAAACGCAGTGTTCAAATTTACGGTTGAACTTTCAGACGAAAATTATGACGGCACATATCGTTTTGTAAACGCGGATGGAACTTACGGAACCATTCGATTTACAAATGGAAAGAGTAGTGCCATTGAATTAAAGGCAAATGAAACAGTTTATATCATTGATTTGCCGGTAGGTGCAAACTACACGGTTACAGAAACTAATGAGAATACTGCTTATAAGGTAGGAAGTGTTTCGCAAAATGGTAAAGTAGTTTCAGGAATTACTGCAACTGGAACGATTGCTTCTATGGAATTGGCAGATGTGGAATTTACCAATACAAGTCGTAAATACGGAGATTTGATTATCAGCAAGACAGTTACACATGACTTTGGAGCAGATTACACGATTCCAGCGGACAAGAAATTTGATGTGGAAGTAACATTAGATCTTGCAAATGGAACACGCGTAGAGACATCTGTAGGAACGAAAACTGTTACCAATGGAAAGATTACGTTCCAGTTGGCACATGATGAATCTGTAACGATTAAGAATCTGTTAGAGGGAACAACATATTCTGTGGCAGAAGTTAATATTCCGACAGGATTTACACTAGTGACTGCTGAGGCGGCTAGACGAGGCGTGGTCAACGGTAACATTGCAGAGATTGATCTTATCAATGATTACAATCCAACAAGATTTGCTCCGGCAGCAGATATCAATGTCAATGTTACGAAGACATTGAAAGATGTCAACGGTCAAAATGTTTCTTGGGGAGCGCGTGAATACAAGTTCTATCTTGAGAAATTAGTTGGAACAACTTGGGAAAGAATCACAACGACCGCAGCGGTAGCGAATGGTCAAGATTCCACATTTACAGTTAAAGTTCCAGAAGAATCTTTAAGAGAAGTGGGAAGATATTTATTCCGTGTTCACGAAGACGAAAGCAATCTAGAAGAAGGCATTGTAAGTGATACAGCAGTTTATTTTGTGGTGGAAGTCACAGATAAAGATATGGATGGTTCGTTGGAAGTGAATCAAATCCTTGTAAATAACACAGCTACGCAGGACAAAGAAAATGTGAATTTAACATTTACAAACACCTATATCGTAACAGAAGGATTGGTAGTTCATATTCCTGTGAAAAAGACACTGGATAACAATACGGGTGTCAATCTTTTACCATCTGGCTATGAATTTGGATTATATGAAGACGAAACTTTGGTAAGTGAGATTGCAACTTCCAATGCCAATGGAGATGCAACGGTTTATATGTCATACACAAGCAAATGGTTTAATGAGCAAGCAAAGAATGAGGCCGGAAATGTTAAAACGACGTATACGTTGAAAGAAATTGCTGGTAACAAGAAAGGTATGACTTATTCGGAACTAAAATATACGGTAGAAGTAGAAATTGGAATCAACCAAAATGCACTTGAATTGGTAAGTCTTTCCGTAAATGGAGACACAACAGATCCAGTTGCAACATTTACAAACGTATATAGATTGAATCCTGCTCCATTATCAATTACAGGTACAAAAACATTGGTTGGCCGTGCAATTGGTAATGACCAATACAATTTTAAAATGTATAAAACAGGTTCTGACTTTGATATTTCAAAGGGAACAGAAGTTGACGTTGCAAAGAATAACGGAAAAGCATTTACTTTGACAGATTCTGTAAAAACGGCGGGTATTCATTACTATGTAATCGAAGAAGTAGTTGGAAATATTCCTGGTGTGACATATGATACAACAAAATACCACGTAACTGTTATTGCAAAAGACAATAACGCTGGCGCCCTTGCAATTGCGAATAGCGATATTTCTATCGTAAAGGTGGGTACAGGAACGGTTAATGCTGTAGAATTTGTAAATACGTATAAAGCAGCTCCAACAAGTATTGTTCTTAGAGGAACAAAAGTGTTAGAAGGTAAGAACCTTGAACACAACATGTTTGAGTTTGTTTTGAAAGAAGGAACAAAAGAGGTTTCTAGAGCATGGAGCACTGCAAACGGAACGATTGAATTCCCAGAAATTCATTATACTGAGGCAGGAACTCACAAGTATACTGTGACAGAAGTAAATGCAAGAAAAGCAGGTTATGTATATGATGACAGTTCTTTTGAAGTAACCGTAGAGGTAACAGATAATCTATTAGGTCAATTGGAGGCAAAGGTTACTGGAAATAACTCATTCATCTTTAGAAATAAATATATACCGAATCCAGTAAGTGTTTCTTTGGAAGCAGTGAAATTGTTAGAAAACCGTCATTTAACAAATGGAGAGTTTGCATTCCAATTATTTGAAGCAGACAGTGCATTTAATTATGGAACAACTCCAATTGAAACGGTTCATAACAATGCAGAAGGAAAGATTAGATTTTCTCATAAAATCACAGCAGCAGGTCTGTACTATTTCGTAATGAAAGAGGATGTTTCAAATCCAGCAGCAGATATTGTCTATGATGAAAGTGAGTATCAGATTACGGTAATTGCATATGACCAAGGAGGATATTTGGGTTATCGTGCAACATACGCAATTGACGGAAATGCTGTAAACAGTCTGGTGTTCTCAAATGTATTTGTTCCACAAGACCCAGTACAAAAGGATGTTTATATCAAGGGCAACGAGGATATCAGTATTGATGGTACAGCAGTAAAGGCCGGCGATGTATTGACTTATGAAATCGATTACACAAACTTTACAAACCAAACACAGAATGATTTGGTGATTACGGATAAGATTCCAGCAGGAACTACTTATGTAGAAGGTAGCGCATCAGAAAAAGGATTCGTTTCCAACGAAAACGGAACACTCACATGGAAATTTGATGATGTGAACGCCGGCGAAGTAGTGGTTGTAACCTTTGACGTAAAGGTAAACAATGGAAGAGTGGATATTGAAAACAAAGCTCACGTTGTGATCGGTAACAATGAATATGATACAAACACAGTTACCAATTATACTTTTGATAAGGAAGTAGATAAGGAAGAAGCAAAAATCGGCGAAGAATTGACTTATACAATCAAGTATAAGAATGTGGAAAATGAAGTGGCGGACATAACGATTGTTGATAAACTTGCAGAAGGATTGACCTATGTAGAAGGCAGTGCAACAAACGGTGGTGTTTACGACAAAGAGACACATACAATTACTTGGGTGATTCAAGATGTGGCTGTGAAGACAGAAGGTGAAGTGAGTTTCAAAGCTACTGTAAATGAAAAAGCAGTGAAGAAGATTGATAATGTGGCATCAATCCAAATCGGAAACAATCCTGAAATTTCAGTTCACACAGATACTGTAGAAACAAAAGTCATTGTATCAAAAACACCACAGACTGGTGATCAGACTCCGATTGTAATGTGGTCAACACTCACATTCTCATCTCTTATCGCATGTGGAGTTATTCTTGTAAATGAGAAAAAGAGAAAAACTGAAAATTAAATGGTTATAAAAAATGAAAAGTGGAACCGCGCATAGCGGTTCTACTTTTTATATTCTTTTCATTGTAATGGGAGGAAAATTTTAGTATAATGGCAATATATTTTAAGAAGGAGGTAGATATATGGTAAATAAAAATATAGATGAAATTTTGTTCGACATTACTCCTGATATTCAAAAACTGGCGAATTTATGTGAAAAGAATAATGCGATAGATAAAGAATTGTTTGTGAAAAATAATGTAAAAAGAGGTCTTCGTGACCTAGATGGTAGAGGTGTTCTTGCAGGACTCACTAATATTTCGGATGTATGTGCATCCAAAGAGGTGGACGGCGTGCGTGTACCTCTTCCAGGAAATTTGTACTATAGAGGATACAATATTAAAGACTTAGTAAAAGGATTTCTGGATGACGGCCATTTTGGATTTGAAGAGATTACGTATTTATTGCTATTTGGTGAACTTCCAAATGCAGAAGAACTTCAAAACTTCTCTGAAATGCTTGCAGAGAGAAGAACTTTACCGAAGTATTTTGTGAGAGATATCATTATGAAAGCGCCGAGCCCGGATATGATGAATAGTTTGTCACGTTCGATTTTGAGCTTATATACATACGACCATAAGGCGGATGACACTTCGCTTCCAAACGTATTGCGACAATCATTGAATTTGATTAGTCAATTTCCAATGTTGATGGTCTATGGCTATCATGCTTACAACTATAAACGCGGAGAAGATTTATTCATCTACGCGCCGAAGGCGGAGCTTTCTATGGCGGAGAATATTTTGATGATGCTTCGCGAAGATAGACAATATACGCCATTGGAAGCAAAACTTTTAGATATGGCATTAGTTCTTCATATGGACCACGGCGGTGGAAATAACTCTACATTTACAACCCATGTGGTAACATCTTCAGGTACAGATACGTATTCAACTATCGCTGCTGCAATGGCATCGTTGAAAGGACCGAAACATGGTGGGGCGAATATTAAGGTTACCCAAATGTTTGAGGATATGAAGGCCAATGTTAAGGAATGGAAAGATGAAGATGAAGTACGCGCATATTTGAATCGCTTGTTAGATAAGCAAGCATTTGATCAAAAAGGACTCATTTATGGAATCGGGCATGCGATTTATTCCATTTCAGATCCGAGAGCAGAGATTTTCAAGGGGTTTGTCAAAGAATTGGCCATTGAAAAAGGATGTGAAGACGAATATGCTTTGTATGAGATGGTTGAGCATATGGCACCCGTTTTGGTTGCTGAAAAGCGCAAAATGTACAAAGGTGTTAATGCCAATGTAGATTTCTATAGTGGGCTTGTATACAGTATGCTTGGACTTCCAAAAGAACTCTATACGCCAATTTTTGCAGCGGCACGTATTGTGGGATGGAGTGCGCACAGATTGGAAGAATTAGAGAATGTTGACAAGATTATTCGACCGGCATATATGCCACTTTCTCCATACAGAGATTATAAGAATATTGTAGACAGATAAGGAATGACAGGGTGGAGACATTAGTTTTCACCCTTTTTATGTGAAAGAGGAAAACAATGAAACGAGAATTTTATTATCTATCAAAGGATGAAAAAACACAGATTCATGCAATTGAGTGGAAACCACAGGGAAAACCCAAAGCGGTTGTACAGTTATGTCACGGGATGGTGGAATACATCGACCGATATCATGATTTTGCAGACTATCTTTCTAAAAATGGCTATTACGTGGTAGGGCATGATCATTTGGGACACGGGAAGTCGATTGTGAGTACAGCACAATTGGGATTTTTTCACGAAACCAAGGGAAATGAATGTGTGATTGGGGATATTCATCAACTGCGTGTGAGAACGGAAGAGATGTATCCGAATATTCCATATTTTATGCTAGGACATAGTATGGGTTCGTTTCTTATTCGACAATATTTGGGATTCTATGGTGCTGGTCTTACAGGCGCCATTATTATGGGAACCGGAAATCAGCCAACGATGGTCCTTCAAGCAGGGAAATTGGTATGCAAGCTAACTGCCTTGTTCAAGGGATGGAAGTGTCGCAGTGCCCTTGTGGACAGCATGGCTGTGGGTAGTTACAATAAAGAATTTGAAAAGGAAATGGATGGATCGAATTGGCTCTCTAGAAATCCTGAGAATGTAACTCAATATAGAAACGACCTTTTGTGTGGCTATATGTTTACGGTAAATGCGTATTACCATATGTTTGACGGAATGGTAAAGATGAATGCACAGGAAAAAGCGGGGCGTATTCCAAGGGGACTATCCATTGCCTTTGTGGCGGGAAAAGATGATCCTGTAGGAAACTTCGGGAAAGGTGTTCGTGAAGTGTATAAGAAATACAAACAGATGGGCATTCAAGATGTGAAGATTCGCTTGTATGAGAATGACCGCCATGAGATTTTAAATGAGTTAGACCGGGAGGTTGTATATCAAGACCTTTTGATGTGGTTAGATAAGAGATGCAATTCTTAAGAGGGAGTTTAGAAAGTTTCTTTTATTTTTAGAAAGTACTCATAATTTGAACACAATTGTTTTTTATACTGAGTACAGATAGTTGATAACAACTATCACCCCCTCACAAAAGTAGAACCTCGGCGAGGCCGAGGCGTACACTTTACTCTCATTCCTTTAGATAATTAGAAAAACAGTCCTAGTGATAGGGCTGTTTTTCTGTTTATGGAGCAAATTGAAATTCAAAAGCAGGTAGATCTAGTGTATATGCTATGGCATTGGTATATACCGTGATAAATATATTACGCGGCATTCCATGCACATCATAAGAAAAATGGATATTCTCAAAATCGTTGTCCAATGTTTTTGGAATAAGCATACGTTCAACATTTTTTCGGTTTAAAATTACAAGCTTGTTGAGGGTAACCACAAGAGATAAGTCATAGGTGTCTGAATTTTTCATAATGGTAGAATGGTTTACGACTGGCTCACGCCCAAGCTGCAGATAGAGTATTCCCGTACATACAAATAATGTAGCAACTATAAATAGAAGATTCCTTTTCATTTAACACCTCAAAATTATAATACAGTATTTTATAACGCAGTATTCTATAATGCAGTGTATTACAATATAACTTATATTTCAATAGACAAATGTATATACTTACTGTGGGTGATGAAAATGAAAGAAATCTATATTGATTTAGAAGCATTATTAAAAGAGAGAAATATCAGCAAGAATCAATTGTGTATCAACTGCAATTTACAGAGAACACAGTTGAACAATTATTGCAAAAATAAGGTTGGTAGAGTAGACCTTGTGATATTAGCAAAAATGTGTGATTTTATTGGTTGTACACCAAATGATATTTTGAAATTTAAAGAAGACTAAGGACAAGAGAACATATCTTTTTGATATGTTCTTTTTACGTCTAGCCATAGGAGAGAAAATAGAGTAAAATAGGGAGTATGATGAGACAAGTAGAAGAATTATTAAGACAAAATTTGAATAAAGAATTCATTTCCGCTACCATGAGCAATCCAAAGGATAAAGATGGTATTAAGAAAGTGAAAGTACGCCCAATTTTAAAGAAGGAGAAGCTGTTGTTCCAA
The DNA here is from genome assembly GCA_045659485.1 of Faecalimonas sp. Lineage (GTDB taxonomy): Bacteria > Bacillota > Clostridia > Lachnospirales > Lachnospiraceae > Faecalimonas. Next base: position 69,543 of record JAZOWZ010000011.1, on the reverse strand, counting down.
TGTGAACTATTTAAAAACAATCAAGTTTTTCATGAGAACTATGATCAGGAACAAGCAGAGAGGGTATTGCTAGAATATATGCAGATGTTTAAGCAGATGCACTTGGAGACAAAGCAATTTCGCTATACCGTTTTAGTGAGCAAAAAGGGGAAAGTGACCGTGCAGAAAAAACAGCAAGTCGGTTGTGTAAAAGAAGTAGATTTGGCGCATAATCGTAGCAAGAAATATATTTTGCAGGAAGGTGTTAAGATTCCGTTTTTGCAAGACCTTGGTGTTATGACCCAGGAAGGTAAGATTGTGCGGACGAAGTTTGATAAATTCCGTCAAATCAATCGTTTCTTGGAATTTATAGAAGACATTCTTCCACAATTAGACAAAAATCGCGAGATTACAATCCTAGATTTTGGCTGCGGGAAATCTTATTTGACCTTTGCAATGTACTACTATTTGCATGAAATGCAGGGGTATGATATCCGCATTATCGGACTTGATTTAAAAACAGATGTTATTAATCATTGTAACGAATTAGCAATTAAGTATGGATATGAGAAGCTCCGTTTCTTGGAAGGAAATATCGCAGATTACACAGGTGTAGATGCAGTTGATATGGTGGTGACACTTCACGCGTGCGATACGGCAACGGATTTTGCCTTAGATAAAGCGATTGGCTGGAACGCCAAAGTGATTTTGTCTGTTCCGTGCTGTCAGCATGAGCTAAACGAGCAGATTCAAAATGAAACACTCGCTCCATTGTTGAAATATGGATTAATTAAAGAACGTATGGCGGCACTTATTACAGATGCTATGCGTGCAGAATATTTGGAAAGCTTTGGGTATGATACGCAAATCTTAGAGTTTATTGATATGGAACATACGCCAAAGAATATTTTGATTCGTGCAGTAAAGACTGGACGAAAGAAAGACAATGAAGAAAAAATAAAGGCGTGTGAAGAATTCTTCCACATTGCGCCGACTTTGGGGAAATTATTAGAAGAAAGAGGAAAATAGATGAAGAGAGAGCGGATCATAAAGATAGGCATTTTGGCCGTTGTCTTTGTTCTTGCTATCATAGGATTTAGTTATTTAACCAATCGCGGAAGTTCTGGTGCCACAGCGGATATGGGGAATCCTACTTTGCCGACAATTTCATTTGAAATCGGAGGTGAAGAAGTCAATGTGTTGGTAGGGCACAAAAAAGAGATGAGCATGGCGGCTGTCCGAGATGCTATTATTCCGTTTGACGATGACGGTTTATTAAAGGCAAAAGTGAATGCCTATGGTAATAAGATTGGAACATTGAAATATGAAATTTGGGCTCTGGATGGAGAAGAGAAATATCGTGAAGACACGGCGGAAGTTGTGAAAGGGATTGCAGACCTTAAGGTAAGTCGAGCTCTTACGAGAGATGAAGAAGGAATTCTAAAAATCACTTTGGCTAAAGGTGACGAAAACATTTATTATTATACGAGAATTGTTAAGAATAACGCATATCATACAGAAAAATGCCTGAATTTTGCCAAACAGTTTCATGAAAATGCACTGAAAAAGCAACAAGAAGACAGCATTAAGAAAGTGCTGGAGACAAATGCGACGAGTAAAAATAATACCTTTTCTCACGTTAACATACATTCAGATTCCAATCATGTTATGTGGGGAAAACTGGAACCAAAGTTGTTGCAAGAGCCAAAGGTGGATATTACAGAAACCAAGAAAGCATATACATCCATAGTTTTGCGCTACCAAGTCCTGTGCGAGGGCGACAATAACAAAGAAGAAATCTATAATGTAAAAGAGTTTTTTAAAGTTCTTTACAAAAAGGATAGTTTTTATCTCTTAGAGTATGACAGAACGATGGAAGAAGTATTTGACACATCCAACGTAGTGTTAAATAGTAAGGGAGTTTTACTTGGTATTAGTAAAGAAAATGTTTCTTATAAAACGAGTGATGATGGCACAAAAGTTGCTTTCTTACAAGCCGGAGAACTCTGGAGTTATGACAAGGAAAAAAGTAAATTTTCATTGCTGTTTAGTTTTGCAGATTCTGAGAACGAAGATTTGAGAAACCGTACCGACAAGCATTCTGTAAAGATTCATAGGATTGATGATCAAGGGAACGTTACGTTTTCTGTTTGCGGTTATATGAATCGCGGCATTCATGAAGGCGAATCGGGAGCGGCTATTTACCGCTATGATATTTCAGAGAATACGGTAGAAGAAAAGTGCTTTATTCCAAGTACGGAGAGCTACCCAGTTATCGAAAAAGAGTTAACACAGTTTGTGTTCTATAATAAAGACAAGAAGGAACTCTATTTAACTGCTAATGATGTTTTGATGAAAAATGAGGTTGTTCTACTGGAAGGTTTGAGCCAGAACAAGTTTATATCATCTGCAGATGGTCATTTTGTTGCTTATAATAAAATGCAAGATAACAAGCAGCTCATAGAGGTTTGGAATCTAAGTGAAGATACAAAATGGAGTATCAAACCAGAAGAAGGGCAGATTTTGATTCCGTTGGGATTCGTAGGCGACGATATTGTATATGGAATTTCTTCCAATGAATTGGCTGATGAAGCGATGTATCGATTAGAAATTCGAGAACAAAATCAGAAGATTATCAAGGTTTATGAAAAAACAGACAGTTATATTTTAGGTGTTACTGTTGAGGGTAACGTGATTAAACTTCGTCAAGCAATAAAAAATGGGAATGAATATCGAGCCATTGAAGACGACTATATTACTAACAATGAAACGACAAATGGAGTAGTTTCATTGAAAAGTTATTGGACAGATCGAAAAGAAAACCAATATCGTCTGGAGTTTGCTAAAGGAATAAAGGACAAAAAAGCAAAGACTTTAAGACCAAAACAGGTAATGCAGGAGAAACCGTTTGTATTAGAATCAAAGCAAGAGAAAAGAGCGAGTTATTACTACGTCTACGGACACGGGGAGATTGCAGGTGTTTTTGAAGACACGAAAAGTGCAGTCGCAGTTGCAGAGAAAACTTCAGGGGTTGTCATTTCTCCAGGGCAAAATTATGTGTGGGAAGCAGACAATCGCGTAGCGTGGTATCGTAATTTTAAAATCGACCGTTTTACAGTGCAAGACGGCGAGAATGGGTTGGCTGCATGTAAAAGAAAAGTTCTTTCAATGGAGGATGAGCCTGAAGAGATCGTTACTTTCCAAGGAAATTCTGTGAAAGATATATTCTATTTAATGGACAAGGGAACACTGGTAATCGCAGTGAAGGATCGTTCCAGTGCAATTTTATTGGCGGGGTACGATGCAAAGACAGTTACCTATGTGGATCCAATGAGTGGAACGGTGTACACGCATAACATTGAGAAAGTGGACAGTATGTTGAAAGAGAGCGGGAATACGTTCCTTGCGTATATAAAATAAACGAGAAGGCAATTGCCTTCTCGTTTTTAGTGTTTGAATAATTTATGCCCATATTTCCCAAGTGACGTTAAGAGTATCATTCCTAAGACACCGCAGGATATAATTTCTCCAAGTCCTACAGTGAGAGTCATATAATAAATTGGCAGGTTCATTCCGTAGGCAAAGCGTAGTACCAGAGGAATAATGATTGTGTTTGAGAGGATTGGAGGAATAGGTGCTAAAAACTTGTTCTGCTTACGAAGTAAATGTGTAAACACAGCACCGATAAGAGTTGCTAAACTTCCAAAGATAATATCAGGAAGAGCAGCACCACCAAGTAGGTTACCAATGATACATCCAATAAATAGCCCTGGGATTGCGGAAGGTGTGAAGTATGGTAGGACAGTGAGCGCCTCGGCAATACGTACTTGTATGCTCCCGAAAGAAAAAGGAGCAAATAGAAAGGTTAGCACCACGTAAAGTGCAGCAATCATAGCTGATTGCATCATAAATAGAATTGATTTGTTTTTCATGTTACATCTCCTTAGTTTTGTTTTACGTCAGGATGGTTACGAACTGACGCTTTATAATATAACATTGGTGGAAGGAAAAATCAACTATCATTGAAAAAGGGAAAATATGATGATATAATCATAGAATTAGAAGTTATGTTGTTGATAAGGAGAACTTATATGAAGAAAGAAAATAAAAAATTGGCGCAAGAAAGACGTGCGAAAGAGCGTAAAAAACAGAAAGTATTAAAAGTAGTAAAACCAGCGTTGGGAATTGGTATCCCATCTTTGTTGTTTGTGGCTTTAGTAGCTGTGATTATTGTGAATCCATTCTGGGAAAAATGGGGAAGCGAAAGCAAAGAAGGTACCAATATCGAAGCAGATGCTGGCTTGGGAGAATTACTGACAGATAAGAAATTAGAAATTAAAGATGGAGACACTGTAAATATTGATTATGTAGGAAGTGTTGACGGCGTAGAATTTGCTGGTGGAAACACACAAGGCGCAGGAACAGAACTCACCATTGGTTCAGGTATGTATATCGATGACTTTGAAGAGCAATTGATCGGTGCGCACCCAGGAGATAAGGTTGATGTTGTCGTAACATTCCCGGAAAATTATGGAAATGAAGAATTGAACGGCAAAGAGGCATTATTTAAGGTTGTAGTTAACGGTATTTACGAATAATAATTGCGATAACGAAAAAAATGGGTTATACTAGAAAGATAGTGAAGGAAATATAGGTAAAGGAGTACGAGACATGGATTTGGTAACAGTAAAAGAATTGTACAAAAACCGTGAACAATATTTTGATAAAGAAGTAACCGTAGGTGGTTGGGTTCGCAGTATCCGCGATTCCAAGACTTTTGGTTTTATCGTAGTAAACGATGGTAGTTATTTTGAAACATTGCAAGTGGTATACCACGATTCAATGGATAATTTCGATGAGATTTGTAAATTAAATGTAGGAGCTGCAATCATTGTAAAAGGTACATTAGTTGCAACACCACAGGCAAAACAACCATTTGAAATTCAGGCAACAGAAGTGACAGTGGAAGGAGCATCTGCACCAGATTATCCACTCCAAAAGAAACGCCACAGCTTTGAATATTTGAGAACAATCGCACACTTGCGTCCTAGAACAAACACATTCCAAGCAGTATTTCGTGTACGTTCATTGATTGCATATGCAATTCACCAATTCTTCCAAGAGAGAGGATTTGTGTACGTTCATACACCAATCATTACAGGAAGTGACTGTGAAGGTGCAGGAGAAATGTTCAAGGTGACAACTTTGGATATGAATAATCTTCCACTTAATGAAGATGGAACAGTAGATTATTCAAAGGATTTCTTTAACAAAGAAACAAGCTTGACAGTTAGTGGTCAGTTGAATGGTGAGACATATGCACAGGCATTCCGTAACATCTATACATTCGGGCCAACATTCCGTGCAGAGAACTCGAATACAACAAGACACGCAGCAGAATTCTGGATGATTGAACCAGAAATTGCATTTGCTGATTTGGAAGACGATATGAATCTTGCAGAAGCAATGCTCAAATACATTATCAACTATGTACTTGAGAATGCTCCAGAAGAAATGAACTTCTTCAATTCATTTGTGGATAAAGGTTTATTAGAACGTTTGAACAATGTGGCAAATTCTGATTTTGCACGTGTGACATACACAGAAGCAATCAAATTGTTGGAAGAAAATAATGACAAGTTTGATTACAAAGTTTCTTGGGGCTGCGACCTTCAGACAGAACACGAACGTTACTTGACAGAAGAAATCTTCAAACGTCCAGTATTCGTTACAGATTATCCAAAGGATATCAAAGCGTTCTATATGAAGATGAATGAAGACAATAAGACAGTTGCAGCAGTAGACTGCTTGGTGCCAGGAATCGGTGAAATCATCGGTGGTAGTCAGAGAGAAGACGATTATGACAAGTTACTTGCGCGTATGAATGAGATGGGACTCAACCCAGAGGAGTATCAATTCTATTTAGACCTTAGAAAATATGGTTCTACAAGGCATGCAGGATTTGGACTTGGATTTGAACGTTGTGTAATGTATTTAACAGGAATGTCAAATATCCGTGATGTATTGCCATTCCCAAGAACTGTAAATAACTGTGAATTATAGGATGTTAGGGGCGTGGGAAATGTTGTTTCTCGCGCCTGTTTTATCAAAGGGGAGATATTTATGGACAAAATTATAATTGCACTACTTGCCGTTGTGGTAGTTATACAACTGATTATTTTAATCAAGGGAAAAAACAAGGGCGAGCAAGAAAAAGTGGCAGAAAAATTAGGAGAATTAAAGAAAGAAAATCAAGAACTTCGTATAGGAGTTATCAAGGAAATCTATGAAGGCCAGATTAAAAATGAAAAGATGATTCGCGAAAGCTTGGTTCAGATTCAGCAGTCTAACGACCGAAAATTATCCGAGATTCAGAAGAATATGGACGAAAAGTTAGAACAGAATCTACATACTAGATTGGATGAAAGCTTCAAACAAGTGGGAGAGCGTTTGGAAGCTCTTTATAAGAGCTTGGGCGAACTAAAAAGTTTGGAAAGTGGAGTGGCAAATCTCAATAAGACATTGTCGAATGTAAAGACACGTGGTGTTTATGGAGAGATGGCATTGGAAAACTTGCTTGCCAATATCTTGGATAAGAATCAATATGATGTCAACGTGGCTACAAGACCGCGAAGTACGGAAAGAGTGGAGTTTGCGATTAAGATCCCAGATAAAGAGAATCGCGGATTTCTATATCTTCCAATTGACTCCAAGTTTCCAGCAGATATCTACGGGAAGGTGTTAACGTCTGCCGAAAATGCAGATGTGGAGAATCTAAAATTAGCAATTACTGAATTAAAAACACGTATTCGCAAAGAAGCAATGACGATTCGTGACAAATATGTAGCCCCTCCGCATACGACAGATTTTGCAATTATGTTCCTTCCAACAGAGGGGCTTTACTCGGAGGTACTTCGCATAGATGGTCTCGTGGAAGAATGTCAAGAAAAGTATAAGATTGTTATTGCTGGTCCTACCACATTGACGGCGATTCTTAACAGCTTGTCAGTTGGATTTAAATATCTTACAGTAAATAAAAAGTCTGAAGAGATTATGAAGACATTGGTGAACTTCAAAGGACAATTTGAGAAATTCAATGATTTGATTACAAAGACGCAAAGCAAGATTTCAGACGCGCAAAAGGCGGCAGATATGTTGCGTGACCGCAGTGATATGATTCAAAAGAGATTGGATAAAGTAGAAGGAATTGAATACGAAGAGATAAAAGAAATCGCTGGTGAATAATCACCAGCGATTTTGTGTATTAGATTTTTTCTCCGTTTTTATACTTTTCAACAATGTTTTGGATTCTTCCGCTAGGATTTAAGATATCGCTGATAGAACCATCATGATTCAATGTATCAATGATGAGAGCGATGTATTTACTTAAATCACAGTTGATATACCAAGGTCTTTCCAATAACTCAGGTGTTTGGTAAATCAAGTTTGTGGTAAGAACTCCATGAAGGATACCTTGTTCGTATGCTTCGTCAAATTTTTCTAAACCATTTGTGAAAAGACCAAATGTAGAAGCAGCGAAGATACGATTTGCTTTTCTTTCCTTCAATTGTTTTGCTACATCTAACATACTATCTCCAGAAGAAATCATATCGTCGATAATGATGACGTCTTTTCCTTCTACAGAAGCACCTAAGAATTCGTGTGCAACGATAGGGTTACGTCCGTTAACGATTCGAGAGTAGTCACGGCGTTTGTAGAACATACCCATATCCAATCCCAAAACGTTTGCAAGGTAAATTGCACGGCCAGTAGCACCTTCATCAGGGCTGATTGCCATCATATGGTCACTGTCAATCGTAAGGTCTGGGAATTTACGAAGAAGTGATTTAACAAATTGGTAAGTTGGACGAACTGTTTCAAATCCGTGCAAAGGAATCGCATTTTGTACACGTGGGTCATGAGCATCAAATGTAATAATGTTGTCGACACCCATACGAACCAATTCTTGAAGTGCGAGTGCGCAGTCAAGAGATTCTCTAGAACTTCTCTTGTGTTGTCTGCTTTCGTACAAGAAAGGCATAATGACATTCACTCTACGTGCTTTTCCTCCAATTGCAGCAATGACTCTTTTTAAGTTTTGGAAATGGTCATCTGGTGACATGCGATTGATGTTTCCTGATAAAGAGTAGGTCAAACTGTAGTTGCAAACATCGACCATAATAAAGATATCTTTTCCTCTTACAGACTCATTGATGATACCTTTTGCTTCACCTGAACCAAAGCGTGGAACTTTGGCATCTACAATAAAGGATTCTTTTGAATATTCTGGAAAAGCAGAATTATTCTTTAAGACAGAATCCGATTCCTTGCGCCATTTTACAAGGTAATCGTCTACTTTTTTCCCGAGTTCTTGACAACCGATAATTGGAATAAATCCAACTGGTCCTACAGGAATGTTTTCAAATGTGCGTTCTGTGCGGTGTGACATTAGTGTTCCTCCCTATTCATTAGTTTCTTTTTGATGCGAATGTCGTCGCCGGTTAATTTTAACATTGTATAGTTGCTGGTAATCCGTGAAAAAGTTCTTTCGGAATAAATATCAACTAAGGAATCTAAAGTTAAATTAGTAGATATAATCGTCGATTTTTGACGAAGCAACCTTTCGTTTAAGCATAGGAACAATTGTGAGACGGTGAAAGAATTCGCAAGTTCTGTTCCTAAATCATCTATAATGAGCAGATCGCAGTTGAAAATATGTTCATTCATTTCATCTGCTTCTGCATCCTTATCAAATTTGCTCTTGGCAAGAGTATCAAATAACTCAAAAGAAGAAAAATAAATCACGGAGAAAGATTTATCAATTAATTCCTTTGCGATACAGTTGGAGAGAAAAGTCTTTCCAACGCCAGTATCTCCATACAAGAAAAGATTGTGAAATTCTTTTCCGAAGGTTTTTACAAAGTTTTGAGCAACCGTGTGAGCTCTTTGAATATTTGCCAGCGAAGAAGTCCCTGTCTTAGGGTCCGTATGATTCGCGGAATAATAATCAAAAGAAAACCGATCAAAATTTTCTCTTTGGAGAAGTTCTTTTAGATTTGATTGTGTGTATAACAAATCAATGATTGCTTTTTGGAAACAGTGGCATTTCTCATTGCCGATATAACCAGTGTCTTTGCAATCCTTACAGATATACATCGGTTCCAAATAATCTGGAGAAAATCCATTGGAAATCAATAAATCTTTTGCTTTCTTGGACAATTCTTTCATCTGCGTTTTTAATGTTTGTAAAGCGCTTTCGTCGCCTTCTAACAGTTTGCGTGCTTGGCGAACACTGAGGTCTGAAATTTCACCTTGTATCTTTCGATATTCTGGTATCTTGTTGCAAACGGATTCGTAGCGCTTGTCCAACTCGTCGCGTGTTTGAAGTTGTCGTTTTTCGTAGGTACGGAGAATAAAATCGTACTGTGAGTTACTTAAAGCCACGTGAAAACTCCTTTTTTATTATTGTGTATTTAAAAGTTGTTGCTCCAGCGAATTCATATCGTAGGAGCGACCTTCAAAGTTACTAAAACGATTACTTGGTGTGGCACCTTTGGTGGTGCTTCGTTTTTTAGTTGTTTTTTCTTTCTGGTAAGCTTCATCCATACGTGCAACATCTGTCAGCGTATATACATTGTTCGCAAACCAGTTGGATAAAATCGTATCCGTATATTTGAAGTCAGGTTTATGCGTATTATTAATTGTGCGGTTGCATGCTTCTAAGATAAGCTCTAGAGAAAATCCTTGTTCATCTGTCCACTTTTTGATAAAAGCTGTCTCAGCAGGCGCTGGTCCGCGGCCTTTGATACCAAATGCATTTAAAATAGAAAAACAGTTTTTAGAATAACAAAAGGCATTCATTTTTGCTTCTTCAACAGTCTTAACACCAGCATCGGACCAAGAGAGTGCAACCGATTCTATGTAATTGAAGGAACGATGTCCATGTTCCACGCAATACTCGATTAAAAATTCAATCAAATCAATCGAGAAGTTTAGAGAATCAAAGAAATAATTAATCTTCTTAATCTCTGTGGCGGATAATGGCTTTCCGATATATTGTTCAGCCACAAAATATAATTGGCGAAGTTCGCTTTGATTTTCTTTCGCAGAACTTTTTGGAGCCTTCTTTTCTTCAGATTTTGGAATAGAAGAAGCAGAAGAAACCACCTCGTTTCCGAGAGAAAGTCCGCAAATATTTCCAGATTCATCGTAGTCAATGTTGAGTAATCCCACCTTTGACCAATGCTTAAAGGCGCGTAAAACATCTTTTTCTGTACAGTCCAAAAGATCGGCCAATTTCGCAATGGAAATCGTGTCCGTGTTTGCGTGTAAATGGCGCAATAAGAGTAAGTATACTTTCACATACTCGCCATTTGCCTTTGCCATATGATGATCTATAAAATCGTTTTCCACAATGGTAGTATTCCCTTGAAAACGGTTCTTTAACGTTAGTGCTCTTGTCATGAACTTCCCATCCTTTATCAAATCAGTAATCGTATTATAGCATTAAGGAATGTAAGTACAAAGAACTTTTACGTGGATATCTCAAGTTTTTTGTGGATAACAAAATTGTGGAAAATGTGGATAACTTCTATTTTAAAAGAGAGTTTCCAATGTTTACAACGTCTCCAGCCCCCATAGTTATCAACACGTCCCCGTGGATACATTTTTCGAGGACAAATTTTTCTATTTCTTCAAAGCTTGACAGATAATAAGCATCTGTCCCTAAGTTTCGAATTTCCTTCGCGAGTGCCTCAGAGGACATTCCTAAAGTATCTGTTTCTCGAGCTGCATAAATATCAGCAAGAATGACATGGTCCGCTAAGGAAAGAGCCTCGGCAAATTCGTGGAAGAATGCCTTGGTTCTTGTATATGTGTGTGGTTGGAAAATGCACCACACTTCTCGATGTGGATAATTTTGCACAGAAGTCAAAGTGGCTTTGATTTCTGTAGGGTGATGCGCGTAGTCGTCAATAATTGTAAATCCATTGCGTTCGCCTTTGTACTGGAAACGGCGGTCTGTACCAGTGAAGGATAGAAGGCCAGCTTGAATCGTTTCCAAAGGAATTTCTAATAAATCAGCTGCTGCAATTGTTGAAAGCGCGTTCGATACATTGTGCGTTCCAGCTACCGACAATTGGATTCGTTTTACAAAAATACCGTATCTGATAAGATCGAAAGAAGCATTCCCTATATCATCAAAGGAAATGTTCTCTGCAGAGTAATCAGCTTTTTGTGTGTCAGAGTATGTAATTACCTTGCAATTCAAGTTCTTCGTAATGGTTTCCATTTGATCAATGTCTCGGTTAATCACTAAGGCTCCATCTTCAGGAAGAAGGGTGGCAAATCTGTGAAAAGAATTGCGAATGTCATGGATGTCTTTGAAGAAATCCATATGGTCTTCTTCGACATTTAAAATAATTGAAATCTTAGGGAAAAACTGAAGGAAACTGTTGGTGTATTCACAGGCTTCTGTTACAAATACATCGGAATTTCCAACACGAATATTACCACCGATGGCATGGAGAATTCCGCCTACGGATATCGTAGGATCTTTTTCGCCTGCCAACAAAATATGCGAAAGCATAGAGGTAGTAGTTGTCTTCCCGTGTGTCCCAGAAACTGCAATTGGTGTTTTATAGTTTTTCATTAGTTGTCCCAAAAGCTCCGCGCGGGTCAACATCGGAAGATTTTGTTTTTGGGCTTCGATATATTCCTCGTTTGTTTCACGAATTGCAGCAGTGTACACAACTACGTCAATTCCATCTATAATATTCGATGCTTTTTGAGGATAAAAAACTGTGGCTCCCAATGACTCCAAATGTTCTGTCAAAGCAGAGGGTTTTGTGTCGGAACCAGAGATTGTAAAATTCTCTTTCAACAGGATCTCTGCCAGTCCACTCATGCTAATTCCACCGATTCCCATGAAGTGAACATGCAAAGGTTTCTTAAAATCTATTTCATACATAATATGCACATCCTTTCCATCGCTTCTATTATATACATATATATAAAAAAAACCAACTGATTTATAGAAAAAAAGTGACTAGATTTGAATGTATTTTATATACTATATACATATGAAATGTAGTTTTACACAAAAAAACATTGCGGAATTTGTGGAAATCTAATAAAAATAGGAAAAAACAATGTTATTTTTTGTAAAAAATGTTCACGAAAACTTTACGATATGTTATAATGTGTTATAACTTTGGTGGAGTGTCCCTAAAAATGGGTTTTAGAAGCATGAAAAAGGAGAGATTACACCATATAGATACCCGCCACGTGGGAAGTTAGAAACGTGGAAAAAGTTAGAAAGAAGTTTCAGAAAGAGGTAAGTTATGCAAATTACAGATGTACGCGTGCGCAAAGTAGCAAAAGAAGGAAAATTAAAGGCAATCGTATCAATTACTATGGATGACGAATTTGTAGTACATGATATTAAAGTTGTCGAAGGTGAAAAAGGGTTGTTCATCGCAATGCCAAGTAAGAAGATGGTAGATGGTGAATACCGCGATATCGCGCATCCAATTAATTCAGGTACCAGAGACCGCATTCAAGCACTTATTCTTGAAAAGTATGAAGAAGCTTTACAAGATGAGTCTTTCGACGTGACAGAATAATACAGGCAGCAGATAGAGCAAAGGTGTCAGTTGGCAGCTTTGCTTTTTTAGGCATGGAGAGGAAAAATGCAACTAGAAATATTATTTGAGGATAAAGACATTATTGTATGCTACAAACCAGCTGGCATACCAACCCAAACAAGCAAACTTGGGGAGCAGGATATGGTCAGTATTTTAAAGAACTATTTTAAAGGTGGTTATGTGGCGGTCATTCATCGTCTGGATCAGCCAGTAGAAGGAATTCTTGTGTTTGCAAAAAGTCCATATGCAGCGAAAGAGTTAAATAAGGGATTGCAAGGAACTGGATTTGGAAAGCATTACAAGGCAGTACTTTGGGGGAAGCCGCAGAAAGAAAAAGATATATTGGAAGATTATCTTGTAAAAGATGGAAGAACCAATACCTCAAAAATTGCAGGACAAAATGAGCAAGATGCAAAGAAAGCAATTCTTTATTATGAAGTAGTGAAAAATGGTCAAGATGATGGGAAGGATATTTCACTTGTGAAAATAAAGCTTGAGACTGGACGTCATCACCAGATCCGGGTGCAAATGGCAAATATGGGCTGCCCAATATGGGGCGATAGCAAATACAATCCATTGCCAGTGCAAGACCGAAGATTCCGACAGATTGCACTTTGTGCATACCGTTTGGAATTTGTACATCCAAGAAGCAAGGAGAAGATGATGTTTGAGATAGAGCCGAGAGGGGAAGGATTTACCTTAATTCCGTAGGGAATACTTGACAAAACTAACATTTTCCCATAAAATTGGCTTGATTATTGAGAAGTAGACTATGAAAAGGAATAGTACATACAGGGAATGCCCCAGAGAGAGAATCGTTTGGTGAGAGATTCTTGCAGGAAATGTATCGAACCTACCTTGGAGTCTCTGTGCGAAAGCGCAGCGTGATACTAGCGTTAATGGTAATGAAAGAGAATCATAGATTTATGATTAAAAAGGGTGGTACCGCCGAGTATTTCGGTCCCTTGCGGGATGGAAAAGCTCGGCTTTTTTATTCCTTATTGATAGAAAACAAATAAAGAAGGAGAGAAAAAAATGAAACTTAAAAATCTTGTAGGCGATCGTTTTAAAGAACGTCCATCGGACTGTGTCATCGACAGTCACGCATTTTCGGTAAGAGGTGGATACATCAAATATGTGGCAAATGGTATCTTCTCACTCTACCCACCAATGAAACGTATTACAAAGAAAATTGAAAATATCATCCGCGAAGAAATGGATGCCATTGACGGACAGGAAGTATTATTCCCTGTGGCACTTCCAGGAAGCTTGTGGGAAGAATCAGGTCGTTTTGAAAGTGTAGGGGAAGAACTTCTTCGTTTCAAAGACCGTAACGATAGCCAGATGGTGCTTGGTATGACTCACGAAGAAGCGGCTGTGCATTTGGTGAGAGAATATGGGCAAACTTATACCAAATACCCATTTATGATTTACCAAATTCAAACGAAATTCCGTGATGAAGCAAGACCACGCGCAGGTCTAATCCGTGTAAGAGAATTCACAATGAAGGATGCATACTCATTCCATACATCACAGGAAGATTTGGAAGCATACTATGACAGATGCTATCGCGCATATGACCGTGTGTTCCAAAGAGCGGGTGTTCCAGAAGTTATCGCGGTTAAGTCTGATTCGGGTATGATGGGAGGAAGCGTTTCTCACGAATATATGCTTCTTGCAGATGCAGGGGAAGATTCGATTGTTCTCTGTGAAGAATGTGGATACCGCGCAAATATGGAAGCTGCTGAAAATAGTGTGGACAATGCAGGACTTACAAGTATTGAGCCATTAGAAAAAGTATACACGCCAAACTGCAAGACAATTGAAGAAGTTACAAACTATATGGGAACAACTGTAGACACATCATGTAAAGCAGTTATGTACCAGAAAAATATGACAGATGAATATGTAATTGTATTTGTACGTGGTGACTATGAAGTAAATGAAACCAAACTTACCAATTACTTAGGGGAAAAAGTACATCCAGCGGAAGTGACTTTGGAAAGCGGTATCGTTGCGGGATTTACAGGACCATACGATATGAAATGTGATTGCACGGTCATCTTTGACGTTTCATTAAAGGGTCTTGAAAGCATGGTTTGTGGTGCAAATGAGACAGATTACCACTATAAGGGACTCAATATCGCACGTGATTTGGGCGAAGTGGAATATGTGGATGTTTCTAAGATTCAAACAGGCGGAATCTGCCCAATTTGCGGTAAGAAAACTATCCAAGTAAAACGTGGTATCGAAGTTGGAAACATTTTCCAATTAGGAACAAAATATTCTGCATCTATGGGAATGAAATATACAGACGCAGACGGAAACGAGCAAACTCCAATTATGGGATGCTACGGTATCGGTGTTGGTCGTTTGGCGGCATCTGTTTGTGAGGCAATGCATGACGAATATGGACCAATCTGGCCAATCTCGATTGCTCCATGGGAAGTACATCTTTGCTGTATGAGAGTGGATCAAGAAGAATGTAAAAATGCAGCAGATGATTTGTATCGCAATCTTCAAAATGCAGGAATCGAAGTCATTTACGATGACAGAGAAGTAAGAGCTGGTGCAATGTTTGCAGATGCAGACTTACTTGGTGTTCCAATTCGTATCGTTGTAGGACCAAAGAATTTGAAAAATAACCAAGTAGAATTGGTAACTCGCGACAAGAGAATTTCAAAATTGGTAGATATTGATAAAGCGATGGAAGAAATCCAAGCTGTAAAAGCACAATTATTTGCAGAAATTAACGAAAAGGTTTCTCCAAGAATCTAAGAAGTAGATATAAAGTTAGGAAAGGAGGATGCGACCGTGAAGATTCAGTTACCAGAAAAAGTGAGTCAGATTATAGAGACATTGCAAGTCAATGGATATGAGGCCTATGCGGTAGGCGGTTGCGTCCGAGATTCCATTTTGGGTAGGGTGCCAGATGACTGGGATATTACCACGTCTGCCACGCCGCTAGAGACGAAGGCACTATTTGCAAGAACCTTTGATACAGGGATTGAGCATGGAACAATTACAGTACTTTTGGATAAGGATGCATTTGAAGTGACAACTTATCGTGTGGACGGGGAGTATAGGGATAATCGCCATCCGTCGGAAGTGACTTTCACCAGAAGTTTACGGGAAGATTTGTTGCGTCGAGATTTTACCATTAATGCAATGGCTTACAATGAAAAAGAAGGGCTTATAGATATTTTTGGTGGAATGGAAGATCTCGAAAATCATAGGATTCGCTGTGTGGGAACCGCCAGAGAACGATTTTCTGAGGATGCGCTTCGGATCTTGCGTGCTATTCGATTTGCAGCACAGTTGGGATTTGAAATTGAGGAGGAGACCAAAGAAGGAATTCGAGAGTTGGCTTCCACCCTTTCTCTTATTAGTGCGGAGCGTATTCAAGTGGAACTTATAAAAACTGTGATTTCGCCAAATCCTGCAATGCTTCGTAAGGCTTACGAACTTGGAGTTACAAAGGTATTTCTACCAGAGTTTGATGCGATGATGGAGACCAAACAGGAGACTCCGCACCATAAGTACAATGTAGGAGAACATACCATTCGTGCGATGGAATACGTTCCTGCGGACAAGGTTCTTCGTCTGGCAATGTTGTTTCACGATGTTGCAAAACCGATGATGAAAACCGTGGATGAAAATGGTAGAGCCCATTTTAAAATGCACGATGTCAGAGGCGTAGAAATGACAAAAAGTATCCTTCGAAGGTTAAAGTTTGATAATGATACGATGAACAAGGTAGTGAAATTGGTGCAGTATCACGATTATCGTATGCCAGCCGAACCGAAGAATGTGAGACGTGCGATGAACAAAATCGGGATAGAACTTTTCCCGTACTACTTAGAAGTGCGCAAAGCGGACACTCTGGCCCAGAGCGAATATAAACAAACAGAAAAATTGAAAAATATCGAGGATGTCAGAGTGTGTTATGAGAGCATTCTGGAGAAACAAGAGTGCGTTTCGTTGAAAATGTTGGCGATCACAGGAAGCGATTTGATAGAAGCTGGGATGGAGCCGGGAAAAGAAATTGGAGCTACATTGGAAAGATTGCTAGAGATAGTCATTGAACATCCGGAATATAATACAAAAGAGAAATTGTTACAATTAAAAGAAGAGTAAGAAAGCGACTGAGTATCACTAGGATATATAGTCGCTTTTTGTTTGTAATACTTGCCCTTTGCTTGTCATACATTAGATTGAAATGGAATTTTTCGGTGCGGAGGGCAGTATGAAGGAAAATGAATTAGCAATTTTAGAGCAATATGAAATAGATGTGAAGAATACAAGAAAAGTGCGAGATGCAGTCTTGTGTGAAACGAGGCAAGGCCTTTTTCTCGTGAAAGAAATGCGCTTTTCTGAAAAACGTCTTTCTGTGCTCGATTATTTGAGCGGACATTTGCGCATGTCAGGCTGCGAAAATATTGACTGGATTTTAAAAACGAAAGAAGAGATGCTTTTTACCACATCGGAGGAAGGGAATTCCTATTTTTTAAAGAAATGGTTTGCGGGAAGAGAGTGTGATGTGCGAAGAGAGAAAGACGTGCTAGAGGCGGTTGAAAACTTGACAAAGGTTCACGGAGCTCTTTTGGATATAGACATTCCGATTCAAGAAGAGGAAGATTTGCGTGATACGTTTTCTCGTCACAATAAGGAAATGAAAAAGGTGAGAAGTCATATACGTCAGCGTGTGGGAAAAAGTGATTTTGAACTTGCGTTTTTAAAGCATTTTGATGCCATGTATATTTACGCGAATGAAGCCCTAGAGACATTGCAGAAGTCGAATTATGAGGAATTATTAAAAAAATGCAGGGAATCGAATAGTTGTGTTCACGGCGATTATAATTATCATAATGTACTAATGATTTATGATGGTGTGGCAACTACAAATTTTGAGCATATACAGAAGAATATTCAAGTGACAGATTTGTACTATTTTTTGCGGAAAGTTATGGAGAAAAATCATTGGGATATCTCTTTGGGAGACAAAATGTTGAATGCATATCAAAAGAGAAGACCGTTTCAAAAAGGAGAATTGGAGTATATTGCGATTTGTTTAGCATATCCTGAAAAATTTTGGAAAGTTGCCAATTCCTATGAGAGATCTAGAAAAGTATGGATTCCGGCGAAGAATTTAGAAAAATTAGAGTTAGTAATACAACAAACAGAGGAAAAGAAGAAATTTTTAAAAACGATATTTTCTTTTCATTTGGAATAGAGTGATGTATAATTGTTACAATCACTAAAATTTCTATCGAAAGGATGAAGATGAATGGATTACAGAGAATTATACCAAGAGTGGATTACCAATACATATTTTGATGAAGCGACAAAAGCAGAGTTAAAAGCAATTGAATTGGATGAAAAAGAGATTAAGGAAAGATTTTATAAAGAATTAGAATTCGGAACCGCAGGGCTTCGTGGAGTGATCGGAGCGGGAACCAATCGTATGAATATCTATACGGTAAGAAAAGCGACTCAAGGTTTGGCGAATTATATTCTCGCACAAGGTGGAAAAGAAAAGGGAGTTGCAGTGGCTTACGATTCGAGACGTATGTCGCCAGAGTTTGCGGATGAAGCCGCGCTTTGTCTGGCTGCTAATGGAATCAAAGCATATGTGTTTGAATCTTTGAGACCAACACCAGAACTTTCTTATGCAGTACGTAAATTAGGATGCATTGCAGGAATTAATATCACAGCGAGTCATAACCCACCGGAATACAATGGTTATAAAGTATATTGGGAAGATGGCGCACAGATTACACCGCCGCACGACAAAGGAATCATGGATGAAGTGCAAAAGGTGGTTGATTACAATACCGTAAAGACGATGGATAAAGAAGAGGCAAAAGTAGCAGGTCTTTATACTGTAATTGGTGCGGATATTGATGATGCTTACATTGAAGAATTGAAAAAACAAGTAATCCACTGGGATGCCATCAAAGAGGTGGGAGACCAGATTAAGATTGTATATAGTCCATTGCACGGGACAGGAAATATTCCTGCAAGACGTGTCCTAGAGGAAATTGGATTTAAGAATGTCTATGTGGTAAAAGAGCAGGAATTGCCTGATGGAGAATTTCCAACAGTTTCTTATCCGAACCCAGAGTCAGAAGAAGCTTTTGAATTGGGTCTTAAGCTTGCAAAAGAAGTGAATGCGGATTTAATTCTTGCAACAGACCCAGATGCGGACCGCTTGGGTGTCTATGTAAAGGATAGCAAATCTGGGGAATACAAAGTTTTAACAGGAAATATGTCTGGATGTCTATTGGAAGAATATGAGTTGAGCCAAAGAAAGGCTGTTGATGGAGCGCTTCCAAAAGATGGAGCAGTGGTTAGTTCAATTGTAACATCCAATATGGCGGAGACAATTGCAAAGGCATATGGAATGGAGGCAATTGAGGTTTTAACCGGATTTAAATTTATTGGACAAAAGATTCTTGAATTTGAACAAACGGGCGTAGGAACCTACTTGTTTGGATTTGAAGAAAGTTATGGATGTCTTATCGGTACTCATGCGAGAGACAAAGATGCAATTGTTGCAACGATGGCTCTTTGCGAGGCAGCAGCATACTACAAGACACAAGGAAAGACTTTGTGGGATGCGATGATTGATATGTATGAAAAATATGGATACTACAAGGAAGATGTTCAATCTATCACGTTGAAAGGAATTGAAGGTCTGGCGAAGATCCAAGAAATTATGGAAACACTTCGCAAAGAACCACCAACAATGCTTGGGGGATATCCAGTTCTGAAAGCCAGAGATTATAAAGTGGAGACGATTACCGATTTGTCGACAGGAGAAGTTACTTCTACAGGGCTTCCTTCTTCAAACGTACTCTATTATGATTTGCCAGATAATTATTGGGCATGCGTTCGTCCGTCAGGAACAGAGCCGAAAGTGAAGTTTTATTATGGTGTGAAAGGCACATCTTTGGAGGATGCAGAGCAAAAATCGGCTCAGATGGGAAAAGAGATTTTGGAAATGATAGACAAAATGTTATAAAAAAGCGAAAAAGCCCATAAAACATAGTGCAAAAGTCCCAAAGATGCTTGACAAATAAGGCTGAAAAAGGTATAACAGTGCATAGGGATGTATTCGTAAAGGGGTACACTATATCGTAGGAGGAAATATCATGAACAGAGCTGAATTAATCGTAGCTATGGCTAAACAAGCTGACTTAACACAAAAAGATGCAGAAAAAGCATTGAAAGCATTTACAGAAGTTGTAACAGCTGAATTAAAGAAAGGTGAAAAAATCCAATTAGTTGGATTCGGAACTTTCGAAGTAAGCGAAAGAGCAGCAAGAGAAGGAAGAAACCCATTGACAGGTGAATCTATGCAAATCGCAGCTTGCAAAGCTCCTAAATTCAAAGCTGGTAAAGCTTTAAAAGATGCTATCAACTAGTTTTTGATACGGATTTTCACAAAGGGTGTGCTTTTTGCACACCCTTTTGTTTTGGAGGAAATATGAGATTAGATAAATTTTTGAAGGTTTCGCGTTTGATTAAAAGAAGAACTGTAGCCAATGAAGCTTGTGATGCGGGAAGAGTCCTAGTGAACGGATCTGTTGCTAAGGCTTCCGTCAAAGTGAAAGTTGGAGATATCATAGAGATACAGTTTGGAACGAAGAGTGTGAAGGCAGAAGTGCTAGATATTCAAGATACAACAAAAAAAGAAGAGGCGAAAGAGTTGTTTCGTTACCTATAGAACATTCGGGTGTCATAACCCGTCCCAAGCATTCATACAATAATAAAAAAGAAAGGTTGTGAGTGTTTGGAAGAAAGACAAATAGCAAAAACACATAAATTGGTCATTCAAAATAGAAAGATGAGTATGGTGTCAGGAGTGTTGGATGTCCTTGCATTTGATTTGAATGAGATCCTTTTAGAGACAGAGCAGGGAATGCTGATGATTAAGGGAAAGGATTTGCATGTCAATCGGTTGAGTTTAGACAAGGGAGAGGTGGATCTTGCGGGACATATTGACAGTGTGGCATATTCGGACGTGCAACAGCACGGAAAAAAGAATGAAAGCTTATTTGTAAAGTTATTCCGATAATTATGATATTAGGAATTGGTAAAGAGCTCTCCGTTTTTTTACATGCAATATTGGCAGGGAATTTGGTGTGCCTAGTCTACTATTTTTTACGTATTCTGCGACGAATTATCAAGCACAACTTGCTGGCTGTTTCTCTGGAGGATGTTATCTTTTGGGTATGGACAGGGATTCATTTATTTATACAGATCTACAGAACAAGTGATGGGAGTATACGTTGGTATTTTGTAGTCGGTGTCCTAAGTGGAGGTATTTTCACTTACTTTTTTATAGAGAAAATCGTAAAAAAATATGTTGCGAAATTAAGGAAAAAAGAGTAATATAAAGGTGCTATTATAGTCGTGATAGTTGGGGATATAGGTGAGTATAAGAATGAAAGAAACGCAGAAAGAAAAAAAGTATGTACAGCGAAAGGTTTTACGCCAGCGTCTGAGCGTGATTTTGATTACGTCGGTGGTTGTAATATTGGCAGGTGTACTTGCTGTTGGTAGTGTGAACTTGCTGAAAAAGAGAAAGCAGCAGGAGACACAGATTGTTGAGTTGGAGAAACAAAAGTTAAAAGAAGAACAAAGGAAACAAGAATTAAAGGAAAAAGAAGAATACTATAATTCAGACAAATACATAGAAGATGTAGCGAGAGATAAAGGTTTGGCATACGAGAATGAGATTTTGTTTAAACCAGAACAGTGATACCAATGATAGCTTTAGAAAATGAAAGTTTTCTAAAGCTATTTTTCTTTATAGAAACTGCATTGCGAGGAGGAAATATGAAAGAATTAGAGATGAATCCATATGTCATTCAGATGGACAAGTTTGTGAAATCCCTGGAAAAATTATCCCATGTCTTCTTACATTTGGAGGACAAGCATGATGAAATTACAGAGGAAATATATCAAGGGATGCGAGAGGACGTAAAAGAACGGGTATGTAAACATTGTGAGAAAAATGAGACTTGCAAGGAAAAGGACCACATACGAGAATTGATATATACCATTGAACACTATGGAGCAGAGCTGAATGTAGAAGTAAAAAGAAGAACTCAAAAAAAGTGTACGTGTGCAACACAGTATATAAATGCTGTTTTAGATACTTACAAGAATGAAAAGCAGAACATTATGTGGAAACAAAGGATTGCAGAAAATCGCGAGGGGTGCGCCATACAACTTGGCTCTTTTGCAAAAATGATACGGCATACCACTAAAGAGCTAAACGCAAGCATTTTTGAGGACGAGCATTTGGAGAAAAAAATCAAGGCACGTTTTTCAAAAATAGGTATCAAATTATTGAGTACCGTTTTTTTAGTAAGTCAAAATGGGCGCTATGAGATTCACGTGACAATGAAAGCCAATAAGGGAAAATGTATACCGATGAAGGAAGTGTCACGGGCAATTTCACAATGTGTAGGGAGAACGATGATTTTAGAAAGAGATGAAAGAGCCCTTGTGAGCACAGAGTACCATACCGTTTCATTAGCGGAAAGCTCTCGCTTTCATGCGTTACAGGGAGTTGCAAAAATAGCGAAGGGTGGCAATCAGATTTCTGGAGACAATTTTTCTCTATTGGAGCTTGCAGGAAGCAAGCAAGGCGTAATCCTTTCGGATGGTATGGGTGTTGGCGAGCGAGCATTTCGAGAGAGTGCTATGGTTGTGGAAGTGTTGGAAGAACTCCTAAATGCAGGATTTCCACAAGAGACTGCGCTGCAGATGCTAAATACGGCAATGGTTATGGGAAGAGAGGAGGTACGATTCTCGACGATAGATATGACCTTGTTCGACATGTATACTGGCAAATGCTCGTGTATCAAAGCAGGAGCATCGACAACATTTCTAAAACGACGAGAGCAAGTAGAACTCATTAAATCTACGAGTCTACCGTTGGGCGTGGTTTCTCAGTTGGAGATTGATTCTACTACACATCAATTGGAAGATGGAGATGTTGTGATTATGATGACTGACGGAGTGATGGATGCATTGCCTGCGGGGGAACAAGAATTTCTAATGCGAATGATAGTGAAAGGAACGAATACCAACAATCCGAAAGAGATGGCACATTATATTTTGGAACAGGTATTGGAATGCTCGGGAAAAGAGCCACTCGATGATATGACTGTGGTTGTGATAGGTATATGGACTCTTGATAATTAGAAGGAAATAAGATAAAATTGATATAACTTTACAAAGGAAAATGTAGTCTATGCTAGAGAGAGTAAAACAATATATTGACAAATGGCATATGTTAACAAGTGAAGACAAGATAATCGTAGGCATATCAGGAGGAGCGGATTCTGTATGCCTTGTTTTGGTACTCTCAGAACTACAGAAAGAGGTTGGTTTTGAAATGGTCGGAGTACATGTCAATCACGGACTTCGGGGGAAAGATGCCGACCGAGATGCTGCTTTTTCAGAAGCTCTTTGCCAAAGATATGGCATCCCTTGTGAATCTTATTTTGAAAATGTGGAATTAATTGCTAAAAAAAGGAAACAATCTACAGAGGAAGCAGGCAGAGAGGTCCGTAGGGAGTGTTTTGCAAAGGCCATAAAAAAGCATAATGGAACCAAGATTGCTTTGGCGCATCATCAGGACGACAGCGCGGAGACGATGTTGATACATTTGGCGAGAGGGACAGGCCTTCGTGGACTCGGTGGAATAGCACCAGTAAAGGGGAATGTAATTCGACCGCTTCTCTGTGTGCGGCGAAAAGAAATTGAAACCTTTCTTCAAGAGAGAAACGAATCTTATTGCATAGATGATACAAATGCAAGTGATCAGTATACAAGAAATCGTATTCGAAATCACGTGCTTCCATATTTGGAGGAACAGATTAATCCAAGAGCAGTTGAGCATATGAATGAGACTATGGAGCAGATTCGACAAGTACAAGAGTTGTTAGATTGTTGGACTCAAAAAGCATGGGAGCAATGTGTAAGTCAAGAGACACTTGGCTACTGTATTTGTGAGGAACCATATAAGACAATTCCAGAGGTGGTAAAACCTTTATTATTGAAGCGAATGCTTGCTGAGGTTGCAGGGTGTGAAAAGGATTTGGAAGGCGTTCATATAGCGAAGTTGCAAGAACTGTTTGAAAAACAGATAAGCCGAAAGATTGATTTACCATATGGAATGAAAGCGAGACGAAACTATCAGGGAATTGTAGTCTATAAGAAAGAAGAGTTTCCTATACAGGTGCCAGAGGAAGTCGTTTACGATGTATCACAAAAAGAGGCAGAAATTTGTTGGGGAACAAAGACAATTTCATGTAAAATAAGAAATGCGAATACTTTTGAAAAAAGTAGTGCAGGATTGTTTAATTGTGATATAATCAAAGGCAATATTAGTTTTCGAACCCGTCGAGAAGGGGATTATATTACTATTCACCCAGACGGTAGGACTCAAAAACTAAAATCTTATTTTGTGAATGAGAAGATTCCCCAAAGCGAGCGGGACAAGTTGCTTCTCGTGGCAGAAGGAAGCCATATTTTGTGGATTGTAGGATACCGGAAAAGTTCGGCATATCAAGTACATGAGGACACAAGAAAAATTTTAGAAATAAATGTATACGAAGGAGAATAAAATGGCAGAGAGAGTTAGGGTTATGATCCCAGAAGAAGAAGTAGACAAAAAAATTGCTGAGTTAGGGAAACAAATCAGTGAGGATTACGCTGGAAAGCAGGTACATTTGATTTGTATTTTAAAAGGAAGTGTGTTCTTCACATGTGAATTAGCAAAGCGCATCACAGTTCCAGTATCACTTGATTTTATGAGTGTAAGCAGCTATGGAGACGGAACAAAATCAAGCGGAATCGTTAAGATTTCAAAAGATTTGGATGAAAGTCTAGAAGGTAAACATGTGATTGTGATTGAAGATATTATCGATTCTGGAAAGACATTATATTATCTCTTGGATGTACTTGCAAAGAGAAATCCAGCAAGTTTGAAACTTTGTACGTTGCTTGATAAACCAGATAGACGTGTCAGGGATGTCAAAGTGGATTACATTGGGTTTGCAATCCCAGATGAATTTGTAGTGGGATACGGACTTGACTACGCGCAAAAATACAGAAATTTACCATATATTGGAGTAGTAGAAGGCTTAGAGGAGGATTAGTATATTGAAGCAAAAAGGTAGAGGAATAGGCGGCTTTTCTACGCTTGTCATTGTTTTGATCGTTTTGGCGGTTTGGTATTTGTTTGGAATGTGGGGAACCCAACAGATGGAGATTACAAATGCTGAATTTACAAAGGCGTTGCAGGAAGAGACAATCAAATCGGTGGTGGTTATCCAAGACAGAGAAGTGCCGACAGGTTCCCTTAAAATCACTCTAAAGGGTGAAGAGGATGCTCGAATTTTACAAGTATCCGATGTAAATGAGGTGCAGACCCGCTTAAGAGAATCTGGAGTCAATAAGATTAAGGTAATTGATGTGCCAGAAGAATCTTGGTTTTTGACGACATTGTTACCAACGTTGATGATTATAGCAACTATTCTTTTTGTGTTTTTCTTGATGAATCGTCCGACAGGAGCAAATGCAAAGGCGATGAATTTTGGAAAGAGCCGTGCGAAGATGAGTAGTCCATCTGATAAAAAGATTACGTTTGCAAATGTGGCTGGTTTGCAAGAAGAAAAAGAAGAGTTAGAAGAGATTGTGGATTTCTTAAAAAATCCAAAGAAATATATCGAGCTAGGAGCAAGAATACCCAAAGGGGTATTGTTAGTAGGACCTCCGGGAACAGGAAAGACCCTACTTGCAAAAGCGGTTGCAGGAGAAGCTGGAGTTCCATTCTTCAGTATTTCGGGTTCGGACTTTGTGGAGATGTTTGTAGGTGTAGGTGCCTCTCGGGTGAGAGACTTATTTGAAGATGCCAAGAAAAATGCTCCATGTATCGTATTTATTGACGAGATTGATGCAGTTGCAAGACGTAGAGGAACAGGGCTTGGTGGCGGACACGATGAAAGAGAACAGACTCTCAACCAACTTCTTGTAGAGATGGATGGTTTTGGAGTGAACGAAGGGATTATTGTGATGGCGGCGACCAACCGTGTAGATATTTTGGACCCAGCGATTTTAAGACCAGGGCGTTTTGACAGAAAAGTGATGGTGGGACGTCCGGATGTTAAAGGAAGAAAAGAGATCTTAGATGTTCACGCAAAAGGAAAACCTCTAGGTGATGATGTAGACCTTATGAGAGTTGCCCAGACAACAGTAGGGTTTACCGGAGCTGATCTTGAAAACTTATTGAATGAAGCGGCAATTCTTGCGGCGAAAGGTGAACGCGGATTTATTCAGCAAAAAGATATTGATAGAGCTTTTATTAAAGTTGGCATTGGCGCAGAAAAGAAGAGTAAAATAGTTTCGGAAGAAGATCAGAGAATTACAGCATATCACGAAGCGGGGCATGCGATTTTATTCCACGTGCTTCCAAAAGTGGGGCCTGTGCATACGGTGTCCATTATTCCGACTGGAAACGGTGCAGCAGGATATACGATGCCATTGCCTGACAAAGATGAGATGTTTAACACCAAAGGACAAATGTTGCAAGAGATCATTGTATCACTCGGGGGCCGTGTGGCAGAGGAACTTGTGTTAGATGATATCACAACGGGTGCTTCTCAAGATATTAAGCAAGCGACAGCTATGGCCAAAGCTATGGTTACTAAGTTTGGTATGTCAGAGGCGTTGGGATTGATTGACTATGGTCATGATGATGAAAACGTGTTTGTTGGAAGAGACTTTACCCAAGCTCCTCGCAGTTATGGGGAAGAAGTGGCAGGTCAAATTGACCGTGAAGTGAAGCGAATCATTGATGAATGTTATGGAAAAGCAAAAGAGATTATAGAAGAACATAGGGCTGTGTTGGACTCTTGTGCAGCGTTATTGCTTGAGAAAGAAAAAATCACAGGTCAGGAGTTTGAGGCATTATTCTATGAATAGAGAAGCATTGTTCAGTGATGGGACTGGGAACTACCTAGTCCCATCAGAACCAAAAGAGTTTGAATTTGTTACAATTCGATTTAGAACTGCAAAAAATGATGTGGATTTCGTGCGCGTAATTTCAGGATCACGCGCATTTGTTATGCGTAAAAAAGAAAGCCAAGGCGAATTTGATTACTATGAATTGCGATGGAAATTGGATGACAAACCATTGCATTATCATTTTGAAGTGAATGGCAGGGATTCCCATGGTAGAAGTGAAGTCTGTTTTTATAATCGTCTCGGGGTATCGGATAATATTCAAGAACAATATGCTTTTGTAATTGTTCCTGGATTTTCCACGCCTGAGTGGGCGAAAGGGGCGGTCATGTATCAAATTTATGTAGACCGTTTCTATAATGGAGATAAAACAAACGATGTGGAAACAGGTGAGTATATCTACATTGGCGAACCATGTACGCGTGTGACGGATTGGGACAAATATCCAGCATCTTATATGGGTGTGAGAGAGTTCTATGGTGGTGACTTGCAAGGAGTTCTGGATAAGTTGGATTATCTGCAAGACTTAGGGGTAGAAGTAATTTATTTTAATCCGATTTTTGTATCACCATCGAATCACAAGTACGACAGTCAAGATTATGATTATATAGATCCGCATTATGGCAAGATTGTTGCCGATGGGGGCGCTGTTTTAAAAGAGGAGCAACGAGAGAATATCTATGCCACGAAATACAGACAGCGCGTAACGGCGAAAGAAAACTTGGAAGCAAGTAATGAACTTTTTGTGCGTCTTGTGGAAGAAATGCATAAGCGTGGTATGAAAGTGATTATTGACGGCGTATTTAACCATTGTGGTTCTTTTAATAAATGGATGGACCGTGAGAGAATTTATGAGGGGTCAGAAGGGTATTGCCCAGGGGCATATGTTTCTGCAGATAGCCCTTATCGCGATTTCTTCGATTTTCGTGAAAAGGAAGATTACAGATGGCCATATAATGGCAGTTATGATGGCTGGTGGGGACACAACACCTTGCCAAAATTAAATTATGAAGGTTCAGAAAAATTAGAAGAATATATTTTAAACATTGGGAAAAAATGGGTGTCTGAACCATACAATGTGGATGGATGGCGTTTGGATGTGGCGGCAGATTTGGGCCACAGCAATGAGTACAATCATCAGTTTTGGAAGAAGTTCCGAAAAGTAGTCAAAGAGGCGAACCCAGAGGCGTTGATTTTGGCGGAGCATTATGGAAATCCAAAATCTTGGCTTCAAGGGGATGAGTGGGATACGGTAATGAACTATGATGCGTTTATGGAGCCGCTTACATGGTACTTGACTGGTATGGAAAAACACAGTGACGGTCAGAAGCCAGAATTATGTGGAAATGCGGAATGTTTTGTAGAAACCATGAAGTATCAAATGTTAAATATGAATACACCATCTCTTATGGTAGCGATGAATGAACTATCGAACCATGATCATTCGAGATTTTTGACTCGTACCAATCGTATGGTTGGCCGAGTGAGTCATTTGGGCTATGAGGCGGCTTCTGATAACGTCAATGAAGCGGTTATGCGTGAAGCGGTTGTTATGCAAATGACGTGGATGGGGGCACCGACCGTGTATTATGGTGATGAGGCCGGTGTGTGTGGATTCACGGACCCAGACAATCGAAGAACGTATCCTTGGGGAAAAGAAAACGCAGAACTATTACAGTTCCATAAAGATGCGATTCGCATACACAAAGAAAGCAGTGCTTTGAAGACGGGTTCCCTTCGAATCTTATATGGGACAAACAATGTGGTATCCTATGCGCGTTTTGATGAGAATGAGACCATTGTGGTAGTAGTAAATCACGGATATGAAAAATCTGAAATCTGCATTCCGGTATGGCAGGCAGAAGTTCCGATGGAAGCGGAAGTGGAGCAAATCTTATACTCCTATGAACACGGCGTTTGTATGGAACCAGTAATGTTTCCAGTAGACGACGGGAAATTGACACTTTCTATGGGACAGACTTCCGTTGCGGTTCTTCGTTATAAAAAGTAGTTGCAATATTCCTTGGAATATGTTATAAAAAGTATGTTGTCGAACTCGATGAGTTTGATATATGGATGGGTTCCCGAGTGGCCAAAGGGGGCAGACTGTAAATCTGTTAGCAACGCTTTCGGTGGTTCGAATCCACCTCCATCCATTCCTTTTTTCGACCAAGTCGGTTTTTATGGCTTGGTCGTTTTTTTGTGAAGAAAAATGTTACATTTTTGTTACAACCATTTTGACATTGGCAGTTGTCTATGGTAAAATGTAAAAAAGAATTTTTTAGGGGTGAAAAATTGTGGAAAAGAGCGAATTTCGTTTAAAAATAGAGGCAATGATGAACTTCATGAAAGAGAAATCTTACAAAGAAGCGCTTGAGATTGCAGATAGTATCAATTGGAAAAAGGTAAAGAATCTAGCAGTCCTTTGTGCTGCAAGTGAAGTATATGAGGCCAATGAGGAATACCAAAAGGGACGCGATGTCTTGTTTGTCGCATATGATATTTCGCCAGACAGCAAGAAGATTATTTATCGCTTAGGTATTCTTGCATTAAAGCAAGGGGAACTCAAAGAAGCGATGGATTGCTATGAAGAGTTTTTAATGGTGGCACCAAAAGATTCGAACCGTTTTATCTTGAAGTATAAGATTTTGAAGGCACAAGGCGCACCACTTCAGGAGCAAATTTCTGTGCTTGAAGAATTTAAGGCAGTAGAGTACGTGGAAAAATGGGCATTTGAATTGGCTTTATTGTATAAAGAAGCTGGTATGATTACGGAATGCTTAGAAGAATGTGATGACTTGATGCTTTGGTTTAGCGAAGGAAAGTATATTTACAAAGCTATGGAATTGAAGATGAAATATAAACCACTGACACCATTGCAACATGAAAAGTATATGAGCAGATTTGAAGAACCGAAGAAGCCACAACCAGAAGAGCCAGTTGCTACAGAGCCAGTTGAAGAGGCGCCAACTGTAGAAAAGGTGGAAGAAGTTGTAGAACAACCAGCAGAGGAAGTTTCTATGGAAGAAGAGAGAGTTTTTGAAGTCGCTGAAGAAGTTCAAGAGGAAGCACAACCAGAAGCTGTGGACGAGCCGCAAGAAGAAGTGGTTGCAGAAACAAAGAGTTCTGTAGCTGACATTGAAAAAATGGTGCAGAATTGGGAAGCTGAGCAAAAAGAAAATGCGCAAATGATTCAAGCAAAACTCGAAGAGGTAGAGCAAGAAAGAGCAAAGATTGCTGAGGAAGCTGATCCAGAAGAAGAGCCAGAAGAAATCTTGCCAAATGACGTGAGAGCATTGATGGAGGCGTTAGAGGCTGAATCGGCAGAAATCAGTGCACAGAAAACAGCGGTAGAAGAAGTTGTAGAAGAAAAACCATTGATTAAAAAAGTGGTAGAACAGTTAACGGCGCTGGATGCCAAATTAGATAGGTCTGAAAAAGAAGAGCCAGTAGAACAAGAGCAAGATATCATTGAAGAAATCGATGATCCTCAAGCAGATGAAGGAATCAAGCTAGGCGATACCCAGTCAATCGCACTCTCGGCAAAGGCATTAGAAAATGCAACAAAGGTTGATATTTCTGAAGAAGTTATCACAGCGCCAGAGGAAGAGGAACCAGTGCAAAAAGAGGCTTCTCCATATGATACAGGATTTGTAGTGCAAGGTCGTTATGACTTAGATGCACAGAGTGAAGTTGGATTAAAGGCTGGCTTGACGGAAGAGCAAAAGAAATTGTTCTCATATTTTGTTCCAGTACATGGAATGAGTG
This sequence comes from Faecalimonas sp., assembly GCA_045659485.1. Lineage (GTDB taxonomy): Bacteria > Bacillota > Clostridia > Lachnospirales > Lachnospiraceae > Faecalimonas. The sequence goes on along the minus strand of JAZOWZ010000011.1, from coordinate 39,106 downwards.
AACAATTAGTAAAAGTGTTGGAAGCTGACAAGAATTGCAAAACAAGATATGGAACCTCGAAAGAAGGAAATGTTGTTATTGTAGGACGTCGTGGTTCCGGAAAAACAGTGCTAGCAGTCGATATTGTGAAAGCGATTCAAAAGGCAAGAAAGATTAAGCACGGCAAGGTTGCTATCGTAAAAGCGGAAGCACTCAATAAGAAAGATGCAAGAGAGATTATTGTGAAGTTACACGGCGGGGCACTTGTCATAGAAAAGGCATCTCGTTTGCAGAGAAGTACTGTGGAGATTTTAAACAGTGTTATGGAAGGGCAAACAGGGGAACTGCTTGTGGTCATTGAAGATGAAAGAAAAGCAATTGAAAAATTGTTTGCGGAACATCCAGACTTCAAAGCAAAATTCACATCAAGAGTGGATCTTCCTGTATTCTTGAATGATGAGTTGGTAACATTTGGACAAACTTATGCGAAAGAGAATGGGTATAAGATTGATGAGATGGGAATCCTCGCGTTATACAGCGATATCGATATCTTGCAAAGAGAAGAGAAAGTTGTGACAGTTGCAGATGTAAAAGCATTGATCGACGATGCGATTGACAATGCGAAGAGACCAACTTTCAAGAAAATGATTAAGAAGTTATTCGGTAAAAATAAAGACGAGTCAGACCGTATTATTTTGAAAGAAGAAGACTTTAGATAAGACCAAGAGTTTTGGGGTGTAAATATCTCAAAACTCTTTCTTTTTATCCGGGATTCAAGTATAATGGAAAAAAGAAGGAGTGATGCATATGAGCAAAAACTATGAGCTTGGGGAATTGGATCAATATTTGTTTGGACAAGGAAACCATTATGAAATATATAAAAAATTGGGAGCCCATATTGTAAATGATGGGAAGAAGCAAGGCGTTTATTTTGCCGTTTGGGCACCAAATGCAAAGAAAGTGTCTGTGGTGGGAGACTTTAATGATTGGGCACCACAGATTCATAAGATGAAAAGAAATGAGCCATTAGGAATTTATACATGCTTTATTCCGGAAATAGGAGCAGGAGCACAGTATAAGTACTGCATCCAGACAAAGAAAGGAGACTTCTTATACAAGGCAGATCCTTTTGCAAACCACGCACAAGTGCGACCTGATACTGCATCGATTGTGGTGGATATCGATGGGATTAAGTGGACAGATGAGAAGTGGATTGAGACAAGAAAAGGATGGAATTGTTATGAGAGTCCAATATCAATTTATGAAGCGCATATAGGTTCTTGGAAGCGTCATCCAGGAAGATATGATGATGGATTCTATACTTATCGCGAGTTCGCAAGAGAGGCAACTAAGTATTTAAAAGAAATGGGATATACGCACATTGAGTTAATGGGAATTGCGGAGTATCCGTTTGATGGTTCTTGGGGATATCAGGTAACAGGATATTATGCACCAACTTCGCGTTATGGAACACCTGAAGATTTTGCTTATATGATTAATTATTTCCATAAGCATAATATTGGTGTTATTTTGGATTGGGTACCAGCGCATTTTCCAAAAGATGCACATGGATTGGCTAATTTTGATGGAACGGCTGTGTTTGAGTATGCCGACCCAAGACAGGGCGAACATCCAGATTGGGGAACAAAGATTTTTGATTTTGGAAAAGCGGAAGTACAGAATTTCTTGATTGCAAATGCGATGTATTGGGTGGAGCATTTCCATATTGATGGACTCCGTGTGGATGCGGTTGCATCGATGTTATATTTGGATTATGGAAAGAAAGATGGACAATGGGTTGCTAATAAATATGGCGGGAATCAGAATTTAGATGCCATTGAATTTTTCAAACATCTGAATTCAGCAATGAGAGAGCGCAATCCAGGAGTGATGATGATTGCGGAAGAATCTACCGCGTGGCCAAAGGTAACTGGAGCTCCAGAAGATGATGGATTAGGGTTTACGTTCAAATGGAATATGGGTTGGATGAATGACTTCACGGAGTATATGAAGTTAGACCCTTATTTTAGAAAGTTTAATCACTACAATATGACATTTGCCATGTCCTATGCACACAGTGAGAATTATGTATTGGTATTGTCTCACGATGAAGTGGTTCATTTAAAATGTTCGATGTTAAATAAGATGCCAGGTCTTGGATTTGATAAATTTGCAAATCTAAAGGCAGGATATGCATTTATGATTGGACATTCAGGAAAGAAGCTTTTGTTCATGGGACAAGATTTTGCACAACTTCGTGAGTGGAGCGAGGCAAGAGAATTAGATTGGTATTTGCTTGCAGAAGAATGGCATCAGAACTTGCAGACATTTACCAAGGATTTGTTGCGTTTATATAAAAAGAACAGAGCTCTTTATGATTGTGATGGAAGCTGGGAAGGGTTCCAGTGGATAAATGCAGATGATGCGGACCGAAGCATTTATAGCTTTACAAGACATTCAAAAGATAAGAAGAAAAATTTATTATTTGTGTGCAACTTTACGCCAATGGCAAGACCAGATTACCGTGTAGGTGTTCCGCGAGGAAAACAGTATAAGTTAATCATCAACAGTGATGAGAAGAAATATGGCGGAAGCGGGCAAGAACGTCCGTTGACTTATAAGGCGATTAAGCAGGAGTGTGATGGAAAACCATATTCATTTGCTTATGATTTACCGCCATACGGAGTTGCAATATTTGAATTTTAAACGATAAGGAAACAACATGAGACTACGAAATATACCAGGAGCGGATGACGCGGTAAAGCGTCATCCGATTGCTATCAAAGACGAAAAAGAATATAGAGGAAAATGGAGTCAGGTGTTCCAAAATGAACATCCAATCCATATCGAGATTGGTATGGGCAAAGGGCAGTTTATTCTTACCCTTGCAAGGCAAAATCCAGAAATTAATTATATCGGAATCGAGAGATATTCCAGTGTCTTACTGCGAGCTTTAGAAAAATTTGACACGGAAGAATTTTGTGAGCTACAAAACGTTCGTTTTATTTGTATGGATGCGATGGAGCTACCAGAGGTATTTGAAAAAGATGAGGTGGCAAAGATTTATCTTAACTTTTCTGACCCTTGGCCAAAGGCAAGACATGCAAGAAGAAGATTGACATCGACTCAATTCTTGGCACAATACGAAAAAGTATTATTGGACGATGGTGTTGTAGAGTTTAAGACAGACAATCGATTGCTGTTTGAATTTTCTTTAGAACAGGTAGAGGAAGCTGGGTGGAAGTTACTTGGTTCTACGTTTGATTTGCACAACGACTCAAAGATGAACGAAGGCAATATTATGACAGAATATGAAGAAAAATTTTCAAGTATGGGCAATCCGATTCACAAATTAGTGGCTACAAGGATATCATAATAGTAAGAAGGAAATATGGTGTGTGCTTATGAGGCATAATTGTTATTTTTTTTACCATAACAAATGGTATCGAAGATGTATTAGAAAGTTTCGTAGGTCTTTCCGAGAAGTTTATGATATCTTGAATCCGAGAAATAAACTAAAATGTAATTGCAATCTAAAAAACTAGATAAAAAAACACTTGCATTTATGAAAAAAGCATTATATAATAGTCCTTGCGTTATGAAATGCAATGCGCGATTAGCTCAGCTGGTAGAGCACCTGACTCTTAATCAGGGTGTCCAGGGTTCGAGCCCCTGATCGCGCACTAAAGATGAAGTCCGCAACGATTGTTGCGGATTTTTTAGTTTGAAAAAGGAGTATGTATGGGTAAGTATCAACGAATTTTTACAATTGTACTAGATTCTTTAGGAATTGGACAGATGGGCGACTCTGCAGATTATGGGGATGTAGGAGTAAATACATTGGGGCATATCGCAGAGCAAGTGAAAGAATTGCATATTCCAAATCTTAAGGCTCTAGGTATTTGGAATTTGTGTGACGCAAAGGATGTAAAACCGGTAGATATCCCCAAAGGTGTCTGTGCTAAATTGAATGAACAGAGCTTAGGCAAGGATACGATGACAGGTCACTGGGAACTTATGGGAATTTATACCGACAAGCCGTTTCAGACTTTTACGGAAACAGGTTTTCCACAAGAGTTAATTAATGAACTCTCGAAACGAACAGGACGAACCATCATTGGAAACAAGAGCGCCAGTGGAACAGAGATTTTGGAAGAACTAGGGGAAGAAGAAATTGCCAAAGGTCATTTGATTGTATATACATCTGCGGATTCTGTATTACAAATCTGTGGAAATGAAGAGACCATGGGACTTGACACCCTTTATCGATATTGCGAAATTGCCAGAGAATTGACCATGAAAGATGAATGGAAAGTTGGGCGTGTTATTGCCAGACCGTATACAGGGATGAAAAAGGGCGAGTTTAAAAGAACTTCCAATCGTCATGACTACGCAGTAAAACCAAGCGGAAAGACCGTGTTAGATGCCTTAAAAGAGAACGGATATGAAGTGATTTCTGTTGGAAAGATTTATGACATCTTTGCGGGGGAAGGACTCACGGAGTCGAACAAATCAAAAAGCTCTGTGCATGGTATGGAGCAGACCATAGCGATTGCAGATAGAGATTTCAAAGGCCTTTGTTTTACAAATCTTGTTGATTTTGATGCGCTGTGGGGACATCGAAGAGACATTCAGGGATATGCGAATGAATTGGAACAATTCGACAAAAAGCTTGGGGAACTCATGGGAGTAATGAAGCCAGACGATTTGCTGATTTTGACGGCAGACCATGGAAATGACCCGACCTACAAGGGTACAGATCATACGAGAGAAAAGGTTCCGTTTATTGCTTGGTCGCCAAAGATGAAAGCCGGACGAGTTTTGGAAGAACAAAGCACATTTGCCGTAGTAGGAGCAACGATTGCAGAAAACTTTGGGGTTGAATTGCCAGATGGATGTATCGGTACCTCGTTAATGAGTGAATTATAAAGGAGAAGATTATGAATAAACAAGAAATTTTGAGTAAGGTAGACCATACACTTTTGAAACAGACAGCAACGTGGGATCAAATCAGAGTGATTTGTGATGAAGGTGCTGCACATCAAACTGCATCGGTGTGTATTCCACCATGTTTTGTGAAACGAGCAAAAGAATATGTGCAAGGGAAAGTGGCTATTTGTACTGTGATTGGTTTTCCGAATGGAAATATGACAACTGCTGCAAAGGTATTTGAGACAGAAGATGCTGTACGAAATGGTGCGGATGAAATCGATATGGTTATCAACATTGGTGATGTGAAAGAAGGAAATTACACAAAAGTATTGGAGGAAATTCGTGCAATTAAGAAAGCGTGCAATGGCAAACTCCTAAAAGTCATTATTGAAACTTGCCTCTTGACGGGTGAAGAAAAAATACAGATGTGCCACGTGGTAACGGATGCAGGCGCCGACTATATCAAGACCTCTACAGGATTCTCTACAGGAGGCGCTACTTTTGAAGATGTGAAACTTATGCGCGAACACGTTGGAGAGCAGATTAAAGTAAAAGCGGCCGGTGGGATTAGTTCTGTGGAAGATGCAGAGAAATTTATTGCTTTGGGTGCAGAGCGACTTGGAACGAGTCGATTAATTCCACTTTTAACAAAGTGAGGAAATGAATGATGAAATGGGAACAATTGTTATCAGCTAAGAGACATCGTCAGGTGTCTAGCGTGGCAAAGACAAAAGAAGATTTAAGGAATGAATTCGAAAAAGATTATCATCGAATCATAGGAAGCGCTTCCTTTCGGAGATTGCAGGATAAAACGCAAGTATTTCCTTTGGATCAAAGTGACTTTATCCGTACGAGGCTGACACATTCCTTAGAAGTTTCTTCTTATGCAAAGTCGCTAGGACAAAACATTGGGGAATATATTATTCATCATATTAAAGATGAAACTTTTTCGTGGAAGCAGCGCGAGGAAATCTGCAATATACTGGAGTGTGCGGGGTTGATTCATGATATTGGCAATCCTCCATTTGGGCATTTTGGAGAGATTGTTATTCGTGAATGGTTTCAACGAAACTTACCAAAGCTTCAGTACAAAGGAGAAGCAGTAGAACAGTTGTTGTTCGAGGAAATGCGCCAAGATTTCTATCATTTCGAAGGAAATGCACAAGCACTTCGCCTGGTATCCAAATTGCATTATTTGGTAGATGAATATGGGATGAATCTTACATACGCCTTGTTAAATACTATTGTAAAATACCCAGTTTCTTCCCTTGAGATAAATAAGAATTTAGAAGATATCAAAGATAAGAAACTTGGATACTACTATGCAGACCGTGAGATTTTTGAGGCTATTACAAAGGAAACGGGAACAGGGGGCAAACGTCACCCATTAACCTTTGTTTTGGAGGCGGCAGATGATATTGCCTATAAGACAGCAGACATTGAAGATGGATTTGTAAAAGGATTTATCTCGTATGCGCAACTAAAAGAAGAACTTCGAATGTTGGAAGAAAGAGAGCCGCACAATCCGTTTAGGCCGTTGGAAAAACTGGAGCATAAGTATCAAAGCGGAATTAGAAGACAGGTTCAAAATCCAGAAGAATATGCGGTGAAAAACTGGATTATACAAGTGCAGGGATTTTTAATTAATTGCGCAACCTACGGATTTACTTCAAATTATCGTGCGATTATGGAAGGTACTTATAAAACAGATGTATTTTGCGGTACTTATGGCCAAGGATTGATGGATTTGCTTGGAGATTTAGCATATCGTAAAATTTTTGACACACCGACAATTTACAAGTTGGAAATGAAAGAATCTGTGATTTTAAATTTCTTAATGGATAAATTTGTTAACGCAGTACTGTATTATGACACAGGGTCTAAATTATCGGAGGTAGATAAACGATTGGTTTCGTTTATTTCTGATAATTATAAGAGTGCGTATCATTACCAGGCTCAGGGGAAAAGTGAGGAAGAAAAATTATATTTGCGTCTGCTTCTTGCTACGGATACAATCTGTGGCATGACGGATAGTTACGCAAAACGATTATATCAAGAATTGAATGCTATGATTTAAGGCTCTAAAACAACTATGAGGAGACAGGCCCGCGCATTATAGATACTGAAGAGATGTAGTTTTTGCTACATCTTTTTCTTTTGTAAGCAAGATTTCAGAAAAAAGAGTTTCTATGTTGCCCCTTTCACAGAAGCTATTACATATATAAAAAGTAAACTCACAGACCTAATTCTTAGTAATGTTATCTCATACATAATATTACTAAGAATTAGGTCTGTTCAAACATACTTTTTATAAGTGACTTTTTGTGAAATGGGCATCTAAGAAACTCTAAGTTTCCTTCAAAGCTTACAAAAGAAAAAGATGTGCAGAAAACACACATCTTCATTCGTCAATGATAATGCGCGGGCCTGTCTCCTCATAGTTGTTTTAGAGCCTGATTTAAATGTCATAGCATTTTTTGTTGTCTCTATGAATAAGTTGGAATGATAAGACAAGTTGTGGAGGAGACAATTATGGAAAAAAGTAGCCAATACTTATACGAATATCAGAATGGAAAAAGAATGAGAAACATTGGATTGCTTCAGGTAGAGAATCAAATGGACAAAAGTACCCTCAAGGTCTATGCAAAGCAGATGGATGTAGTGAAAGGGATTCTTTTTCAGAAGGAAAATGGAGAAACTTATTTGGGGTGTTGGGAAGAACAGGTATTGCCGGTGGAAAAAGAAACGGATATGGTAAGGCAGGAAGCAATCGAGGAGTATGTTGTGCCATCTGGTGCAATATACGAAAAAATACAAAGGCAAGACTTATCTAGACTTCCGAGAAGAGAATGGAAACTTGCAAACAATAGTTTTCTTTTGCATGGTTTTTCCAATTATCATCATTTGTTATACATAGAGGAAAATGGGAATATTTGGATTGGCGTACCGGGTATTTATCACGAGAAGGAGCAGATGGCAGCCATTGCTTTCGGTTTTGGAACATTTCGTCGAATGATAGATGTGGAAATTGAATTGAAAGAAGAGGAAAAAAATACCGTTGAAGATTTTGGATATTGGTGTCGACAGATTTTGGTTTCTTGAGTATAATACAAACCATAATTAGTGTGCGAGGAAAAACAGAATGAATCAAGATGAAAGATATATGCGAGAGGCCATACGTCAAGCAAAGAAGGCATATGCATTGGGCGAAGTGCCAATAGGGTGTGTGATTGTCTATGAGGGGAAAATCATAGGTCGCGGATATAATCGAAGAACGATTGATAAAAACACGTTGGCACATGCAGAGATGATGGCCATACGAAAAGCTAGCAAGAAAATGGACGATTGGCGGTTAGAGGAATGTGTGATGTATGTGACACTCGAACCATGCCAGATGTGTTCGGGAGCAATTGTGCAATCCCGTATGAAAAAAGTAGTCATCGGATGTATGAATCCAAAGGCGGGGTGCGCAGGTTCGATTTTGAATCTCTTACAAATGGAAGAGTTTAACCACCAGGTGGAGATAGAGATTGGTGTATTGGGCGAAGAATGTAGTAATTTGATGAAAAGTTTTTTCCAAGAACTGCGAGAGAAAAGGCGCCAATAGCATTGACATATATGTCAAAAGGATAGTATAATTAGTAACCGTGCAGCCGGGGTGTTAGCGGTACCTTGAACCTACAATCCGCTATAGTAGGGGTGATGTTGCATGGAGGGCTTGGCTTTGTGAAGCTGCCCTTCGTAAGTGGCGTAGATGTTTGGGTCTCGCGCGACGGAAATCTATGAACCGTGTCAGGTCGGGAACGAAGCAGCACTAAGTAGAACCTTCCGGGTGCCGTGAGGGTGCCTGGGCTGAGTTAACTGCGAAGGTAACGTTCAGGGAGCGAAGTTCGAAGTGCAACGCACGTAGGAAGAAAGTAAGAGTGTTATTGCATTTCTAATTGCAATAGCACTTTTTTTGAAAGAAAGGAGAAGGCATGAATACTGTTTTAGTCGCAATCAATGCAAAATACATACATTCCAATTTGGCTGTATACAGTTTGCGAGCATACGCTAAGGATTATGGAGAATATGTATCTATCGTAGAGTATACCATTAATCAGCAAGTGGATGATATTTTGCAAGACCTGTATCAGAAAAAAGCAGATGTCTTGTGTTTCTCCTGCTATATCTGGAACCGAACCTATGTGGAGACATTGATTCATGAAATTAAGAAAATCTGTCCCAAGGTTATCATTTGGGTAGGAGGGCCGGAAGTTAGTTATGACGCAAAGGCTGTGTTGGAGCGCTTGCCCGAGGTTGATGGCGTGATGAAGGGAGAAGGCGAAGCCACCTTTAAGCAGTTGATGAAACACTATCAGGAGAATGCTTTGCCGTTATCAGCAATTGAAGGCATCACGTATAGAGAAGGAATGGATATTGTAGAGAATCCGTGGAGAAACGTGATTGATTTGAGCACGGTTCCTTTCGTATACGAGGATATCGATTTGTTTGAGAACAAGATTATTTACTATGAAAGTAGTAGGGGCTGTCCGTTTTCGTGTAGCTATTGTCTGTCCTCGGTAGATAAATGCTTGCGTTTTCGTAAGTTGGAATTGGTAAAGAGAGAGTTGCAATTTTTTATAGACCATAAAGTGCCGCAGGTAAAGTTTGTAGATCGCACATTCAATTGTAATCACAAGCATGCAATGGAGATTTGGTCATATCTGATAGAACACGATCTGGGAATTACGAATTTTCATTTTGAAGTTTCAGCGGATTTATTAAATGAAGAAGAACTCCAATTGATCGAGAAGATGAGACCAGGGCTTATTCAATTGGAAATAGGTGTTCAGTCCACATACGAGAAAACAATTCGAGAAATTAAAAGAACTATGAAATTTGACAAGGTTGCTGAGATTGTACGTCGTATCAATGGCTCACACAATGTGCATCAGCATCTGGATTTGATTGCAGGCCTTCCGTATGAAGGACTAGAGCGATTTAAACAGTCATTTAACGATGTGTACGAATTACAACCAGAACAATTGCAACTGGGATTTTTGAAAGTATTAAAAGGCTCTTATATGGAGGAGCAAAAAGAAAACTATGGTTTGATCTATAAAAGTCAACCACCATATGAAGTTCTTGGCACCAAATGGCTTTCCTATGAGGATTTGTTAGAATTAAAGATGGTGGAGCAGATGGTTGAGGTATATTATAACAGCGGACAATTTACCTATACGTTACGCAGATTGGTATCTGCTTTTGCATCGCCATATGAGTTGTATTTTCACTTGGGAAGGTATTACCAAGAAGAAGGATTCGCGAGCGTCAATCATACGCGAATTCGAAGATATGAGATTTTGCTTGAATTTATCCAAAAATATGTGTCGGAGGAAGAGGAGTTGTATCGCGAACTTTTGACACTGGACTTGTATTTGAGGGAAAACGTGAAGAGTAGACCTGCATTTGCAGGCGAGTATACGGTTCCGAAAGAGATGAAACGAAAATACGAAGGAATGGTACACATAGAGAGATTTCAACACGATGTTATGGGAGATTGCGAAAAAAAAGAGCAGATTTTCCTGTTCGATTATGAAAATAGAAGCAAATTGACCCGTCAAGCTTCTTGCAAAATTTTGTCAGACAGTTTACAATAAAAAGAAGTATAATTTTTAGGAAGGTGAGATATATGAAACTTAATAATAAATTGAAAAAAACTTTAGCAGCAGTTGTTGTGGTACTCGTTGTTATTGCAATGTTAGTGCCGATGTTTGCAGGAATGTTCTAAAGTAAATGCAAATGGATGGAGGAGTAAATATGGAGAACAAAAAAAGAGTCAGCAAAAAAGCGATTTTGATACCAAGTGTTGTAGGAGTTGCAGTTATTGCAGTAGCGCTTGTACTCTTTTTCATTATGCAGGCAACAGTAAGTGAAGTAGATAAAAACACAATCGCCAATAATATTTATGTTGGGACTGTGGATGTATCAGGATTGACGAAGAAAGAAGCTAAGACAGAGATTAAGGAAGAACTCAAAAAGTATAAAAAAGAAACCGTTATTTTATCGGCTGAAAATTCAGAAGAAGAGGTAACGTTAGGAGAGCTCGGGTTCAACATTAAGGATTTGGAAGAGGTAATTGACGAAGCATTTGCTTACGGAAAAGACGGTCTTCTTTGGAGTCGCTACAAAGCTATTAAGGATTTAGAAACAAATCCATACACAATTGATGTCTCATATGGGGTGGACGAAATTGATGTCAAGGATGTACTTGCCACAAAAATTACATTTATGGAAAACCAAGCACAAAATGCGACAATTAAGCGTGAAGGTGGAAAATTTGTAATTACTGACGGAAAAAGTGGTAAAAAAGTAGAAATTGAAGAATCCGTAAAAATAATTCAAGAGTATTTTGACAAAGAATGGGAAAAGAACAAAGAACACAAGATTGCTCTAGAAACGATTTTGGATGAACCAGACATTACGCGCGAAGATTTGGAAAAAATCACAGCTTCACTTGGTACATATTCGACCTATTATGGAGCAAACGATAATCGTGGGAAAAATATTGTCAATGCAACCAAGAAATTAAATGGAATTGTTTTGATGCCGGGAGAAGAGTATTCCGTAGAAAAAGCGATGAAGCCATTTACAGCGGCAAATGGATATTATGCTGCAGGTTCCTATCTGAATGGAGAAGTGGTTCAAAGTCTTGGAGGAGGTGTTTGCCAAGTTTCTACCACTTTGTACAATGCACTTATTTTGGCAGAGGTAGAAATTGTAGAACGCCATGCGCACTCCATGGTAGTGGGTTACGTTTCAAGTTCTATGGACGCTGCAATTGCGGAAGATGTTAAGGATCTCCGATTTAAGAATAATACAGATGCACCACTCTATGTAGAAGGAATCACTTCTGGCGGAAGAGTTGCGTTTACCGTATATGGACAAGAAACTGGAAACAAGGATAGAAAAGTATCTTTTGTTTCTCAGGTTTTGAGCAAAACAGCCGCTCCGAAAAAGTTTGTTGCATCAGGGGCAGCAGTTGGAACTTTGAAAATGGTTGAAAGCGGTCATGATAAGATTAAAGCTCAATTGTGGAAGGTAGTAACAGAAAACGGAAAAGAAGTAAGTAGAACTGTATTCAATAGTAGTAGCTACCGTTCTTCAGCAGCGAAATATGAAGTGGGTATAGGAACCGATAATGCAGAGGCTAAAAAAATCGTGCAAAATGCAATCGCTACTCAGGACGAGGCGAAAATTCGTGCAGCTATCGCACAGGCGAAATCGATCATAGCCGCAGCACAAAAACCAGCGGAACCTACACCGCCACCGACAGAACCTACAACACCACCAACAAATGGAACAGAGACACCATAGCTTGAGGAATTTATGAAAATAGGAAAAGTATCACAGACGGTTTTGAAACGTTCAATGTTAAAACCATTACAATTTCAACGCGAAGAAGCGATGTTTTCTCCAAGGATTGAAGAAATGTGTTATGGGATTCGATGTAAAGATGATGAAGAACTTCTTTGCACGAGTACTGCTTTATTCGGGGATGAAAAAGATTTGGGTGTGTTTGCACTGGCGCAAGTGATGAATGAGCTTGCCACGAGGGGCGCGAGTACTGTTGGTGTGAGTGTTCATGTTGTATTGCCACCACATGCATACGAATCCCGTTTGAAAGCAATGATGGAAGCAATCGAAAAAGCAGGAGCCTCTAAAAGCGTGCAGGTGCTGAATGCAAAAGCGGAAGTTAGCCCTGCAGTCAACAAGGCATTTGTCTATTTAACGGGTGTCGGAATTCTAAAAAAAGGACAATTGATACGCAGCTCTATGGCGAAAGCGGAGCAGGATATAGTCCTTTTAAAATGGATTGGTTTAGAAGGTACACTTCGTGTAATGCGCGAAAAAGATGAAGCATTGCGAGAGCGCTTTGTAAATTCTTTTCTAGATAATTTTTCACAGAAGGAATCAGCAATATTTTCTGTGAAGGAAATTGAGATGGCAAAAGAATATGGTGTGTCTGGGATGCATCAAATTACAGGGGGAGGAATCTTGGCAGCTCTTTGGGAGCTGGCAGAGGCAGCCCAAATAGGTCTTTCTGTAGATATGAAAAAAATGTCGATTTGTCAGGAGACAGTAGAGATTTGTGAGTATTTCCAATTAAATCCGTATCAATTGACATCTGCGGGAAGTGTGTTGATTGTGATAGAGCGGGGAGAAGAGTTGGTACAAAAGTACCAAGAACTTGGCATTTGCGCCACCCTCCTTGGAAGAACTACGAAGGAACAGGTTAAAGTTATTATAGGCGGAGAAGAAAAAAGGTTTTTAGATAAGCCAGCTCCAGATGAATTATTTAAAATATATAACTAGTGAGGTTGTTATGAGAAAGCAGATTCTAAAATATATCGAAAAGAAAAGTAAAGTGGAATTGAAAGAACTTGCGGTATTACTTGGCACAGATGAAATAACAGTTGCCAATGAAATTGCTGATATGGAAAAAGAAAAAATTATTTGCGGTTATCATACTTTAATTGATTGGGATAAGGCAGGTGTAGAACTAGTTACAGCCCTAATTGAAGTTCGCGTAACACCACAAAGAAATCAAGGATTCGATAGAATTGCAGAGCGCATCTACAACTATCCAGAAGTGAATGCAGTATATTTGATTTCAGGAGGATATGATTTGCTCGTTACTTTGGAAGGGAAGACTTTGAAAGAAGTATCTCAGTTTGTTTCTGAGAAATTATCTCCAATTGATTCAGTTATCAGTACAGCAACACATTTTATTTTGAAAAAATATAAAGACCACGGAACTATTTTAGTGAAAAAATCAGGATCAGAAAGGATGCCGGTGACATTATAATGAGAAATCCATTATCGCAGAAAGTAATTGGAATACAGCCATCTGGAATCCGTAAATTTTTTGACATCGTAAGTGAAATGCCAGATGCTATTTCCTTAGGTGTAGGTGAACCAGATTTTGATACGCCATGGAGAATTCGAGAAGAAGGAATCTATTCCTTAGAGAGAGGAAAGACATTCTATACATCAAATTCAGGTTTGAAAGAATTAAAAATAGAAATTTGTAAATACTTAGATAGAAAAGTACATGTGCAGTATGATTATCGAAATGAAGTAATTGTTACTGTTGGGGGTAGTGAAGGAATTGATATTGCCCTTCGTGCAATGTTAGATCCGGGAGATGAGGTATTGATTCCTCAACCAAGTTATGTATCATATCTTCCGTGTACGATATTAGCAGACGGTGTACCAGTTACAATACCGTTGCAAGAGAAAAATGAGTTTAAATTGACAGCTGAGGAGTTGGAAGCAGCAATTACTCCAAAAACAAAAGTATTAATTATGCCATTTCCAAACAACCCAACAGGTTCTACCATGTCAAAAGAGGATTTGGAGCCGATTGTAGAGGTTGTTAAAAAATATGATTTATTTGTTATCTCAGACGAGATTTATTCAGAACTCAGTTATCAAGGAGAACATGTTTCGATTGCTAGTTTTGAAGGGATGAAAGAGAGAACCATTTTAATCAATGGTTTTTCGAAGGGGTTTGCTATGACAGGATGGCGTCTTGGCTATGCCTGTGGACCAAAGGAAATCATCGAACAAATGGTTAAGATTCATCAGTTTGCGATTATGTGCGCACCGACCAATAGCCAGTATGCGGCAGTGGAAGCGCTTCGTAATTGTGAAGAAGATGTCGAAGAGATGCGAGAATCATACAATCAAAGAAGACGTTTTCTAATGAGCGAATTTCGAAGAATCGGATTGCAATGTTTCGAACCATATGGAGCGTTTTATGTATTTCCATCTATTCAAGAGTTTGGTATGACATCCGAGGAATTTGCGATGCGCTTTTTGGAGGAAGAAAAAGTGGCTGTGGTTCCGGGAACAGCTTTTGGCGATTGCGGGGAAGGATTCCTTCGTATTTCTTATGCATATTCCATTGAGGATTTGAAAGAAGCAATTGGTCGCTTAGAGCGTTTTGTTATGCGCCTGAGAGGTGAAACATGTTAAATATTGTATTGTTTGAGCCAGAAATTCCTGCAAACACAGGAAATATTGGGAGAACCTGTGTGGCTACAAATACGAAATTGCATTTGATTGAGCCATTGGGATTTCGTTTGGATGAAAAGTCTTTAAAAAGAGCTGGGATGGATTATTGGAAAGATTTGGATGTGACCACATATATTGATTTCAATGATTTTCTTGAAAGAAATCCAGGAGCAAAGATTTATATGGCAACGACCAAAGCGCCAAATGTATATACGGAGGTTTCATATGAACCAGATTGCTATATTATGTTTGGCAAAGAAAGCGCAGGTATTCCAGAAGAGATTTTGGTAAATCATAAGGAAGAGAGTATCCGAATTCCGATGTGCGGGGAGATTCGTTCTTTGAATTTGTCAAATTCGGTGGCAATTGTACTTTATGAGGCGCTTAGACAAAATGATTTTGAAAATATGACAAAAGAAGGACATTTACATCGATTGGAGTGGGATTGATGAAGAACCTTGTATTGATATCACAGATAGGAATCAGTATGATAGTACCCATTCTTTTGTGTACTTTTATTGGGGCATGGTTAGAGAAGAAGTTTCCATTTCCCTTTACAATTGTTTTTATTGTGATTGGTATATTGGCCGGCGGACGCAGTGTTTTTGCGCTGATACAAAAGACCATTCAAGAACCGAAGGAGGAAGAGGATGAAGAATAGCACATTGAAAGAGTTGCTTATAGGGATTCTTGGGCTAGGTATCCTTGGACAGATTTTTTGCTTGATTTTTCTGGAACAACAGTTATATCAGGCAGTTGGTTTGTGGGTTGGAATTTTGACTGCAATAGGGATGTCCATCCATATGCTTTGGTCCATTGAAGATGGATTGGATTATGGCGGAGAGGATGGAGTCAAACACATGAAGAAAGCTTATCTTACAAGAACTGCTGTTGCATGTATTGTGACAGCAGTTGTCTTATATTTTAAGTGGGGAAATCCATTGACCCTCTTGGCAGGGGTTATGACACTCAAGATAGCAGTTTATTTGCAACCACTTATCCATAAAATACTCGAAAGAAGGAGGAGATGACTTGGGTATATTGGCGGCGAAAGAAGCAGATTTTATGATACACAGTCTGCAAAAGATTCCGTTTTTGGGACAAGAAGTATACTTGACTACCACGCATATCAGTCTGTTGATAATATGTGTCGGATTGATTTTGTTTGCGGTTATTGTTCGTTTGAAATTGAAAGATGTTGATGGAAAACCAGGGGCTCTTCAAAATATTGTAGAGTTGGCAGTTGAGATGCTTGATGATATGGTTCACTCGTCCATGGGACAAAAAGGGAACCCTTTTAGAAATTATATAGGAGTACTGTTCTTATTTATTTTGATGAGTAATCTTTCGGGACTTTTGGGCCTTCGGCCTCCGACCGCGGATTATGGAGTCACACTTTCATTGGGCCTCATCACATTTTTCATCATACAAGTATGCAATATTAGATACAATAAGTTTGGAGCATTTACAGAACTTTTCAAACCAATTCCTTTATTGTTTCCGATTAATTTAATTGGTGAGATTGCCACACCGATTTCCTTATCCTTGCGTTTGTTTGGCAATGTGGTGGCCGGAACGGTTATTATGGCATTGATTTATGGATTGTTATCCAATTTTGCATATGCGTGGCCAGGTATCTTACACGCGTATTTTGATATTTTTTCAGGGGCGATACAGACATACGTATTCTGTATGTTGACAATGGTGTTTATAGGAAACAAAATACCAGATAATATTACTTTTAAAAAGAAAACAAAAAAGAAAAAGTAGGAGGATTTTATTATGAATATCACGAATGAAGGTTTAGTTTTAGCTTGTTCAGCTCTTGGAGCAGGAATTGCAATGATTGCAGGTATGGGACCTGGTATCGGACAAGGTCGTGCAGCGGCTGCTGGAGCGGAAGCAGTAGGAAGAAATCCAGGTGCGAAATCAGAAGTTACATCTACAATGTTATTAGGACAAGCTGTTGCAGAAACAACAGGTCTTTACAGTTTGGTTATTGCTTTGATTTTAATCTTTGCAAATCCATTAGTAGGTATGCTGTAAAAAAGAAGGAAGGGGAACGAAAACCTTGGAAACAATGGAACGCTTATTTACAATAGATGCGCAACTTTTGTTTGATGCATGTGTAATGGCGCTTAGTATGTTTTTGCTTTTCACAGTACTGTCTTACATCTTAATTAACCCAGTTAGAGATCTTTTGGAGAAAAGAAAGCAAAAGATTGTGGATGATAAGGAAGCTGCAAGGCGTGAGCGAGAGGAAGCAATTGCCTATAAGCAAGAGTATGACCAAAAACTGAAAAATGCAGAAAAAGAAGTACAAGAAATCTTAAGCGAAGGTCGCAAAAAAGCCATGAAGAATGAAAATAAAATTGTGGCGGAAGCAAAAGAAGAGGCGGCTCGTATTATTGCACGTGCCAATGCTGAAATCGAATTAGAAAAGAAACGTGCATTGGATGATATGAAGCAGGAGATGATTACCATTGCATCTATGATGGCACAAAAAGTGGTAACCGCTTCTATCGATGCAGATATACAGGAAAGCATTATTGAAGAGACATTGAAAGAGATGGGTGAAGACACATGGCAAAGTTAGTTTCAAAGACATATGGAGACGCATTGTTTTCATTGGCTTTGGAAGAAAATTGTGTGGATGAACTATTCGAAGCAGTGGTTACTGTGTCAGATGTTTTGCGCGCAAACGAAGATTTTGGCGCTATGCTAAATCATCCGAAGATTATCAAAGAAGACAAAGTCAAGATGGTGGAAGATTCCTTTTCGTCAAGAGTTCCAAAAGAGATTGTAGGGATTATGACACTTATGGTATCAAAAGGGCGCGTAAGTGACATATTACCAATGTTCGATTATTTTATTGGACTTGTAAAAGAAGAAAAAAAGATAGGGAAAGCCAAAGTGACTACAGCCATCCCACTGAGCGATGCGCAAAAAGGAAAAATAGAGAAGAAACTGCTTGATACCACAAAATATGAGCAATTTGAAATAGAGTATCAGGTGGATGAAACGCTGATTGGCGGCATGGTGATTCGTATTGGTGACCGTGTGGTTGATAGCAGTATTAAGACAAAGTTATATGACTTGTCACGAGAATTACGAAATATTCAAGTATAATAGAAAGGTGGATTCGTTCCATGAACTTAAGACCAGAAGAAATCAGTTCTGTGATTAAAGAACAGATTAAAAGATATGCGTCGGAATTGGAAGTGTCTGATGTTGGGACTGTCATACAGGTGGCAGACGGAATTGCTCGTATTCATGGTCTCCAAAATGCCATGCAAGGGGAATTGTTAGAATTTCCAGGAGAAGTATACGGTATGGTTCTCAACCTAGAAGAAGACAATGTAGGTGCGGTTCTTTTGGGAAATCAAAGAAACATCAATGAAGGCGATATGGTAAAGACAACTGGACGTGTAGTTGAAGTTCCAGTTGGAGGTTGTATGCTCGGACGTGTTGTTAATGCATTGGGACAACCAATTGACGGAAAAGGTCCAATTCAAACAGACAAATATCGTCCTGTTGAGAGGGTTGCATCTGGGGTTATTTCTCGTAAATCCGTAGATACACCATTGCAGACAGGTATTAAGGCCATCGACTCGATGGTGCCAATTGGACGTGGACAACGTGAGTTAATCATCGGTGACCGACAGACTGGAAAGACTGCGATTGCATTAGATACTATTATTAATCAAAAAGGGCAAGGTGTGAAGTGTATTTATGTCGCTATCGGGCAGAAAGCATCTACCGTTGCTAATATCGTGAAAACATTAGAAGAATTCGGTGCTATGGACTATACAACAGTGGTAGCTTCAACAGCAAGTGAATTGGCACCGCTTCAATATATTGCTCCATACGCAGGATGTGCGATTGGAGAGGAATGGATGGAAAATGGAGAAGATGTATTGGTAGTTTATGATGACTTGTCAAAGCATGCGACAGCCTACCGTACATTGTCACTTCTTCTTAGAAGACCACCTGGACGTGAAGCATATCCAGGAGATGTATTTTATCTACATTCTAGATTGCTAGAGAGAGCAGCGCGTCTTTCGGATGCGCTTGGTGGAGGTTCTTTAACAGCGCTTCCAATTATTGAGACCCAAGCGGGGGATGTATCAGCGTACATTCCTACGAATGTTATTTCTATCACAGATGGGCAAATCTATTTGGAGACAGAAATGTTCAATGCTGGTTTTAGACCTGCCATTAACCCAGGTATCTCAGTATCTCGAGTAGGTGGTTCTGCACAGATTAAGGCGATGAAAAAGATTGCCGGACCAATTCGTATCGAGTTGGCACAATATCGTGAATTGGCATCTTTTGCGCAATTTGGTTCTGAATTAGATGCAGATACTGCAGAGCGTTTGGCACAGGGTGAACGTATTCGTGAGATGCTAAAACAACCACAATACAATCCAATGCCAGTAGAGTATCAGGTCATTATTATCTATGCGGCTACAAAGAAGCATTTATTAGATATTAAGGTGGAAGATATTCTGAGATTTGAAAAGGAACTGTTTGAATTTATTTCAACCAAGTATCCAGAAATCCCAGAATCCATCAAAACAGAGAAGGTAATCACAGAGGACACAGAAAAAGCCCTTGTGAAAGCGATTGAAGAATTTAAGCAAGAATTTTAAGTTTCTCGTATGAGAGAGGAGAACTATCATGGCAACCATGAGAGAAATTAAAAGACGTCGCAGCAGTATTCAGAGCACGCAACAGATTACCAAGGCCATGAAACTCGTATCCACAGTTAAGCTACAAAAAGCGAGAGCACATGCGGAGAATGCAAAAGCATATTTTCAATATATGTATCAAACAATTACATCAGTCCTTGCGCAAGCAGGACATATTGATCATCCTTATGTAACTGGCACAGGTGCGAAAAAAGTAGGGATAGTAGTTGTTACTTCCAACCGAGGATTGGCAGGTGGATACAATGCCAACATTGTTCGTATGATTGCAAACAGCGATTTTGAAAAAGAGCAAGTATGTTTGTATGCTGTGGGGAAAAAGGGTGCAGATGGTTTGAGCAGAAAGGGATATGAGGTTGCATTCGATTACTCGGATATGATTGAAGAACCGAAGTTCCAAGATGCGAAAGTAATCAGTGAACAACTTTTGCAGGATTTTGCGAACGGAAAGATTGGCGAAATCTATTTGGCATATACGGAATTTAAAAATACAGTAAGCCAGATTCCAAAACTCATAAAATTACTTCCAGTTGAGCCGAGCACGGAGCAGACGAAAGATATTACTCTTATGAATTTTGAGCCGAGTGAGGAAGAAGTCATTGAGCGTTTGATTCCGCAATATATGACCAGCATTCTGTATGGAGCATTTGTGGAAGCAATTGCAAGTGAGAATGGAGCCCGTATGCAGGCAATGGATTCAGCGACAAATAATGCAGAAGAAATTATTAATGAATTAGAATTGAAATACAATAGAGCCCGTCAGGGAGCTATTACACAAGAATTAACAGAGATTATCGCCGGTGCAGAAGCAATCGGCTAGAGGAGTGAAAAGATGGCACAAAATAATATTGGGAAGATTACGCAGGTCATTGGTGCGGTTTTGGACGTCAAATATGTAGGTGGAAATCTTCCGGAAATCAATGAAGCTATTGAAATCACAAGAAAAGATGGAGATAAATTAGTAGTAGAAGTTGCACAACATCTTGGTGATGATACGGTGCGCTGTATCGCTATGGGACCGACAGATGGTTTAGTTCGTGGTATGGATGCAGTTGCAACTGGTGCGCCAATTTCCGTTCCGGTAGGTGAAAATACATTGGGACGTATTTTCAACGTATTGGGTGAGCCAATTGACGAAAAACCAGCTCCTACAGATGTTGAATACGAACCAATTCACAAGAAAGCACCGGCATTTGAAGAACAGGCAACAGAAGCAGAACTTTTGGAGACAGGTATCAAAGTCATCGATTTACTTTGCCCATATCAAAAGGGTGGTAAGATTGGTCTATTTGGAGGTGCAGGAGTAGGAAAGACTGTATTAATCCAAGAATTGATTACAAATATTGCTACGGAACACGGTGGATATTCGGTGTTTACAGGTGTTGGAGAGAGAACCAGAGAAGGGAATGACTTGTATTACGAAATGCAAGAGTCTGGTGTTATCAATAAAACAGCTATGGTGTTTGGACAGATGAATGAGCCACCTGGAGCACGTATGCGCGTGGGTCTTACCGGACTTACAATGGCAGAATATTTCCGTGATAAAGGTGGAAAGGACGTTTTGCTTTTTATTGATAACATTTTCCGTTTCACTCAGGCTGGTTCGGAAGTATCTGCCCTTTTGGGACGTATGCCTTCAGCGGTTGGTTACCAACCAACGTTACAAACAGAAATGGGTGCTTTGCAAGAACGTATTACTTCCACAAAGAATGGTTCTATTACATCCGTTCAGGCAGTATATGTACCTGCGGACGATTTGACTGACCCGGCACCTGCAACAACATTTGCTCACTTGGATGCGAAAGTTGTTCTTTCTCGTGCGATTACGGAACTTGGTATCTACCCAGCGGTAGACCCGTTGGATTCATCTTCCAGAATGTTGGATCCACACGTTGTAGGTGAAGAACACTATCAGGTGGCTCGTGGCGTACAGGAAGTATTGCAAAAATATAAAGAATTGCAAGATATTATTGCAATGCTTGGTATGGATGAACTTTCAGAAGAGGATAAATTGACAGTATCTCGTGCAAGAAAGATTCAGAGATTCTTGTCCCAGCCATTCTTTGTTGCAACACAGTTTACAGGTTTTGAGGGACGTTATGTTCCAATTAATGAGACCATCCAAGGATTTAAAGAGATTCTAGAAGGAAAGCATGATGACATTCCAGAAGGATATTTCTTGAATGCAGGTAACATTGATGATGTTCTTGCACGCGTGAAATAGAGGTGTTGTAAATGAGAATTAGAATTATCGAACCAGAAGGCGAATTTTTCAATGAAGAAGGAACCTTTTTGGAGTTTACAACGATCAACGGAAGAGTGGGTGTCTATGAAGATCACATTCCATTAACTACGATTTTGGAACCATGTTTGGTTAAGATACATCAAGGGAACGAAGTGAAGAAAGCGGCGGTACTTGGCGGTTTTGTGGAAATAGAGAAAAAGCAGATTACGATGCTTGTCGAGGGTGCCGATTGGCAGGAAAAATAGAAACGAAATCTTCCCATCTGCATACTATATATTAGTGTATGTAGATGGGAAGTGTTTTTTATGGAGTATCGTTTGCCGTATTATATGGCATATCCAATGCCGTTACTATATGATGATGGTCGTGAGGAACGCCGTGATTATGAATATATGCAGAGTATGTATCCTAACTTCGTGAAAAGGATTTTGCCTTATGTAGAGGATGAATGTGAACGAATGTCTTATGCTGGTAGTGTGATTTATGATGAATATCCAGATCAATTGCAGATTCGTATGATGTGCAATCGTGTGTACGATAAGGTGAGAAAACAGGAATTAGATATCAAAGAACCAGGAGAATGGCTGAAGGATTTTGTTCAGATTGTAGTGTTTCAAGAATTGTTTCGGCGAAGAAGTGATTATCGAAAGAGACGCAGGTACATTCGATAAAAGTGCTTGCAAAAAAATAGGAGGTTACAAACCTCCTGTTTTGTGTTATAATGTCAAAAGGAGTATAAAAACAAAACCATACAGAGGTGTGAAATGGAACAATATATAATCAAGGGTGGTCAACCACTGGTGGGAGAAGTTGAAATCGGCGGAGCTAAAAATGCAGCACTTGCGATTCTTGCAGCAGCAACTATGACGGATGAAACAGTTGTTATTGACAATCTCCCAGATGTAAATGATATCAATGTGATGCTAGAAGCAATCAGTGGTATCGGAGCAACCGTACAGCGTGTAGACAGACACACAGTTCGCATTAATGGTTCCGGTATTGGTGATTTGAGTATAGAGTATGATTATATTAAAAAAATTCGAGCTTCCTATTACTTACTTGGGGCATTGTTAGGGAAATACCATAAGGCAGAAGTAGCTCTGCCAGGAGGATGTAATATTGGAAGCAGACCAATCGATCAACATTTAAAAGGATTCCGAGCGTTGGGTGCAGAGATTGAAATCGAAGATGGGAAGATTTCTGCAGAGGCGGAACAATTAAAAGGGAAACATGTATATTTTGATGTTGTGAGCGTTGGTGCTACAATCAATGTTATGATGGCCGCAGCTATGGCGGAAGGCCAGACGATTTTAGAAAACGTGGCAAAAGAGCCACATGTGGTAGATGTTGCCAACTTTTTAAATAGTATGGGTGCTAACATCAAAGGCGCAGGTACTGACGTGATTAAGATTCGCGGGGTGCAAAAGCTTCACAAGACGGAATATTCTATCATACCAGATCAAATAGAAGCGGGAACATTTATGTTTGCTGCAGCTGCTACAAGGGGCGACGTAACCGTTACGAATGTAATTCCAAAGCATTTAGAGGCGACCGTTGCAAAACTTGTGGAAATTGGATGTGAAGTAGAAGAGTTTGACGATGCAGTTCGCGTTGTTGCGAAGGGACGTCTTAAAAGTACCCACGTAAAGACACTTCCATATCCAGGATATCCAACGGATATGCAACCACAGATTGGTGTGGTATTGGCATTGTGTGAAGGGACGAGTGTAATTACAGAAAGTATTTTTGAAAATCGTTTCAAATATTTGGATGAATTGGCTCGCATGGGTGCAGTTGTCAAAATAGAAGGAAATGCAGCAATGATTGAAGGTGTAGAAAAATTCTCGGGAGCAAGAATCAGCGCACCGGATTTACGTGCGGGAGCGGCACTTGTTATTGCTGGATTGGCGACAGATGGCATTACCATTGTTGATGATATTGTATATATCCAAAGGGGATACGAGAGATTTGAAGAAAAACTTCGTATGCTAGGCGGTATGATTGAGAAGGTTTCTAGCGAAAAAGAAATTCAAAAATTCAAATTAAAAGTAAGTTAATGAAAAACCCACTACATATTAGATGTGGTGGGTTTTCAAAATTAGTAGAAAGAGGTGAGTGCATATGAAAAAGAAAATATCGGGAATCATAAGAGCGATTGTGTTTGTTATTGCACTCGTAGTCTTTCTTTTTTCGGCGTACAAGCTGTATACCATTTTTGCTGAATATAAAAAAGGTAAAGATGAGTATAAAGAGATTGTGAGTGAGGTCATTGTAGAAGAGAAGGGGGAGGAAGAGGCGAGCGAAGAAGAGGAGCCGAAGTTCAAAGTTGATTTCTCAAAACTTCTAGAAATGAACAAAGAAACCGTGGCTTGGATACGATTTGAGAAACCGTCGCAGATTAATTACCCAGTTTTGCATACAAACGATAATGAGAAATACTTAAAGACTACTTTTGAGCAGAAGCGAAATTCAGCGGGCGCTTTATTTGTAGATGCACAGAATGCAGGAGATTTTTCTGGCAGAAATACAATTATTTATGGACACAATATGAAGAATGGTTCTATGTTTGGAAAACTTCGAGAATATAAGAAGTATGATTTCTATAAAGAAAATCCATATTTCTACATTTACACACCAGATGGGATGGAGCATAAATACCAAGTGTTTGCAGCATCTGTGGTGGAGGATACGGCGCTGAATTACAGGAAACAATTCGCAGACGATCAAGAATTCTTGGAGTATTTAAAAAATATTATGGCACGCTCTGCTTATAAAACAGGAGTTGAAGTGACAGGAGAATCTAAGATTGTTACACTTTCTACTTGCACCAATGTAACAGATACACAAAGGTTTGTGGTGCATGGAGTGAAAGTAGAAGAGAAAGTGATGGGTGAATAGTAGATGGCAGACCAATATGAAGTTGGAGATATTATAAAAATGAAAAAGAAACATCCCTGTGGAAGTTTTGAATGGGAGATTCTTCGAGTGGGTGCAGATTTTCGATTAAAGTGCAGAGGATGTGGTCATCAGATTATGATTGCGAGAAAATTAGTAGAAAAGAATACGAAAGAATTAAAGAAGAAGGCAACCTGAGTGAGGTTGTCTTTTTTTATTGTAGGATATTGACAAAAAATGCAAACAAAAATATACTGTAATTAAATTAAAAAAATTACATATAATATAGCAAGGAGGTGGGCGTTATGGGAATTGATTACAGGAAGTTATGTGTTGAATTGTTTGGTACAGATGATGTTGAGAAACTGAAAAAGATTGCTCAAAAAGCAAAAGATAACCGTAATGCTGGTAGAAAGCAAAAGTTTACTGAAAAAGAAATGAATGAAATAGAAAAAATGCTTGAAAAGGGTATAACAATGAGTGCTGTGGCTGAAAAATACGGCACATCGCGCCAAATTATAAATAAATATTTTAACCAAATGCCCGAAAAAAATTACACCTTGCGTATGACATATATGTACGGACAAAATCCTTGCACAATAATCGATATCGATTTTCTCAATGAAAAAATTGCAATTAAAAACCGGACGGATGATGTTCTGCATAGGGCATTTGGTGTGATTGAAAATCCAACATGGCAACAATTTCAGGAGTTCCTAGAAGATAGATGTTTTCCGAAAACCAGAGGAAATATAAAGACAATTCTGAGGAGTTTAGAATTGGATTCTTATGATCCGTTGCGGATTGTTGAGAAAACTAAGGGTAGAACAGCGGATGATAATTTATGGATTAAGTTCAAATATTATTCACAAAGGGGAGAAATGAATGCAGGTAATTGATTTAACTGAAATGGAAAAAGAAGAAATAAAAAATCATACCTCAAAAGGGAATCAACCCAAATGGCATATAAAGGATAAATGGTATAAGGCCGACCATATGGGCTATGAAGCGTTTGCAGAATATGTTGTCTCAGAGTTATTAAAAAAATCTAATGTTGGCGATTTTGTTGAATATCATATGATTAAAATCAAATACGACGACAAAGAAGGCATTGGATGTGTAAGTAAGGATTTCAAAGAAGATTTTGAAATGTTGATTCCTATTGAAAAACTGCATCGCCAATATTTTGGCAAAGGATTAGCGGATGCCATTGCGGGGAAATACAGTGTGCAAGATAAGATATCTTACACAGTAAATTTTATTGAAGAAATAACTGGTCTTAAAGATGTGGGGAAATATTTTGCAGTAATGCTTGCGATTGATGCATTTTTTCTCAATGAAGATAGACATACAAATAATATAGCGGTGATTCGCGACGAGAAAACCAAAAAATATAGATTCGCACCGATTTTTGATAATGGGTTATCTTTGTTATCCGATACAAATGAATATTTGTGGGATGAAGATATCTATGATAACATCAAAAAGGTTCAGGCTAAGCCTTTTGCCAGAAATTTTGATGAGCAGTTAGATGCCGTGGAGGAACTTTATGGTTATTATTTAAAATTTGATTTCACGCGACATGATATTTGTGAAGTTCTTGATGAACTGAACGCTATTTACGATGAAAAAACAATTAAAAGAGTAGAGAAAATATTACTTGAACAAATGAGAAAGTATCAGTATTTGTTTACCAGGTAAATAGCTAAAAAATACTTGCAATCTCTGAATTACTATGTTATAATGCCAAATTGTGATATATTATTTTATTCCTTGTTCCCGACATGTGATTCGGGGGCCAGAGACCATAAGGAGGTGCAAGCGACATGAACAAATATGAATTAGCAGTTGTTGTCAATGCAAAGATCGAAGACGACGCTAGAGCAGCAGTTATCGAGAAAGTACAATCATACATTACTCGTTTCGGTGGCCAAGTTTCTGACGTTGATGAATGGGGTAAGAGAAAATTAGCTTACGAAATTCAAAAAATGAGAGAAGGATACTACTACTTCATCCACTTCGAAGCTGAAGCTACAGCTCCAGCAGAGATTGAAGCAAGACTTCGTATCATGGACAACGTAATCAGATTTTTATGCGTTAGACAAGAAGCATAAGAGAAAAGAGGAAATTTATGAATAAAGTAATTTTAATGGGACGTTTAACAAGAGATCCTGAAGTAAGATATTCACAAGGTGAGAATGCAAGTGCAGTTGCACGTTATTCTTTGGCAGTTGACCGTCGTTTTAAACGTGATGGTGAACCAACAGCAGATTTTATCAACTGTGTTGCTTTTGGACGAGCTGCAGAGTTCGCTGAAAGATATTTACGTCAAGGAACAAAGATTGCAGTAACAGGACGTATTCAAACTGGAAGCTATACTAACAAGGATGGCGTGAAAGTTTATACAACAGATGTTATCGTGGAAGAACAAGAATTTGCAGAAAGCAAAAACTCAGGTTCTGCTCCAAGTGAAGGATTTCAACCAAGTCCTGCACCAGCTCCAAGCGCAAGCATCGGAGATGGCTTCATGAACATTCCAGACGGAATTGATGAAGAATTACCATTCAGCTAAGCGATGACGTATCGTATTCGAGAAAAAATAGGAGGTATTGACAATGTCTTTTGATAAAGCAAACAAAGCAGATTCTCCAATGAAGAGAAGAACTATTCGTAGAAGAAAAAAAGTTTGTGTATTCTGCGCAAAAGAAAATAATCAAATCGATTATAAAGATGTAGCTAAGCTTAGAAAGTATGTTTCTGAAAGAGGAAAAATCCTTCCAAGAAGAATTACTGGAAACTGTGCAAAACATCAAAGAGCTCTTACAGTAGCAATCAAGAGAGCAAGACATATCGCATTGATGCCATATGTTCAAGATTAATTTTTAGAAAAGGAACCAACTATCCAATGTGGTAGTTGGTTTTTCTTTTTGACTTTCCTACGTGTATGTACTATAATTATCGTACTATAGTATGCAATTTAGGAGGAAGTACATCGTGAAAAAACCAGTATTAGTAATCATGGCAGCAGGAATGGGAAGCAGATATGGTGGTTTAAAGCAAATCGACCCAGTAGATGCACAAGGACATATTATTATGGATTTCTCTATTTTTGATGCAAAGAGAGCAGGATTTGAAAAAGTAATATTTATTATCAAAGAAGAAAACAAGGCAGATTTTAAAGAAGCGATCGGAGATCGCCTTGAAAAAGTGATGGAAGTCGAGTATGTATTCCAAGATCTATACAATATTCCAGAAGGCTTTGAAGTTCCAGAAGGCAGAGTGAAGCCATGGGGAACTGCACATGCAGTACTCAGTGCAATTGATGCAATTGATGGTCCATTTGCAGTAATCAATGCAGATGATTACTATGGAAAAGATGCGTTCCAAAAAATTTATGATTATCTTTCAACACATGAGGATGATGAAAAATATCGTTATACAATGGTAGGATATCAATTAGAGAATACATTGACAGAGAACGGACACGTATCTCGTGGTATTTGTAGCATTGACGAAGATGGCTTCCTTACAAAAGTTGTAGAGAGAACACATATTGAACCAAAAGGTGATATTACAGCATACACAGAAGATGATGGCGAAACATGGGTAGAACTTCCAAAGGGATGCTTGGTTTCTATGAATATGTGGGGATTCACAGCAAGTTTCTTGCAAGAGACAAAAGCTGGATTTAAAGCATTCTTAAAAGAAGGATTGGAAGTAAATCCAATGAAATGTGAATATTTCTTACCAACTGTTGTGAGCAACTTGTTGGCAGCAGACAAGGCAACAGTTCAAGTGCTTTCATCAGCAGATAAATGGTATGGAGTTACATACAAAGAAGATAAGCCGGTAGTAGTTGCGGCAATTAAGAAAATGAAAGAAGATGGATTATATCCAGAACAACTTTGGGGGTAAATAAAATGGCAATTTTAGTAACAGGTGGAGCAGGTTATATTGGAAGTCACACATGTATCGAATTGATTCATGCAGGTTATGAAGTGGTAGTACTTGACAACTTGTGCAACTCAAGCAAAGAATCTTTAAACCGTGTAGGAAAAATCGTAGGAAAAGAGATTAAATTCTATGAGGCAGATATTCGAGATGCAAAAGCTTTGGATGCAGTTTTCGAAAAAGAAGATATTGACGCAGTCATTCATTTTGCTGGCTTGAAAGCAGTAGGTGAATCTGTGGCGAAACCGTTGGAATATTATGATAATAATATCAATGGTACAGTGGTACTTTGTAATGCTATGAGAAGAGCAGGGGTGAAGAATATTATTTTCAGTTCTTCGGCAACTGTTTACGGAGATCCTGCATTTATTCCAATTACGGAAGAATGCCCAAAAGGACAATGTACAAATCCATATGGATGGAGCAAATCGATGTTGGAACAGATTTTGACAGATTTGCACACATCTGACCCAGAGTGGAATGTTGTATTACTTCGTTATTTCAATCCTGTTGGAGCACACAAGAGTGGAACGATCGGGGAAGACCCAAAAGGTATTCCAAACAACTTGATGCCATACATTACACAGGTTGCAGTTGGAAAACGTGAATTCCTCGGTGTGTTTGGAAATGACTATGATACACATGACGGTACAGGGGTACGTGACTATATTCACGTAGTAGATCTTGCAGATGGTCATGTAAAAGCACTTAAGAAGATTGAAGAAAAAGCAGGCGTATGTGTGTATAATCTTGGTACAGGAAATGGATATTCTGTATTAGATATGGTGAAGGCGTTCAGCAAAGCTTGTGGAAATGATCTTCCATACAAAATTTTAGACAGAAGACCTGGTGATATTGCTACTTGCTATGCAGACCCAGCAAAAGCAAAAGCTGAATTAGGTTGGGAAGCAGTTCGTGGTTTGGAAGAAATGTGCGAAGATTCTTGGAGATGGCAATCAAATAATCCAAATGGATATGGGGAATAACGTGAAAAAGAATTTCAAATTATTAAAACAATGGCCAGTCATCATACTATTTGTATGGCTGGTCATGACAATTGTTAGTTTCATAGTGGATAAGAAAGCAGGATTTGTTGTCGGAGCTTTTTGGATGATGTATGTTGTGGCAATCTTATTATTGTATGTTTATAATAAAAGCTTGCTTTTTACAGGGTTCGAAGGCATTGGCGAGCAATTTGGCTTTCTTCATAATGTGCTTCTAACTGAGATGAGTGTTCCATATGCAATTTTAATGGAAGATGGGAAAATTATCTGGGCAAATGATGCATTTAAGTTGATTTTTGGCGCTGAAAATATTGAAAATCGCTATATGAGCAGCTATGTTCAGGCATTGAATCGAAGTGCTTTCCCAGGAGCGGATGAAAAGCAAGCGTATTTAGAAGTACAGTATGGTGGACACGATTATGCAGTTACTTTGACCCATATTGATGTGTCAAGTTTGAATGAAATCGAAGATTTTTGGGGATTTCCAAAAGGAAAAGATTATTTTGTAACAGTTGCACTTGAGGATGTGACAGAGTTACATTACTATATCCGAGAAAATGATGACCAAAAGTTAGTGTCTGGTTTAATCTATTTTGATAACTTTGAAGAAGTTATGGAAAGTGTGGAAGAAGTTCGCCAGTCGCTACTCATTGCTTTGATTGACCGAAAGGTGAATCAATACCTTGCAAATTTCGATGGATTGGTTAAGAAGATGGAGAAGGATAAATTCTTCTTCGTGGTTCGCAAACAAAAATTCCAAGAAATGGTAAAAGGAAAATTTTCGATTCTTGAAGAAGCAAGAAGCGTGAATATTGGAAATACAATGCCGGTAACACTCAGTATCGGTATGGGACTCTCAGCGGATACTTATGCGCAAAGTTATAATCATGCCCGCGTGGCAATCGACCTTGCATTAGCCCGTGGTGGAGATCAAGCTGTTGTGAAAAATGGTAGCAATATTACCTATTACGGCGGAAAGCGCGAGCAGACAGCGAAAAATACGAGAGTAAAAGCTCGTGTAAAAGCAGAAGCACTTCGCGAATTTATTATGTCAAAAGACCAAGTGATTGTTATGGGGCATGCTATGACAGATGTGGATTCTTTTGGAGCGGCTGTGGGTATTTATCGAGCTGCAGCTATTATGGAGAAAAAGGCATATATTGTGTTGGATGAGGTTACAACATCAGTGCGACCGTTCTATCAAGATTTTTGTGCGAGTTCAAAGTATCCAAAAGATATGTTTATCAAGCCGTCTAACATTCATGATGTGATGAATGATAATACGATGGTTGTTGTGGTAGACACCAACCGTCCAGAAATGACAGAGTGTCCAGAATTACTTAAGATGGCTAAAACAGTGGTTGTATTTGATCATCATAGACAGACGAGTGATATCATTGAAAATACAGTACTGTCTTATATTGAACCATACGCATCTTCGGCATGTGAGATGGTTGCAGAAATGTTGCAGTACATCGCGGATGACGTGCGTATTACGAATATAGAAGCAAACAGTATGTACGCAGGTATTATGATTGATACGAACAATTTCATGAATCGTACGGGTGTCCGTACATTTGAAGCGGCTGCATTCTTGAGACGTTGCGGTGCAGATATCACCTATGTACGTAAAGTATTCCGTGACGATTTGGATTGGTATCGTGCAAAGTCAAAAGTAGTAAGCAATGCGGAAGTTTTTCATCAAGAATACGCAATTGCAAGTCTTGTGGATGAACATATAGAGAGTCCGACTATCGTAGGTGCACAAGCAGCTAACGAGTTGTTGAATATCAAGGGAATCAAAGCTTCTTTTGTTTTGACAGAATATTATGGCAAGATTTATGTCAGTGCGCGCGCTATTGATGAAGTCAATGTTCAAGTTATTATGGAACGCCTTGGAGGCGGTGGCCATATCAATACAGCGGGAACGCAATTCCAGCACACGGATATGGACGAAGCGATTAAAGCGTTAAAAGAAGTCATTGATACAATGATTGCAGAAGGAGATATTTAATATGCAAGTAATTTTATTGCAAGATGTAAAAGCACTCGGGAAAAAGGGTGAAATCGTAAATGTAAACGATGGATATGCAAGAAACTTTATTTTGCCAAAAAAATTAGGTTTGGAAGCAAATGGAAAGAATCTCAATGATTTGAAATTGCAGAAGGCAAATGAAGAAAAAGTAGCTCAGCAGTTGTGGGATGAAGCAAAAGAGCTTGGAACCAAATTGGCGGCAGGGAAAATAGAACTTAAGATAAAAGTGGGAGAAGGCGGAAGAGCCTTTGGAGCAGTATCTACCAAAGAAATTTCAGCTGCCATAAAAGAGCAGATGGGATACGATGTAGATAAGAAGAAAATTCAGTTAAAAGATGCGATCAAGACATTAGGGTCACACGACGTGGCGATCAAATTGCACCCAAAAGTAACTGCATCTTTGAAGGTAATTGTAACAGAACAATAGGAGGCACACACTATGGATGAAGCACTCATTAAAAGGGTACTGCCACATAGTATTGAAGCGGAACAGGCCGTAGTCGGCGCCATGCTGATGGATAACGAAGCAATTGCGGCTGCATCAGAGATCATTAAGGGTGAAGATTTTTATCAGACGGCATATGGTGTGATTTTTGATTCCATCGTAGCAATCGCCAATGAGGGAAAACCAGTAGATTTGATTACATTGCAGGCTCGTTTAAAAGAAAAGGATGTTCCAGCAGAAATTAGCAGTTTAGAATTTGTTAGAGATTTGGTAGCAGCAGTTCCAACATCTGCGAATGTAAAATACTATGCGCAGATTGTCGCAGAAAAAGCGATTATGCGCAATATGGTGAAATTGAATGAAGAGATTTCCAATATGTGCTATTTGGGAAAAGAACCCGTAGATCACATAATGGCTGTGACAGAAAAGAAGATGTTTAACCTTTTGCAAGGAAGGAGAACAGATGATTTCGTCCCTATCAAGCAAGTGGTATTAAATGCATTGGAAAAAATCGATATGGCTGCAAAAAGTGGAGGGCGTGTGACGGGTATTCCGACTGGATTCGTAGATTTGGATTACAAGACGGCAGGCCTTCAGCCATCAGACTTGATTTTGGTTGCAGCGAGACCTTCTATGGGAAAAACAGCGTTTGTATTAAACATTGCACAGAACGTTGCATTTAAGGCAAATAAGACAGTGGCTATTTTTAGTTTGGAAATGTCAAAGGAGCAGTTGGTAAATCGTTTGTTTGCATTAGAAGCACAAGTAGATGCCCAAGCTCTTCGTACAGGAAGTCTAAAGGAGACGGACTGGGAGCGATTGATTGAAAGTGCTGGAAAGATAGGACAATCCAAATTGCTCATCGATGATACGGCGGGGATTTCCATTCGTGAATTGCGCCAGAAATGTCGTAAATTCAAATTAGAACATGGATTAGACCTTATTATCATCGACTACTTGCAGTTGATGTCTGGAGAGACGGAGACAAAGAGAGCCAGTGAATCAAGACAAAACGAAGTGGCAGAAATTTCTAGAGCGCTAAAAGGAATCGCCAGAGAAATGAATGTACCTGTTATTGCACTGTCACAGCTTAGTCGTGCGGTAGAACAGCGTACGGACCATAGACCGATGCTTTCGGATTTGCGTGAATCTGGTTCTATTGAGCAGGATGCCGACGTGGTAATGTTTATTTACCGTGAGGATTATTACAAGAAGGATACAGAAAGAAAGAATATTGCAGAAATTATTATTGCAAAACAGAGAAATGGTGCGCTGGGAACTACAGAATTGACGTGGTTACCACAGTATACAAAATTTGCAAATATTCTAAAAGAAAATAAATCGACAAATTCATAATAAAAGCTCCCTTATAGGGAGCTTTTTCTGTCGCAATTTGATGATTGAATTTTGGAGCATAAGCCTCTATGCTATGCTATTATATATACGATACAACAATCAAATATATGATGACAGGGGGCGTATGGTATGGGCGACGTTCATTATATGATTTCGGAAGCTGCCAAGCAGGTAAATATGGAACCACATGTGTTAAGACACTGGGAGGAAGAATTAAGCCTGGAAATTGGAAGAACCGAGATGGGACATCGTTACTATACGGAAGAGGACATACGGCTATTTCGCTGTATTAAAGAACTAAAAGAGCAGGGTATGACCCTGAAAGAACTGAAAGATTTACTGCCAGATATGCTGAGGGCGAGGGCGAAGAAAATGAAGCAAAAAGAACCATTATCAGAGTTACAGTTTGCTTTGTTAGAAAATAATTCTCTTTTACAAGAGGCAATCGTCAAAGCTATTTCGAAGGAGATAGAAAATAGTTTCAAAAACCAAGAGGTGCTTCAAGAGGAACGTTTTAAAAAGCTAGATTATTTAATAAGACAACAGCAGTTATATCGGAAAGAAAATGGCCGCAAAGTAAATTTTATTGAAAAATATTTTAAGCCTGTGTTATATTAAAAATGAATTAGAACTTTGGACTACGCATTGACGAAAGGAAGAAAAAAGTTGGATAAAAGTACATTCAAGATATCGACAACAAGAAAGTCATATGCAATAAAGTTAGCAATAAGATGCACCATTTTGTTATTGTTAGTGGCTCTTTATTTTGTGAAAAAGGAAGAGTTTCTGTTGATTAAAGGATGGAATTTCTTTGAAAGATTTTCGGTGCTGCATGTGATGTGGGGCATATGGATTTTTGATATGATCGTACAGTTGATTCCTGTGAGAGCCAATATTTCGATTGGTTCGCAAAAACAGTTTTTGAGATTGTTTCGTCCAAGTCAAAGAAAGATACATAAAGATAAACTAAAAAAATATATCGCAGATACGACTAAATCGGCATATAAAGTAATGCTGATCTGGGGAATTGGCAACGGAATTGTCTATGCATTATACTTTGCAAAGATAATCGATGTTCCAATATTATTTTTACTCACTGCGTTTTATTATGTGAGCGATCTCATATGTGTGCTTATCTGGTGTCCGTTCCGTTTGATTATGAAGAATAAATGTTGTACTACATGTCGTATTTTCAATTGGGATCATCTAATGATGTTTACACCATTCATTGTCGTTCCGGGATTTTATTCTTGGACATTGGTTGCATTGGCTGTTGCCATATGGATTGTATGGGAAGCATGTGTGTGTGCTTATCCAGAGAGATTCTGGGAGAATAGTAATGTGGCATTGCAATGTTCCGAATGTACGGACAAGTTGTGCACGCAGTATTGTCAAAAGTTGCGAAAATAAGAAGAAGCTGAGCTTTTTAAAACTCAGCTTCTTTTTTAATACAACATAGGTTTGATTTTTTTTGAATTCATATTTTCTTTTGTCACCCATAGATATCCAGTATTTACAAAGGAATTATTCGCAAGACCTAAAGAAACTCTTACGGCTGCAACCACAGCGGCATATCCCATGCCATAAGGATTTTGTACGATGATACCTTCTAAAGATCCATTCTCTAATAATTTAACTTGCTCTTTTCCGCCGTCAAATCCAACGAATTTAAGATTGGTCAAATCCGTTTTTTTCATTACCTTTGCGACCAATTGTGTTGTGTCAAGATTGGTTGCATAGATGCCTTTTAGGTCTGGGTGTTTTTTCAAAAAGTATTCCACGACATCTTCTTGTGTAATATCTGCAACTTCTCGAGGTTCTTTTCCGTCTGTTGGATGTTCTTTTTCGGCATTTGAAATTTCAGTAGCTATTTTCTGCAATTCATCAAAACGATAAACATCCACTACAGAAATATCAGGATATTTTTCTTTTATGACATCCATAAATCCATTTAATCGAGTAGTAGCAGTGGTGGAAATGGAATCTTGAGAAAAGATAATAATCTCTCCAGTGTTATCTATTGCGCTTGCAAGTTTCTCTGCGGCCATCTTGGTTGCTTCTAAATTGTCGGTTGCCACATGTGAAGCAATGTGCTGATAATCGTTTCCGGAGTCAAATGTTACAATTGGAATTCCGTTTTCAGAAGCTAAATCAAATTGAATTTCACAAGCGGTAGCATCGATGGTGGCAATTCCGATTGCAATCGGTGCTCGATCAAGCTCTTGATCCAAAAGATTTACTTGTCCATTTACATCGTCTCGGATAGCTGGGGATGAATAACTCAAGCGAATTTTGTTGGAACCTTTGTATCCGAGAGCTTTATTCAAATCAGCGACCGCTTGTTTGGCACCTTCCTCCACTTCTTTCCAGTAGCTATCGTCAGCGTACCTTCCTATAATAGAAATGGTTGCGCCAGGTTCCAAACTTAGACCTTTGACGTTGCGGTATGCTTTTGGCTTTATTGCCTCTAATTTGTATTCTGTGGCACTTTTTTCAGATTCTTTGTTTGGTTTTTCCGTGGTGTTAGAAGGATTTCCGCATGAAATAAGTAAGGCGGAAATACAAAGAATGCTAGTGAGTATATGGAATCGTTTTTTCATATAGCCCTCCTTGTCTATTTTAATAAGGCATATATACACTATACACCAAAAACAGAAAAAATGTGTGAATATTTTTTAAAAAAATAAAAGATAATATGTGTATACTGTATTCAATTTAGTACAATCCAAAGTATTGCTTATGAAAAATAACTAAGTTATAATGTCATTGGAGTTAAAAAAAAGAAAAATTTTTACAACATAAAGGTAAAGATTCACGAAAAGGAGGAAACATCATGGCAAAGAGATGGCATGAGAACTGGGAAGGTTTCCAAGAAGGACGTTGGAACCAAACATCAGTAAATGTAAGAGATTTTATTCAACACAACTATACACCATATGAAGGTGACGATTCGTTTTTAGCAGGTCCTACTGAAGCAACTACAAAACTTTGGGCACAAGTTATGGATTTGTCAAAACAAGAAAGAGAAGCTGGTGGTGTATTGGATATGGATACAAAGATTGTATCAGGTATCACATCACACGGTCCTGGATATTTGAATAAGGATTTGGAGACAATCGTAGGTTTCCAAACAGATAAACCATTCAAACGTTCACTTCAACCATATGGTGGTATTCGTATGGCAGAAAATGCTTGTAGCGAAAATGGTTATACAGTAGATCCTGAAATTGTAAAAATCTTTACAGAATATAGAAAGACACACAACCAAGGTGTATTTGATGCATATACACCAGAGATGAGAGCGGCTAGAAAATCTGGTATTATCACAGGTCTTCCAGATGCATACGGACGTGGACGTATCATCGGTGACTACCGTCGTGTAGCTCTTTACGGAACAGATATCTTGATTGAAGATAAGAAACAACAACTTGCTACTTCTCTAGTAAGAATGACAGGTGAGAACATCCGTCTTCGTGAAGAATTGTCAGAACAAATCCGTGCACTTGGCGAATTAAAGAAAATGGGTGAAATCTACGGATATGACATTTCAAAACCAGCAGCAAATGCACAGGAAGCTATCCAATGGACATACTTTGGATACCTTGCAGCAGTAAAAGAACAAAATGGTGCGGCAATGAGTCTTGGACGTACTTCTACTTTCCTTGATATCTATATCAAACGT
Source organism: Faecalimonas sp. (assembly GCA_045659485.1). Lineage (GTDB taxonomy): Bacteria > Bacillota > Clostridia > Lachnospirales > Lachnospiraceae > Faecalimonas. The sequence goes on along the minus strand of JAZOWZ010000011.1, from coordinate 1,811 downwards.
GATTTGGATCGTGGATTAATCACAGAAGAACAAGCACAAGAATATATTGACCACTTTGTAATGAAATTACGTCTTGTAAAATTTGCTCGTACACCAGAGTACAACGCATTGTTCTCAGGGGACCCAACATGGGTAACAGAGACAATCGGTGGTGTTGGTATCGATGGACGTCCACTTGTTACAAAGACATCATTCCGTTTCTTGCACACATTGGATAACCTTGGAACAGCTCCAGAACCAAACTTAACAGTTCTCTGGTCAACAAGACTTCCAAGAGCATTCAAAGAATACTGTGCAAAGATGTCAATCAAGTCTTCATCTATTCAATATGAAAATGATGATTTGATGCGTGCAACTCACGGTGATGACTATGCAATCGCTTGTTGTGTATCTTCAATGAGAGTTGGTAAGGAAATGCAGTTCTTTGGAGCACGTGCAAACCTTGCAAAATGTTTGTTATACGCTATCAACGGTGGTGTGGATGAAAAATCAAAAGTACAAGTAGGACCAAAATACCGTCCAGTAGAAGGTGACTATCTTGACTTTGATGATGTAATGGAAAAATTCGATGCAATGATGGAATGGTTGGCAGCATTATATGTTAATACACTCAACATTATCCATTATATGCATGATAAATACTGCTACGAAAAGATCCAAATGGCTCTTCATGACAGAGAAGTTAAACGTTACTTTGCAACAGGTATTGCTGGTCTTTCAGTAGTAGCTGACTCATTATCAGCAATCAAATATGCAAAAGTTAAACCAATTCGTGATGAAGATGGTTTAGTAGTTGACTACGAAGTAGAAGGTGACTTCCCTAAATATGGTAACGATGATGATGATGTAGACGAAATCGCTGTAATGGTAGTTCGTTCATTCATGGATAAGATTCGTAAACACCACACATACCGTCACGGTGTTCCAACAACATCTATCTTAACAATTACTTCAAACGTAGTATATGGTAAGAAGACAGGTAACACACCAGATGGTAGAAAACAAGGAGAACCATTAGCTCCAGGTGCTAACCCAATGCACAGACGTGATACACATGGTGCATTAGCTTCACTTGCTTCAGTAGCTAAGATCCCATTCAGACACGCTCAAGATGGTATCTCTAACACATTCTCAATCATTCCAGGTGCTCTTGGTAAAGAAGATCAAGTTTTCGCTGGTGACTTAGATGTTGACAGAATTGAAGAATGCAGAGATATGGCATGCAACATTCCTAACATTTTAGACAGTGTTGATGCAGAATAATACGATATCAAGTAAAATGATAATATACTAGTAATAGGAGGAATTTGACATGGCAGTAAATCAACAACAAATTGATAACTTAGTTAACATGTTAGATGGATACGTAGAACAAGGTGGACACCACTTAAACGTTAACGTATTTACAAAAGAAACATTATTAGATGCTCAAGCTCATCCAGAAAAATATCCACAATTAACAGTTCGTGTATCTGGATACGCTGTAAACTTCATCAAACTTACAAAAGAACAACAAGATGACGTAATTTCACGTACATTCCACGAAGGTATGTAATATTTGTCTAAATGATGATTGACAGGAGATGGATTTTCCATCTCCTTTTTTTTGTGATAAATTGTGATTTGTATATTCCTAAAATTCCGGTGCAAACTATGAAATAGACTTCAAATTGAGTCACAATAGTGATAAAATATTAAGAGAACAGTCGGTAAAGGAGGCAATTTTATGACAAAAGGCTATATACATTCAATAGAAACGTGCGGTACGGTAGATGGACCGGGACTTCGCTATGTAATCTTCCTGCAAGGCT
>JAZOWZ010000010.1:0-56447 GCA_045659485.1 Faecalimonas sp. | reverse complement strand
GTTGTATACAATTATCACGGAACATTAGAAATTCCAAGCGGAACTTATACTAATAATATTGCTACGAATAATGGTGGTATTGTGTATAGTGAAGGTGCAGCAAATGCAAAAGTAAATATTTCAGGTGGAACATTTGAGAATAATGAAGCGCAAACTGCTACAGGTGGTATTGCTGGTGGTGGTTGTACCACAACTATTACAGGTGGAACATTCCGATATAATAAAGCAGCAAATGGTGGTTCAGTGTTGAATGTTGCAGGTTCTTGTAAAGCATTTATTTCTAATGCGACAATTACAGAAAATGAGTTAAAGAAAACTTCAGATACTGTTTATAATGGTGCGATTATGGTATCAGGAAGTGGTGAGCTTACTCTTGAAAATTGTAATATTTATAATAACAAAGGCATTTATAAGGACGAGACAAATCCAGGAAGTGATGTGAGTTTAAATTCGAATGTTAAATTATATATCAAGGACAACACAAATATTGGTGTGGTTTACCAAAATCAAGATAAGTCAACAATTAACATCTTAAAAGAATACACAGGAACAATGACAGTGATTCCATGGAATAACACTTACACAATCGGTTCTACGCTTGTTAAGTTTGATGGAGAAATGACTGCTGAAGCGAAAGCAAAGACAGCAGAGAACATTGTTGTTCGTGATTATACTTCAGAAACTAATTACATAGACAATTTGTATTATGTAGATGCAAATGGAAAATTGCAATGTAAAGCAGCTATGGTTGGAAGTAATGGATATGACACCTTGGCAGATGCTGTTTTGGCAGCAGAAAGTGGAAGCACTGTATATGTCATGAAAGATATTGAAGTTAGTGAAACGATTGCAATTGGCAGTGCGGAAGAGGAAAAAGACCTTACAATCACAAACATTGCTGGAAAAGATGTAACGATTACACGTGGGGCGACATTGACAACAAATATGTTTGATATCAAAGCAGGTTCTCAATTAACATTTGGAACGGCTGATTCAAATAAAACATTTACAATTGATGGTGCGGATGTAGTTGGAACATCGTTAATTAATAATGCAGGAACATTTAAAACAAATAGCAATGTGACAATCAAGAATGCAAATGCAGGTACTAATAATGGTGGTGTGCTGTACAACAGAGGAGCAGGATCAAAAGCCATATTGAATGGTACCATGACAGAAAATGGCGCGAAACAGGGTGCAGTTGTATACAATTATCACGGAACATTAGAAATTCAAAGCGGAACCTATACTAAGAATATTGCTACGAATAATGGTGGTATTGTTTATAGTGAAGGTGCAGCAAATGCAAAAGTAAATATTGCAGGTGGAACATTTGAGTATAATGAAGCGCAAACTGCTACAGGTGGTATTGCTGGCGGTGGTTGTACAACAACTATTACAGGTGGAACATTCCGATATAATAAAGCAGCAAATGGTGCTTCAGTGTTGAATGTTGCAGGTGAGTGTAAGGCATTTGTTTCTAATGCAACGATTACAGAAAATGAGTTAAAGAAAACTTCAGATACTGTTTATAATGGTGCAATTTTTGTATCAGGAAGTGGAGAACTTACTCTTGAAAATTGTAATATTTATAATAACAAGGCGATTTATAAGGATGAGACAAATCCGGGATGTGATGTAAGTTTAAATTCGAATGTTAAATTATATATCAAGGACAACACAAATATTGGTGTAATTTACCAAAGACAAGACAAGACAACTATTAACATCTCAGAAGAATATACGGGAACAATGACATTGATTCCATGTAATAACACTTACACAATCGGTTCTACACTTGTTACGTTTGATGGAGAAATGACTGCTGATGCGAAAGCAAATACTGTAGAGAATATTTTTGTTCGTGATTACACTTCGGAAACTAAATACACAGACGATAAGTATTGTGTAGATACAGAAGGAAAATTGCGATTAACGCCGGAAGCTAAAGTTGGAGAAACCACATATCCGACATTTGCAGAAGCTATTGCAGCAACAGCAAGCGGAGATACTGTATATGTCCTAAGAGATATTGAAGTGGCATTGGAAGAAGCGATTGCAATTGGTAGTGCGGATGCTGCAAAAATGCTTACAATTACAAACATTCCTGGAAAAAATGTAACTATTAAAAGAACAAGTGCAACTACAATGTTTGCAGTTGCAAATGGAAGTACATTGACACTTGGTAATCCTGCAGATACAGAGAACCAATTCATTGTAGACGGTGGTTATGATAAAGATGCAACAAATCCTTTGAAAGCTCCTTCGTTGGTAAACAATGCAGGAACATTTGTTACAAATAGCAATGTGACGATTCAAAATGCAAGTGCAAATCACGGGAAAGATGATGCTAATAATAAGGGTGCTGTGCTGTATAATACAGGAACAGCTACCTTAAATGGCACCATGACAGGAAATGTCGCATATCAAGGTGCAGTTGTATACACGAAGGGAACAGTAACAATCAAAACAGGAACTTATTCTAACAATACTGCTATACTCGGCGCAGCTGTTATTCGTTGTGATGACAAAACCAATGCAAAGGTAAAAATTGAAACTGGATTATTTAAGGGTAATAAAGCACAAGGAGCTACAGGTGGTATTATCTCTGGTAATGCTAAAACAATAGACATCGAAGGTGGTACATTCAGAGAAAATGAAGCACTAGATGGCGGAGCAGTGATAAATGTTGCAGGCGGGTGCACAGCAACTATTTCTAATGCAACGATGACAGAAAACACGGCGAAGAAAGGCTCGTCTAATTACAATGGTACAATTTATATATCTAATGGTGGTTCGTTGACACTTGAAAATTGTACTATTGTTGATAACGTTGGAATTGCTTACGACAAGGCAAATCCGGCGTGTGATGTGAGAGTAGGTGGAGGAGCTACCTTGAATATCAAGAACAATATAAATGTTGGTTTGGTTAGTAGAGGAGCCACAAATGCAAAAATTAATATTTTAGAAGAATATACAGGGGAAATGATATTGATCCCACGTGCAGATGATACTGTGCTTGTTACTTTTGCTACAGGAATGTCAGCTGATGAAAAGGCAAATACAGTAGCGAGAATTATTGTTCGCAAGTATACTTCAAGTACAGCGTTCACAGAGAATGAATTCTGTGTAGATACAGACGGAAAAATGCAAAACAAGCCAGCAGCTGAATAATATGGTTCTGAAATATTAATAAAGTATGCTGAAAATGATGAAACTGCCAAACAATGTTTGGCAGTTTCGACATTTCTAGATGTTTATAAGTTAATAGCAGAGCATAAAAAGAGGCCTACCAGGTTTTAATCTGGTAGGCCTTAGTTTGTGTTAAAAGCTTATTGTCAATTCATTTTCGATGGTATAAGGATGTTCAAACACTCCGTTGAATCCTTCGTATCTGCGAGCAGGTTTTATATGATATACATGTGCTTCATTTTCGTTCCATTCTAGAACTTCATAGCCCCATGCCCAAGCATCGTCATAGCGATCAAAGTACCACTTTCCATCTTCTCGTTTTTCGCCCTCGTAGCCATATCCTCCGATATTGATCTTTGGTTGAGGTATTTTCTCTAACCCTGTGAACACACGGTTCTTATGGGTGTGTCCGTCGAATAAGCAAACGATACGGTTGTTTGTGCTTAACAGTTCATTAAGATCATCTGGGAATTGCGATACCTTGAAAAAGTGGGAGCAAAGGAAGATTTGCTCGGTTGGGTATTTCTCGAGTTCCTTTTTCAAAAAGTCCATATCTACTCCTGTATACGCAGAACCGGAGGCGGTATAAGCTGGGCTATCATTGAAAGTATCTAACATAATAAATGCGGCATCTTTTAACTTGAAAGAGTACTGTCTGTCGTATCCAAAGATGTCTTTCCATGTTTCGTTTGGATAGCTGTCGTGGTTACCAGGAATTACATAGTATGGAAATGGTAATTGATCCATACAGTCTTCTTTGAACTTCTTGCAATAGTTTTCCGGGAGATTTCGGTAACTATAGTCATCGATTGATAAATCTCCTAACACTAAGATTGCATCAATATCTTCCTTCGCTGTGAAAGATTTGATATCACTCATTATGTGCTCGATTTTTTCTTTTTGGGCATGTCCCAAGGTGTTGCCAGCAGCAACAGAAGCTTTGGCTTCTGGGTAAAGTGCTTTGAGTTCTGCGGAGTTTTCTTGGGTTGTATAATGCATGTCAGATATTAAAATGATTCGATTTTTATAATTCTTCATCTGCGACACCTCTTATGTTATTCGATAAAGTTGGTGCATGGCCATATACACGTTTGTATGCTTTGTAGAACGAATGCGGAAGAGTGTATCCACATTTGAGAGCAATTTCGGTAACACTAAGGTCATTCTTTGCAAGCAAGTCATTTGCTAAAATCATACGTTTTTGCTCTATGTATCGAGCGATCGGAACATCAGTTACTCGCTTGAACACTTTTCGAATGGTTGATTCGGAACATTTGAAATGCGCCTTTAATGATGTTAGACAGATATCACTGTCTGTATAATGCGCATCAATGTAGCTGAAAAGTTCTTGTGTAAATGTGTCTTTATCTACGTTATTATGTTCGCTGATTAAAGAGCAGAATGATTCGACAGTTTGTGACAATTGCTCGTACAAGTCTTTATCTGCTTGATAACTAGGAATCTTTTGCTCAATCATTAATTGCAAATATTCTATTTTGATGTAGGTCAACATACTTTTAATGACTTCGTATACAGGTTTTGCGAAATTTTTGTTTTCAGACTTTTCTAATTCTTCTGAATAAGTAGAAAGTCGACTGAGCGAAAGCTCTGCATTTCCAGAAATAATAGCGGTATAGAGAGTCATCAAATCAATCATTGTTACTGGGATTTTTACATCAGAATCTTCAATTGTGTCTGCTACAGTACAGATCTGCGATTGATATTCTGAGAATGAGATTCCGTCCACAGCTCGAAGTTGCTGATATGCTGTTGGAATGTCTTCTAAATTAGAATAAATATTACTAGCCATACAATATGCGTGATAAGTAGGTTCCTCCTGATTAATATTATTTATGATAAAGTTTAATGTTTCATAAGAGTTTGCATAGTCTTCTTCGTTTAAAATCATCAACAATTCAGTATCGTTGATCTGTTGTTGGTAGACGCAAGGAATTTCCTGTCCTAAGAAGGAGTGCAAAAGCAACAAAGGTTCTTGGTACAACATCGTATTTGGTACGCTAGTATATGACCAAAGTTTGATTAAAAGCATGCGATACTTCTCTGGAAAGTTAGGGAAGTAAGAGTGGAAATCTTGAATGTCGTTCTTGCTTACTAATTGTCCGTTGATTGCTTTTTCTATAAATCTTGCTTGAAGAACCTTGTGTTGCGTAGCAAATGTACTTTGATAAGCTTCGAGGTTCTGCTCGGCATTTAAAATACTATCTGAAATATAGTCGAATCCTTTGGCTGTCGACAGTGGTACATTACTATCTGATGGTTTGAGGTGGCGACTATGTTCAAGGATATTAAGAATGTTCATCACTGGTTTTGCCGCTTGTTTAGTACCGAAAAATCCAATGGAAATAACGAGCATAATGCATGCGATGGCATATAACAATATGAAAACGTAGAATGTTTTCATATTTTCAAATAAAACAGAGTTTGGAATATGTACATCAATATTGATGCGACCAGTAGAACAAGTTTCACTGATTGTTTCGAAATTTTTTGTGCCTTCTGGTAAATCACTGTATAGCACAGTGTTATCAGAAGAAGTAATAGTGAAATAGCAATTTTTCAAATTAGCCTCTTCGATGATTAATTGTTTGATTGTGTTTACATTAATGCATGCATATAAATAGGTAGTGCTTGTCCATGGTGTTACAAAAATAAGTGCGTCATATTCGGATGAATACGTTTTAATATGACAAGCGGGTGTAAAACCTGTTGCCGATGCAGAAAGAAGATTCATCCATTCATCGTAAGAAAGATCGTTTACTTGAAAAAAGTTTGGATAATAATCTAACTGATTTTCAAAGAAAAGCGCACTGTCCGTAATTGTTACATCTTCATTTAAATGTAAAGCGGTATGCGATACAAAATCATACGGTTGTGTCAAGTTTTCAAGTTCAGCTTGTAGTTGATGCTGTGTAGAAAGTGAAATATCTTTGTAGTTTGCGTTTGGATATTTCAAAGGCGTAAAACGAGAATCTCCACGCAACGCTTTTGACACGTTAATCATGCCAGACACAGTGGATGAAATTCGTGTAGCACCGGAATTTAACAACTGCTTTCTTTTTTCTATTTGTAAATCTGAAAAATTATTTTTTGAACTTGCAAACAGAGGTAAGAGCAAGAGCAAAAAAGCGAGTGAAATCGAAATAAAGATTTTTGAAAACCAGCGAATGACGGTTTGCTGATGAATGGAGTTGGAATGTTTTTTCAACATAAACGGTATGCTCCTTTTTCTTTCATAATTGTACTTAGATTTTACCATTGCGCGAAAATGGACGTCAACGGAGAAGAGGCGTTTGGAAGAAATTGCACATTAAAAAAGGAATTTGCACGGTGGAAAAATAAAAAAAAAGAATTTGCACCATTATTTTTGAATTATCCTAATGAAAAGAAAGTAATGGTTGCGATATAGTGTATATATCAAACGAAAAGGAGACTAAGTTCTATGAAAACGAAAATTGTTACAAAAAAATTGCTCAGTGCAGCGCTTGTAATAACTATGGTTGCAACAAGTTTAGTTGGTTGTGGCGGCGGTGGTTCTTCTAGAAAAGGGGATAACAAACTCGTAGAAGAACAAGCGAAAAAGTATGCAGATGTTAAGGATTTAAAAGAAGTCACAAATGGCGTAAAACTTACAATCGCTGTGCCTTCTAATGCAAGGGTATTAGATTTTAATACAAACGATCAAACAAAAATGATTGAAGAAAAATTAGGTGTTGATTTGGAATTTGTTGAATTGCCATCGGCAGATTATTCTTCTAAATTAAATGTTATGATTATGGGTGGCGAAGAGTTACCTGATATTATTTTTAGCCCAGATGCATATGCAAACTGGATTGAAGAAGATGTGTTATATGATTTAACTCCATTCTATGAAAATGAAAAATTTGCAGCAAACATTTTGGCTGGTTCTGAAAGAAGTGGAAAAGATCTTGTAAAATACATCACAAGACCAGAAGGTGGTATCTACTGTGTTCCAAGATTTATTGAAGAAACATATACTTCAGTACAACAAAAACTTTGGGTATACCAACCTTGGTTAGACCAATTGGGTGAAAAGGTTCCTACAACTATGGAAGATTACTATCGTATCTGTAAAAAAGTTGCAGCAACTGATTTGAATGGTAATGGCAAAAAGGATGAAATCGCTCTTACAGGTTCAGGACTTACACAATGGTTCGACTGTATGATGAGTGCTTTTGTTTATGCACATGATTCAAGCTGGCGTTTACTTAACAACGGAGAGATTAGCTTTGCTTATACAACAGATGAGTGGAAAGAAGGACTTAAATATATGAAGAAGTTCTTTGATGAAGGTCTTATTCCAAAAGAAACACTTAGCCAATCATCTGACCAATATAAGGCAATTTACAATGCGGCAACACCAACATTATTCTCTTTTGGTGACTGGAACTACACAGGTACAGACTTGCAACGAAGAGAAGAGTATACAGTAGTACCTGCATTGACAGGTCCTAAAGGTGCAAGATATTCTTGTAACTTAGCAGTTACACCTACAGCAGGTGCGGTTATCACAACAGACTGTGAAAATCCATTAGCAGCTTTCTTGGTATGTGATTTTATGTGTAGCGAAGAAATGAGCATTATTCAACGTTATGGACAACAAGGTGTAGACTGGGATTATATGAAAGATGTTACTGTTGGAAAAGCAGATGAATTCGTTCCTACATTTGAAGGATATGAAACAAGATTCTACCCATATGATATGATTGCATTCTGGAACAGTACAGAAGCACAAAGCAAATGTTACAGACAAGTTGGTCCAATGATTCTTGATATGTCAATTACAGCAGGCGCTGGTGTGTGGGTTGGAGCAAAAGAACCAACAGTGAAAAAACTTGCAGATTTAGAAATCGTTACAGCAAAAGCAGCACTTGCTTGTTATAAAGATCAACCAAAAGAAGTAATTGATAATGCACCATTGACAATGGATGAAACAAATGAAGTAGCAGATATTAAGTCTGCAGTTAATAGCTATGTTCAAGAAATGACATGTGCATTCTTGAGTGGTGAGAAAGATATTGACGGATACTGGAATACATATTTAGAAGATTTAGAAGATATGGGAATTAGCGATTATATCGAGATTCTTCAAACTGCATATGATCGTGCACATTAAGAGGTGCGAAGATGAATAGTAAGCAGATAAAAAGAAGTATTCGTAAAAACTGGCAATTGTACCTATTTTTACTTTTGCCAGTAGTATACATTATTGTATTTAAGTATGTTCCTATGGGCGGTGTTGTCATCGCCTTTAAGGATTACAAGATGAAGTATGGTATTTTTGGAAGTGAGTGGGTTGCTTTCGATCATTTCATTCGTTTTTTCAAAACATACCAATTTACAAAAGTTATTAAAAATACATTGATTATATCATTGTATTCCCTTGTAGCTGGATTCCCAATTCCAATCATTTTTGCGTTGATGATGAACTGCGTAAAGAATGAAAAGATTAAGAAGACTGTTCAATCAATTACTTGTCTTCCACACTTTATTTCAACCGTAGTAATGGTTGGTATTATTTTTCAGTTATTTAATCCACGTAATGGATTGTATGGAGTTATTGTAGAAGCCATTACAGGTAGTTTCCCTACAGATATCAATGCCTCACCAAATGGATTCCGCCATTTGTACATATGGTCTGGTGTTTGGAAGGGCTTTGGATGGGGAAGTATCATCTATACTGCGGCTTTAGCAGGTGTAGATCCAACATACCATGAAGCAGCACAAATTGATGGAGCGACACGTCTTCAAAGAATCTGGCATATTGACTTGCCAGCTATCGCACCAACAATTATTACAATGTTAATTCTCCGTGTGGGCGATATTATGTCCGTTGGATTTGAAAAAGTTTATTTGATGCAAAACGGAATGAACCTTGCAGCCAGTGAAATTATCTCTACTTACGAATATCAAGTAGGTTTGGCTGGAAGTTCTACCAACTTCTCTTATGCTGCGGCAATCGGTTTGTTCAATTCAGTAATCAACTTGATTATGATTATGATTGTAAATAAGGCCGCGAAAAAAATGAGCGGTACAAGCTTGTGGTAAGGAGGGGAAGAGATGAGAAAAAGAATAAAAAGTAGTGATACTTTGTTTTACGTTATCATTGGGATAGTCATGTTCTTCCTTACAATTATCGTATTGTATCCGATTGTTTACATTGTTTCGGCATCATTTAGTTCAAGTGCTGCTGTGACAGAAGGTAGAGTTTGGCTTTGGCCTGTAGACTTCTCGTTAGAAGCATACAAGGCAGTATTTAAATATAGTGATTTGTGGATCGGTTATCGCAACACTATCTTTTATGTAGTTGTTGGTACTGTTATGAACGTAGCAGTAGAAATGATTTGTGCATACCCATTGGCAAGAAAAGATTTGTGGGGAAAAAGTGTAATCTCTTTCCTATTTACATTTACAATGCTTTTTGGTGGCGGAATGATTCCAAATTATCTCTTAGTAAAGAGTATGGGAATGCTTAACACACCGTGGGCACTCTTAATTCCAGGGTTAATGAGTGTGTATAATGTAATTGTTGCAAGAACATTTATCCAGAACAATATCCCAGAAGAATTATTAGAAGCAGCTCAAATTGATGGTTGTAATGATACACAGTTCTTCTTTAAAATGGTATTGCCATTGTCAAAAGCAATCATCGCGGTATTGACATTGTGGCATGCGGTTGGACATTGGAACTCATATTTCTCAGCATTCTTATATATTACAGAAGAGAGATTATATCCATTGCAAGTATTCTTGAAAGAAATCTTGGTACAGAGCAATGTAAATACAGAAGTTGTCGGCGATGTGGCTGATGCATTGCAAATGCAGAACTTGAAACAGTTATTGAAATACGCAATTATCGTAGTTTCTACAGTTCCATTGTTCGCGTTCTATCCATTTGTACAAAAGCACTTTGTAAAGGGTGTGACAATTGGTTCAGTAAAGGGTTAAAAGAGAGAGGTAGATTAATATGGCAATAGTAACAATTATTGGAGCTGGTATGATGGGTTCAGCGTTAGCTTTCCCAGCAAGAGAAAATGGACATGAAGTTCGTTTGGTAGGAACACATTTAGACAGAGAAATCATTGATGCTTGTAGAAAAGAAGATAAGCACCCTAAATTTGTAAAACCATTTCCAGCAGGAATTAAGTATTATCAAATCGAAGAAGTAGATGAGGCAATTGCTGGATCTACATTTATCATCGGTGGTGTATCAAGCTTTGGTGTTGATTGGTTTGGTGATGTGATTTTACCAAAGGTACCAGAAGAGATTCCAGTGCTTAGTGTAACAAAAGGTCTTGTAGACACAGAAGAAGGTAAACTTCTTACATACCCAGATGTTTGGGAAGCAAAATGTAAAGAACTTGGAAAGAACTTATCAATCAATGCGATTGGTGGACCATGTACAAGTTATGAATTAGTATTCCATGATCAAACAGAAGTTGCATTCTGCGGACGCGACTTAAAAGTTTTGGCAATGATGAAAGAAGTAATGGCAACACCTTACTACCACATCAGTCTTTCAACTGACGTAGTAGGTATTGAAAGTGCAGTAGCATTAAAGAATGGATACGCACTTGGTATCGCTCTTACAATCGGATTAAATCAAAAAGAATTCGGTCTTGACAGCGACCTTCACTTCAATTCACAAGCAGCTATCTTTGGTCAAGCAGTAAAAGAAATGTACAGACTTCTTGCATACCAAGGAGCAGCTACATTGGAAAACATGTCAGTAGGATACGGAGACCTTTACGTAACTGTATACGGAGGACGTACTCGTCTTGTTGGTATTTTACTCGGACGTGGTCTTAATATTGACGAAGCAAAAGCGGAACTTAACGGTGTGACATTGGAGTCATTAGTTGTAGCAGAACGTGTTGCAAGAGCAATCAAAGTTGCTGCTAAAAATGGCGTTCTTGATGCAAAAGATTTCCCACTTCTTATGCATGTAGATGAAATCATTTGTGATAAGAAAGCAGTAAACCTTCCATGGGAAGACTTCACTTTTGTTGCTGAAGTATAATTTTAAAAAATATAAGGGAAGGTGCGGTTTTTTATCGCACCTTCTTTTGTCACAGGAGAATGTGAAAGAAAGGATATCACAAATAAAATGAAAGCATATCTTAATAGATTCGATGGAAACAAAGATGATATATTTACTAGGTTGATTGAAAAAGAAGTAGAAGGCGTGCATGCAGTTTATATTGATGCACTTGCGTACAGAGCATTAGACCCAGAGTTTGGTGCGGGAATTGAAATTGAATTAGAAAATGTGAAAAGCTGGATGGCAGACTATCGTCATAGTGAGTTCTGGTGTAAACCAGCATTTGGAATAAATCTTGCAGAGATTCCAGATGAAACCCAAGGACTCATTTACGAAAAAGAAGATGGAACATTCGGAGTCATCCTTCCAGTTGTTTCTGAAAAATATAAATGTGTATTAAAAGGCGAAACCACAGAAGAGGGAAAAGAAGTTGTTCTTGCAAAACTTTTCAGTTGGTTTGAGGGGATGTCAGATTGTAAAGGATTGGCATTCTTGTGGGCAGAAGGTGACAACCCTTATGCAATGATGGAAAAATGTGCAGAGGTGGGATTAAAACTTCTTGGCACAGGATATCGCACTCGTAAGGAGAGAAGATATCCAGAAGTGTTTGAATACTTGGGATGGTGCAGCTGGGATGCATTTGAAATTCGTGTAGACGAAGAATCTTTGCTTGCAAAATGTGAAGAATTTAAAGAAAAGAACATTCCAATAAAATGGGCAATTATCGATGATATGTGGGGCGAAGTAAAAGATTTCTATGGTCAAGAGTATGCCAATAGAAAAGAAATGATTCGCTTGATGCATTGTTCGAAATTATATTCTTTCCAAGCAGACCCAATCCGTTTTCCTAATGGATTAAAACACTGTGTGGAAAAGATGAATGAATATGGAATTAAAGTGGGAATGTGGCATCCAACAACTGGATACTGGAGAGGCATTGATCCAGACGGTGACATATTCCGTGATTATGAAGATTGTTTAATCAAGACAGACACTGGAAGATATGTACATAGTCCAGAGCAAGGAAAAGCATATAAATTTTACAATGCTTTCCATGATTATTTGAGAAAATGTGGTACTGAGTTTATCAAGATTGATAATCAAAGTATGTCCCGCAGATTTTTCAAGAAAATAGCACCAGTAGGGCAAGTGGCAAGACAGTTCCACGATGCGATGGAAGCATCTGTAGGACAACATTTTGATAATCAGATGATTAACTGTATGGGTATGGCAAGTGAAGATATGTGGAACCGTAGTGTCAGCCCAATTTCGAGATGTAGTGATGATTTCTTGCCGGAAAACAAAGGATGGTTTACAAAGCATATCATGCAATGTGCATACAACTGTTTAGTACAAGGGCAGTTCTACTATTGTGACTGGGATATGTGGTGGACTGACGACGGCCAAGCAGAAAAGAACAGTATTCTTCGTGCAATCAGCGGTGGTCCAATCTATGTGAGTGATACATTAGACCGAAGCAGAGCGGAAGTTCTAAAACCACTTGTGTTTGAGGACGGAAGAATCTTAAGATGTGATAAGCCAGCAGTTCCTACAAAAGATTGTCTCACAACAGAGCCTACAACTTCTGGTAAAATCTTCAAATTGCAAAACACCTCTAATGGATGTGGTGTCTTAGCGGTCTTCAATTTGGATGCAGAAGAAAATGCTGTTTCTGGTACAATTTCACCAAAAGATGTGGCAGGACTTGAGGGCGAAGAGTTCGCTGTATACGAGCATTTCACAAAAGAACTTCGTATTATGAAGGCAGATGAAGTGTTCGAATTACAATTACAAAATGCAGATGAGTATAAGTTATATGTAATCGTTCCATTGAAGGATGGCTGTGGAATGATTGGAAGAACGGATAAGTTCATTTCACCTGCAAGTTATACATATACAAGAAGCGGTGTGGCAGAACTTGTAGAAGAAGGGCCATACGCTTATGTAGAAAATTATCAACTCGTATTAAAAAAATAAGATTATTTGAGGAACCTATATGAGAGATTTAAAGCAATTAGTAGCGCAAATGACAATAGAAGAAAAGATTGGTCAGTTGACACAGTATAACGCCAACTTGTTTATTGATTCCGATGTAGATATCACAGGACCGATGGCGAAGCTCGGGTTAACAAGTGAACAACTCAAACATGTCGGAAGTGTCTTGAACTTCAAGGATGCGAAAGAAGTGTATGAAATTCAACAAAAGCACATGGAAGCAGATAGAAACAAGATTCCAATGACATTTATGATGGATGTTATCCACGGATATAGAACCATCTATCCAATTCCACTTGCATTGGGATGTTCGTTTGATACAAAACTTGTGGAAGAATGTACACGTATGGCATCGGAAGAAGCTTCGGCGGGTGGTATCCAAGTGACATTTACCCCAATGGTTGACTATGTGCGCGATGCGAGATGGGGACGTGTGATGGAAACCTGCGGAGAAGATGTACTTCTCAATAGTGTGATGGGTGCAGCGCAAAGCAAAGCGTTCCAAAACGGAGATATTAGCAAACCAGGCAATCTTGCAACCTGCGTGAAACACTTTGCAGCTTATGGTGGTGCAGAGGCAGGAAGAGATTACAATACAGTAGAACTTTCGGAACATGTATTAAGAGAATTCTATTTGCCAGCATACAAAGCATGTATTGATGCAGGCGTAGATATGTTGATGCCATCTTTCAACACCTTAAATGGTGTGCCATCTGTGGCAAATGAGTGGTTGATGCAGGACGTGCTCAGAAAAGAATGGGGCTTCGATGGACTTGTAATTAGCGATTATGCTGCAGTTGTAGAATTGATTAAACATGGAGTTGCAGAAAATTTAAAAGAAGCTGCAAAACTTGCATTTGAAAATGGTTGTCATATTGAAATGTGTTCTGGCGGTTATTTCGGTCACTTAAAAGAACTCATTGAAGAAGGGGTGTTCACAGAAGAACAATTAGATGAAGCTGTGTTAAAATCTCTAGAACTCAAAGATAAATTAGGACTTTTTGAAGATCCTTATCATGGAATGGATCCAGACAAGGAAGATGAATTGTGTTTGACACAAGAAAATCGTGCTATTGCACGAAAGGCAGCTGCAGACTGTGCAGTTCTATTAAAGAATGATGGTATTTTACCATTGTCGAAAGATGTAAAGAAAGTTGCGTTAATTGGTCCATTTGCAGATGAACATGCGATTATCGGTTTCTGGGCATGTAGAGGAGATGATGCAGAGAGCATTACAATCGCAGAAGGTATTAAAAAAGCGATTCCTAACGCAGAGATTTCTGTGGTGAAAGGCTGTGGAAGTGCATTTGATGACCTTGATAAATCAGGATTTGAAGAAGCAATTGCAGCTGCGAAGGAGGCGGATGTAGTTGTGCTTTGCCTTGGAGAACCACAAGGATATGCGGGAGAAGGCAATTGCCGTGTAGATATTAGCCTTCCTGGTGTGCAGTCAGAATTAGCGTTGGCTATCGCAGAAGTAAGCAAAAACACTGTGGCTGTTACATTTAGTGGAAGACCACTTGCGATTCCAGAATTGGATGCGAATATTCCAGCAATTTTACATATGTGGATGCCAGGAACAGAAGGTGGAAATGCGGTAGCAGATTTGCTGTTTGGCGATGTGAATCCAAATGGAAAACTTTCTATGACATTCCCGAAAGCAGTTGGTCAATGTCCTATTTACTACAACCATACAAATACAGGTAGACCAAAGCCATTGGCAAAAGAAAATGTGCATGCACCATATACATCGAATTATATCGATTGTGGAAACCTTCCACTTTATTCGTTTGGACATGGACTTTCTTATTCTGAATTCGTGTACGAAGATTTAAGTCTTTCAACAAATGAATTCACAGCAGAGGAAACAGTAACTGCGAAAATAACAGTAAAAAATAATAGCAATCGTGCAGGAAAAGAGACAGTGATGCTTTACATGCGTGACGTGGTGGCATCAAATGCTCGTCCAATTCAACAATTGATTGCGTTTGAAAAAGTAGAACTTGGAGCAGGGGAAACGAAAGTGGTTGAATTTACAATTGAAGAACCTATGCTTCGTTTCTGGAACAATAAACACGAGTTTGTTTCAGAACCAGGTCTTTTTGAAATCTCAACTGGTTATGCAGACCACTTGATTTTGACAAAAGAATTGCGATTAAAATAAGGAGGAATGAAGCTATGAGTACAATATTAAAAAATTACATTATAAATAGAGAACATCATCAATTCCGTAAAGATTTTAAAGAGTATGCAAATATTTCGAAAGAATACAAGGAATTGGGATTGTGCCCAAAAGAAAGAATGGCAAGAAGATTTGAGTTGTTATCAAGTCTTGAAACACCAGTGTTGTTGCCAGATGAAAAGATTTGTTTTCTGCGAACAGTAAAAGAGATTCCAGATTGTTTCACAGAAGATGAGTGGGCAGAAATTAAGAGCAAACATTTTATTCATGAGCTTGGATATATGTCAAACTTGTCACCAAATTATGAGAGAGCGATTGCTACTGGCTTACTTGCAGCTCGTGAGGAAGCAGATGAGTATGGAAAGCGTATCATCGATGCGATTTTAGATTTGACAAGACGTTACCAAGAAAAAGCAGTGGAAGAAGGAAAGTTAGAGCTTGCAAAAGTATTAGAGCGTGTACCTGCGTATGGTGCTACAAGCTTTTATGAAGCGCTTCAAAGTTTCCGTATCATTCATTATTCTTTGTGGTTGGAAGGAAACTACCATAACACAGTAGGTCGTTTTGACAAATATATGTATCCATATTTGAAGGCAGATATGGACAAAGGTCTTTATACAAGAGAAACCGCACTCGAAATGGTAGAAGATTTCTTCTTGAGTTTCAATAAAGACAGTGACTTGTATGTAGGGGTTCAACAAGGGGATAATGGTCAAAGTATGGTGCTCGGCGGTGTGGATGAGAATGGAAATGAAGTATTCAATCTTCTTTCTGAACTATGCTTAGAAGCCAGCAGAAATATACTTATGATTGACCCTAAGATTAACCTCCGCGTGAACAAGAACGCACCAATTCGTGTGTATGAGTTGGGAAGTGAACTTACAAAAGCAGGGCTTGGATTCCCACAATATTCCAACGATGATATTGCGATTGAAGGATTGCAAAAATTAGGATACGAATATAAAGATGCCTGCGATTATGCAATGGCAGCTTGCTGGGAATTTATCATTCCAAAAGTAGGTGCAGATGTAGCGAATATCGGTGCATTATCATTCCCTAAGATGATTGATATCTGTTTGCACAAACACCTTCTTACATGTGATACATTTGAAGAATTCCTTGGAAAAGTGAAAGAAGAAATTCAAAAAGAATGCGATGCAATCTGCGATAAAATTCAAGATTTATGGTTTGTGCCATCTCCATTTATGAATGTGTTGATTGATGGTGGAATCTATGATGGTGCGAAGTACAACAACTTTGGCCTTCACGGAACAGGTGTTGCAACTGCAGCAGATTCCTTAGCGGTTATTAGCAAATATATTTACGATGAAAAACGTTTTACAAAAGAAGAGCTAATTGAAGCAGTAGATTCTGATTTTGAAAAACATAGCGAAATGCTTCCAGTACTTCGTTTCGAAGCACCTAAAATGGGAAATAATGAGGAACTTCCAGATGCTATGACAGTTACGCTTCTCAAAATGTTCTCAGACAGTTTGAAAGGTAAAAAGAATTGCCGCGGTGGTGTATATCGCGCTGGAACAGGTTCAGCAATGTTCTATTTGTGGCATGCAAATGAAATCGGAGCATCTCCAGACGGAAGAAGAAAAGGAGAACCATTTGGAACAAACTTCTCTGCAAGTTTATTTGCAAAAATTAATGGACCATTGTCTGTGATTCAATCGTTCACAAAACCAGATTTCACAGAAAACATCAATGGTGGACCGCTTACTTTAGAGTTCGCTTCGACTATGTTCGCAGATGAAGACAGCGTGAAGAAAGTGGCAGCACTTGTAAAAGCATACATTGATATGGGTGGTCACCAAATGCAGTTAAATGCGGTGAATTCAGAATTGTTGAAAGCAGCACAAAAAGATCCGGAAGCACACCGTCAATTGGTTGTTCGTATCTGGGGATGGAGTGCATACTTTGTAGAATTGGATCAAGAATACCAAGACCACGTACTGAGACGTCAACAGTACCGTGTATAGTGATAAAGGAAATACTATGATTGGAACGATTTTTGATATTAAAGAGTTTACCATTCATGATGGGCCGGGATCCCGTGTTACTGTGTTCCTAAAAGGATGTCCTTTGAAATGTCAGTGGTGTCACAATCCAGAAGGGTTGAAAGTAGAAAAACAACTGATGTATAAGAGTAATTTCTGCAGTCATTGTGATGCCTGCAGAAAAACTTGTGAGCACGAAGAGTGTCAACTGTTCCAAAGATGTGTTCACGCTTGTCCAAATGGTTGTTTGAGTATCGTAGGAGAAGATCTGTCTTCGGAAGATTTGGCAAGCCGGCTTCAAAAATATGCAGATATGCTGAACGTGATGGGCGGAGGAATCACCTTTTCGGGAGGAGAGCCAATGCTTCAGGCAGAGTTTGTTTGCGAGGTGGCAAAGAATCTAACCGGTATCCATAAAGTGGTTCAAACCAGTGGATATGCGGACTTAGAAACTTATCAAAAAGTGGTATCCCAGATGGATTATGTATTGCAGGACATCAAACTGGCAAATGAAGAGGAACATATTCGATATACGGGCGTAAGTAATCAAAAGATTTTAAGGAATATCGAATGGTTAAAGACAAGCGGAAAAGAGTTTGTCTTTCGCGTGCCATTGATACCAGGAATTACAGATACAAATGAGAATCTGAAAGCGATTTCTAAGATTGTGGGGGACCATCGAACCGAGTTGATGCCATATAATCCATTGGCGGGCGCAAAGTATGACATGGTGGATATGGAGTATACACTTCTGGATGAAGGAAATCGAGAGGAAGATTTTACAAAATATTTTCAGAATGCAGTTCTTTTAGCATAAGAAGAAAGAGGAAAAAAGATGGAAATTTTATCAATAAAAAGTGAAGAATTTAAAGCATATGGAAGAGTTGTAGATAATGTTGATTTTTCACCGTTATTAAAGGAATTAGAAAAAACGCCAATTACAGAAGGTGTTGTATATGAGCCAAGTGTAAAGGAATTGGAGAATACAAGTACTTTTGAAGAATTAACTACAATTACATATGGAGAAATGCCAATTCAAATCGGATATTGCAACGGTCACAACAGTATGTTAAATGCATTGGAGTACCATAGAGATACTGAGATTAATGTTATGGCAACAGATGCCATTTTGTTATTGGGATTAAGAAGTGAAATCGAAGATGATTTTACATTTGATACAGCGAAGGTAAAAGCATTTTTAGTGCCAGCAGGAACGGCTGTAGAAGTGTATGCGACATCCCTTCATTATGCGCCATGTGGTGTGGCAGGAAACGGATACCAAGTTGCAATCGTGCTTCCAAAGGGTACGAACTATGCATGTCAAAAGAGGGACAACCGAAAAGGGGAAGATTGTCTTATCGCAGGTACCAATAAATGGGTAATTGGACATCCAGAGGCGGATTTGGATGAAGGTACATTTATAGGACTCAAGGGAGAGAATTTGAGCGTATTGTAATATGATAGGGTGGAATTTTTCCACCCTATTATATTGTATCTTACGATACAACGAGAAAACTACCGCTATTGTTGTTGGGGGTTTTTGAAATTGAGTTGTTGTTTTTTAGAGTGCTACGTGGTAGTATAAACATACATCTCTAATCACAGATGTCTTTTAAATCTTTTTTATGGCGAATCGCCAATTTTTCACATTTTGACAACTGAATATATTAGGAAAGGAAGTGGGTAATTTATGGAATAAAAAGTACCAACATTGTATTTACTATGTATTGACAATGCACTTTTGGAATTTTATACTATAGGTATAGGAGGTGCAAAATATGGCAAGTACAAATATAACTATAAGGATAGATGAGAACCTAAAGGCACAACTACAAGATTTGATGTCTGATTTAGGAATGGATTTGACAACTTTTTTTACACTTGCAGCGAAGCAAGCGGTGAGAGAACAAGCGTTGCCATTTCAACCTAAGCGAATTCAGAATGATTACAGTATAAAGGCATATCAACTTGCGTTGGGAAATACAAAATATAGTGCGGATGGTCGACCTGTTGTGGAACAAGGCGATGAATGGAGAGAAGAGACAGAGTGGGAAGAGATGTTCGAGCAAATGAAAAAAGAAAGGAAGTCTTGAACATGTATTGCAAAGGGGAAGTGTGGTTTGTGGAATTCCCATTAGAAGAAGATGTTTCGCAAACAATTAATAGACCAGTGATTGTACTGGATGAAAATACTCTAGGTGTATTATCTGTAAAAATTACAAAGCATATGCCGAGAAAAGAAGATCCGTATGATACTCCAATTTTGTATTGGCAAGAAGCAAACTTAAGGCTAGCATCTACTGCTAGAGTGTCAAAGGTGTATGTGTTACCACAAGAAAGCTTTATATTCAAAATTGGTGATTTGCATCAGGAAGATTTGATGCGAGTGGAGGAAATGTATCAAAGATATTTAAATGAACACTAGAATTTACCATTCATCCGTGCTACAATGTACGAGTTGTTTAAACACTTATATAGAATAGAGGAAGAATAATGTCGCAGTATAAACAAGCATTCAAAAAAGCATTTCCATATACGATACCAGTGCTTACAGGCTATCTCTTTATCGGGATTGCCTTTGGTGTTATGTACGCAGAAAAGGGCTATAACTTTTTGTGGGCGATTTTGATGAGTGTGGTCGTATATGCTGGAGCGGGGCAATATTTAGCGGTTAACTTCTTTGTGCCAGGAATGTCTTTTTTGAAAATTATTTTTTTGACATTTATGGTCAATGTTCGACATATTTTTTACGGACTTTCGTTGGTAGAACGTTTTAACAAAATAGGAAAAAGTAGATGGTATATGATTTTTGCGTTGACAGATGAGACGTATTCCTTACTGTGTACGACCAAGGTGCCGGAAGGTGTAGACGAGGCAAAATTCTTATTCGCCATATCTGTATTGGATCATTCCTATTGGGTGCTTGGTTCTGCAATTGGTGCCATAGCAGGGACTCTTTTGCCAATCAGTTCAGAGGGAATTGATTTTGCTATGACCGCGCTTTTTGTCGTGATATTTATTGAACAGTGGATGGAAAAGAAGAATCGCATTCCGGAACTCATAGGTGTAATTGTGGCCGCAATCAGTTTGTTGATTTTTGGAGCAGACAAATTTGTTTTGCCAGCCATGTTGGCGATTATGGCGCTCCTTTTTATAGGAAAAAAGAAGATTGATAAGGAGGATGTGACATGCCAATAAGTGTAGAACAATCGCTACTTATCATTGCAGTGGTTTCTATTACCACATTTGCAACACGCGTTATTCCGTTTTTGTTTTTCCCTAAGGGAAAAGAGATTCCAAAACCTGTACAGTATCTCGGAAAGGTGTTGACACCAGCTGTTATAGGTATGTTGGTGGTGTATTGCTTGAGAAGTACAAGTATTCTTTCAAAACCGCACGGGATTCCAGAATTGATTTGCGTGTTGATTGTAGCAGCATTACATATATGGAAACGAAATAATTTATTGAGCATAGGAGTTGGTACTGTTTTGTATATGGTATTAATTCAATGCGTTTTTTAAGAAGATAGTTGTTGCAAACCAGTCCTTGTGTTAAAATAAAAAGGATAAATGATTTGGGAGGAAATATGAAGAAATTAATCGATTTATTAACAACTGAATTAGAAATTGCGTTTAAAAAAGCAGGTTATGACAAGCAATATGCGAGAGTAACCCTTTCGAATAGACCAGACTTGTGCGAGTTCCAATGTAACGGTGCAATGGCGGCCGTAAAGGTATATCGCAAAGCCCCAATTATGATTGCGAACGATGTGGTTGCAGCATTGGAAGGCTGCAAGTGCATGGAAAAAGTAGAGGCGGTAAATCCAGGGTTTATCAACATTATTTTAGATGCCGAATTTGTTGCAGATTATTTAAAAGCAATGAACCAAGAGGAAAAATTAGGTGTAGGTGAACCAGAAAATAAAAAGACAATCGTTGTAGATTACGGCGGAGCAAACGTTGCGAAAGCATTGCACGTAGGACATTTGCGCCCAGCGATTATTGGAGAAAGTGTGAAACGTATTGGTAGATACGTAGGACATGAAGTCATCGGCGATGTGCATTTGGGTGACTGGGGTTCTCAAATGGGACTTGTGATGATGGAACTTAAGAGAAGACAACCAGAACTCCCATATTTTGACGAAAGTTTTGAAGGAGAATATCCAGAAGAGTCTCCATTTACAATCGAAGAGCTGGGTGAGATTTATCCGACAGCTAGTGCCTATGCAAAAGAAAATGAGGCGTTCAAGGAAGAAGCACTTCAAGCAACGTATTTGTTGCAAAATGGTCACAGAGGATATACAGCCCTATGGAGACATATTATGAATGTGTCATTGCCGGATTTAAAGAAAAACTATGGTGCACTTAATGTAGAGTTTGATCTTTGGAAAGGCGAAGCCGATGCAAAACCATACATTGCAGATATGGTTGAGTATTTGAAAAAAGAAGGCTATGCACACGAAGACCAAGGTGCACTTGTTGTAGATGTGAAAGAGGAAACAGATACAAAAGAAGTTCCCCCATGTATGATTTTGAAATCAGACGGAGCGGCACTTTATGCGACAACAGACCTTGCAACATTGGTAGAGCGTGAGAAATTATACAAACCAGATCAAGTGATCTATGTGACGGACAAGCGTCAAGAAATGCATTTTGAACAAGTGTTCCGTTGCGCAAAGAAAACAGGCATTGTACGTTCAGAGACAGAGTTAAAGCATATTGGTTTTGGTACAATGAATGGAAAAGACGGTAAGCCATTTAAGACAAGAGATGGTGGCGTAATGCGTCTGGAAGAGTTGGTAGGCGATATCAACAGCAAGATGTATGAGAAGATTGTAGAAAACCATGCAATTGAAGAAAATGAAGCGAAAGAAACAGCGAAAAAGGTTGGTCTTGCGGCTTTGAAATATGGAGATTTATCAAATCAAGCGGCAAAAGATTACGTATTTGACGTAGAACGTTTCATTTCTTTTGAAGGAAATACAGGTCCATATATTTTATATACAATGGTGCGTATCAAATCGATTTTGAACAAGTACGCAGAAGGTGGAAATGCGGTTTGTGATTGTGAAATCGCAAAAGCAGAATCAGCAAGTGCGAAGGCATTAATGTTAGAAATTGCTAAGTTTAATGCGGTAATGGAAAATGCATATGATGAATTAGCGCCACATAAGATTTGTGCATACATTTATGATTTATCTAATGCATTTAATCGTTTTTACCATGAGACAAAGATTCTTGCTGAAGAAGATGAAGTAAAGAAAGCGGGATATATTGCATTGCTTGCACTGACAAAACGTGTGTTAGAGGCATGCATAGATGTGCTTGGATTTGAAGCACCAGAAAGGATGTAAAAGTGACAGAAAAGTTATTTTATGAAGATAGCCATATGATAACCTTCTCTGCAGTTGTAACAGCTTGTGAAAAAGTAGGAGACTATTATGAGGCAGTTCTTGATAGAACTGCCTTTTTCCCTGAAGGGGGAGGGCAAAGCGCTGACAGAGGTGTTATTGATGGAGTTCAAGTATTAGATGTACAGGAAAAAGGTGATTGTATTTATCACACATTAGAGGCACCGCTAGAAGTGGGAAGTGTTGTAGAGGGAACCATTGACTGGGAAGAACGTTTTTCCAATATGCAGCAACACTCTGGGGAACATATTGTATCTGGGATTGTTCACGCAACCTTTGGATACAACAATGTTGGCTTTCATATGGGACAAGATGTCATTACCATTGATTTCAATGGTCCAATTACAAAAAAAGAGTTAAAGGATATTGAGCGACGTGCTAATGAGGCAGTGGTTCAAAATTTGGATGTTCAGGTATTATATCCAACAAGAGAAGAACTGACGAATCTTAAGTACCGCAGTAAGATAGAGATTGAGGGACAAGTTCGTCTAGTGACTGTGCCAGGACATGATTTGTGCGCCTGCTGTGCACCCCATGTTAAGAAAACTGGAGAGATTGGCTTGATTAAGTTTGTGGGATTGCAAAATTACAAGGGCGGCGTGCGTGTATCTATGCTTTGCGGTGCGCGTGCGATTGCAGATTATGATGAAAAATCAGAAAGTATCAAACAGCTTTCAACGATGTTATCTGCACCGGAAAATGAAGTTGTGGATGAGGTTTCGCGATTGAAGGCAGAGATATCAGAGCAGAAATATCAGATAGCTGGATTGCAACAAAAACTACTGGAATATAAAGTGTTGGAAGTGGAACAAGGAAGCGATTTGGCGGTGATGTTTGAAGAGAGCTTAGAAGGCAATATGGCTAGAGAACTTGTGAATTTGCTTATGAAGCGAGAAGTACGAGTAGGGGCGGTATTTGTTGGAGAAAAAGATAATTATCGTTACGTCATTGGTAGTCAATCAGAGGACGTGCGTTCAATTGCAAAAATGTTAAACGACAAGTTCCAAGGAAGAGGCGGTGGAAAACCAGAAATGGTTCAAGGGTCTTTAAATGGAAGTGAAAGTGAAATTAGGGAGGCAATGGAACATTGCAAAAAGGAAAGTTGTTAAAATATTATGCATTTATTTTGCTTGCAAGTATCGCATTGGCAATTGGACTCAATAACATCATCTTGATTTCAGGTATCGCAAATTATAGCAAAGCTTATCAGGAAGCTGCGGAAGTGTTATATGCTCCGAGTTTTGGGATGCAAATCCTATATACAGGTATTGTGATTCCAATTATCGAAGAATTTTTGTTCCGTGGTCTGGCATTTCGGATTCTAAGAAAGTGGATTCCTTTTGTCTGGGCGATGATAGTGACCGCGCTTTTATTCGGTATCTACCATGGCAATTTAGTTCAGTTTATATATGCGACTCTTTGCGGTTTGTTTTTGGCTTATCTGTGTGAGAAATTTCAAACAGTTCTTGCGCCTATCACAGCGCATATTGTAATGAATATTACAGCATGTACGATGACAGAATTGCAATGGTTTTCATGGATGTTTGGAAATGTGCGGCGAGTCATTGTGGTTACAATGATATGTGCCGTAATTTTTGGAGTGGTGTTTTGGTTTCTCCAGAAAATGGATGTTACAAAAATGTTAAAAAAACATTGCAAAGAGTAGGCCTATAAGATATAATTTTTAACAGATAAAAAGAGTTATAGATGGGTGAATTATGAGAAAATTATTAAATATACTTGTGGTATCTGTGTTGCTCAGCACAATTGTTGTGTCAACCGTTATGGCCGCGCCAAGTCTAAATCAATTAAAAGATGACAAGAAAAAAACGGAACAGGAATTGAAAAATGTAGAGGCTCAAATGACGAGCTTGATGAGAAAGATTAATCAAGCGGAAGCGAAGATGGTCAAGACTGGACAAGCTATCATCAAAGCAGAAGAAGAATTGCAGACAGCAGAAGTAAAAGAGCAGAAGCAATTCGAAGATATGAAACGTCGTATTGTTTTGATGTATGAGAATGGTAATGGTTCGATGATTGCACAGGTGTTACAATCTGGAAGTTTGTCAGAGATGATGAAGCAGGCAGAAAATGTGCAGACGATTCATGACTATGACAGAAAGCAGTTAGATGATTTTGTAAATAACCGAAAGAAGATAGAAACGCTGAAAGCATCTTTGGAAAAAGATATGAAGGCGATTGAGAAGCAGCAGGCTCAGTATGAAAAAGATAAAAAGCAATTAGATAGAACGATAGCGAGTTTGGAAACGAAGGTAAGTAATCTTTCTGAAAAGATTTGGGCTGCTGCAAATCAAGCGAGTGGTGGTTCGAGCAGTTCGGGAAGTTCTTCAAACAACTCTTCGAACAATTATGTACCACCAGCAAATACAGGCGGTGGATCGGCAATTGTAAGTGCAGCATATAAGTATTTGGGAGTCCCTTATAGATGGGGCGGAACAAGTATGAGCGGAATCGATTGTTCTGGATTGGTTCTGAGGGCACATCAAGCAATTGGTGTTCGCTTGAGTCACTATTCTGGTTCGCAAGGAAGTGGCGGAAAGAAAGTTCCAGTTGGAAAACAGCTTCCAGGTGATGTGGTATGTTATGTAGGACATGTTGGAATTTATATTGGAAATGGAAAGATGATACATGCGCCAGAACCAGGGAAGAGAGTGTGCGTTGTAAAAGTATATGGAAGCCCTTGGTATCGTAGATATTGGTAAAATAAAAGGACCTAACAAGGTCCTTTTTAGTTTGCTAGAAATGATGTTATATTTTCGTAGACTAATTTCATTAGTAATGTTCTTGCCTCCACACTTGCCCAAGCGATGTGCGGGGTAATCAAAAGTTTTTTGCTGTCTTTGAATTTTAAGAGTGTGCAATTTGGACTCATTGGCTCTTCGCATAATACATCGAGGCCTGCGGCTGCGATTAGATTATTTTCTAATGCAAAAGCAAGGTCTTCTTCCACTACAATTGCACCGCGTCCAACATTCAAAAAAATTGCAGATGCCTTCATTTTTTGGAATGCGTCTAAGTTCATTAATCCTAGAGTTTCATCTGTGAGTGGCGCGTGTACCGAGATAATGTCGGAAGTCGAAAGTAAAGTGTCAAAGTCAACGCGGGTGTAATCAGGCTGGTTGTTTTTACCGCTGGTAGAGTAATAGATCACATTTGCACCAAATGCTTTGGCAACATCTGCCACGCGTCTTCCGATAGCACCAAGACCGACGATTCCCCAAGTCATTCCTTTTACTTCGCGGAAATGTTCTGCAAAATGAGTAAACAAAGTATCGTTTGCGTAGCGTCCGTCTTTTACGTAATTATCGTAATAATTCAATTTCTCCAACAGGTAAAATAGCATAGCGAAAGTATGTTGCGTCACAGATTCTGTAGAGTAACCGGCAACGTTTCTCCATGCAATATTTCGGCTGTCCAAATATGCTTTGTCTAAGTTATTGGTTCCCGTAGCAGTTACGCATACCAATTTGATGTTTGGAGCAGTGCCTATGGACTTCTCGTTGATTAGACATTTATTTGTGATTATTACATCTGCATCAGCAACTCTTGCAGGAATTTGCTCGAAAGCAGTAAAGTCATAAGTGACAAATTCTCCTAGGGAATGGTAGTTGGAATAGTCGATGTCGTCACCGACACTTTTCGCATCTAAAAATACAATTTTCATAATAAAATCACCTCGTTTAATTGTTAGATTTATTATAAAAAATAGCAGGCAATATGTCAATTTCTTCCCCAAATTTGGAAGGATAATAGAATTGACAAAAATGTTACATATTTGTTATAATATCTGTAATAATGTCGATGGGGGTCGGCATTCTATTAAGGGGAGATTTTTAATGGTATTGAAATGTAAGAAATTAGGAAAAACTTGTCTAAGTATATTACTAGCCGTAGTATGCCTTGCGACAAGTTTACTTTTTTTTCAGATAAATGCAAAAGCTGACAATATTGTTCGAGTGGGAATCGTTGAAGTTGTGGGGAATTTGAACTTCCGAAGTGGCGCGGGAACAGAAAATCCTGTGATCGGATATTTATCCAATGGGCAATCGGGTGTGATTCATGCAGAAAAGAAGGCATCCAATGGTGTCCTTTGGTATCAGATGACGGTTAATGGAACAACGGGATGGGCGTCATCTAATTATGTGCGAGTGACAGAAAAGGTTATTAAAGAAGACAAAGAATTTGCAGCATATTTGACTGCACAAGGATTTCCAGAATCCTATCGTGCATCGCTACAAGCATTGCACGAAAAATATCCAAACTGGGTATTTCAGGCGCAGCATACGAATTTGACATGGACAGAAGTCATCAATGCGGAAAGTGCATTGGGTAAAAATTTAGTGCATTCCGGAGCGGCGACTTCTTGGAAGTCTATGCAGAATGGAGCGTATAATTGGGAGACTAGTACATGGAAGGTGTTTGATTCCGGTGGATGGGTTGCAGCATCAACTGAAGTAATTAAGCACTTTATGGATCCAAGAAACTTTTTGGATGAGACCAACATTTTCCAATTCTTAAGACAAAGTTATAACGTCAATGAATATACAGCAGAGGGATTGGCTGAGATTAAGGAAGGTCTTGCCAAGATGGTGAAAAATACTTTCTTAACAGGCAATTGTGATGAAGTACCATACATAGATGTGATTATGCAAGTGGCTGCGGAAAAAGGTGTTAGTCCATATGTGTTGGCTTCTATGATGATTCAAGAAATGGGCACAGAGGGTAAAAGTAATAGTATGTCGGGGACCCTTCCAGGCTATGAAGGATATTACAATTACTTCAATGTAGGCGCGTACGCAACGGACACTCTGACAGCAATTCAAAAAGGTTTGGTTTACGCGAAGGGCTCAGGAAGCTATGGAAGACCTTGGAATACAAGATATAAATCCATTGCAGGTGGAGCCGAATATTACGCAGAAGGTTATGTGAAAAAAGGTCAGGATACTATGTACTTGAAGAAGTTCAACGTACAAGGCTCCAATTTGTATGGTCATCAGTATATGACCAATGTGCAAGGAGCTTCCAGTGAAGGTAAGCATATGGCAAAGGCCTATGATGAGAATGCAAGACAAGGAAGTTTGGTATTTAAGATTCCGGTGTACAAGAATATGCCAGCAACACCAGCTATCAAACCAGCGGACAATCGCAATCCAAACTATATGTTAAAATCATTAGGCGTAACAAACTATAGTTTAACACCGACGTTTAATATGCATGAAGCAAATTATTCGTTGATTGTACCTTATGAGACAAAGAACATTACAATTACCGCAAGTGCCATTGCAAGTGTGACAAAAGTTACAGGCGCAGGAGCGAAAGAATTAAAGGTAGGAACCAATACTTTTGCAATTACATCAACTGCTGAAAATGGTACGAAGAAGGTATACAATATCACGATAGTTCGTCAAGAGGGGCAAGAACCGACACCGCCGAGTGGGAATGTAGAAGTGCCGAGTATTAGTAGTACATCTTGCAAGGTAAATGAGGATCTTACGATCACTGGCGTTAAGACATTGCCGATGAAAGCGACTGATTTTGCGGCGAAAATCAGTGTGTCAAATGGAAGTGTCAAGATAACCAATTCCAATGGAACTGCAAAAACTAGTAATGTTGGAACGGGTGACCAGGTGCGAGTGTATGATGAGAAGGGCACATTGCAGTACACATACAACATTGTGATCTATGGGGATACGAATGGCGATGGATCTGTTACAGCATTAGATTTATTACGTGCGCAAAAGGATATCTTGGCCATTAGTAAGTTAAATGGATTATATAATAGTGCAGCTGATACAAACAAAGATGGAAAGGTTACAGCATTAGATTTATTACAGATACAGAAACACGTCTTGAATATTAAAGCAATTGTGCAATAAGGGGAAAAGTATGAAGTGTAAATGTAAAATAGGGGCAATATTGCTTAGCATATGTTTGATATTACCGGTATTTGGTATTACTACGCAGGCCGCATCAGGAAGAATTAGTATTTCTAAAGCGAGTGGAAAAGTAGGGAGTCAAGTTACCATTAGTTGTACAGTTACCTGTACATCAGGCTCTATTGGTACGGCAGATGTCTATGTTGGTTATGATCAAACGAAATTACAGTGGGTAAGCGGAACCAATATGGCCACTGGTGGTTCGGGAAGTGTGCATTATGTAGGATATGCAACGAATGCAACGACGAAATCTTTGGGATTTAATATGACATTTAAAATCCTGAAGGAAGGAACACATAGTGTTTATACAACTTCTGTAGAGTGTTACGATTTTAATGAGGATTCATTTGCGCCAGGTAAAGCAAGCAATACAATTACAGGAACAGTGCCGACAACGCCAGGCGGTAATTCGGGTAGCAACACAGGTGGTAACCAAGGTGGCACCACACAACCAGGGAAAGATTCTAATAATAAACTTAGTTCTTTGCAAGTGTATCCTGGAAGTTTGTCACCGAATTTCAACGCTAATGTAAAATCTTACAACATGACTGTATCTGACGATACAACAAAAGTGACGATTTCTGCAACACCACAGAGTAGCAAAGCAAAAGTTACTGTATCGGGAGGAGATAATCTTCAGTATGGATTAAATACTGCGAAAGTCATTGTTGTGGCTGAAAATGGTGCATCGACCGCATATGTTATTACTATTATGCGAGGGGAAGAGCAGAAGATTACTGTTGGCGGAAAAGATTATGTAGTGGACGAAAACTTCACGGATGACCAGATTCCAAAGAATTTTTCGAGAACTAAAATTGGATATAAGGAAAGACAATACGAAGGGCTTGTGAACGCCCAAGATACACTGAAACTTTTGTGCTTAAAAGATCAAACAGAGAGCAAGTTCTTTATCTATGATCAGGATACGGAAAGCTTTTCTGAATTAATCCTAATCGACCGTGGTGAAGGAAAATATATCATTCCATTGTCATTAGAACAACGCGCAGAGAAATATCAGAATGCGGAAGTGATGAATGTTCAACTGCAAGGGAAAAACTTTGAAGCATGGAAACTAGACGAGGAGTTTAGCGTTGTATATGCAGTAAATCAAGATGGTGATGAGTTATTGTATCGCTATGACAGTGTAGAAGAAATTTTCCAAAGATTCACGGATGCTGAACTTGATTTAGAACCAGTTGAGGTGAAACCAGGATTTGCAATTCCAAACAAGTATTATCTGTATACAATTGCAGGCCTTGCAGCGTTGTGTATCATTCTTTTCGTATGTGTGATTTATTTTGTTGCATCTCAAAGACATAGGCATGAGGTTCGCAAAAAGAAAATGCAACGTAAACTAGAAAAACAGAGAGCGAAAGAAGAAAAGCAAAGATTGAAGGAAGAGCGTATCGCAGAAAAAGAAAGAATTGCAGCAGAGAAAGTAGCAGAAAAAGAGCGGAGAAAAGAAGAGAAACGCTTAGAGAAACAACGAAGAAAAGAGCAATAGTCAAGAATTAGAGGGTGTATAATAGTACACCCTCTTTTATATTTGACTCAAATAACTGTTGTGATAAAGTTTTGAAAACGTGACATCTTCCGCGAACCAATCTGGAGCAACAAATGATTTGGCTTCTTCCTCGGAAGAAAATTCTACTTCACATAAGGTGAGTGGAGATAAGTCGCCTTCGAATACATCCAACTCCACGGTATATGGATCTAAAGGAATCATATATCGTTTTTTTACGATGAGACGACCGTCAATTTTCTCGCGCAAGTGCTCATAAGATTCCTTTGTGAGTGGAAGGTTATATTCTTCCCGCACCATAGCCCCTTTTCCTTTGTAAGTGAGTTCGTATTTATCATTGTCCTTGCGAATGCGAACCACAGGGTTTGTCGAGAGATAACCTTGCTCAATATGGCGACAAGGATAGGTGCTTAAGTTTTCAGGGAGTTCCTTTATTAAAAATTTGCGTTCGATTTCCATATGTGTATCCTCCGTATAAAACCATAGTAATATAAAATTCATAAAATGTAAACGAATTTGCATTTTCGTGGTACTTTTGCTACAATGCAAGAGAATTCAATAAAAAGGAGATGCAAGATATGGCAAAGAAGGTTTGTGTATTTTTAGCAGACGGATTCGAAGAAATTGAGGGGCTCACAGTTGTGGATTTGCTTCGCCGCGCAGGTGTCCAAGTGACCACTGTGTCCATTATGGGGCGGACGACCATTCATGGAGCGCATCAAATCGACGTACAGGCAGATGAAGTGTTTGAAACAATCAAGACTTACGATGAATACGATATGTTAGTGTTGCCAGGAGGGATGCCAGGCACCTTGCATTTGAAAGAACATCAGGAACTTGGAAAAGTATTACAGCAATTTTATTTGCAAAAGAAATATATGGCAGCCATTTGTGCTGCGCCAATTGTCTTCGGAAAATATGGCATTTTACAAGGGAGAAAAGCGACATCCTATCCGGGATTTGACGAAGATTTAGTTGGAGCTGAGTATGTGACAGAGGCGGTTGTGGTGTCGGACTTTGTTATTACCAGTCGCGGAATGGGAACAGCAATTCCTTTTTCACTTACATTAATTGAAACTTTATTAGGCATGGAAAAAGCTACAGAAATTGGAAAATCAATCATCTATTATTCATAGAAATTATGGAGGAATCAAATGAATAAAAAGAAAACTATTATAATCACTATATGTATCGGTGTTACATTTGTGGCTCTAAGTGTATTGGTTTGCTTTCGCTTGTTTGGCGGTTTTAATGCCAAGGAATATGTAAATGCAGTATGTATGCAGATGTTAAAAGGTGATACAGAAGGTGCTGTTAAAATGACCAGAGGACTAAGCGAAGAAGATGCCAAGAAGCAGCAAAAAGAAATGCTCGAGCATTTTGTCGACAATATGATTGCAAGTGGACTTTCGCTAGAACAAGAAGAGAAAGAAAAATGTGTAAAAACAGCAGAAAAAATATTTTCCGATTTTGAGTATGAAGTGACAGACTCAAAAAAAGTAAAAGATGGAGAGTATCAAGTAACAATCCAGTACAAGAGCAGTGATGTTATTCAAAAGTTGCAGGCATTAGCAAAGAAAGAAAATGAACTTGCAAAAGAAAAAGTGAATAAGGGAGAATACCGAGGCACGAAAGCGGAAATCGATGCGCAGATGCGAAAAGAGTTTGCAAAAAAACTCCCTGAAATGTTAGATGAGGCGTACCAAACTATGGAGAATGGAAAGCAAGAAACAATGGCACTGACGGTTAAGAAAGGCGAAAATGGACTCTATACAGTGGATATTGGGAAATTTCTTATAAAAATCATGGGTTTGACTGCAAAACAAGACTAGATATTTAGAAAGAATTGTGTTATAATTCATCAGTGAGTGTAATGAGAGATAAGTCTTCGGACTTTTCGCATATACAAGGAGGAAAGAGAATGAGTTTACAAGTAGAAAAAATGGAAAAAAACATGGCGAAACTTACAATTGAAGTTTCAGCAGAAGAATTGGAAAAAGCAATTGAAGGTGCATACTTAAAACAAAGAGGAAAAATCAGTGTACCTGGATTCCGTAAAGGGAAAGTGCCACGTCAAATGATTGAAAAAATGTATGGCGCAGAAATCTTTTATGAGGATGCTGCAAATGCGTTGATTCCAGATGCATATAGTAAAGCATACGAAGAAAGCAAATTAGAAATCGTTTCTCAACCAAAGATTGATGTAGTTCAATTAGAAAAAGGAAAACCATTTATCTTCACAGCAGAAGTTGCTTTGAAACCAGAAGTAACACTTGGTGAATACAAAGGACTTAAAGTAGATAAAGTTTCTACAAGAGTTACAGCAAAAGAAGTAGATGCAAGATTAGAAGAAGAGCAAAAGAAAAATGCAAGAACTGTTTCTGTGACAGATCGTGCAGTTCAAGATGGCGATGAAGTTATTTTGGATTTCGAAGGTTTTGTAAATGGTGTTGCATTTGAAGGAGGAAAGGGAGAGAACTACTCATTGACAATCGGTTCTGGCTCATTCATTCCTGGATTTGAAGAACAATTAGTTGGTGTGGAAATTGAGAATGAAGTAGACGTAAATGTGACATTCCCAGAAGAATACCACGCAGCGGATTTAGCTGGAAAAGAAGCAGTATTCAAATGTACTGTTCACGAAATTAAAGTAAAAGAACTTCCAGAATTAGATGATGAATTTGCAGCAGAAGTTTCTGAGTTTGATACATTAGAAGCATTCAAAGCAGATATCAAAGCTAAAATCAAAGAAGAAAAACTTGCAGAAGGAAATAGAAAGAAAGAAGACCAAGCAGTAGAGCAAGCAGTTGCAAATGCTACGATGGAAATCCCAGAAGCAATGATTGAAACACAAACACAACAAATGGTTCAAGAATTTGCGCAAAGATTACAATCACAAGGCCTTAGCATCGAACAATATTTCCAATTCACAGGATTGACTTCTGAAAAGATGTTGGAAGAAATGAAGCCACAAGCTGTAAAACGTATTGAGACAAGATTAGTTCTTGAAGCAATTGTAAAAGCTGAAAACATCGAAATCATAGAAGAAAAATTCGAAGCAGAGATTGCTAAAATGGCTGAAATGTACCAAATGGAAGTAGAAAAATTAAAAGAATACATGGGTGCATATGAAGCAGAACAAATGAAAGCAGATATGGCTGTTCAAGAAGCAGTTACATTCTTAGTAGATAATGCTGTAGAAGCATAGAACTTAAGGAGGCATGTTCATGAGCGTAATACCTTATGTCATTGAACAAACAAGTCGTGGAGAGCGTTCTTACGACATTTATTCAAGATTACTAAAAGAAAGAATTATCTTTTTGGGAGAAGAAGTGACAGATGCATCTGCAAGCGTTATCATCGCGCAGCTTCTGTTCCTAGAGGGAGAAGACCCAGAAAAAGATATTCACTTGTATATTAACAGTCCAGGAGGATCAGTTACAGCAGGTATGGCTATCTATGATACGATGCAGTATATCAAATGCGATGTGTCAACAATCTGCATAGGTATGGCGGCGAGTATGGGATCATTCTTGTTGGCAGGTGGAGCAAAAGGCAAACGTTTTGCCCTTCCAAATTCAGAGATTATGATTCACCAACCTTCTGGTGGAGCACGTGGTCAGGCAACAGAGATTAAGATTGTTGCAGAGCACATTTTAAAGACAAGACAAAAGCTGAATCAGATTTTGGCAGCTAATACAGGACAAAGTCTAGAGAAGATTGAAATTGACACTGAGAGAGACAATTTCATGTCAGCTGAGGAAGCAAAAGAATACGGCTTAGTAGATGAAGTAATTACAAGCCATTAAGAAGACAAGGGGGATGTTCTGATAGTTAGAGCACCCCTTTTACACGTAAAATGAGGAGATAATATGGCAGGAAAAAAAGGTGAAGATATTGTAAGATGTTCGTTTTGTGGAAAGACACAAGCACAGGTACGAAAACTTATTGCGGGACCGAATGGGGCATATATTTGCGATGAGTGTATTGAGGTTTGTGCAGAGATTGTAGAGGAAGAACTGGATTACCAAGAACCGGAATCGGTGACCGAAGAAATTAATCTTTTGAAGCCGGAGGAAATCAAGGCGTTTTTGGATGACTATGTTATCGGTCAAGATGAGGCGAAAAAAGTTCTTTCTGTGGCAGTTTATAATCATTACAAAAGAATCCTTGCTGGAAAAGATTTAGGGGTAGATTTACAAAAGAGTAATATATTGATGTTAGGACCAACAGGATGTGGAAAAACTTTATTGGCACAGACTTTGGCTAAGATTTTGAATGTACCGTTTGCCATCGCAGATGCAACTGCACTCACAGAGGCGGGATACGTAGGCGAAGACGTTGAGAATATTTTGTTGAAAGTAATTCAAGCTGCTGACGGCGACGTAGCAAGAGCAGAACATGGAATTATCTATATTGATGAAATTGATAAGATTACAAGAAAATCGGAAAATCCATCTATCACAAGAGATGTATCGGGAGAAGGAGTACAACAAGCGCTTTTGAAAATCATTGAAGGAACAGTTGCTTCGGTGCCACCACAGGGTGGAAGAAAGCATCCACATCAAGAACTGATACAGATTGACACCACAAATATTTTGTTCATTTGCGGTGGTGCATTTGAGGGAATTGATAAGATTATTGAGACACGTTTGGACAGAAAATCCATGGGATTCAATTCTGAGGTTATGGGAAAGAAAGATAGAAACATTGACCAGTTGTTGAAAGAAATTTTACCACAGGATTTGATCAAATTTGGTATTATCCCAGAATTGGTAGGACGTGTACCGATCAATGTAACTTTGGAAATGTTAGACAGAGATGCTTTGATTCGTATCCTAACAGAGCCAAAGAGTGCGATTGTGAAGCAGTATCAAAAGTTGTTAGAACTTGATGGAGTAGAGCTTGCGTTTGAAAAAGAAGCTTTAGAACAGATTGCAGATACCACATTAGCAAGGAAAACAGGCGCAAGAGGTTTGCGTGCAATTATGGAAAACGTAATGATGGATACCATGTATCATGTTCCATCAGATGAGACAATCAAAACATGCTTGATTACAAAAGATGTTGTGATGGGTAAAGAAGGACCAATTTATAATTATGGAAAAACAGATGAATAGTATGCCTATGGTTGCACTCCGAGGGATGGCTGTTCTGCCAGAGATGGTAGTACATTTTGATGTCAGCAGAAGTCGCTCGATTGAATCCGTTCAAAAGGCAATGCAAAGTAAGGAACAAAAAATATTTCTTGTGGCGCAAAAAGCATTAAATATTGAAACGCCAGAGCAAGAAGATGTATATGAAATAGGGACAATTGCGACTGTTAAGCAAGTGGCAAAGATGTCTAAAAATATGTTGCGTGTTTTGGTGACGGGCGTGCAGCGAGCGAAGTTAATTAAGATGTACGAAGAGGAAGCGTGCCTGTATGGAGAAGTGGAGGCAATGGAAGATTATAATGATTTTGAACCAGAATCATTGAAGGAGTGTCCAGAGGCCAAAGCATTGCAGGAGATTTTCTTTGAATACACTTTAAAGAGTGGCAAGATTCCAAAAGACGTAGTTGCAGAGATTGCAGATATCAATGGATTAAAAGAACTGGTGAATAGAATTGCCACTAGTGTACCATTTGACTATCAGAATCTACAGGATCTTTTGGAAGAAAATGACTTGTATAAACGCTGTGCATTACTTTCTTTTAAATTGACGAATGAGATTGCAGTATCTAGCATTAAGGAAAATATCCAGTCAAAAGTAAAAGAGCGTATGGATAAACACCAGAAAGAGTTTATTCTTCGCGAACAGATGAAAGTGATTCGTGAGGAATTAGGAGAAGAAAATCTGGTTTCGGAAGCAGAAGAATTCACGGAAGCAACTGAAAAATTAGTCGCATCTGATGAAGTGAAAGAAAAAATATTAAAAGAGATTCAGCGTTTTAAGAATGCAACACAGAATACCGCGGAAACAGGTGTGATTCGTACCTATATTGAAACGATGTTAGAAATGCCATGGGATAAGATTTCGGATGACCGAATGGAGCTGAAAAAAGCAAAAGATATTTTAGAAGCAGAACACTATGGCTTGGAAAAAGTGAAAGAGCGAATCTTGGAATTCTTGGCAGTTCGTACCTTGACAGAGAAGGGAGAAAGCCCAATTCTCTGTTTGGTGGGACCACCGGGAACGGGAAAGACTTCGATTGCAAAATCTTTGGCAAAGGCATTGGATAAGCCATATACACGGATTTCCCTCGGTGGAGTTCGAGATGAGGCAGAGATTCGTGGGCATCGTAAGACTTATGTGGGCGCAATGCCAGGTCGTATTGCCAATGCATTAAAAACTACGGGTGTGAAAAATCCACTCATTTTGTTGGATGAAATTGATAAAGTAAGCAATGATTACAAAGGTGACACATTTTCAGCACTTTTAGAAGTACTTGATGGTGAGCAGAATGTGAAATTCCGCGATCACTATTTGGAAGTGCCGTTGGATTTGTCAGAAGTATTCTTTGTGACGACGGCAAATACATTGCAAACCATTCCGAAACCACTTTTGGACCGTATGGAAGTGATTGAGGTAAGTAGTTATACAGAAAATGAGAAGTTGCATATCGCAACCAAGCATTTGGTGCCAAAGCAACTACATAAACATGGTTTAACAACAGAACAATTACGTATTTCCAACGGAGCAATTTGGAAAATGGCACGCAACTACACGAAAGAAGCAGGGGTTCGACAATTGGAAAGAACCATCGGTGAAATCTGTAGAAAGGCCGCAAGGGAGATTCTAGAGAAAGAAAAGACCAATATTCGCATTACGGAATCGAATCTAGAAAAATATTTGGGAAAAGAAAAATTCCAATACCAAATGATTAATAAGGAAGATGAAGTTGGCGTTGTTCGTGGATTAGCTTGGACAAGCGTTGGCGGCGATACTTTGGAAATCGAAGTGAATATTATGCCAGGAAAAGGCGAAATCTTATTAACAGGACAACTTGGCGATGTTATGAAAGAATCTGCAAGGGCAGGAATAAGTTACATTCGCTCTGTGAGCAAAGCATATAAGATTTCAGAGGATTTCTTTGAGAAACACGATATTCATATCCACATCCCAGAAGGTGCTACGCCAAAAGATGGGCCGTCTGCAGGTATTACGATGGCGACAGCTATGATTTCTGCTATCACAGGTCAAAAGGTACGTGCGGATGTGGCAATGACAGGTGAAATTACATTGCGCGGTCGTATTCTTCCAATCGGTGGATTGAAAGAGAAATTGTTGGCTGCAAAGAGTGCAGGAGTAAAGACAGTTTTTGTACCAGAAAGAAATATGCGCGATGTGCAAGATATTGCGACTGAGATTACAAAAGGACTTGAAATTGTGCCGGTAAGTCACATGGATGAGGTGCTTTTACAAGCATTAAAAGGTGAGGTTTAAAAGGATGAAGATTAAAAACGTAGAATTGCAGATTGTTTGCGGTATTACAAGCAAATTGCCGGAAACCGATAAGGTGGAGATTGCGTTTGCAGGGAAATCAAATGTAGGGAAATCCTCATTGATTAATGCACTTATGAATCGCAAATCTTTGGCAAGAACTTCGGCAACACCAGGGAAAACACAGACGATTAATTTTTATAATGTAAATGACCTTATGTATCTCGTGGATTTGCCAGGTTACGGGTATGCCAAGGTTTCTGAAAAAGAAAAAATCGAATGGGGAAAACTCATTGAGAGATACTTAAACACATCAAAGCAATTAAAAGCGGTGTTTTTGTTGATTGACATTCGTCATGATCCATCGGCCAATGATAAGATGATGTATGATTGGATTGTAAATCAAGGGTACAATCCGATTATTGTAGCAACAAAATTAGATAAGTTAAAACGTAGTCAGATTCAAAAGCATGTAAAAATGATTAAAGAAGGGTTGAAATTGATACCAGGAACAGTTGTCATTCCATTTTCTGCGGAAACAAAGCAGGGAAGAGAAGAGATCTGGGAATTGATGGATGCGTATCTGGAAATTGACACGGCGGAATAATAAGAGCGTCACTCTTTAAGAGTGGCGCTCATTTTATTATTTGCTCAAATAGATTTCAGGTGCAACAATCATACCGCCTGGATAGACAGGTAAATATGCCGTATACTTTTCGTCAATTCTATTAGCTAAAGTATTGCATAGTCCAATGGATAGCGAGTTCTCGCCTTCTTGTACATAGTCTGTAATGTCAAAAACAAATGGATTACAGATCTGTAATTCTGCTGGGTTACCATTGACCGATAGTTCCACAGTCTGACCTTCCGCATATACGCGAAGTAACACTTTTTTCGGAGATTCCTTTAGGTCGAATTTCGTCGAATAAGTTGCCTTGCCAGTGAAATTAGGGAAAACATCATATCGATTCAAATTGAACAACTCAGTTACATTCGTATATTCTTTTATTACCTTTTCCTCTACCGTATCATAAAGTGAAATGTCCCAAACAAAGTTGTTTGCTTGCTTCTCAACCTCGAAATTCTCTGATAACGGGAATCCTTGTGATTCACCCACGAATAGGATGATAGATTGATAAGGTTCCAAAGAGAATGATATCTTACCATCTATTTCAGGGAGAGTGTAATATGTTTGGTTTAATAAATCATAGGCACTTACTACATTTTGGCAAGTGTCCATTGTCAATTTGCTTGTTTCGGTTACGGATTCGTTAAAGAACATATATAGTTGTCCTTGTGGTTGTTCCAAATGGTAAAAACGAGTCAACCCACCAGCATATGTTGCTTGAATATGTTTGTAGCCACGCGATTTCATATCTGCGGCAAGGTTTTCTAGTGTAACTACTCTTGCGTGAACATCATCTGGGCAACGGTTGATTGCAATGATGTCAAGTCCATCGTCTGATAAGCGGTTCAATATGTCTTTCACTTCAGGCGGATAAGCGTTTGCTTCCGGAACAATGAGACAAGGATAAGTCTCTTTGTTTAATAGAAGTTTTCTGTCTGCCACTTTTGCAGTGCGCAACGTATCCAAATCTACAAAGTCATAATCCATAAGATTGTCATACAATTGTTTACCAGGCGTTTCGCATGCCATACAGTCGTAATTCCACCATTCTAGTTCCGCGTGATACAAAATGGCAGCATCGCAGATGTGCGTTCCTGTACTGAGTTTTTCAGACATGCGTTGCATATATTCTGCGAGCATTCGATATCCGTCTTTCTGCGGATAACCTTTTGCATTGAAATGTGGCGGACTATCTTGGTCATAAGAACGCAATGAAAATGCATGTGGCACAAAGTGATTGATGCCTCTTACAAAGAGGAAGTCGCACAGCCATTTCATAAGCGGTGTGCTTTCTGCCCAACCATATGCTCCAAAGACCTCGCACATTGCGCGGTTCTCCATATGCGGATAAATATGAGAAATGGAAGAAGCAAGTTTTCCAAGCCCGTAGTGGAAGAATTCAGTATTTCCTAATTTTCCGCAAGAGATTATTTGGCTGTGGTCAGCAAAGCCCGGTTCTACTTGGTGAAGCACGATATCAATACCGCCCATACTTTGTCCACTGATTGCACGGAAATAGTGTCCTGCCCCATAAGTCATTCTAGCATGACAACCATTATCTTCAATGACGTGTCCGATATATGCAACACCGTGGGCACGGCACCAATTGCCGAGTTTCTGACTAAAATTCTTCCGGTATAGTTTGGTTGCCGCATTCATATAGCAGTGGCGAATTCGTTCGCTTTCACCTTCAAGGTCAAACCATAGTCCATAAAAATATGGAAGTGGGTCTTCGCCTAATTCTTTTTCCATCCATTGAAGTAGTTCGTCAGAATAGAGCAGTGCTAATCCGACATCACCGATACGTCTGTCGTACACATTCCCTTTTGATAATTTCTTCTCATAATAGTTGTTGTGGAAAGAAGGCTCGTCGGAAAAGAATCCTTTGAATGTATTTCCGAAATATTCTTTGAAACGTGCATAGTGTGGCTCGTACACTTCTTTAATAAGCAATTCACAAGCTCGTTCATCCACTACGTTTATATAATCTTCGTCAATAAATTGTTCTGTATGTATAAAATAACAGATACGCCAGATGCCTTCTGGAATATCTGCATATACGCGATTGCCGTGTACTTTATCGGTAAGGCAAATTGGCTTTCCGGTCACGCGATTTCCCTTTTCCTCACGAGGATAAGCATAAACACCAATTAGGCGATCAGAAGGATGCTGATACATAATTTGAAAATAAGTATCTTTTAGTGGTCCTACAACATCCAAGCAACGCTCAATCATTGTTCGTCCGTGTAGTTCAGGATATTTTTCGCGGATGGCTTCGTTTACATAACCAGTTGGAAAGTATTTGTCGTCAAGGAGCCAAACATCCATATTTCTTTTTTTGCATTCTGACAAGATGAGCGTCATATCATCCCACCATTCATCTTTGCAGAAATTAGCGTGAGGTCTAGACTCTACGCAGAGAGCATTTTGCCCCATAGATTGAATATCATCAATATGTGATACGAGGCGATCGTGTTCGCCGTCGCGTATCCACATAAAAGGCATTAAATAATTGTCGTTTGTTTTCATGATTAATCCTCTTTTTTAAGATCTTTTACAGAATTTCTGTTAATTAAGGTGCTTTTCAATATTTTCTTAGTTGCGCTGTAACGTTTGTTTTCCATTTTTTTCTGTAACAATTCTACAGCTGCCTCACATTTTTCTCTGCTACGTCCGTAGATTGAAGAGAGCGGTGTGTCTAAAAAGTCTTTTGTATTAATGTTTTCCATTCCAATAATCGAAAAATCATCTGGAACGGATAAATTATTTTCACGAATACATTTGTATACGCCAATTGCCATATAATCGTACGCTACAAAGAGAGCGGTAGGTCTGTTTTCGAGAGCGAGAATTTTCTCCATAGCTCGATATCCGCCGAACTCATAACGTTGCTGTTCGATAACAATATGTTCTTCTGAAACAGGCAAAGCATATTTTTTCATCGCATTTGAAAAACAACGTTGTTTTGCTGAAGCGAGATTATCGCCGATATATGCAATTTTGCGATGTCCGTTTTTCATAAAAAGTTCAATAGCGGCGTCGATTCCTGTTTGCCAGGTCGTATTGATTGTATCTTGATTTTTGTTTGTAGAATCAATATATACGGTAGGAATAGAACTGTCGTGTTTTTGAGGAGAGCAACTAGAGATAATGATAATTCCATCCACTTTCTGATAGTGGGCATGGTAAGCATAAATCGCCTCTTCCTTCACAGGGTCGAAATAACTCAAAGACAATACCATATTACCGCCGGAACTAGCAATCAATGTGTCTAAGTGGTCCACGATATTATTATAATAATCACTTCGGATATCAGGTGATATCACAGCAATTACTTTTTTGAAATAAAGTCCTTTTTGAAATTTATCATAGCAGTTATATTGTTTTGCCACATTGAAAACATGTTGTCGAGTTTCTTCACTAATTTCTTTCGAATTTGAAAAAGCTCTAGAAGCAGTTGCTTTCGAAACATGTGCAAGAATTGCTAATTCTCTTAAAGTCATTTCAAAACACATTCCTTTCCAATCTATTTGTTCATATTGTACATAGAAAGTTTGGAAAAAAGCAATACATTTTAGCAAGTAAACGAATTTCGGAACTGTTTCGGTGCAAACCGTATTGAGAAGCAAGGCCTCAAAAAATATAATTATAGTATTGGAAAGATGGGTATTTGTGACAAAAATTACCAAGGTCATAAACTCTTTTATGGATGTATATTTAAGTTAAAAGTTATTTCAAGAAAAGGAGACAGATATATGAAAAAGAGAATAGGAATTGGATTCTTAGTAATTACACTGCTTTTTTCAATCACTGCTTGTGGCAAAGATAGTAAAGAATACAAAGCAGCCATTGAAGTGTTGAAGCAACAGGAACTTCAACTGGATGGTTCCAATGAGGTCTCCGAAGAACTAGTGATAGCATTGAAGACAGCAGACTATCAAAAACCAAAGAATATCATATTTATGATTGGTGATGGTATGGGATACAACGCCACTGAAGCAGCGGAAACTTATTACCAGGAAAAACTATATAAGGATACATTGGCGATGTATCACTTGCCGGTACAGGGAACCAGCATTACATATTCAGTGACAAATCAGGTGACGGATTCAGCCGCTGGTGGAACAGCTTTATCAACAGGATTCAAGACTGGAAATAAGATTGTAGCAAAATCTGCAGATAAGACGAAAGAATATAAAACAACTCTGGAACTTGCGGCAGAAAAAGGAAAGAGTACAGGAATTGTCGTGACAACGCCTGTTGTGGATGCAACGCCAGCCGATTTCACAGCACATGTGAATCTCCGTGAATCTTATGATGAGATTGCAGCACAACAAATCGAAAAACTGACAGATGGAACATTGGATTTAGTACTTGGCGGTGGTCGTACTTATTATGAAGGGAAAAAGAACCTACCAAGTTTGGAGAAAGCAAAGAAAGCTGGGGTAGCATATACAAACACATGGGAGGAAACACAAAAGGCGAAACTTCCAGTTGTTGGTTTGTATGCCGAAGAAGAAATTGATACTACAGACGAGACAATGCCAAGTATTGCGAAAATGACGGATTATGCATTGACTAAGCTCTCGGAGGATGAAAATGGTTTCTTCCTTATGGTAGAAGGAGCTCAGATTGATGATTTCGCTGAATACAATAATTTGGAAATGGAATTAAAAG
The DNA here is from genome assembly GCA_045659485.1 of Faecalimonas sp. Taxonomy (GTDB): domain Bacteria; phylum Bacillota; class Clostridia; order Lachnospirales; family Lachnospiraceae; genus Faecalimonas. Next base: position 13,373 of record JAZOWZ010000010.1, on the reverse strand, counting down.
AAATCTACGATTTCGACTGTGCCGTTGCAGTGGCGATGCGCTATGTGGCACTCCATCCAGACACCGTATTGATTGTTACTGCGGACCATGAAACAGGGGATGTGGATTATCCACAAGGAATGAAATCAGAGGATGTCTTAAAAGAGACTGTATATGGTACAGAGTTACATACATATAAGTCAGTGCCAGTGCTTGCTGCCGGATATCGCACGGAAGAATTGGCATGCACACAGGAAAATACAGATATTGGTATTTTTGTAGCTTCGCTTTTGGGAGAAGAAGCGTTTGGTGAAAAGAGTGAAAAGCAAGTTGTTATAGAGCATAAAAAGGGAGAAGAAATCACTTTGAAGGAAAAGAAAGGATATCAACTTCCTTTGAAAGAAATGCAGGAAAAGACGAAGGAATTGGAAGCAATCAAGGTTCTTCATGTGACATTGGAAAACAAGTCAGAAAAGGTGCTGCCACTCCCAACATTAGAATTCACTTGCCGAAAAGCACAGTATAAGGTAGAGGCGCAGAAAGGATATATACAGCCAGGTGAAACTATCCAGATCGATTATCCAATGCCAGAGAAAGTGTTGAACCGAAAGTTAATGTCTAATATGTCAGACATGGTTCTTTCTATAGAAGAAGGAACAGCGACCTATTCTCTTAAAAGCATAGATGTAACGTCTAGGTTGGGATTGAAATAGGGGGTGAAGAGAAAATGATATGGGCAATATTGTTAAAGCTTGGTGTGAACACCAATGCAAAGCCAGGTGATTGTCGCCCATATGAGATGGAAGATGAGTTCCGATATCATGAAAAGTTGTTTTGTGATAAGAAGACTTGGAGAGAAGTTACGGAATATCTTCCAACACAAGGGATTAATACAGTCATCATTGATATGAACGAAGGGGTTCGACTTGACTCCCATCCAGAACTCGCTATTGAAGGAAGTTGGGGAAAGGAAGAATTAAAGGAAGAGTTGAAACGACTTCGAGAACTCGGTTTAACACCGATACCAAAATTTAATTTTTCTTGTGCCCACAATGCATGGCTACAAGAATACAGCTATCAGATAGGAACAGAAGCATATCAAAAAGTGTGTGTAGATATTATCAAAGAAACCATAGAACTTTTCGATAAGCCAGAGTTTTTCCATCTGGGAATGGACAATGAAGATATTCGATATCAGAAGTACAGTCCAGTGAAGATTACGCGTTCATGGAAACAAAAGACGGAAGATGCAAAAGTGTTGTTTGACACATGTTTGGAGCAGGGCGTGAGACCATGGATTTGGTTAAATGCTAACAATGTAGAAGAGTATGGCGGAGAAGAAAGATTTTGCGCAAACATACCGAAAGAAGTCCTGATATCAAATGGATGCTATATGGCAGTTCATCCAGCAGATGTTGGAGAAAAAGAATCTCCGGGCACTGCGCTCTTTGGTAAATTGGGACAATGGGGATACCAGCAAGTTCCGTTCTGCAATCGGTTAAATTGGCTACCGAATATTATGCAGACCGTGAGGTATTGTAAGGAATATGTATCTGAGGATAGCATTTGCGGTTACATCATCAATCCGCGAGTACCGACTATGCCAGATTACTCCTATGAATTATATTTTAATGCAGACTTACTTGGTCGGGCAAAGCGGAATCTATATTCCGAAGGACAAGAGAAGAAAGAAGGTGCACACGATGGAAACGAATAAGACAACCAAAAAAATGTGGGCAACCTTACTTCATTTGGGCTCCAATATGTGGGGCAAGCCGGGAGAGTGCCATCATTACGTACAGGAACAAAGCATTATCTATCATGAAGATATGTATTGTGATATGGACATCTGGCGTAAAACTATCGAATTCTTACCACAATGTGGAATTAATACAGTACTGGTTGATGTAGGAGAAGCAGTGAGGATGGATTCGCATCCGGAACTGGCAGCTAACGGAGCTCTTACAAAAGAGGAGATGAAGCAGGAACTTGAGCGAATGCGTCATCTTGGACTCACACCATTACCGAAGTTTAATTTTTCATGTACACACAATGGTTGGCTAGGGAAATACAATCGGATGATTGGGACCGAGGAATACCGCAAGGTGTGTGCAGAAATTGTGGATGAGATGATAGACATCTTCGACAAACCTGAGTTTTTCCATTTGGGATTTGAAGAGGAAAATGTAGAGTATCAAAAGTATTACCCAGTGAAGATTGAGCGTTCTTGGAGACAGAAGACGGATGATGCAAATATGCTGTTTGATGTCTGCCGAAAGAAAGGTGTTCGTCCATGGATATGGGTGGATCCACAGTCCATACAGGGATTTGGCGGAGTACAAAGATTCCGTGAGAATGTTGGAAAAGATGTATTACTTTCTAACTGGTGGTATGAAGATATTTTCTACGCAGGAGATGAGGAACGTTCCGGCACAAAACTCTATCGCGAGATAGATGAGTGGGGGTATGAGCAAGTACCAACTTGTTCTACATGGACGAATTTTCACAATCCAAAACAGACTATGAAGTATTGTAAACAGTATTTGAAGGATGAGTTGGTTCTGGGATATATGACAGCACCTTGGCTCACCACAAGAAAAGAATTTTTCAATGGGCTTTTGGGTGACTCCCATATTTTTGGCCAAGCAAAAAAAAGTGTTTACAAATCTAAATAGTAACAAAAAAAGAAGAGAAAAAGGAGAAAGAATAATGAAAAAGAGAGTGATTTCACTTGTACTATGTGTAGTTTTATTGTGCGGTCTTTTCGCAGGTTGTGGCGGAAAAGAAAAAGGCGGCAAAAAGAGTGGCGTTTTAACAGTGGGAATTCCACAAAACATGAACGTAGAAGATTATGATGAAAATGCATTGACAAAATATTTTGAAGAAAAAATTGGTGCAGAAATCGAGTTTGTATTCTTTACAGATAATGCATCATCTATGCAACAACTTTTCTCATTGATGTGTGCTAGTACAGAACCATTGCCAGATGTATTGTGGGGATTCCAAGATGTTGATAGAGACACAATGAATGTTTATGGTGAAGATGAATATCTGATTGATTTAACAGACTTGATTGACAAATATGGAAAGAATTATAAAGCGATGCTTGAAAAACTTCCAAAAGAAACTCGTGAAAGATTAGACAGAATGATCGTAAATCAAAATGATGGTGCAATCTATGGAATGCCAATGATTAGTGATTATTCTATGGATGACCTTCAAGTAATGTCATACATCAATCAAAAATGGTTGGATAAGCTTGGACTTAAAGTGCCAACAACAACTGACGAATTGTACACAGTTTTACAGGCATTTAAAACACAAGATCCTAACGGCAATGGACAAAAAGATGAGATTCCTCTTGTTGGAACAAAGAGTGGTATTGCTTCTCTCGGTACAGCTACAGAATACATCATCAACGCATTTGTTGAATATAACAGAGACGTAATGTTCAATGTGGAAAAAGGAAAAGTTTGGGCACCGGTTGAAACAGATGAATTCCGTGAAGCACTTGTGTATATGAGAAAACTTGTAAAAGAAGGACTTATGAGTGACCTTTCATTTACGTTGGAATCTCAAGCAGAATTCGTTTCTACAGTTATTGGAAATAACAGTGTGCCAAGAGTAGGTATCTTTGTTGGACATCCTGCGGCATTTACAAATTCAAACACCACTGTATTATCAGAATACACAGCGCTTCCAGCACTTAAGGATGCAACAGGTTCTGGCAAGGGTGGATTGACTATGATCAAAGAGCCAGCAATTCAATTTAGTTGCTACATTACCGAAGATTGCCAAGATCAAGAACTTGCCATGAAATTCCTTGACACAATGTATTTGGAAGAAACAGCAGCTGTAATGCGTAATGGTGAAAAGGGTGTTGATTGGGAAGAAGCAAAAGGAAAGAATTACCTTGGAACAGAATGTGCCGTTAAGGTAATCAACCCAAATGCCTACTTCAAAGGAAACACTACATGGTGTAGAATGGGTGGTATTTATGCAGAAAACAAATATTGTACAGTTATCGTTGATGATTCAGCGATGAGCGATATTGCGAGAGAAACCAACCGTTTATATAAGGAATCATATCAAGTGAAAGTGGATGCTCAGAAGGCAGGAACTGTGCCAAAACAGACAGTAAGAGATATGGCATACACTGCGGACGAAAGAGAAACACGTACAGAATATCTCGCAATGTATCAAAGTTATGTAAGACAATTTATCGCAAATACAGCAACTGGAGAAGCAGATATTAACAGTGATTCTGTATGGAAAGACTTTGTGGGCGGATTAGATAAAAACGGACAATCAGATTTAATCAAAGCTGCACAGGCTGCATTTAAGAGAAAATAAAAGGGATTAAAGAAATGCGAAAAAGATTAGGACTATGTTGGAAACACTTTAAAAGAGACTGGCAGTTGTGGGCAATTATCATTGTCCCTGTCATCTACTATGCCATATTTCATTATGGACCGATGTATGGAATTCAAATCGCATTCCGTGATTACCGGCCACGTGCTGGTATCACGGGAAGCGAATGGGTTGGTTTAGAATGGTTTGCTAAATTTATAACTCATGCAAAATTTGGAGAAATTTTTAGCAATACTGTAATTTTGTCGCTGTATTCGATGATAGTTTCATTCCCATTACCAATTATTTTTGCATTGATGCTCAATGCGTTAAATAGCAAGAAATATAAGTCTGTTGTGCAGACCGCTACATATTTGCCACACTTTATTTCTATGGTTATTATGGTTTCTATTTTGAAAATGCTCTTTAGTCCAATCAGCGGTCTTTATGGAGCAATATTTAAAACATTTTCGGGTGTTACACCACCGAACATTTTAGGATATTCTTCGCTGTTTCGACATTTATATGTGTGGTCCGGCATATGGCAAGGGTTAGGATGGGATACCATCATTTACACCTCTGCATTGAGTGCGGTATCACAAGAACATCATGAGGCAGCTATGATTGATGGTGCATCTAGATTGAAACGAATTTGGTATGTGGACTTACCGGCAATTATGCCAACTGTATGTACTTTATTGATTTTGAAATTTGGTAGTTTAATTGGTGTTGGAGCAGAAAAGACGTTGTTACTACAATACGATACAAACCTTGGTGTGTCAGAAGTGATTTCTACTTTTGTATTTAAGCAAGCGTTCGGAGGTAACAGTCAATTTGCGTACTCAACTGCCATATCGTTGTTTAATACAGCAATTAATTTAACACTGATGTTTATCGTCAACAAGATATCTAAGAAGATATCAGAAGACGAAGTATCGTTATTCTAAAGGGGGCGGTAAGACATGAAGAATCAAAAAGATAATAAGTTAAGACGAACGGGAAAAGCAAAACTTCGTGGAACTGACCGTATATTTAACATCATATTAACAATATTGGTTAGTATTGTGATGGTTGTGGTACTTTATCCGATCGTTTATGTAATATCGTCATCCTTCTCATCTGGGGAAGCGATTTCTTCCGGACGAGTATTCCTTTGGCCAGTAGATTTATCACTGGAAGGGTATCAAATGATTTTCTCAAATAAAGACGTGTGGACAGGGTACGCAAACAGTATTCTCTACGCAGTAGTTTCCACATTTACCGGTGTTGCAATGACGGTTATGATTGCATATCCACTTTCGCGAAAAGAATTTCAAGGGAAAAGATTTTTGGATATTTACTTCCTGATACTGATGTTCTTTAGTGGCGGAATGATACCAACCTACGTATTGATGGATAAATTAGGAATGGTAAATAACAGAATTGGTTTCTTGATTATGACAGGTGGTGCCAGCTTGTATAACATGGTGCTTACTCGTACATATTTCCAAAATACAATTCCGAAGGAAATGTTTGAAGCAGCAAAAATGGACGGATGTGATGACTTCCAATATTTGTTCAAGATATTGTTGCCGCTATCAAAGGCGAATTTATCTGTTATTGCATTGTACGCGTTAGTTGCCCATTGGAATTCTTATATGACACCTTTAATTTATTTGAGAGAGGCCAGTTTGAAACCATTGCCAGTAATCGTGAATGAAATTATAGGAAATAGTAGTATGAATGCGGCGGCAAACATAGGAACTGGTATGGCAACGCAGGCGGCAAACCCTGAAGTTATGAAGTATGCAATTATTGTAGTTTCAGCTGTGCCAATGATCATCATTTACCCGATTGTACAAAAATTCTTTGATAAGGGCGTTATGATGGGATCATTGAAGGGTTAACATAAAAAGGAGTAGTGCGCGTTATGACATTATTGCGAGTAGCTACATATAACATAAATTGTTGTAGAGATTATATAGACGCATGGGGAGACAAAACTCCCCATGCTGTTGCTGATTTTATAAAGAATGAACAAATTGAGATTTGTGGGTTAAACGAGGTTGATATCAACAGTGAGAGATCACTGGGATACAATCAACCGGAGTACGTGAAAAATAAACTGGAAGAGCTGACCGGTGAAACATACTATTATTGTTTTGCGGCCGGTTTGGACGGGTATCATCCTCCGTTTGACGCAGATTATGCACCGACTCAGGGAAAAGCATTATATGGGAATGCAATCGTGAGTAAGTATCCGATCTTAAATTTCCGCACGGTGAAAGTGGCAGTGAAGGAGCAACCGGTGGCTGCTGGTGGATACGAGCATCGAGTGTTCCTGATTGCAGAAGTGAAGGTTGATGAGACAATCGTCACTGTGATTTGCACGCATTTTGGAACAACCAAGGAAGAACGAATGCTTGCGGTGGAAATGCTAGAGAAGGAACTAAAGACAATCAAAACGCCAATTATTTTTATGGGAGATTTGAATGCGGGGTATACAGCAGAGGAAGTGGTTCGAATCGGACAATTGCTGAAAGCAACTTCGTCAGAAGGGGAATATTTTACCTTCGACACAAAGAATCCACGCTGGCAGATTGACTATATATTTACGAGCGAAGATTTTGAGACGGAAGATGTATGGATGCCAGATAATCGGTTTTCCGATCATTTTCCATTAGTGGCAGAGCTGAGATTTTAGGGGCATGGAAGGAGAGATGAAAAGGATGAAAAAGTTACAATACGTGATGTTGGCTTTGGTTTTTGCATTCCTTTTTGTTGGCTGTGCAGGCCAAGGGAAAGAAGCAAAGACATTTGCAGAATGGTCCGAGTATGAGGTGTTTGCAGACGTGCCAGCATTAATTACAGACAGTACAAGAATTAGCGAGGCACATGATGCCGGTGGCGAAAATTATATTATCGAAGTAAGCAATGTAGAAAAAAAGGACTATGAAGATTATTTGGAATTGCTTACGAAAAAAGGATTCGAAAAATATGTGGATAACGGAGAGAAAGGTATCGACGGAAAGGTATTTACAGTGACCTACACCAAGAAAAATTTGGTATTGACTGTGAACTACATAGAAAACATTCACAAAGTGTATATATCTGCAAGCGAGAACCAAGAACTCTCAGAACACTTATTATATAAAGAAGAGTATGTTTCTGGAAATATTAAGGGAAGGAAAACAACCCTCAGTATGTTGGAAATGTATGATTTTGGAAACAGCTTTGTCATTCAATTAAAGAACGGTCATTTCATTGTATGCGACGGTGGAGTGCAAGAAGATATGATTTATCTTTTGGAATATTTGGAAAAATTGACTCCAGAAGGACAAAAACCAGTTGTGGAAGCGTGGTTTATCTCACATGCTCATTTGGATCATATTGGTTGCTTTATCGAAGTGGCAAAACATTTGGATTATGTGAAGAAACTTTCAGTAGAAGGATTTTACTTTAGCCAACCAAATGATACGGTATGTAGATTGAATGGAGATGCAGCAAATGTAAACAGTTTCTTGTTGGCAAGCAAGATTTTCAAAAATAGTGAAGGCAAGACAACTCCAATGTATCGTACCCATACAGGTCAGAGATATTACTTTAATGATATCAATATTGAGATTGTATTTGGACAAGAAATTTTTGAAGTAGAGAACAGTTACGCAAAGGTATTTAATGATACATCCACATGGATGATGCTTAACATCGAAGGGCAAAAAGTATTAATGCCAGGAGATGCAGATGCTTTAACACAATCAGTTGTTGTGGATATTTACAGTAAGGAATATTTGACGGTGGACATTCTTCAAGCATTCCACCATGGATATAACGTATATGATGCGGTTTCTGATTGTTTTAGTTTCAAAACAGTGATTTACCCATTTTTCACCTCGGAGCATGAAAAATGGAGAACAGAAATTAAAGAAGGTAACCAATTGGTACAAGAAGCAGCAACAGAGTATTTTTCTCATGAAGAAGGAACAAAAGTTTTGACCTTCCCATATGAGATTGGCTCGGTTGAAACAGAACCACTACAAACGTGGTCACATCACCCGGATAGAAAACCGAGTGAAGGCGTGAAATAGTAGGGAGGAAGCGCAATGAAGAAAACAAGAAAAATTTTGCTTGTTACATTATTCAGCGTATTGTTTCTAGGATTAGCAGGAGCAGGTGGCTATTTGTTATTTAATAATTTGCCGACAGGAAATCTAGCTGGTGTTAAATGGTACAGTGAAGACGAAACAGAATTCACCATATCTACAGCAGACGAATTATTTGAATTCGCAAAATTGTCGGAATATTATGACTTTAAAGGCCAAAAAGTCAAATTGGACGCGGATATTGTAATTAATGAAGGAAATGCAGAAAAGTGGGCGAATGAAGCGCCTGTACGCAAGTGGAACCCAATCCTTAATTTTGCAGGAACCTTCGATGGACAAGGACATACCATCAGCGGTATGTACGGTGTTGGTTACATGGAAAGCATGGGTATGTTTGGTAGTAGTCAACGCGGATGTGTGATTAAGAACTTTAAATTAGTAAACAGTTATTTTAAAAACAACGGTGATAAGGGTACTGGAAGTATTCTTGCAACAGGTGGGGGAACCATTGATACCGTATACAGTGATGCGATTGTAGTTAGTAATGGATGGCACTCTGGTGGATTAGTAGGAACATTCACCGCATCTGGTACTAACAAGATTACAAACTGCTGGTTTGATGGAACCCTTAAGATGGAAATGGAATATGGACGTTATGCAGGTGGAATCTTGGGGACAGCCAATGCGCTTGGTGCGATGAATCGTATTGAGCATTGTTTGAATTCTGGTGCTGTTTCAACTGCAGCGACAAGTAACCCAATTATCGGTGGTATCTGTGGTGCAGTTATGAATAGCGGTGCAATTCAACTTGTAGATAACCTGAATGTAGGTATGATTACAACCAAGAGAGGTATCTACGGAATTGGTTCTATTATTGGACGTAGCCAAGGAAGTAACGCACAGATTGCGTTTGAAAACAACTACGCATCATCTGAAAGCTATTATACAGCTTTGGGTGGAAGTGAAGGAAAAGTTACAGGTACGAATGTTAGACTTCGTAACGTCAATCTAATCGGATATGAAGGATATCAGTGGACAGAATTAGACTTTGAAAGATACTGGGCAGTTGATTTGGAAGGCACACCAGTTCTTAGAAGTTTTACAGATACGATTGTAGATTTAGATGGTATTGCTAAGAAGATTGACAAGACATGGTATATAGAAGGCGGAAAAGAGTTTACATTGACAACAGCTGCACAACTTTTTGGATTTGCAGAACTTTCTCGTACCATTGATTTTAAAGATGTCACAATCAAGTTAGGTGCTGACATTGTATGTAATGAAGGAAAAGCAAGCGATTGGGCTAAAAAAGAGCCAATTAATCTTTGGAAGCCAATCGGATACAATGGAGAATTTGGTGGTAAGACATTCCTTGGAACCTTTGATGGACAGGGACACACAATTAGCGGTCTCTATGCAAAATCAACAAAAACAATGGTAGGTTTCTTTGGTGAAACAGGACAAGGAAGTATTGTTAAAAATCTGAAGATTACGAATAGCTATTTTGAAGCAGAAATTAAGAAATCAAGTTCTTGGGGTATGGTTGGTAGCGTTGCTGCGAAAAGTTGGGGAACCATTGACACAGTATACAGTAATGCAATCTTAGTAAATAGTGGAACCGTTACAGGTGGTATCGTAGGTATGATGCGTATCACTGGAAAAAATGGTGGCGAGTGTGTGATTCGCAACTGTTGGTACGACGGAAAAATCACTGCTAATGGTTCGACAGGAGGAATCCTTGGAGATGTCTATGCAAGTCCGGCCACAGTGGAACACTGTTTAAATACTGGTAGCATTAGCACAATCAAGGCAAGTGGTAACATCGGTGGCCTTGTGGGTATTGTGGAACTTCAAGATGCAAAATTGACATTAACAGATTGTTTGAATGTAGGTAAAATCAAGGATGCATCAAACAAATCTTGGAATGTAGGTTCTGCAATCGGTAGAGTTGTAAAGACAGAAAAAGTAACGAATATTGTTGCAACGATTAAAAATGTATATGTATCGAAAGAATCTTCTGGAAATGCCCTTGGAAATAAGACCGGTAATTTTAAAGGTACAGACATTGTACGATTGGCAGAGAAAGATTTGATTGGAACCAATGGATATTTCTTTACAGGATTACAGTTTGCTTCAGGTGGCAAGGGATATTGGGTTGCACAATCGAATAAAACGCCAGTACTTAAGAGTTTTGCACCTAGTAGGGCACTTTCAGTTGGTGGTATAAGAGTAGATATCAGTTGGTATAACAAAGATAAAGATGTCTATACAATCAAGAATGTAAATCAATTGTATGGACTTCGTCAGATTTCTGAAACTACAGATTTCAAAGGAAAGACAATCAAACTTGCAAAAGACATTGTAGTAAATAGTGGAGATGCAAGTACATGGGGCAGCAAGGCGCCTCGATATAACTGGAGACCAATCGGATATAACGAAGAATTTGGTGGAAAGACATTCCTTGGAACCTTTGATGGACAAGGACATACCATCAGTGGACTTTACGGAAAAACCGAGAAGTCGATGATGTCCTTCTTCGGAGAAATCGGAACAACAGGAGTAATTAAGAACGTAAAAGTGACGAACAGTTACTTTGAGGCTGAAAAGACAAAATCAGACTCATGGGGTATGGTGGCCGGAGTGGTTGCAAAATCCTGGGGAACCGTTGATACCGTATACAGCAACGCAACGTTAGTAAATAACGGAACAGTTACCGGTGGTATTGTAGGTATGATGCGTATTACCGGAAAAGTTGAAGGAAAATGCAAGGTTTCCAACTGTTGGTATGACGGTGTCATTACAGCAAATGGTTCAATGGGTGGAATCATCGGATCTGTCTATGGATGTGAAGCAACTATCGAACATTGTCTTTACACAGGTAAAATCAATACAATCAAAGCATGTGGTAATGTCGGTGGTCTTTGCGGTATTGTAGAGCAGAACAATGGGGTATTAAATATCAGTGACAGTTTAAGTTTAGGCTCCATTAAAGATGATTCTGTAAAATCATGGAATATGGGTTCTATATTAGGTAGAGCTGTAAAAACAGAGACAACAAATACAGTTGTAAATATTGAAAATGTATATGCAGCAAAAGAAATTGGTGCATATACAATTGGTAACGAGACAGGAAACTTTAACGGAGACGATATCGTTTCACTTTCTAAAGCAGACCTTACGGGAGAATTAAGTTACCTGAAGACAAAACTCAATTTCTACATTGCAAAGAAGAACGAAGCAGGTAAATGGGTTGTATTTGCAAATGATACACCGGTACTTAAGAGTTTTGCAAAAGCAGGAGCGCTAGATCTTACAAAAGCACTCTATGCGGATACAAGTTGGTATGACAAAGAACCATATGAGATTAGCACAGTAAGTGAACTTTATGGTTTGGCAGAACTCTCAAAGACAACAGATTTTGCAGGTAAGACCATTACTCTGACAGCGCCTATTACATTAAATGAGAATGAAGGAAGTGCAGAAAACTGGGGAACGAACGCTCCGAAGTATTCGTGGACACCAATTGAGAACTTTGCAGGAACCTTCAATGGTAATATGAACACAATCAGTGGAATTTACTTGAAATCAAGCGAAACTGGTTTAGGTCTCTTTAAAGAGGTAAGCGGAATCGTTCAGAATCTCGTGATTGAAAACAGTTATATTGAAAATACAGCGACTGCAGGGACTAGCGCAACTGGTAGTGTAGTAGGTAGATTAACCGGAACACTGAAAACAGTGAAGAGTAGTGCGGATGTGGTACTTAACGGTTCTGAATATGCAGGTGGATTAGTTGGAGATATCACTGCAGCAGGAGCGAAGATTGAAAACTGCTGGTTTGCAGGTAGCGTAAGCGGAACAGGTGCTCATCATGGAACACTCCTTGGTGGAACACGTAACGCTGGCACAACAGCAACCATCATGAACTGTTTATCAACAGGAAAGATTGATGCAAGAGCAAATACTGGTGGTTTAGTCGGAGCATCATGGACAGATACAAAATTAACAATCAAAGATACTGTATATGCAGGAAACTTTGTATCGATTTCAGGAGTAAGTCCATATAGTATTGCAACAGTCATCGGAAATGCAAAGAAAAATACATTGACGGCAACGGATGTCTACGTTGGAAATGATTCAATTGTAGGCGCAGTTATCGGAAGTAACGAATCAAGTTCGAATTCAACAGCATCTATTTTCAAGTTGAATCGAGAGACACAACTTGCAGGCAGTGCGGCATATGAAAACACGGAATTAGATTTCTATGTAAAAGATAAGAATGAAGCTGGCGTATGGTTTGCAGTAGCAGGAAGTCATCCAGTCTTGACAAGTTTTGCAGATACTTCAAATCCAGTGGCGTTGACAGTGGATACTTATTGGTTTGATGCGAACGATAAGAAAGAGTCTTATACATTGAAGACAGTAGCTGAATTTAGAGGATTCCAAAAACTTGCAGCTACGGAGGATTTCAATGGCATTGAGATTAAACTAGGAACAGATATTGACTTAAATCCAGGATGGACAGCAGGTGCTACAGCACCAGAAGTTGTATGGACCCCAATCGGACGCGATGCAAAAGATACAAGTGTAATCAAAGCATTCCGCGGAACCTTTAATGGTCAAGGCCATACAATCGAAGGTGTGTATGTAAGTAGCGCTTCGGACAGAATCGGATTATTTGCAACAACAGGTGCAGATGCAAAGATTCAAAACTTTACATTAGAGAACAGCTATATTAAGAGCACAAAAACAGGCAGTGTTGGAGCTGTGGGAAGTATCGTAGGACGTTTAGGTGGAACTTTAGACACAGTTAAGAGTAGTGCTGATGTAGTACTTTCTGGATGTGAATATGCAGGTGGTCTTGTTGGAGATATTCACTCTACAGTGGGCGCAACTATGAACAACTGTTGGTTTGCAGGAAGTGTAAGCGGAACAGGAAGCCACCACGGACAATTACTAGGCGGT
>JAZOWZ010000009.1:0-1758 GCA_045659485.1 Faecalimonas sp. | reverse complement strand
CTTCTTCTGCCATATCTTCTTGTTTTATTGTTGTTTAACTTTATATACGGAGATACATCCATCCGGACAAACAGTAGCACAAGAAGCACATCCGATACAGGTGTCTTCCAATACAGTTTGGGCAAATGTATATCCTCTTTTATTTACTTCTTTAGTAGTTAATGCCAACACATCCAGTGGGCAAGCTACTACACACAAGTTACATCCTTTGCAACGTTCTGTGTCTACTACAACAGCACCTTTGATTTTTGCCATAGCATTATTGATTATTGGTTATACATATCTTTATTGTAAAAATTCAGAATGTCCATTGTCATCTGGTGTGCTTGTACAGCTGGACTCTCCGGATTTCTTTCCATTGCTTCTAAATAGTTGTTTAGTGCCATTTGCCAGTTACCTAGCTTACGATAGGCATTTCCTAGCAAATAATAGGCTTCATCATTCTTGGTGTCAGATTGGATGTATTGGGACAATTCTTCAATTGCTGTATCCAATTTTCCTTGTTTGATTGACTCCTTGATAGATATTAATTTTTCTTTCATTTCACAAAGATACAATTATTTTAGAATTTCACCTACATACATGTTGTAAGATTTTCCAACAATGCAGTTAGGGCTCATCTTTTGAGCTTCTTCACCTTTAATGGTTTGAACCATCAATTTCTTGCAATTTATAACCACTGCTGGTTGGTTGTTGTTGCTGAGATAGAATGATATTTTATAATTGTCACTTTGTGTCATCAGTAAATTACCCATAGTCTTTTGGGTATCGATAAGGCAAAAAGCTACTTTTTTTCCGAATAGTTCACCAAAACCACCCCAACATTCCTTGCTTATTTCAAATTGCTCATCGTTACCTGCTGTAATAGTCATTCGTACGGATTGGGCAATTAAAGTTTCCATATCGTCCGATGCTTGAATTACTTTTTCAGACTTTGGAGTAGTGTCCTTTAGCTCAGTAGGAACCAAAACTTGCTGGGAGTTGGCCACTTGTACATGTGATTCGGGTGTAACAGGAGCAGCCTTTAATCCCAAATCGATCATTTTTTGACCAAGAACTGCTTGGATTTCCTTAAATAATTCATCTTTTAAGTCGATGGTATTTTTTCTAAATTTACCACAAATCGGAGCTAATTTAGTTTTGGATTTGTTTAAAGCCCATTCATCTACAATCCAATTTTCGGCTTCATATTTTTCTCCTCCATCTCTAGCTTCATTATACCAATAGCGTATTCGAGTCATTTCGATATTGCTTTTTCCGTTTTCACAGAATATTTTCAGTTGGTAATAAATGCGTGTTCTGTCTAAAGCTAAAGATGATGAGGAAAATACGATATATTCTTCTCCACCGATAGCAATACTTCCTTCTTCCGGATTTTGGAATAGGATTCTAGCATTCATTTTTTCTGTAGGTTGAAAACGTTCTTTGGACCAGCTGAGTAGTGTTTCGAATATCTGATCCTTGGTCATGGCAGGCATTACCATTTCTGTTGAGAATGTGACTTTCCCGTCTTTAAATGTAATAGCACCCTCTAAATATTTTTCATCTGTTTGGGCACAAACGAGAAATGGTAAGCAACATAATAAAAGTGTGATGAATTTTTTCATATTTATATGTTTTCAATCATTGTAAAATAGTGTCTACAAAGATATAGAATAAAAAAAAGAGGATGCTAAGAAAGCTCCTCTTTTTTTAGTCTAAATATGTGAATAAATATTATTTCACAGGAATTTTATCAATTCGCTTTTGATGACGACC
>JAZOWZ010000008.1:0-1504 GCA_045659485.1 Faecalimonas sp. | reverse complement strand
AATGGTGCTGCAGGCGAAACAGCCCTGTGTGCGGGCACATTTTGTGTATTTAGGATATAACTTTGATTAGGATAATTTAAGAAAGTACAGATATGGCAAAGTATTTATTGGCAATTGTAGCACTTCTTTTTTGTGCATGTGTATCGGAAAGTACTGATGTGAAAGATGGAGTGATAATTTTTGATTCATCAAAAGAGTATCCCCATAAGGATTTGAAGCTTTCTGATTTGGCGGATGTGACATTTATTCCTTTGGGTGGGGAGGATAGTGTGAATTTCCTTACATATAGTTGTCATTTGCCGGAATCAACATATATAGATTCTTGTAGAATCATAATGGGAGATGTTTCTCCATGGAATGACATTGTTTCTAAAAGCAGTAAGAGTATATATTTTTTCGATTTGTCGGGAAAATTTGAGAAGAGTATGGGAATATGGAACAAGCGTACATCAAGTTTTCCATGTTATCAATATATGGCGGTTTTGCCATCACAGGAGAAGATAATAACGTATTCAATCGGTTATGAACCTGTCAAGATGATTGAGTTTTCTTTTGACGGGGATGTTAAGGTTGCTGAACATTTGGAGAAATCGTATTTGCCGTCTGTAATGAATGACAAGCTTGTCCTGTTTGATCCTTATTACAAACTGGAGTCTCACCCAGATTTTCATATAGGCAGGGCTTTGGATGTGTACGATATGGAAAAAGGTTTTATAAGGGATTTTGAAGATTTGGATGTAGGGAATTATGAATTGGCACGTGCGGATGCTGGAAGTGGAATGTACAGCACTAATGCCAAGACATATATTACCAATTGCCGTACAGATAAGGTATATGCATTGGATACTAATTATAAAATTACTGTGACTTTTGATTGTGTGTACAAGAACAAGGAGTATCCCAATGACCACAATATTGTTTATCCGTTGATAGAGACAGATGAGTATATTTTATTTTGCAATGCAATGGACGGTTATTCTGAAAAGGCAAAGCGGTATAAGTATAGCAATTGGCTTTTCATGAAAGAAGAGGGCAAAATATATCATGTTTCAGATTTGGATTTGGGAGATTTTAGATTTCATATAAATTTAACTCCGTGTGTTAATGACTGTAACAAGAGATTGTTGCAGGATGAGGTAAGTCTGAACATTTATTACAAAACGTTGAATAGTGATAAGTTGGTTTCGGTGTTGGATATAGAATTCCTTAAGGATAATATGGATATTCTGCCAGAACCGTTGAAGAAGGTGTTGGAGGGCAAAGATTCTGATGACAATCCTGTGCTTATGGTGATGAAATTTGGAAAATCTTTAAAACCGCAGATATGAGAAACTTTGTTATGATTATGTTGTGGTTACTGACAGTGGCCTCATGTAAGAATGAAATCAAGGATAAGATAGGGTACAAGACACCTGAGTTTTATTTTGCAGATGCTATAGAAATTAAAGGAGAACCATTGGATGCAGAATATGTGGCATCGAATGTTTTCAAATGCTTCTATACC
>JAZOWZ010000007.1:0-45839 GCA_045659485.1 Faecalimonas sp. | reverse complement strand
TATATACATTCTCCATTGTAATAGTGCCGTTTACCTTTCCTACAAGACCAATACGTCCCGGTGAAGCAGCTTTACCCTTCATATAACTGTCTACCAGTTTGAAGTTTTTAATGATTGCATTTGCTCCTGTTTCTGCAAACATACCTACATTTTCTGTGGCTGTATTTGAGTAATACAACCCGCTAATTGTATATCCTTGACCATCAAAGGTTCCCGCAAATGGTTTTGCACTTGTTCCAACTGGTGTCCATACATTCGATGGAGTCACAGAACTATCTTTCCATGTTTCAAGGATTGCTGCGTTCACTTCATTCAATACAATGTCTGCACCTAATTTAACTGTTTTACCAGCAAATGTTTCACCTTCGCTTGCTAATTTAGCAAATCCAAGTAAATCTGCTGCAGTCATAATTGGTGTTCCATTGGTGAACCACTCTGTACTTGGTTCAACCTTATTTGGATCGTTTACTGGGATATCTGTCAACCCATCATCTGGATTTTCAGCTAACCACCATGTTGCAAATGTTGCAAGAATCGGAGTTCCACGATCTGTTGCATTGTATCCAGCGTCTTGTACCCAAGCTGTTGATGTTGGGAATAATGTTGCTAAATCTGCCGTAATAACATCCATTCTATCTTTTACACAATCTGTATTCCATGTCGCATTATTACCACATGCAACTGTTCCTGTTGTGTATACATTTGCATACGTAACATATGACGCTCCTAATTGGCCAATAACTAAACCTACGTTTGCGCCAACAGCATCAATGGTACCAACACTAAGTACGTTCTCAAAGTGCGTACGTCCTGACCAGTTCAACCATCCATAGATACCACCAATTCTTGCTGTTGATGTGTATGTTGATGAAATATGTCCACTATACAAACAGTTTGTCATTGTTACTTTTGCACGTGAGCCTTGTGTTCCAACGAATCCACCAACACTATGCGAAGATGTTCCCGCATTGATAGTTCCATCAAACCAACAATTGTTAATTGTCATTGTTTCGTCTGCCCAGTTTGCTGCATCACCAGCAGCTACTGTTCCATAAATACTTGGATAATCACCTATAAAACCACCCACATAGCTTCCGGATGTAACCATTGTTGCATTGCTATATACGCTATCAATAAGTTTTGGTAATCCGTATCCTACAAGACCCAAGTAATTTCCAGAACTCTTCATATAACTATCTACTAACTTGAAGTTCTTGATTTGAGCCGCATTGCTAACAACACCAAAGAAACCAGTTTTTGTAGTTCCGTCAAGATAAAGACCACTAATTGTAAATCCTTGACCATCAAATGTACCTGCAAATGGTATTGCTTCTGTACCAACCGGTGTCCATACTACAGTTGGTACTGCTGTTCCTTCAATCCATTGTGCAAGAACTTCGTCTGTAACTGCATTAAGTACAATATTTGCACCTAATTTTACTGTCTTACCAGCAAAATTTTCTTGTTCCGTAAGAAGTACTTGTGCAAATCCAAGTAATTCTTCTGCGCTATCAAGTACAAATTCTGTATCTGTTGTATTGTACCAACTTGTATCAGCCTTTGTACCAGGTCTTTCTTCAAGATTTGCATCTGGATGCTCTGCCTTAAAGAATTCCGCAAATGTTTCAAGAAGTGGTGTACCACGATCTGTGTCGTTGTAACCTTCATCATTTACCCAAGCATTTGCTGTTTCATTTGCTAATGGTGGGAAGAGGATAATTTCATCTGTTTCAATGAGTTTTTCTCTACCAATTAAGTATTGTGCTGTATTCCATGTTGCACTATTTCCACAAGCCACTTCACCTGTTGCATATGTGTTCTTGATTGTGATAGTTGCTGCATTCGCACCTGATTCTCCGAAGAACGCACCTGTGTTTTGACCTACCGCATCAATTGTACCGACACTCAATGAGTTCGAAATTGCAGTTGATCCTGTCCAGTTCAACCAACCATAGAAACCACCAACTCTTACTTTTGCTGTGTTGGCTGCTGTAATATGACCACTGTATAAGCAGTTTGTCATAACAACTTTCGCACGTGAACCTTGGTCTCCGACAAATCCACCAATACTGTGTGATTTGTTTCCTGCTGTGATTTTTCCATCAAACCAACAATTGTTGATTGTCATTGTTGCACCTGTCCAATCACTTGGCAAAGCACCAGTTCCATGTATACTCGCATAGTCGCCTACAAAACCACCAACATAGCTTCCTTCAGTAACCATTGTTGCATTACTGTATACATTTTCAATAAGTTTTGGCAAACCGTATCCCACGATACCCAAATAGTTACCAGAACTCTTCATATAACTATCTACTAACTTGAAGTTTTTGATTTCTGCTGAGTTTGCAACTTCTCCAAAGAAACCTGTTTTTGAAACTCCTTCAAGATAAAGTCCTTTAATTGTGTTTCCTTGACCATCGAATACACCCTTGAATGGGTTTGTTCCATTACCGATTGGAGACCATACATTCACAGGAACGCTTGTTCCAGCTACCCATGAAGCAAGAATCTCATCGTTAACTTCATTCATTTCGATGTCATTTGCTAACTTAAATGTTTGACCTGCAAAATCATATTTTGCTGAAAGTTCAGCCAAACCATTTAATTGTTCTGCAGATGTAATTGTAAATTCTTTATCAGTTGTATCGTACCAACTTGTATCAGAAACTTCTTCAGTCGCTGGTTGTTGTTTCAACCACCAACTTGCAAAGTACTTGAGGATTGGAGTACCTCGATCAACACCATTGTTTACTACATCATTTGTCCATGCCTTGGTTGTTGGTCCAAAGAATTCTTTTACTGCCGCATCTGTTCTAAGAACAAGTTGTGTTCTATTTACTTGTGTTCCTGCTGCATTGTTTGCGCCAGCACTCATGTATTCTTTGCCGTTAACAATACCATTTGTCCAACCAATGATATGTATATAACTTTCTTTTGATGCAAATACGTTCTTAATCGTTGCTGTATGATTTTTACCACTTACACGGCCAAGAACTGCACCTGCTGCCGTTGACATACCTGGTTGTGTTACAATTGGTCCAACGTTCAAACAGTTGTTCATTACAAGGCGCGACTCTGCATGTGATTGGCTACCAAGTACACCACCAACATGAAGGGTTCCACTTGTCGTTTTTTCAGAAATAACTTTTCCTGTGTTCAAACAGTCTATCATTTCTAAGTCACCTTGAATCAAGGCACCAACAACACCACCAGCGTAAGTGTTTTTGTTTCCAACTAAGCGAACTTCACCGTCGAACCAGCAGTTTTTAACCACTGTCTTGTCAGCGATTTCTGCCTTTGTTTGTCTCTTGTAATCATCATAGTCGTTGCTACGAGCTACCATACCACCGATTTGTGGGCCGTAACCGATGACTACTGCATTACTGTATACATTTTCCATACGTCCTCGGATTTCACCAGCAACACTACCTGTCATACAAAGTTCTTCGTTTGTATTACAGAAATAACTGTCTGTCAACTTAAAGTTCTTGATTACAGATTTGCTATTTGCTCTACCGAACAATCCTGTATATTGTGTATCTGATTTCACATAGATACCACGGATTACATGGCCTTGACCATCGAATGTTCCGTTAAATTCCATACCTTGGTTACCGATACTTACCCATGGATTGCCTGGTTTTGCTGTTCCAGCTTTCCATGCAGATACATTTGGTGTATTCACTGTAATATCTGCACCCAATTTTACAGTCTTGCCTTCAAAATTATTTCCTGTTGCAAGGAATGCAAAACCATAGAATTGTTTTAAGTTCTTTAGTGTAAATGTCTTAGCATCATCCTTGTACCAGCTAATATCGATTGCTTTTGAAAGTCCTGCTGTACTTTGTGTTGTTTTCGCAAATTTACGCAACATTGGTGTGCCATTTGCTGTTGTTGTCCAATAGTTCGCATAATCAAGTGTCGAGAATCTATAAGCATTCTTTCCTGTCAAAATTGATTTTGGAAGACGGATTGCTCCACCTTTAATCGTTCCACTTGATGTACCAATTGATTTGATATGACTTTCTTCTAATGTATATGTATCAGAGATATTTGCTGAGTGTTTCGCTGAACTTAAACGTCCGATTACAGAACCAACACCTACATCATAAGCCGCATCAATCTTACCTGCATTCAAGCAATCTTTCATTACAAGACGAGCTTCTACGTGAGATACACTGGCTACAAGTCCAGATACGTGAATTGCTCTACCTGTACATTCTGAATGAATGGTACCTGTATTCAAACAATGTTCTACTAAAAGGTCACCCTGAATAACAGCTGATACAAGACCACCTGCATAAGTAGTTAACTCACCTCTTGCATATACCTCACCGTCAAACCAGCAGTTTGTCAATGTGATTGTATCTGCTTTGTTTGTTCCTGGATCATCATTATCGTTTGCACGAGCAATCAAACCACCGACTTGTGGGCCGTGTGCCACTACGATTGCGTTACTATATACACCATCTAATTTCCCACGGAAATCTCCAGCAATAGTACCAATCATAGAAAGCGTTTCGTTCGTGCTACAGAAATAACTGTTCTTAATGCTAAGATCTTTAACAACACCTTGTGTTTGTACAGTTGTAAAGAATCCTTGGTATTGAGCAGAAGTCTTTAAATAAATACCGCTAACTGTATGTCCTTTACCGTCAAACATACCATTAAAGTCAAAAATTGGAATCCAAGGTAATTCTGGTTCCTTCTTTTCCCAATTTTTTGCTTTTCCTTCATTAAGCACGATGTCTGCACATAGATTTACTTTTTTATCTTTAAATGTATCTGTTGCTGACAAAAGCGCTAAACCATAAAGGTCTTTTCTATCATGAATATCAAATACATATTCTCCTGGCACATACCAGCTTGTATCGTATTCTTTTTCTACACCTTCTGTGCTGATTGAATCTTGTGCAAAGTATCTCAGTACTGGCGTACTTCCTTCTACTGGTGCCCAATATCTATCAAAGTCCAATGTTGTCCATTGATATGCTTTGATACCAATCATTTCCTTCTCACGCATAACGATATTTTTCCCTGTAATAGCGCCAGTTGTAGCACCATATGCCAGATCTGCAATACCTTCGATCGTGTAAGAATTTCTGAACACTGCTTTTGCAACACCACCATAAGCAACGTAACCGATTACGCTACCCATATATTTTTGCGTTGTTGTATTAATTTTACCAGCTGATAAACAGTCGTTAATTGTAACACCTGTTGTACTCTTAACTGTACTCAATGGAGAAACCGTACCACAGATACCACCCATATAAACCTGTGAATTATCAAAAGTCTTATACGTAGAATTAATAGTTCCACTGAATAATGAGTGATTGATAACTGTATTACCCTTTGATACTACATCGACAATACCACCTGCATAAAGCAACGAAATATTGATTGTCCCATCAAACCAACATTCATTAAGAGTCATGTTTTGATTATTTCTACTCGCGATACCTGCTGCTCTATCGCCATCGTGATTAATAATCATATCTGAATAGAGTTTTTCAAATGTACCTGCTCCATTTACAACGAAAGATGCCGTACCACTACGACCTTTTGTTGTCATATAACCATTGACTAATTTCAAATTGCGAACTACACAATCTTCCCCTGTATTCACAAACAGAGCCATTGGGGTTTCGTATGCTTTTCCATACAAACCACTAATTGTATGTCCTTGTC
Source organism: Faecalimonas sp. (assembly GCA_045659485.1). Lineage (GTDB taxonomy): Bacteria > Bacillota > Clostridia > Lachnospirales > Lachnospiraceae > Faecalimonas. Next base: position 40,145 of record JAZOWZ010000007.1, on the reverse strand, counting down.
CTTCAAATGTTCCATTAAAATCTTGGATTGGTTTCCAACGATTCTTTGGAGCATCTTTCTTCCAATCCGCTGCATTACCTTCATTTAATGTAAGGTCTGCATCCAACTTAATTGTTTGTCCTTCAAATGTATAGAAGTTAGACAATTCCACAAATTCTTCCAATTGTTCTACTGTAGAAATTGTGAACTCTTTTTCACCCTCACTATACCAGGACACGCCAAGCACGTTACCAGTTCTCACAAGATTGTTGTGGCGGATTAATAAGAAGGATCCTACCGATAACAATGTTGCAACTGCGATAACAATTGCTGCAATACCTGAAATCTTAAGAATTTTTTTCATGTACGTTCTGTCCTTTCCTTTTATTTGCTACACCTTTTACAGTGGAGAATAAACCGTATCGAACTTCTCCATTCTCTGTGCTGTACCTAGTTTATATGGGAACGTAAGAACCATCGTTCCCTCTCCAAAGTGATGTACCTCTTTCGCTTTTGCTTTCAGATTGTTGTTTTCCACTTCAGCTTTCATATCTTCTCTGGTTTCCCAAATACTCATCGCTCTCCATGATGGATATAAAACCACATCGTATGTACATCTTTCAGTAAAGTGGTCATATACATTGATTCCATGATGGAATGGAACAAAGATATCCATTGTGAAATATTCGGAATCAAACATTTCGTTTGCTGCGTAAATTCCTTGTTGCCCTGCATCTCCTGCAAACAACATTCTCTGTCCGTCAAGCTTATGCATCAACCAAAGGGATGTATCATTAAAGTCCGTTCCTCTAAATGCTTGCTGTGACATTTGCTCCAACGTAAGAGAAACATCAATTACCATGTCACAGAAATAATATCTCTGCCCAAACTGCGGTCTGTAGAACTTTGGTGTTCCACCATTTTCAGTTTTGAACATTCTATATGCTCGAGTGATGATGAAATTTCCATTCGGGTCTGTCTGTGTTGTTAACTTGCTAAACAAAAGTGCACTTGGCTCTACATAGTAGAATCCCTCAACATAAATTTGATTCAGCCATGCTTGGTTCTGTGTAATCTCTGTCAACACACCGTAGTGGTCATTGTGACAGTGAGAAATGAACCATGCTTCAATCACTGGCTTCTCACCTTCAGGCACCAAACCTGTAATGTATTCCATGAAGTAAGCAGCTTCCTGTTGCAAACCACCATCGTGCACAACAAAATGTCCGTTCTTTAACTCATAGATAAATGCGCATCCTTGGCTGGCCTTCATTTGAAGCATATGTACTTTTGTCTTTTTGCCTTCGATGTTATTCTTTACATACTCTTCTTTGTAAATCAAATGCTCAGAAAGCGGCAAATCAAAAGTTGCCGAAATATAAGTACGGTCAGCTTTTACTGCATGCGATACAGTGAGTGTTAAATTGTCTTTGGTATACGATGTTGTCATCGCATATCCTTCCATTGCATCCTCACCATTTTCGCTGTGCTTTTTAAATCCTTCTTTTTCTAACACCTTCAAGTACGCCTTGTACTCTTCCACTGTTGAGCCCTCTACGTTAATAAGATAATTCTTTTTCCCGTAGTCCTCTGCTTTGTAGATTTTGCCATCTGTCTCCATCACTGGAACTGTCTTGAATTCTTCGATATCTGGATTGTATGCGGAGAACATTTCAAGACTAATTGGCTTCACCTCTTCTGTCACACCGATTACCTTCCACAAGATACCAAAAATGGTTCCTGCCAAAAGGATTGTAAGCAATGCAACTAAGCTAATGATTGTAATTTTCTTTTTCATTTTTCAGCACCACCTATCATTATATTTTTCCATATTTGTATTCAATTTATTGTATCTTGTTTTGTGCAAACTGTCAAGATTCTCCGTCCTTTTTATCCTTTTTTTCATCAGTCTGTTCTACTTTTGCACCAATTCAAACAAAAAGCGTGATTTTTGCAACATTTTTGCACATTTTTCTTTCACATAGCACAAACACAGTGTTTTTCTCGCCCTTGTCATCGCCACATAGAAGAGGCGACGTTCCTCTTCCACCTCTTCTTCTAGCTCCGCCTTCTTATAAGGGAGCACTCCCTCATTAAGACCAATCACAAAGACATGGTCAAATTCTAATCCTTTTGCTCCATGCATCGTAGTCAATAAAATACCACTTTTTTCATTCTTCTGCGCAATGACCCTTTGCTTTTCTTTTTCTTGATATTCCTCTATATATGCAAACCATTCGTCAAAATTTTTATATTCTTTGGCTCGTTCTTCAATTTCAAAAAACACTTCTAACAAATCTTCTAATTTCATATGGCGTTTTCTCGCATACTCTTTCACAAACTCACCATACCCGATATGTTTTCTTATATATTGTATTGCTGCATAGGGAGCACATTTGCAAAGAATTCGCAAATCCAATTCCATTTGGTCGACCCTGTCCACCATCCATTCCTTTTCTGCATAATATTTGCGCAGAGTTTCAAAGGAAATTTCCGTATCATCCACACATTCTCTTCCAATATATCTATTTGGTCGGTTCATAATTCGCAAAAAATCAGCTCTGCTCCTATCACCCAACGCCAACTTTATATACGCAAATATATCCTTTGCTATAAAGTGTTCGTAAACGCTTGGCATTTGTTCATTTGTCCGAAATCGAATACCATATTCCAAGCAAGTTTGCACCAGTACTCTCGCTTCTTGACTTGTTCGATAAAGAACTGCTATTTCCTCCTCATTCACACCTTGTTCCAAAAGCGCCTTTATTTCCTTTACCACATATCGACTTTCATCCATCGGATTCTTTGTTTCTTGCACGTGAACATTCGCTCCTTGTGGATTGGTTGTTATCATCTGTTTTTGGTAACGTTTTTGGTTATTTCGAATCACCCTGCCCGACACACGCACAATCGCTTTTGTGGAACGATAATTGACATCCAAAACGATCTGTTTTGTACCTGGATAATCCTTTGGAAAATTCAACATAATTTCCGGTACCGCACCACGGAAACGATAAATCGACTGGTCGTCATCTCCTACGATAAATAGATTGTTTTCTGGCGCCGCAAGCATCCGTATCACATCGTACTGCACGCGATTGATGTCCTGAAACTCATCCACTAATATGTAGCGATATTTCTTCTGCCATCCCGCCAAAATATCAGGTCTTTCTTTGAATAATTGGTATGTCATAACCAGCATGTCATCAAAATCAATTTTCTTTTTCTGCTTTCGTTGCCTCTCATACATCTGATATACATTTTGAAACATTCCATTATCACAATGAACACTTCGGTACGCACCAATTGGAATGCTGTTATTCTTTACAACACCGATTTCCTCTGCAATATCATGAATCAGTTCCTTTTCATCATCATAATCGTAATTGCACTTCTCTATCGCATATTGCAAAATCTGATACTTTTCTTCCTCTGTCAAAATATTCTGAGAAGTAAGCCCATATGCCCATTTTAAAATCCCATAATATATTCCATGAAATGTACCAAAGGTAACCCCGTATTTTTCCCCACAACTAATGGAATGAAATCGCGTACGCATTTCATTTGCTGCAGCTTTCGAAAAGGTAATCACCAGAATCTCTTCAGGGTTTACTCGATGCTTTTTTATCAGATATTCAATTCGTTTTGTAATAACGGTGGTTTTCCCTGAGCCGGGACCTGCTAGAACCATACACGGTCCAGATTTGTGAGCGATTGCTTTTTCTTGAGCTGGATTTAATCGCATGCATAACTCCTTTTTTCGATAAGATAAGGACGGGCTTTCTTCCCGTCCTTATAATTGACTATTTACTAAGTAATTCAATTCCTTTACGCAAACGCGCAAGTGTTTCTTCTTTTCCTAAGATTTCCATAATCTCAGTTGCACCACCTGGTGTGTTTTGTTTACCAGATACTGCTGTTCTTACTGGCCACATAGCGTAACCATTCTTGCATCCTTTTTCTTCTACATAACCCTTGAGCACTTCATACAATGCATCATTGGTATAATCATCATGTGCTTCAAAAAGTGGAAGCATTTCTTTCAATACTTCAAGAGAAGTCTCTTCGTTTGTCTTCATCTTCTTATGAGTGTACATTGCAGTGTCATACTCTGGAAGTTCTTCGAAGAAATCGATTTGGTCTTTGATGTCTGGCAAAATCTCAATTCTTGTTTTCACAAGACCTGCAATCTTCTTAAGATCATAATCTTTGGTGATTACCTCTTTCAAATATGGTTCTGCAAGTTCATAGAACTTATCTGCATCCATTGCTTTCAAGTATTCACCATTCATCCATTTTAATTTTACTGTATCAAACACAGCTGGTGATTTGCTCATATGACGGTAATCGAATGCTTTTACCAATTCTTCTAACGAGAAAATCTCTGTGTTGTCCGAAGGACTCCATCCAAGAAGGGCTACATAATTCACAACTGCTTCCGTGATATATCCTTGTTCAATCAAATCTTCATACGAAGAATGTCCAGAACGTTTACTGAGTTTCTTATGTGTTTCATCCGTAATCAATGGACAGTGCACATAAGTTGGAACTTCCCAACCAAAAGCTTCATACAAACGATTATACTTTGGTGCAGATGACAAGTATTCATTTCCACGAACCACGTGTGTAATTCCTTGCAAATGGTCATCTACTACGTTCGCAAAGTTGTATGTTGGATATCCGTCAGATTTAATCAAAATCATATCATCAAGTTCTTCATTTGGAACTGTGATATCTCCATAAATATCATCGTGGAATGTTGTAGTTCCTTCTGTTGGCATATTGATACGGATAACATATGGTTTTCCTGCTGCCAAGTTCGCTTCAATCTCTTCTTTACTCAAGTGCAAACAGTGTTTGTCGTAAACAACGATTTCCTCGCCACCTTCTTTTACCTCACTCTTTAAAGAAGCTAATCTTTCTTTATCACAGAAGCAATAATATGCATGCCCTGTTTCAATCAGTTTTTTAGCATACTCTAAATACAAACCAGTCGCTTGTCTCTCGCTTTGCACATATGGTCCATATCCACCATCTTTGTCTGGACCTTCGTCATGAATCAATCCAGTCTTTTCTAATGTACGGTAAATAATCTCAACAGCGCCTTCCACTAAACGCTCTTGGTCTGTATCTTCAATACGAAGTAAGAAATCACCGTCTTCGTGTTTTGCAATCAAATATGCATATAATGCTGTTCTCAAGTTTCCTACATGCATTCTACCTGTAGGGCTTGGAGCAAATCTAGTTCTTACTTTACCCATTTTTTTCACCTAAAATCTTATCAATACTTACTAATTTTACACTTAGCACAAAAATCTCTGTAGCTAATTTCAATTCTGCTGGAGTTGGGAATGATGGTGCAATACGGATATTGCTATCTTTTGGATCCTTTCCATATGGGAATGTAGCTCCTGCTGGTGTCATTACCACTCCTGCTTCTTTTGCCTTTGCTACAATAGCTTTTGCACATCCTTCTAAAGAGTCGAAGGAAATAAAGTATCCACCTCTTGGGCGAATCCAACTTCCAATCTCCAATCCTTGAAGTTCTTGTTCAAAACATTCTAATACTGCTTCAAACTTCGGTCTCAAAATATCAGCATGTTTCTTCATATGTTCAACCATACCATGGATGTTTCCATAGAAACGCGCATGTCTTAATTGATTTAACTTATCGTGACCAATTGTTTGGATTTGCATTTGTTTACGAATGTCTGCCAAGTTCTCTGTAGATGCTGCGATACAAGCAATACCAGAACCCGGGAAACTAACCTTTGATGTAGAACAGAATTTGTAAACCATATCTGGGTTACCTTCTTGTTTACAAGCCATCAAGATTTCAATCAAGTAATCTTGTTTATCTTCATATAAATGGTGAATGCAATATGCATTATCCCAGTAGATACGGAAGTCTTTGGCAGCTGGTTTTAATCTTGCAAAACGACGAACCGTTGTATCTGAGTATGTGATACCTTGTGGGTTCGAATATTTTGGCACACACCAGATACCTTTTACCGCCGGGTCATTGTTTACATATTCTTCAACCAAATCCATATCTGGACCTTCATCTGTCATTGGGATGTTAATCATCTCAATACCAAAATGTTCTGTGATTGCAAAGTGTCTATCATATCCAGGTACTGGACACAAGAATTTCACTTTGTCTAATTTGCACCATGGAGTACTTCCCATAACACCATGTGTCATAGAACGTGCCACGGTATCATACATTAAGTTCAAACTAGAGTTTCCAAAAATAACGATATTTTCTTTTGGAACTTCTGACATATCTGAAAGGAGTCTCTTTGCTTCGCGAATTCCATCCAACACTCCGTAGTTACGACAATCCACACCTTCCTCACAGAATAGATTTGCTTCACTTGAAAGTACATCCATCATTCCCATTGACAAATCAAGTTGTGCTCTTGATGGTTTTCCTCTAGACATATCAAGTTTCAAATTCTGTGCCTTGATTTCTGCAAATTGCTTTTCCAACTCACTTTTTAATGTTTGTAATTCTTCTACGCTTCGATCTTTGTAAGCTATCATTTTACAAATCCTCCTTTATTTTCTTTCCAACTTGCTATTGTATACGATTTTTATGGATTAATCAATCTTTTTTTAGATTTCTCCTGTACTAATTCTTCTGTACTGACTTCTCCAATTTTCCATCGTATCTTCGTACTGCAACACTTGGACTTTATCTGCGATTTCTTTCATTTCCTCCGTGAGCTCCAAATCCATATCGACATACATCCGACTCTTGCTCAAAAGCTGTGCATACGCTTCTCCATTCATATAGCGACGGCACGCATAGAGATATGCTTTCAGCATTCCTTTTTCTTCACAAATTTGGAACGCCGCCTCATACATCTTTGCCGCCTCTTCGTAAAGAAACATACTTCCATAGGCCGCTCCCAAGCAAGCAAATACGTTTCCATAGAATTTTCCGCCCAAGCTCTCATCTCTCTCGCCATACAAGATACCTCTGTAAATCATAATGGCTGATTTTGTCGAACCACTTGCGAGCAGATTATCTGCTTTATACTTTTGCTTTTCTACAGGTCTTTGATTCTTGAGTTGTTCCAACACATCTTGAATCCTACTGAGTTCTCCAGTCGTGTAGATGGATGAATGCGCTAATATGGTAATCACGAACTGTTCCATACTTCCATTCTGTTCTAACAAACGTCTTAGATTGTTTGCCAAATCAGATAGTTCTAACTCCTCCTCTAACCAATCGCAGAGTTTCTCATTCATTAATGTATAATCAACCAAATAGAGATGATTGCATAAATAATAGCAGAGTTCTTCCATCGTATAAATCTTGCGCTGTATCTGTGCAACTTCATACGGTTGCTTTGCCTTTTTCCTATGACAAAGAATTAAACTGCTCATTGCTTCCTCCTAATCGTATTTCCTTTTCCACATAAAAATCTGTAGCCGGGAAAAATTCCCCAAATCCCATATCTTTTATGCTAACTTTACATCTTTTCTCATCCAAAAAAATCACTTTCATTTGGACTCTCAACGCATAGTTTGTTCGCATTGGAAGCCCTTCAAGCGAGAGGCGTTCCACCCGCATCTCTCCACTGGACAAGGACTCAATATGTATTTCGATGTCGTCCGTGTTCTCAAGTAGCAATTCACATTGGGTATCTGCTTCATACCAGTGAATCCCCCACGGTACAATCGGAAACCATTCATCTTTTCCGTGTACACGAAGTTTCAGACACATCTGATCCATCATCTTCGTTTCATCTAAATATATGACCTTATCTTCATAACCAATTGTCTGCTTGTACGCCGCATAACAAGCACCCTTGCTATATAGATTATTTCCCAAGAAAGCTCTTCTTCCATTGCAAAGCACTTTGAGAGATTGTGGATACCAGTTATTCTCAAACGCCTCGCCAACAAGGAATACGGAAGACACTAATTTCTTTTCAAAAACCCCTTGGATAAATTGTTTAAACTGCGCATCTGCCTGACGTGCTCGGTCCACATTTAGCACTGGATAAATCGCCGCCAATTCTTCCATCTGTGCCGTCGCCACTTCATCAACTGTAACGAACATATCTCGTCCCTTCCCGTACGAGGTACGAAGTTTTCTTAGCATACACGCCTTCACCTCATGGCGATCACAATGAAACAAGGCCGCTTCGTACTGCCACAACTCTTTCGGTTGATAGAGCATATAGTTACAAAAGCTTTCTTTATAATCTTGCACATATACATTGGACTTCGAAACCCCAAGGCGTTGCCCAATTCCCTTTAGCATTCTTGTATTGTCCATATCTAACTTAGGAACCGTAAAAACAAGAGTCTCAATTTCGTCAAATTGTCGCAGCGCTTGTTGCACACAATCCTTGAGCATACGAACGATTTCTTCACTTTCTCGTCGCACTGCTCTCTCATATAAACGATCCGCTGGATATATCACATTTTCCAAAGTCAATGGCTCGCGCTGTTCTTCGCTATAATAGCTCACTTGACAATATCGTTCATTCAATTCACAACCAACCATGTACTTTGCCATGTCACATTCCTCCTTTTCGTTTCTTAATAAGTCCTAAAAATAGACTCTGCCACCTGTTCTTCTTTCTTGTAATGGAGCATTGCTTCGTATTGTTTATCTTTAGACAATAAAGCAATCAAATTCAGTCTTCCATATTTTCCAGCCTCATAGACTACATTTTCTTTTTTCTCTATAGCCTGTGAGGTTGTTATTTGTTTGTCCTGTGTAGTCTCTTCAAAATAATAGGTTAAAGTTTCATTTTCATAGAGCACAAACTCTTTCATATATACACAGTCATACATTGGGAGTAATGCTTCTGCTCGAAAATCGCCCAACAATTCGCCTTCTTTTTGGATGCGATAATATATCTTTACCTTTCCTTTCAGAGTGCCATGATATTCCACCAATACTTTGTCATAAAGTTGCGTTTCTCTGAGCCACTCTTGTGGATATTTCAAGTAAAACGGAAATACAAGATTTTTCCTACACAATTCCTCAAAACAACCTTTGAGAAGTTCAAGAACTACTGATTCTTTCTCTCTCTGCGCAAAATACTTCAACACAGTCACTTTGCAAATATCTGCCAAGTATTCTTTTTGCTCCATCTCGTGCATCATCATACGTATCACTTTTGAAGAAATTCTTCTACCCTTGACCATATGCATTCTAGATATGTAAGCAAAATACGCTTGTTTCAATCTAAAATATGGTTTGCCCATATAATAATCTTCAAAAATCTCTTCCTCAGCAAACATTGTTTCTGAGAATAACATTTGTGTGATGATACGTTCCGCAATGGCCTTCGTGTAAACACCATATTCTCGCGCTTGCTTCCACACCTCTTTCATATCACTCGTTGCGCCACAATAATATTGCGCCAAATATGTTAGAGTTGCTTTGTCAAAAAATCCTTCTTTCAAAACTGCAAACGTCGTATATAACAAAAGGTCATCTTCCGTCTGTTCTTGCTCACGAATGCGTTTCGAACAAAGCACAAAGACTTCTTGCTTGTCAAAACACTCCACCCCGTATTGACGAATCATTTCAAAAGTCAATGGAGTTTTTTTCTGTTCGTCTCTAGCTTCCGCCTGTGTCATTCTTCTATTTTTACAAAGTTCTAGATAACGCATTTCATAAAATGGTCGTCTCGTTTCATACAGAATCGAATCCACGTAGCGAACACCATTGTCTGCTTCCCAGACGATTCTCGCATCTTTGTCATAGAGATAGATTTTTGCACCGACACCTTGCCTATACGGTACGCGTTGTCGAATGCTACCATCCTCCTCAATAACAATCACATATTTAATCCCTTTGACGTCCGTCGTCACCTGATACGCATGGCAAATGTCATACAACGCATCCAACTCTTCCAACGAAATCGAATTCGGATTCAGGAATCGTTTATAAATCACACGCAGGGATTCATTGATGTGACGTCTCAATAAATTTTCTTTTGCAAATGCTTTCATTTGCTCATAGTATCTTTTATAGATTTCGCCCTCTTCATTTTCATAGGTCAAAATATTTTCATAAAGAAGTGCCGTTCTCTTATAATCCAAGTTGATTCCATGCAGAAAATAAAGATATACAATTCGCGGAAATGCACCTTTCACGCGTTGTGGGTTCACTGACATCATATAATACTCATACAGTTGCGCAATCATCATTTCTTGCTTTGCTGCCTTTTCATACCAAGCAAAATATTCATGTCCCGCCTTATTCCCCTTAATCAACTGCATACAGATAGCCTGCAATATTCTCGGTTCTTCGTACATCTCATATGCACGTTCCAAAATACGCAGGAATTTTACATCATATTTCTTCTGTTGACTAATGATGTCTGCTGCTCGCAGAGCCAGCTCTCTTGTAATGATTTTGTATTTTGTCGCAAAATTCAAAATCTGTACTTCAAACGAATCCAACTTGCGTAGTAAGGTCACGTTTTCTTGGAAACAAATGTAAGCCTCCGCATATAACAACACTTGATTGGAACCATTAAAATACTGCCTTTCTAATACGCGAATTTTCATTTCCTCATCTCGATACATTGGATCCAAATTAACCAACATACATAATAACTGCCATGAATATGGGTGCTTCATAAACGTACGATTAATCTCTTCCAACACGCGATTCTTATATAATGTTTCTTGTTTCAGCAATGCCATTAGATACAAATAATAAGCATGTATCTCCGCTTTCCTTCCAATTGCAAATTTCGGAAAATTGCCATTTTCTAAAATCCACCTTGCCTCGTCTTGCCTGTTTCCACGCAGACATACATGGGCTTTCAATAACATATAGTATTCGCTTGTGGGTTCCAATTCTTGCAACTGTTCTACACGTTTAAGTGCTTTTTCAACCCACTCTTGCGTGCTCATTGAACCGGAAACAAACGACAAATATTCTTTCAGCCCTTGCCCCGCAACCAAACCTTTCATTCCGCGCATTTCATCACGGCTTCCACTTTGGTATACCGTAACATCTACGCATAATGTTTCATATGGTGTGGATATGTAAATCTTTCCGTAATTATATCCCGCGTGCAACTGTTCTTTCGAAACAATATACTCCAACCGATACTTGTTCCCCACAAAATCGTCTGTATTAAATTCCGTCTTCTGTATATTTAAAAAATCACCCTCTGCACGAATGTGAACTTTCAAATGCCCCCATGTGTTTTTGGAAATCTCAACAATCCCTTTTTGCGATTCTAACACATCTTGATATGATTGTTTTTCCACAGATAACGAGAGAAATATTTTTTCTTTTTGCTTGATTCCTACTAAGAATTCTTCTAATGCCTGCTCATCCAGTGACCATGTACGCATATTGCGATACAAGTTTTTGATTCGCTTGTCCTCATACTTTAGAAGTTCGAGAAACTGTCTTGAACGGAACAAACGATTGGCTTCCCCAAAATCCTGAATCGCCAATTTTCGAAAATCTTCAATAGTCTGTACCTTTCCATAAGCAGTCATAATATATGGCTTTTCCACAATTGCTGTAAAATCCAAATCAAATTCTCCGCCATTACAAACAACAGTGAACTTTCCCTGTTCCACTTGACCTGGCAAAAGTCCTGTACTATCAAACGTATAGTTTACGCATACTGGATTTCCATCAAAGCCATCTTCCAAACAATGCACACGAAAAGAAGACGGATATACAAGTCCTCTGACATTTCCGTCTTTTTGATTCTGTATAAGGAAGCTACCTTCGTACATTTCCCCTTCACTTACAGCCATGTGAATCTTTGTCTCGGAGAAACGTATATCTGGTTGTTCCACTTTGAAGTTTCCTTTTGAAAATTCTTTGATTTTATTTTTCATCGGGCTCTCCATCCTGCGTTACTTTCATACCTTTTATCATAGCATTGTCACCACATAATTACAACCTGATTTTTACGGTTTGCAGCGTTGACAACTCTCGTATCCTTGCGCTTCTAACATGCTTTTATCCCCAGAATACTCCTGCTTATTTTTTTCACTCATATCCTTCACACTGGAGCAATCCATTCGATGAATTTTCTTATTATTTGTATTCAAAATGTAGGTGGTCCCTTGTGGATTGGACATCTCTTTCTCACCTACATAACGACTGTTTCCTGTTGCATAATCAATCTCAATTCCTGGCTGAACATTATAGACATAGACATTAAAACAGATACCTTCTCCATCATCTTCCACTGACATTGCCTCCATCTGTACACCTGAAGCCACAAGATGATCTGCTTCAAAAACAGGGGTGACTCGGTACAATACATGATTGCCCGTTTCTTTCACATAGTCCGCTACCATATTTTCAAACGGAAGCATCCCTTCCACGTTCATATAGCGAGTCCCTGTAATCAGGTTCCTCTCATTGGCATTCTCACCTGTTAACTGAAAACCAATTAAATGGCAGCGATTATAAAGGTATTTCCCATCCACATTGTCATATTTCACCGTCTGCCAGCCACTTGGCTTTACCTGCCCAATAGAACCTCTCTCTTCTGTCGGCATTAAGTCTAATCCTATGTTTGCAATGGCAACTCCGCATTTCCCTTGAGGGTCCAATGGACTGTATGTCTCATAGGATTCCGAAACGAAATCCTCCTTGGAAAACATTGGAACATTATCGTTTAGTACATAATACGAACTGCCTGAATACTCTGGGATTTGTCCCGTTTCTTCCTGAATGTAAACTTCTTTGTCACTAATTTCATCTTGAGTCGGGTTCTGGATATTTGCACAAGCCACGAGAAAAACCGTTAGAACAAGCCACAATAACATATGCTTCATTTTCCTCATAACACTACCTCCTATAAATCCGCTTGGTAATCTTTTCATGAGAGTAACCTGCAAACTCTTCCTCAGACACCATTTCCCAACTCGCTAAAGATATATCCAATTGTTTATCTGATGGATACACGCGATTCCAATAATACGCTATAATTTCTTCAATTTCATCTTCGCAATCGACTAGGGCTTGGTTTTCCACAAAACAGTATTCCCCACTTGTCGCCTCTTTCAAAAAGTCATCTTTCACGTTCAACTGAACGGTAGACTCACGAAACAGTTTTTCTGAAAACGTATGGATACTCAACGCATCCGCCATCTTACAGATATCTTCTACGACTATTCTATCTCTACTCTGACGTCGATTTCCAAACAGCATTCCATTCTTGTCATCCAAGCAAACAATTACTTTCATCATCTCACGCTTCTTTCCATATTACATACTATAATAGTAACAGATTTTTTATGAGGTATCTATATGAATCGTATGACTTTTACACAAACACCAAATGTTTCCAACAATATAGACCGCGGACGTTTAAGAGTGAATGTCACTTCCCAAAGAAACTCTTTCCCTGTATCAGATGCAACCGTTGCAATCTCTTACACAGGAGTGCCAGAAAACACCTTAGAGCGATTACAAACCGATTCTTCCGGTCAAACAGAAACTATTGAACTTGCCGCGCCACCGGTAGAGTATAGTTTGAATCCAAACACAATCATCCAGCCATATTCTGAATATACCCTCCTCATATCCGCACCTGGTTATGAGCCAGTAAGTATTTCTGGAGCCGAGATTTTGTCCGATGTTACAGCACTACAAAATGTAACCTTACGCCCGCTCGAACCAAACCAACCAGGCGAGGAGATATTCGTCATTCCAGGCCATACACTTTACGAAGAATACCCTCCGAAAATCCCCGAACCAGAAATTAAGCCACTTCGCGAGACTGGTGAAATTGTCCTCAGCCGCGTTGTTGTTCCTGAATATATCGTAGTTCACGATGGCACACCAAATGACACTAGCGCACAGAACTATTATGTGAAATACAAGGATTATATTAAAAATGTTGCATCCAGTGAAATCTATGCTACTTGGCCTGCTAACACCATTCGCGCCAATGTACTTGCCATTATGTCTTTCACTCTCAATCGCGTGTATACGGAATGGTATCGAAATCAAGGATATGATTTTACCATCACTTCCTCTACTGCTTTTGACCATAAATGGATTCCCGAACGAAACTACTACGATACCATCTCTGCCATCGTAGACGAACTGTTTACCAATTACTTATCTCGTCCTAACGTGCGTCAGCCAATCCTCACCCAATACTGCGACGGCAATCGTGTAAGCTGCCCTGGTTGGATGACTCAATGGGGCTCTAAAGCATTGGGCGACCAAGGTTATTCAGCCATTGAGATTCTTCGCTATTTCTACGGCGACAATATGTATATTAACATTGCTGAAGAGGTCTCTGGAATTCCTTCTTCTTGGCCGGGCTACGTTCTCTCTCAAGGTGCTAGTGGCGACAAGGTGCGCCAAATCCAAGAACAGTTAAATGTAATTGCAGGTGCATATCCTGCCATTCCAAAATTGACTGCTGATGGTGTCTATGGGCCAGCAACCACCAATACTGTTGAAGTATTCCAGTCTGTCTTCGGTCTTCCTGTTACAGGAACTGTGGACTATCGTACCTGGTATAAAATTTCAGAAATTTATGTTGGGGTATCTCGAATTGCTGAGTTGTCGTAACTCATTTATTCACAAAATAAATATTAGGGTAGATGATTTAAATAATCATCTACCCTGACATTCTTTGTTTATAGCAAAGAGAAAAACCTCCCAGTGCCAGTCGTTAAACTAATCACTAGGAGGTAGAAAACAAATGCATAGTTATTATATCAATAAACTTTTAGGTATTGAAGTTGTAATTCTCCAAAAATCAAACATACAGATACTTTTGTAAAAATTCATTTAGAAACTAATTCAAGAAAAACCCACCAACCGCAAGGGTTAGTGGGTTAGCTTCTATTTCATTTTTTAGAAATATGATTTTTTGTGAATTATATTAGCCTTATTCAATAAAATTTCTCAAATCATATGTTATAATAATATGATGCCTTTATCTAAAATCCTCTGCTGAGTATCCTCTATTTTGTAACTCTTTTATGCATGCCATTTTTTCCACCAAAGACGTCGATGCCGAACGTGCTTTTTGAATAAGTCGATCATCATCCCAATATTGACACCTATCAAGATTTTTTTCATATTTATCCCTGGTATTATTCACTGCATTTCCTGCTATTTCTCCCAATTTATCCATAAAGCCCATACTTATCCATCCTCCTATTTTCTTTTTTGTTGCTCTTTTCTATACTCTTTTGTCATTTGAGCAATATATTCTTTATCTGCTTTATCCTGTTTCTTTAGTTCTTTTTTTCGCCTTGCTAAATCACTCATTGTTTCAGAAGTGTCTGCTTGTTTAGATCGATTACAATGTTTACAAATACATTGTAAATTTTCGCGTTCATTCCCTCCGCCTTTACTTTTAGGTAGGATATGATCAATATCCATATCACCTTTCCTAAAACTTTTTCCGCACTTTACACATTTGTACCATCCATAATTCGATGGTGTGTTCTCCAAACCGATCCGACGATAATCGTTGTTTTTACTTTCATATTCATTATAAACATCAACCGCATTATCCCGTTTCCTTATCGTTGTTTTAAAACTCTCTAAGAAGCCCACATTATCCCTTCCTTCTTGAACTTAATTTTTATTTTATAAAAATCTATTTAATAACATAATATATCATACAAAATTTCTCCCACAAATTCAATCACTCAAATCACAACAATTTTAATCGATTTAGGACAAATATCTTTTTTAATTCTTATTGGTTAATATTCTCTCAAAATCACCTATAATTGCACTTCTTAAAGCTCAAACCACTGATGATTTTGGAGCATCAAACCATCGGTTATTCTTGACTCATTCTACCTATCGCATTTCTCGCATTACATCGGAACGCTATCCATATATAATGCATCCTTGCATATATCTATGCGATTTTCCCAATGTTCTATGCTGTCAACAGAATCATCAATGTCCCATGCGGCGTTTCCAAATTCATCGATAAACACTGATTGAAACTTTACTTTATCTTTCAACACCGCAAAAGTACCGTCTAGTTCTTTTGCCATACTATAGATTCGTACTTCACCATTGTCAAAAGTTAAATGCAAATTGAAATCTTCATCCGCTTTCACTTTCATCAATTTTCTAGGATTCTCAAAATATTTTCTTATTTTTTCATGTAACATAATAATTCCTCCATCATTTCAATGGTTCAATCCTGAAAATCCAAAAGTTGTAGATATGATTAAAACAACTTCCTAATATCGTTAAACATCACAAACGCCATCAATCCAAGTAGCAATATCAATCCAATCGCATGTACCCATCCTTCTTTATCTGGCGCCACACGTTTTCCGCGAATTGCCTCTATGGTCAAGAAGACCAAACGTCCTCCATCTAATGCTGGAAGCGGCAACAGATTCATCACGCCTAGGTTGGCTGATAATAGCACTCCAAAATACAAGAACTGAAGCAAGACATTTAACAATCCATACGCTTTACTTTCTTGATAAATGTTATCCATTTCACTGACAATTCCAACCGGTCCAGATAACTGGCCAACTCCAGCTTTTCCTGTCACTAACATCTTCAAACTTTCCAATGTAGAAACAATCAAAAACTTCACTTCATAGGCACCATATTCTATCGCTGTCAGTAAGTTTGCCTTTGTATTTTTACCAGGGGACTGAATCCCCATCAAATAATTACCATTTTCATCTTTCTTTGGTGTGAGTGTAACTTCATATTTCTTTCCGCCACGCTCATACACAACATCCACTTCTTCTCCTGGATTCAGATAGTTGTGAAGTGTGATTTCACGCCACAGATGAATGCTTCGTTTATCCATCTTCACAATGCGGTCTCCCGCTTGCATTCCAGCTTCCTGCGCTGCGTATCCTGGAATTACGTCGTGAATGACTGGTTCATCGTAACCACCAATACCAGTCAAAAGAATCGCAAAGATAAATGCAAATATGAAGTTAAATACAGGTCCTGCTGCAATCACAGAGATTCTAGCCCACACAGACTTACTGTTAAAACTTCCTTCTTCAATATCATCTACATCATCTTCTCCCATCATACAGGAACCGCCCAAAGGCAATAGTTTCAAGGAGTATCTCGTTTCCCCTTTTACAAAACTAAATAACCTTGGTCCCATACCAAGAGAAAATTCATCTACTCGAATCCCGTTTGCTTTTGCAAGCAAGAAATGTCCCATCTCATGCACAAAAATGATTGTGCCAAATACTATAATCGCAAGAACAATACCCAAATTACCACCTGCTCTCTATCTGTTCATATACTTCTTGTTCTGTCTCTAATATTTCTTCCACAGTTGGGCACACAATATTCTTATGTTCTCTCATACATGTTTCAATAATCTCTGGTATCTCAAGATACTTGATTTTTCGTTCTAAGAACTTACTCACTGCCAACTCATTTGCTGCATTAAACACGGTCGGCAAAGAACCACCGATTTTTCCTGCCTCAAATGCCAGTTTGAGCCCATAGAATGTGTCCATGTCTGGTTTTTCAAATGTCAATTGCGAAAGTGTTGCAAAATCTACTCTTTCTCCCGGAAGATATCTTCGCTCTGGATAGTATAATGCATACTGAATTGGAAGTTTCATATCTGGAGTTCCAAGTTCTGCAATAATCGCTCCATCTACGTATTCAACCATAGAATGGATGATACTTTGCGGATGAACCACAACTTCAATCTGCTCCACATCCACATCAAACAACCATTTTGCCTCAATTACTTCCAAGCCCTTGTTGACCAAAGTAGACGAGTCGATTGTAATCTTTCTTCCCATTTCCCAATTTGGATGCTTGAGGGCATCCTCCACTTGAATATTTTCCAAATCTGCTCGTTTTCTTCCACGGAATGGTCCACCCGATGCAGTTAATAATATCTTATGCAATGCGCCTCGTGGATTTCCCTGTAACGATTGGAAAATAGCACTATGTTCACTATCCACTGGCAAGATTGAGACATCGTATTCTTTTGCCAAAGGCATAATAATATGTCCAGCTGTCACTAATGTTTCTTTATTTGCAAGAGCAATATCCTTCCCTGCTTTGATTGCTGCTATGGTTGGGCGAAGACCAATCATCCCCACAATGGCTGTCACCAAAATCTCTGTGTGTTCCATTTTGGCAACTTCGATCAAACCGTCCATCCCTGAGACAATCTTTACGGAAAGGTCGCTCACACGACTTCTTAATTCTTTTGCTTTTTCTTCCGACCACACTGCTACTAATTTCGGACGAAATTCGCGAATTTGCGCCTCTAATAATTTAATATTATTGCCTGCAGCTAGTCCTAATACTTCAATATCTCCATTTTCTCGCACAACTTCCAAAGTCTGTGTCCCAATGGAACCTGTCGAGCCGAGTATTGCTATTTTTTTCATAAGTTTCCTCTCTTACATCAAAAATGTTGCCATATAATAAATAATTGGCGCTGTAAAAATCACACTGTCAAAGCGATCCAAGATTCCACCATGACCTGGAATCAATTGTCCATAATCTTTAATATCGTGATTTCTCTTAATGCCTGAAGCAGCCAAGTCTCCCACTTGAGAAATGATCGCGCCCACACCACTAATCAAAGCATATAGCCATACACTTACATCTGCACCTTTTGCAAAATGATTTACAAGCACTGCATACAGCACGCCAAGAAGCGCAGCTCCAACAACACCGCCAACAGCACCTTCAATAGATTTTTTCGGACTGAGCACTGGCGCTAATTTGTGCTTTCCAATTAACATTCCCACACAATATGCCGATGTGTCGCATCCCCATGAACAGATGAATACCAACCACACGATAAATGCCCCCTGTGGAAGCATACGAATCTGATAAACATAAGAAAGCATAAACGCTACATAAATCAGTCCAAAGAACGCAAGCATCACTTGCTCAGAACGATATTTTGGATATGCAAATACATAGAAAATCATCAATACAATTAAGAATGCAATCAATAGCATTACGATCCAATCTGTACGACCAAAACGAAGTAATCCATAGTAAACAAACGCAAACACATATCCCACAATACCAAGTGCCTTTCCACTAATTCCAAGCACACGATAAAGTTCTGTCATTCCAATAAAACTAATCATCAACAAAGTTCCAAAGAGAACATCTCCCCCTGTGATAATAGTAGCTAATGCAATAATCACAAGTAAAATTCCACTCAACAATCTAGTTTTAAACATCTGCTTTTTCCTCCTTCACGCCGCCAAAGCGTCTGTCTCTTTTGTTATAATACTCAATGGCTTTTTCTAAATCTTCTTTCGAAAAATCTGGCCACAACACATCCGTAAAATAAAATTCACTATACGCCAATTGCCATAACAGATAATTGGATAGCCTCTGCTCCCCGCTGGTTCGAATCATTAGATCTGGGTCTGGAATATCTGCTGTATCCAAGTATTGTTCAAACACTGCCTCATCAATACCATTTACATCCACTTTTCCGTCCATGCAGTCTTGGCAAAGTTGTCTCATCGAGCGAATCATCTCATCACGACTTCCATAATTGAGCGCAATTTGAAAACACAAACCATCATAATCTTTTGTTGCCTCTTCTAACTCCGCAATGCGCTCTTGCAAATCTGGCGCAAGGGCTGTCTTATCCCCGATTACGCGCACACGCATATTATTCTTTTCCGCACGCTTTAAGCAATTTTTCATATAACTGCGAAGCAAATTCATCAGGGCATCCACTTCACTCTGTGGGCGTTTCCAGTTCTCTGTAGAAAATGCATATACGGTCAGATATTTGACACCCAAGTTATAAGCATCCTCACAGATACGCTCTACCGTTTTGGCGCCTTCCATATGCCCATAGTTTCGTGGCATTCCTTTTTTCTTCGCCCAACGTCCATTCCCATCTAGGATAATTGCAATATGTTGTGGTACGTTCATCTAATAATCTCCTTTAATACAAGAAGATAAGCCAAGTTCCCTCGCTTATCTTCTTTGTTATTCACTATTATACCGTAAGAACTTCTTTTGATTTTGCTTCTACGACTTTGTCGATGTTCGCAATGTATTTGTCTGTCAATTTCTGTAATTCATTTTCTAAATCTTTGATTTCATCTTCAGAAACGTCAGTGCCTTTTAATTTCTTAAACGCATCATTTCCATCACGACGAATATTACGGATTGCAACTTTTGCTGCTTCTCCTTTTTTCTTAACATCTTTTACAAGTTCTTTTCTTCGATCTTCTGTCAATTCTGGGAAAATAAGACGAATTACAGAACCATCATTGGATGGGTTGATTCCGATGTCAGATGTCAAAATTGCCTTTTCAATTTCTTTAATCAAGCTCTTTTCCCATGGTTGAATCTGAATCATACGTGCTTCTGGCACTGAAATATTCGCCACTTGTTGAATTGGTGTTGGGATTCCATAGTAATCCACTGTCAATTTATTAAGCACGTTTGGATTGGCACGTCCTGCACGGATTGTTGCCAATTCTGCCTCTAAACTATTTTGTGATTTTTGCATTTTCTCATCATATACTTTTACTTTTTCGTTCATATTCTCTTCCTCCGATTCTATCATATCTATCATTATACAGTTACTTTCGTTCCTGTAAATGTTCCCTTCATTGTCTCTACAATGCTATTCTCTTCATTGAGTCCAAATACAAGCATTGGCATCTTGTTCTCCATACAAAGAATGGATGCTGCTAAATCGACTGCTGCCAAACGCTTATCGATGGTTTCTTGAATTGAAATCTCATCATATTTCTTCGCTTCTGGGTTGAGTTTTGGATCGCTATCATAGATACCATCAATTGCTTTTGCAAGTAACATTGCATCTGCCTCAATCTCAATGGCGCGAAGCACAGCTCCTGTGTCTGTTGAGAAATATGGATGTCCAGTTCCCCCTGCAAAGAAAATAACTTTTCCTTCATTCAACGCCTCTACAGCTGCATCTTTTGAAAATAATTTCGTAAATGCTCCACATGTAAATGGTGTAAAAATATCTGTCTTCATCCCTACGTGACGGAAAATATCCGAAACATAAATACAGTTCATAACTGTCGCCAACATACCAATCTGATCCGCCTTGGTACGGTCGATAGTCTCACTCGTTCTTCCTCTCCAGAAGTTTCCTCCACCGGTTACAATCGCAACTTGAATGCCATCATCAACCAATTCTTTTACCTGCTTCGCAACACCAATACAAGTTGCTTCATCAAAGCCCGTCTTTTTATCTCCTGCCAGTGCTTCTCCACTTAGCTTTAGTAACACTCTTTTCATAGATTTTGCTCCTTACGCTTTATTCTATTTTACACTTTTTCATTATAGCATAAAGCTTTCTGATTTTGCACCCTAATTTTTCTACTTTTCTTCTGCATTTTGTGTTATGATAAGTTTTGTAATGCGAAAAGCAATGAAATCTACATAAAAAGAGGTTTACAAATGAAATATTTAAAACAATTTTTAATCATCATACTTGTGAGTTGCATTGGTGAACTTTTAAATTATTATGTTCCACTTCCAATCCCAGCGAGCATATACGGACTTGTTCTTATGCTCCTATTGTTGATTCTCAAAATCGTTCCTTTGGATGGGGTAAAAGATGCAGCTGAATTTCTGATAAACATTATGCCTGTAATGTTCATCCCTGCAGGTGTCGGACTGATTGTCTACTGGGAACAGTTAAAACCAATGCTACTCCCAACTTGCATCATCGTCGTAGTCTCAACGATTCTCGTTATGATTGCAACAGGAAAAACTTCTGACTTAATCCTTGGAAAGAAGGAGGAAGAATAGAATGAATGACATCATGTTAAACTCTGCCACAATTGGCGTTGTAATTAGTCTTGTTTCTTACTTCTTCGGAGTATGGTTAAAAGAAAAAACAAAGAAAAGCATATTTAATCCATTGCTTATTTCTATCGTATTAGTCATCGCATTTCTTTTACTGTTTGACATCGAATACGAAAATTATAATCAAAGCGCCAAGTACTTAAGTTATTTATTGACACCAGCAACGGTATGCTTGGCAATTCCTCTTTATCAAAAACTGGCATTATTAAAGAAATATCCTATCGCCCTATTCGTCGGCATTACATCTGGTGTTTTGACTAGCTTATTGTCAATTTTCGGATTGTCATTGTTATTCAAACTCTCATATGCTGAATATGTGACGCTACTACCAAAATCCATTACAACAGCTATTGGAATGGGTGTTTCGGAGGAATTAGGTGGTTATACATCCATCACAGCCGCCGTTATTATCATCACGGGCATCCTCGGAAATTTAATCGGCGAACTTGTGTGCAAGGTCTTTCGCATCCGTCACGCTATCTCACGTGGTTTGGCGCTTGGCACCAGTAGCCATGCAATTGGAACAACCAAAGCAATGGAACTTGGCGAAACGGAAGGCGCTATGAGCAGTCTTTCTATCGTAGTAGCTGGGTTACTGACCGTTGTGCTTGCTTCTGTGTTTGCGATGATTTATTAATTCACTAAAAAAGGGAGAACTTCATTGTTCTCCCTTTCTTTCTATTCACTTCTAAGCGCCAACACTGGATCTTTCTTTGCCGCTTGTTTTGATGGAATCAAACCACCAATCAAAGTCAAAATAACACTTAATACTACTAAAATAATTGCACCGCTTACAGGCAATACCGCATTAATATCTGTATTTCCTGTCAACGTATGAATCACATAGTTAATCGGTGGAATCAATGCAAGTGTCACACCAATTCCCAAGAGGCCTGCAAAGAATCCAACAATAAAGGTCTCCGCATTGAAGATGGATGAAATATTCTTCTTCGATGCACCGATGGCTCTTAATACACCAATCTCCTTCGTTCTCTCAAGAACAGAGATGTAGGTAATAATTCCTATCATAATCGAAGATACGATTAAGGAAATGCTGACAAATGCAATCAGCACATAGCTCACACTATCTACAATCGTCTTCACTGATGACATTAATAGACCTGTGAGGTCAGTATACTTAATCACCTTATTGTCATCTTTCTTTTCCATCTTTTGATTGTATGCCTTCAAGAAATCCAAGAAATTCTCTTTCGCCTCAAAGTCAATGAAATAGAACGCGATATTTGTCGGTTCATCAATGTCTTGGTAGCCCAAAGAAATCAAGTTGAGCGTCGCATTCTTTTCCACTCCACTAGAAGACATCGTCTGCATTAATCGCATAAGCTCATCTTCGCTCAAATCGAACTTGAATGCGGAAGCAATCTTATCTGGGTCAACCTTAAAGTTCTTCGCAATACTTTCTACCAGTGCTCCTGTCAACTCTCCCACTTTTGTAAGAATTGTCTTTTGCATCTTTGCCTGGGTCATTCCTGCTCCCATTTGTTCAACTGCCGCGATAATCGGTTGCTGTGTCACATAAACCGAAAGTACACCTTGGACTAACTCGCTCTTTAAAATCGCAGTCGGTTCTGCATCTGTTGGGGATGGAGACACCGCAAAAAATACTTGAAGATATCCTTTTAAAAGCTCTGTATAAGTAGTCTGGAACGTTGCCTTTGGAATGACATATTCTTTTTCCAATGCGGCCAATGTACTTTGCGCAGCGGAACCTGCCATAAAGTCATTGACAACCTTACTCACATCGCTAAGTTTTAACTTTGCACCGCCCACAAGTGTATCGTTATGAGCTGCAATATATTCAGTTGTGAGGTCTGTCGCCAACTTCACAAGCGCTTCGTTGAATGTTTTCTCTGCCGGCTTGGTATCTGTAGTAATTGCCGCTGAGATTTGACTCATATACCCCTCTGTCATCTTCTGCATATCTTTCTCACTGATATTCATACCGAAAGCAGATGATAACAATGCCGTATCAACCGAAATCATATCTTCGAAATTAAGACCTGCTTCCTGACTTTCATCATCAAATCTCTTATTGCTAAATACATCCACTTCCGTATCTTTCAATTGCTTTTTCACAATTTCTGACTTGGATGCTGTTTTAATCACATACTCTGTCAATTCTTTTGTGTATGCAATCCCTTGCATCAAGCTACCCGTCTTATCTGTGTTTTTCATACACACGATACCAACGATTTTTAAATCTACGGCATCTTTATAGACCTTTTTCATATACTCCGTATCATTGACCATACTCTCGTATACTTTATATGTCTCGTTGTACTTATAGGTGTCTGTTGGATCCACCAATTTATACTCTAGATTCAAAAGTTCATCATAAGTAAACTCTAACGGTTTGCTCTTATTCTCCACTGGTTTGCCAGCCATAATCTTGGATATCATATCCATAAATTCCTTGTCATCACGAAGTCCCAAACCGTAGACTAACATATCTGACATCCCGTTTGGCTCTGGTAATACAAGCAGAACTTCGTTGTACATTTTCGGCCATCTTCCTGCCAACACACGATATTGGTCTTCCAGTGTCTCTCTATCATCTAGCATCTCATTGAACATAGACACACTCATACCAGGCATGGATGTCATCGCCGAGGAACTTCCTCCCATCATTGTAGACATCGTCGTGCTTGGATTGACTTGCTTAATCTCATCCTTGCTGTTGACTGTATAAATCATTGGTGTAACGCTATATTGATATTCAATCAAAGACACCATATCTTTCAATTCTTTGTCGTTCTTTTCCAAATGTTTCTTGAATGATTTTAAATCATTTTTCCCAATCTTTGAAAACATCGTGGTAATATATTGTCTTTCAAGAACCTTATTATCTCCTGTTTCCTTTCCTTTCTCGGAAACCATAGAAAGCAACATAGAAGCCGTATCTGCAGTCTCTGCGGTCACTGTCAATGGATAAGAAGTCAATGTATCTTCTTGAATTTTATCAATATAATTCTGGAAACCAGTTGATAAGGACAGAATCAGTGCAATTCCAATGATACCAATAGAACCCGCAAAAGCTGTCAAAATGGTTCTTCCTTTTTTGGTTAACAAGTTATTAAAACTCAAAGCAAATGCAGTCCACATAGACATAGAGGCCTTCCCAAGATTTTTATAGAAAGGAACCTTCTCCTCTGTCACTTCTGGAACAAACGGATTCGTATCATCAATCACTTTACCATCACGCAACTTTACAATACGTGTAGAATACTCTTCTGCCAATTCTGGGTTGTGGGTAACCATAATTACTAAACGGTCTTGAGCTACCTTTCGAAGAAGCTCCATTACCTGTACACTGGTCTCCGTATCAAGAGCTCCTGTCGGCTCATCTGCAAGAAGAATATCCGGGTTATTTACCAATGCTCTGGCAATGGCAACACGCTGCATTTGACCGCCCGACATTTGGTTTGGTCTCTTATGCGCTTGCTCACGAAGTCCCACTTCTTCTAACGCCTTTAATGCTCTCTCTTTTCGTTCTTTCTTGGAGATTCCTCCAATCGTCAAAGCCAACTCGACATTTGACAATACAGTCTGATGCGGAATCAAATTGTAGCTTTGGAACACGAAACCAATGGTATGATTTCGGTAAGAATCCCAATCCCTATCTTTATACTGTACGGTTGACACGTTGTTGATAATCAAGTCTCCGCTATCATAACGGTCTAATCCACCAATGATGTTCAACAATGTGGTCTTCCCAGAGCCGGATGGCCCTAAAATAGACACAAATTCATTGTCACGCAGATTCAAACTCACATCATTCAATGCATTCTGTACTAGTTCTCCTGTCTTATATTGTTTTGAAATATGTTTAATCTGTAACATATATGTTTCACCTCATTTTTCTCTTTCACACAGATAGTATAACTGATATTCAAAAATCAACCAACATTATTTGGAAATTTTAATATTTTTTTCATAATTTTATCGACAAAAAACTGCTTGCGCTATCCTCCGCAAGCAGTTCTTACAATATATCTTATTTAATTTCGTGAATCCATCCTTCTGGTGCTTCTACACGTCCCATTTGGATACCTGTCAATGTGTCATACAATTTCTTTGTCATTGGACCCATCTTTTCCATTCCGCTTGGGAAACAGATTTCTGTGCCGTGGTCAACTACTTTTCCAACTGGTGAAATAACAGCTGCAGTTCCGCAAAGTCCACATTCAGCAAAATCTTTGAGTTCTTCTAAGTAAACTTCTCTCTCTTCAACTTCCATTCCCAAGTATTCTTTTGCTACGTAGCAAAGAGAACGTCTTGTGATAGATGGAAGGATTGTCTCTGATTTTGGTGTCACAAGTTTGCCATCTTTTGTGATGAAGATGAAGTTTGCTCCACCTGTCTCTTCGATTTTTGTTCTTGTAGCAGAATCAAGATACATATTTTCATCGTATCCTTGCTCGTGTGCATCTACGATCGCATATAAACTCATAGCATAGTTAAGTCCTGCTTTGATATGTCCTGTTCCACGCGGTGCAGCACGGTCAAAATCACAAACGCGAAGAGTGATTGGTTTTGCTCCACCCTTAAAGTATGGTCCTACTGGTGTTGCAAAGATACGGAATTGATATTCTGTCGCTGGTTTTACACCGATCACTGGATTACTTCCGAACATATATGGACGAAGGTACATCGTTGCACCCGAACCATATGGTGGAACGAAATCCTTATTTGCTGCAACTACTTGTTCCACTGCCTCAATAAACTTTTCTTCTGGGAACACTGGCATTTGAAGACGTTTTGCACTGTCAGCCATACGTGCTGCGTTAAGATCAGGACGAAATGTTACGATACGTCCATCTTCTGTGCGGTATGCTTTTAATCCTTCAAATACTGTTTGTGCATATTGGAGTACTCCTGCACACTCGTTTAATACGATGTTGGCATCCTCTGTAAGTCCGCCTTCTTCCCATGCACCATCTTTGTAGTTCGCTACATATCTTTTGTCTGTTTGGATATAGCCAAATCCAAGATTTGCCCAATCGATTTGTTTATTACTCATTTTCTCTTCCTCCACTCTATCTCTGTGTCATATTAATTGCTTCGATTCCAACACTTCCGCCACGAACAACTTCTATAGACTGGAACTGTTCTTTCATCAATTTAATAATCGCATCATTCTTTGTTGCCGAATGCACGAATTCCAAAAGCAAACTATCTTTTCCATAGTCCACAATACGTGCTTGAAATGCCTCTGCGATTTGGAATAATTCTTCCTTGTCCTGTCTGGTACATTTTTTTACCTTTACGTATAAAAGTTCTTTCATACATACAGAACAATTGGTAAAGTCAATGACTTTAATTACTTCAACCATACGGTTTAATTGCTTTTTAATCTGTTCAAATGTCTCATCATCACTCGATGTGGCAATCGTCATTCTGGAAACAGTTGGGTCTTCTGTTGGACCTACCGTAAGACTGTCTAAGTTATATAACTTTCCTGAAAATAATCCTGATATCTTAGGAAGTACACCGACTTGATTTTCCACAAATAATGAAATCCATCTTTTCTTCATTGTTGAATCCATCTCAAGTCCTCCTTCCTAACAATCCATAATGAGTTCTTCTAATGTTCCACCTGGTTTTACCATCGGATACACTAAATCTTCTGGATCAATAATAAACTCAATTAAGGTTGGAACCTTCGTATTCTTACGTGCTTCTTCGAATGCAGCTTGTACATCTTCTGCATTAAATACTCGAATTCCTTT
This sequence comes from Faecalimonas sp., assembly GCA_045659485.1. Classification (GTDB taxonomy): domain Bacteria; phylum Bacillota; class Clostridia; order Lachnospirales; family Lachnospiraceae; genus Faecalimonas. The sequence goes on along the minus strand of JAZOWZ010000007.1, from coordinate 12,611 downwards.
TGCCCCATAACTTTCAGCCAACTTCACAAAGTCAGGTGTATATGGTGGACATTCACATCCTTCTACTCCACATTTGCCATCGCATGCTTTTCCTGCGCGAAGACATGTCATAGAATAACGTTTTCCATAGAATAATTTCTGCCACTGGCGAACCATTCCAAGATACGTGTTGTTAAATACACATAATATGAGTGGCAACTCTTGCAATACTGCCGTTGCAAATTCTTGGATGTTCATCTGCATACCACCGTCTCCAGAGATCGCGATAACAGGTGTATCTGGATTTCCAATTTGTGCTCCAACTGCTCCTGGAAAACCATATCCCATAGTTCCAAGACCACCAGATGTCAGTAATTGTTTCTTCTCATTCAACGCCAAATATTGGGTTGTAAACATTTGATGTTGACCTACATCTGTAACGACAATGGCCTCATCAAACATTTCATTAATGGTCTCAATAATCTTTTGCGGAGTCAGCTTATTTTCCTCCGTCTTCATTGCCAACGGATGCTCTGCTTTCCAAGCGGCAATCTGTGCAAGCCATTCGGTCTGCTCATTCTTCTCAGCATACTCTAAAATCTTTTCACACGCCTCTTTTGCATCGGCTACAATTGGTACATCTACGTGTACGTTTCTCGAAATAGAACCTGTATCTATATCAATATGTACAATCTGCGCCTTCGGTGCAAATTCGTGAATCTTTCCTGTGATACGGTCGTTAAATCTCGTACCAATGGAGAATAGTAAATCACATTCACCAACCGCCATATTAGCCGCATATGCACCGTGCATACCAAGATTTCCAATGTACTGTGGATGGTCTGTAGGAATTGCACCTTTGCCCATAATTGTCGTTACAACTGGAATCTTTGTCTTATTTACAATCTCAGTAAATTCTTTCGATGCGCCTGCAATATTCACACCACCACCTACAAGAAACAATGGCTTCTCTGCTTTTTTGAGCATCTTAATGGCACGTTTTAACTGTCCCAAGTGAACGCTTGGATTTGGCTTATATCCACGCATAGAAACGGTCTCTGGATATTCCGCATCTCCCAGTTCTGCCATTACATCTTTTGGAAGGTCGACCACCACTGGTCCTGGTCTTCCTGTACGCGCAATGTGGAATGCTTCTTTGATGATTCTTCCCAAATCTTCTCTGCGTTGTACCGTAACACCGTATTTGCAAATGCTTCTTGTGATACCGATAATATCTACTTCCTGGAATGCATCATTTCCAATCAGATGTCTTGCCACCTGACCTGTAAAGCATACCAAAGGAACACTGTCATAATTGGCTGTTGCAATCCCTGTTACAAGGTTGGTTGCACCAGGTCCGCTCGTCACAAGACATACGCCCACCTTTCCTGTAGAGCGCGCATATCCATCTGCTGCGTGTACAAGCGCTTGCTCGTGTCTTGGCAAAATCACTCTCGTATAATCTTGTTTATATAACTCGTCGCTAATATCAATTGTACAGGCACCTGGATATCCAAAAAGAACGTCCACGCCTTCTTCTCTCAATGCCTTTACGAACAATTGATTTCCTGTAATTTTCTTCATAGTTTTCCTCTTATTTATTTCACTCTCTCATATCTCACAAATTCATATTCTAAATTAAAATATGTCTGCTCGTCACTGACACCAGTCACTTCCCAATCATCCATCTCATCTAAGTTCGGGAAATAGGTATCTGCTTCGTATGCGTGATTAATCTTTGTCACGTGAGCAAGCTTACAGTATGGAAGGAATTGACGATAGATACTTTCTCCACCGATGATATAAATCTCTTCCTCATCATACTTTTTGAGTTCTTCTAAAACTTCTTCTACGGTGTTTAATACAATTGCATCTTTCACATCGTAGTCTTTATCTCGTGTTAAAACAATATTTGTACGTTTCTTTAATGGTTGTCCACCTGGAAATGTCTCCAAAGTCTTTCTTCCCATTACCACAACTTTCCCCATCGTTGTCTCGCGGAAAAACTTCATATCCTGTGGAATACTCACTAACAACTTATTGCCATTTCCGATGGCCCAATTTTTATCTACTGCTACAATTAAATTCATCTTCGTTCCTCCTAAACTGCGATTGGAATGTTTTTAATCTGTGGTCCTGTCTCGTAATCATCCAAACGCACATCATCTGGTGTAAAATCATAGACATTCTTGATTTCTGGATTTAACCAAAACTTTGGTGCTGGGAATGGTTCTCTCGAAATCAATTCCTCCACCAATGGAATATGTTTGTCATAAATATGCGCATCTGCAATTACGTGAACGAATTCTCCCACTTCCATATCGCTTACTTGAGCAAACATATGCACAAGCACTGCATATTGACATACATTCCAGTTATTTGCTGCCAATACATCTTGGGAGCGTTGATTCAAAATCGCATTTAACACTAATTTATCTGAACCTTCTTTTTTGGTCACATTAAATGTCATACTGTATGCACAAGGATAGAGATTCATCTCATGCAAATCTTGATGCACATAAATGTTGGTCATAATACGACGGCTATATGGATTGTGTTTCAAATCATAAAGTACGCGATCCACTTGGTCCATCATACCTTCTTTATATTGGTGCTTCACACCCATTTGATATCCATATGCTTTTCCGATAGAACCGTCTTCATCTGCCCAACTATCCCAAATATGTGGTTTCAAATCATGAACATTATTTGACTTTCTCTGCCAAATCCAAAGAAGTTCATCTACACAACTCTTAATACCAGTGCGGCGAAGTGTCAATGCTGGAAACTCTTTTGATAAGTCATAGCGGTTCACCACGCAGAACTTCTTCATCGTATATGCGTATGTACCATCTTCCCATTTTGGACGTACTTTTTCTCCTTCTGTGCTGACACCATTGTCAATAATGTCTCTACACATATCAATAAATACTTTATCTGCGTAACTCATAACCTTTTCTCCTCACATTACACTATAGATAATTCATTGTAACACATTCAAAAATCAATGTAAACGTCGAAATCCCTGTTGAATATCGGCAATTGAATATAGAGAGCCAAAACAGATAACTGCTCCGTCTTTACCTGCTACTTCTACCGCTTTTTCAATACTTTCTTGCACGTTTTCACACGCACTTGCCTTTGCACCTAATAACTCTAAATATTCTGCTAACTTTTCTCCTTGCAATGCCCTTGGACACGGTGGTGTAATACAAAAGAATTCATCTACTAGCGATAACATCGGTCGGAACATTTCTTCATAGTCTTTATCCGCCAACACTCCCGCAATCGCTACTACTTTCTTATCTGGTAAATACACCTTTACATTTTCTGCTAACGCCTCTAGGCATTGTGGATTATGTCCACCATCGATAATAAACCATGGTTCTTTTCCAAGGACTTCAAATCTTCCTGGCCATTTCACATTTCTCAACCCTTGCAAAACATCTTCTTCGTCAATTTTCCATCCGCGTTCTATTAACAAATCAATCGTCGATAATACGACCGCCGCATTACGAAGCTGATGTTCTCCTAAAAGCGAAAGGAACACATCTTTTCGCTCTCCATAATCAAATACTTGGCCTTCGAGAGAATGCCCTTTCAAGTTCAGCGAATCAAACTCTGGAAACACCAATTGTATATTCCTTTCTTTGCAAACTTCTGTAATCAGTTTTTCTACAGAAGGAGTACTGCGATATGCAACAGCCCTTCCATTTTCTTTTAATATCTCTGCTTTTGTAGCTGCTATTTCTTCCAGTGTAGTTCCCAAATACTCCGTATGGTCCAACCCAATATTTGTTAGAATCGCAACCTCTGGGCATTCAATTACATTCGTAGAATCTGTTGCGCCGCCCATACCTACTTCCAGCACAACGATATCGCATTTTTGTCTTGCAAAATATTCAAATGCAATACAGCACACAAGGGCAAACTCTGACGGACAGTCTTCCATCTTGTCGGCGAATCCCTTAACATACTCTGTAACTTCTGCTAACTTCTCATCGCTGATTTGTTCCCCATTGATCTGCATTCTCTCGTGGAAGCGATAAATATATGGCGATGTATAAAGTCCAGTCTTATATCCGGCTTTTTGCAATATAGATGCCAACATAGATGCGGTACTTCCTTTTCCGTTGGTTCCGCCTATATGCACATATTTCAACTTCTTTTCCGGATTTCCCATTTTCTCTAAAAGAGCTTTCGCATGTTCAAACCCGGTTGCTTTTCGATTCCACACCATCGAGTGGATGTACTCGATTGCTTCATTTCCTGTCATCATATATTTACCTCGTTATACAAGCCGTGCTTTTCGTAATGCATACAATAATGGTGTAATGATTAGCCCCATAACAACAGAGGTAATCACACTCAAACCGATACGAACCCAAAACACTCCGAACACTGCCTCGTACACATAATATCCAAATATTTTAGAATCTACATAAAACGCTACTGTATTAATCATTGAACTAATAATTCCGCTGATTACACACACAATCAAAAATAGTATTGGAATTTCCAACCGCTTTTTAAACATCTTGCTACAACATCCAACTAACAGCCCTCGTACAGCAATTGGAAGAATCCATAAAACTGTTGTAGGTGTAAAGCCAAAAGTAGTCAACTGATTAAACAATTCTCCTAGCACACCAACTATAAGTGCATCAATTGGTCCAAATAAAACCGCACATAAAAGCACTGGGAAATGCTCAAAGGTAAACTTTAGGCCTCCTACATTCAATGTCATAATCGGCAATGACAGCACAATATAAATGGCAATTAGCATTGCATTAATAGTTAATCGTACAACTGTTTTTTTCTTCTGCATGAGATAATCCTCCTATTCGAGTTATCCCACGCCAAAACTGATAAACAACAAAAAACTCCCTTGATTATTTCAAAGGAGTTTATCGTTCACATGAGTTTCAGCGGGATGCAAAATATATACCGCAAGCTTTCGCTTTTCGTCCAACTGGCAACTCCCCGTCCAACTGGCACTTAACGCATATATTTTTACTCTGTTTCTTAATTTCTTACGATTGTACCACGTACAATTTGATTAGTCAACAATCACAATACGCATCATATTACCCACGCTTTTAATTGTTTCCTAATAACAATTTATTAATTTTATCAGCATTCCAAAGCGTTGTCTCATTAATTGAAATGTTATTATCTTTTGCATAGATAATAAGTTCTGCCTTGTCCGTGCTATTATCTACAACCCACATAATATCCGCTATCTTAAGAAGTTCCGATAAATTATTGAGTGACTTGTAATATCGACTAATAATCTTATCTTTCGGCACATCGTGTCCACCATTTTTTACCCTATTCTCAACTCTCAAAACATTAATCTGCGGATCAGCAGTTAAGACAAAAACAACCTCTATTCTATATCCTGATGATTTCGCACTCTTAAGTAACTCTACATTTCGTGGAGAAGATAAAACTGTTTCAAATGTGAAATTGCGCTTATTTTTTACAGCATCCTCGCGAAGTGCAGTTGCGTACTGAGCTGCTTCCAAATCTGTGCAAGATTGCTGCTTTTTAATATCATCGGCATTAATATATTCCCCAATAATATCAAATCCTTTTGTTACCGTCGATTTACCAGAACCATTCGGCCCAGCAAATACTAAAACTACCGGTGTACTATTCATTCTTTCATCTCCAATTATTTAAAGCTTAAACTGTTCTGTTATCAATTGCAGACTGAACTCTACTCATAAATTCATCCTTAGACATATCATAGGTGGTTTTCTTTATATTATCAGTAGCTGAAATCTCAAATGGAATTGTCTTGGTTTGTACAACTTTTTTAAAAAACATATTAACTGCAGTTGAAGCATCCATTCCAAACAACTCGAACAACTTCAAAGCTTCTTCCTTTGCTGTTGCATCAACAGTTAAATTAATCCTTGCTGTTGCCATAATATATCCTCCATTTACAAAACATCTTTATTACATCTGTAGTATACTTTATTATACACAAATAGTCAACAGTTATGCACGTTTTAGTGCATAACTGTTGACTATTTGTAATTTTCCTTACTCTCTCATTAATCAACAATCGCAATACGCATCATATTGCTCATACCTTCTTGTGGTTTTTTGATACTTGGAGAAGGGATACCAGCTGTCATAACAATGACATCTCCTTCTTCTACAAATCCCTTACTCTTTGCTATTTCCAATGCGCCTTCACATACGTCATCCGTCGTATGATACGGAATCGATTTTACCGGTTGAACACCTCTGTAAATCTGCATTCTGCGAAGCGTTTCTTCATTTGGCGATACCCCTACGATTGGTGCTTTTGGTCGAAACTTCGATACCACTCTCGCCGTCACGCCTGTCGCGGTCGGTGTAATAATGCACTTTGCATCCAAACTTGCCGCAGTTGCCACCGACGAATATCCAATCGCACTCGAGATATTTCTTTTACGATTCTTTTGCGCTTGTTGAAGCAAAATATCATAATCCAAATGGTTCTCTGTGTTTTTCACAATCTCAACCATCATCTGCAATGCTTCTACTGGATACTTCCCTTGGGCTGTTTCCCCCGAAAGCATCACCGCATCAGTGCCATCATAAACCGCATTGGCTACATCTGTCACCTCTGCTCTTGTAGGTCTTGGATTTCGAATCATAGAATCTAACATCTGCGTAGCTGTGATAACCGGCTTGCAATGGTCGTTACACTTTTGAATCAACCATTTTTGTAAATGCGGAACCTCCTGCGCTGGGATCTCCACACCCAAATCTCCCCTGGCCACCATAATACCGTCTGCACAGTGGAGAATCTCATCGATATTTTTGATTCCCTCCGCATTTTCAATCTTCGCAATCACTGGAATATACGGTGCTTTACACTCTTTCAAAAGAGCCTTTATCTCTAAAATACCTTCTGCAGAACGTACAAAAGATGCTGCAATAAAGTCCACCCCTTGTTCCACGCCAAAGACAATATCTTTTCGGTCTTTTTCTGTAAGTGCTGGAAGACGCACAGGCACCTCTGGTACATTAACTCCTTTTCGTTGCCCTAACTCTCCACCATTAATTACTCTGCAGACAATATCACTTCCTACGATCTGTTTGACCTCTAATTCAATTAATCCATCATCAATAAGAATCTTCTTGCCTGGAACCACGTCCTCTGCAAGTCCGTCATAGGTAATGGAAACCTTCGTGCTATCACCAACGATATTTTCCGTGGTTAATGTAAACAATTGATTTTCAGACAATTCAACCTTTTGCCCATCTTTTAATAAGCCGGTACGAATCTCTGGTCCTTTGGTATCCAAAAGAATTGCGATTGGTTTTCCCACTTCTTCACGAACGGATTTTAACATATCCATTCGCATCTTCTGCTCATTATGATCTCCATGAGAAAAATTAAATCGTGCAATGTCCATTCCACTCTCTGCCAATCTCTTCATCACTGCTCTATCATTTGTGTTCGGTCCCATTGTACATATGATTTTTGTTTTCTTCATTTCAATCTCCTTCAGTTTTTATTTTACATGCTCATGTGTAAATAAGTGATCTTGGCAATACTCATAATCCCCATTACACTTTGAACAATAACGAAATTCTAACGTTTCATCATCCAATTCTGTTCTGCCACACACATGACAACGATGCTTTGCACCATTCTCATACTTTGGTTGTATCTTTGCCTCACGAACTGCTTTGTCAAAAGTTCTTTTCTGTTTCTTCTGTGCAAAAGTACGTCTCACAACTTTTCGTGTTGCAAAGAAGAAAATGACAAAATTAAGAAGTGCTACAAAGATTTCCAATGCAACTGCCACGTAAGCACTTGTGGAAATCATTGGATTCGGTAATACATAAGACATCAAGATGTATTTAACAAACTCTGGTAACATTGCATTATTAACACCCATCCAAAGTGGCATTGCCAGCGGCGACAAAATTGCTTTCACTATATAGTCCCCAAAAAATATCACTTCTAACCACGCTAACCATTTGATTTTTATCGGTATAAAGAAGAACAAGTACAATCTCTGGTTTGGATAAAGCGCTGCATAAGATAAGAACAATGCTGTGTTCAAATAATAAGTACCCAACGGTACCGTAATCCCAAATCCCAAATAAGCGATAAATGTAGCGATAATATTGAAAAGTACACCCATAAAAAAGTACAGGTTGAACTTAAAGGTTCCCCATGCATACTCTAATTGCCGCCCTATGGAATAATATAAATACAATGCAAATATCATAAAAATCAAATTCGACGGTGGTGGCTGAATCAAGAACGTCACAAGTCGCCACACCTGCCCCTGCATAATCATCTCTGCGTCTAAGCACAAATATTGTTCGTAGAATCCCGGTGTAACAATGCTCACAAGCAACCCTACCACATATAAAATAATGACATAAAACATCAAATTTGGAATCGCATATTTTCCAAACTTACGCTCCAACTTATTCATCCATTTCATAAAAATTGCCCCTTTCATTTTTCATGATTACTGCGTTACAACTACATCGGCATATTCTGCCTCTGCTGCTTTTCGCAAATCATCTGGTTTTAAAACCAATTGTAATCCTAATCTTCCACCGCTCACTACAATCTTGTCTAACAACATAGCATCCTCTTGTATTGTGGTCTGAAACTTCTTTTTCATTCCAACCGAAGTGCATCCACCACGAATATACCCTGTGACTGCCGTCAAGTCTTTGAGCGGTAGCATTTCCAAAGATTTCTCTCCAACTACCTTTGCCGCTTTCTTAAAGTCAATCTCTTCTGCCACTGGTATCACAAATACGTAATGTGTCTTACTCTTCCCCACGGTTACTAATGTCTTATAGACCTGTTCACACGGCAAGGAAAGAGTCTGGGCCAAACGAACGCCATCAATAAAACCATCGCAATCATAGGTTCGCATCTCGTATTCTATTTTCATAGTTTCCAATATGCGCATCGCATTGGTTTTTGTTTCTTTCTTTGCCATATTGTTTCCTCTCATTCAAAAAGAAACCCACAAACTGTGGATTTCTTTTCTCTTTATAATTATTTTACTAATAATGATGTTCCTGACATTTCTTTTGGTTGTTCCATACCCATTAATTCGATTAATGTTGGTGCGATATCAGCCAAGCATCCACCTTCTTTTAACTTGTATGCTGGATCTGCATTAACCAAAATAAATGGTACTGGATTTGTTGTATGAGCTGTAAACGGAGCACCTGTCTCATAATCTAAGAGTTGCTCAGCATTTCCGTGGTCTGCACAGATAAACATCTGTCCATCTACTTCTTTCAATGCTTCTACCGCTTTTCCTACGCATTCATCAACTGCTTCTACTGCTTTAATTGCAGCATCTTCTACACCTGTATGTCCTACCATATCAGGGTTTGCGAAGTTGATAATAATCACATCATATTTATCAGATTTGATTGCTTCCACTAATTTATCAGATACTTCGTATGCACTCATCTCTGGTTGCAAATCATAGGTTGCTACCTTTGGAGATTTTACTAAGATTCTGTCTTCTCCTTCATTTGGCTCTTCCACACCACCATTGAAGAAGAATGTCACGTGTGCATATTTTTCTGTCTCAGCGATTCTAGCTTGCTTTAATCCATTTGCCGCTAAGAACTCACCAAATGTATTCGTGATTTCTGTCTTTCTAAATGCTACATCTTTATTTTCGTTTGTAACATCATATTCTGTAAAGCAAACATAAGTTGTCTTTACTCTTTCGCCTCTATCAAATCCATTGAACTCATCATCACAGAATACTCTTGTGATTTCTCTCGCTCTGTCAGGTCTAAAGTTAAAGAAAATGATTGAATCATTGTCTTTGATTGTAGCAACTGGTGCGCCATCTTTCATGATAACAGTAGGAAGTACGAATTCGTCTGTCTTATCATTATCGTAAGACTCTTGAATTGCACATGGTCCACAGCATCCTGTTTCACCTTCGCCTTTTACCATTGCCTTGTATGCCAATTCGACACGGTCCCAACGATTGTCACGGTCCATTGCGTAGTAACGTCCCATAACTGATGCAACCTCACCTACACCAATTTCTTCCATCTTATCTACTAATTCTTGCACAAAATCTTTTCCTGATGCTGGAGGTGTATCACGTCCGTCCAAGAAACAGTGTACATATACTTTCTCAATTCCTTGTCTCTTTGCAAGTTCTAAAAGTCCATAGATGTGTGTATTGTGACTGTGAACTCCACCGTCTGATACTAAACCAAACATATGAAGTGCAGAATCATTGTCTTTTACATTTTTGCAAGCAGCTAAAAGTGCTTCATTTTCAAAGAAATCTCCATCTTGAATTGACTTTGTAATCTTTGTCAAATCTTGATATACGATTCTTCCTGCTCCCATATTTAAGTGTCCAACTTCTGAATTTCCCATTTGTCCATCTGGAAGTCCTACTGACATGCCACTAGCATTTCCTTTTACAAATGGATATTCAGCCATCAATTTATCCATTACAGGTGTTTTTGCTTCGCATACTGCGTTTGCCTCACACTTGTCATTCAATCCATAACCATCAAGAATCATTAAAACGGTTGGTTTTTTACTCATCTTCTTATCTCCTTCATGTAAATTTTCACAAATTTTATACCTTGTACATTCTACCTTATTTTACTCGCAGTTGCAACCAAATTTATAAATAGTTCTTGATTTAAATACCTTGCCTGCTTCCACTACAGAACTTGGAAACTTTGGTTCATTACATGCATTTGGATAAAATTGTGTCTCCAAACAAAGACCGCCTCTCTTTGGATAAATTGCGCCTTCTTTTCCTTCGACATGGTCCATAAAGTTTCCAGTGTATAACTGCATACCACAAAGGTCCGTGTATGTTTCCATGAAAATTCCAGTATCTGGGCTCTCTACTTTCGCAACAAGTTTGATTTTTCCATCGTTTTCAAAGACAAAGTTGTGGTCATAGCCGCCGGCAAATACAAGTGGTTCATAATCTGCTTCAATATCCTTACCAACTGCTTTTTTGGTTCTAAAATCCAACGGTGTTCCTTCCACACTTGCAATTTCTCCCGTTGGAAGCAAATTCTTATCCGTTAAAAGAAATCCGTCTGAATAAATTTCTAACTTATGAGAAAGAATATCTCCACTATTATGTCCAGACAAATTAAAATACGAGTGGTTCGTTGGATTAATTACGGTAGTCATATCACTTACCATCTCATAATCTATTATGATTTCGTTTTGGTCACTAAGTGTGTAGCGAATCTTTTGGTCTAAATTCCCAGGAAATCCTTGTTCCAAATGCGGACTTACACGATGAAGTTCCACATATTTTCCTTCTTTGCTTTCACCTGTTGTAGCTTGATAAAACTGATGATAAGAACGATTCTCGCCACTATGTAAGTTGTTGCCGTTATTATTTTTTTCCAACTGATACTCAACGCCGTCTAAAACAACTTTTGCATCTCCAATACGATTCCCATTTCTTCCCACATATGCACCAAACTCACAAGGATTATGATAGAAATATTCCAAAGAAGGATATGTAAGAAGTACGTCTGTAGATACCCCTTCCTTATCTGGAACTCGAATTGCAAGAAGCACTGCACCGAAATCAGACACATCCACTTCCATTCCATTCGCATTTTCTAATAAATATCTGCTGGCTTTTTCGCCATCTCTTGTAATGCCGTATTCTGTGATTTTCATAATTTTTTCCTCTTTATGATTTAATTTTAATATCACTTCTAATTATAACATCTCGAACTTAAACATCAAGATTTTTCAAAAAAAGAGCTATCCAACTTGTGATAATCACGAAATTGAATAGCTTCTCTTTTTAATCTTATTTGTAATTTACAATCTTACCAAAATCTGGTTTTAACGCTGCTCCACCAACAAGACCTCCATCGATGTCTGGTTGTGCAAATAATTCTGGAGCACTAGCTGCTGAAACAGATCCGCCGTATTGGATACGGATTGCTTCTGCTGTTGCTTCATCATAGATTTCAGCGATACAAGCACGGATAGCTGCACAAACTTCTTGAGCTTGCTCTGTTGTAGCTACTTTACCTGTTCCGATAGCCCAGATTGGTTCGTAAGCGATAACTGCTGTCTTAGCTTGATCAGCTGTTACATCTAAGAATGCAATCTTGATTTGTTGACGGATGAAATCGATTGTAACACCTTGCTCTCTTTGTGTTAATGTTTCACCACAGCATACGATTGGTGTAATACCGTGTTCGAATGCTTTTTTCACTTTTTTGTTCACTGTTTCATCTGTTTCTGCGAAATATTCTCTTCTTTCAGAGTGACCGATGATAACATATTTAACTCCTACGTCTGTAAGCATATTTGGAGCGATTTCTCCTGTGTATGCTCCGCTTTCTTCGTAGTACATATTTTCAGCACCGATGCAGATGTTGCTTCCTTTTGCTGCTTCCATAGCTGGAATAATGCAGATAGCTGGTACGCAGAATACTACGTCAGCATCTTCTGTTGCTACTAATGGTTTTAATTCGTTGATTAATTCTACTGCTTGGCTTGGAGTTTTGTTCATTTTCCAGTTACCAGCGATAATTTTTCTTCTTGCCATTTTGTTTTCTCCTTATTTATCGTTTGCTGCTGCAACACCTGGTAATTCTTTTCCTTC
>JAZOWZ010000006.1:0-36690 GCA_045659485.1 Faecalimonas sp. | reverse complement strand
CTAGAAAAAGAACAGATAATAAATTGAGATTCTTTTCTGTGAATTTTGAGCAGAGAGGAATTGTGGAATCAGATTTGAATGATTTAGTTCCAAGCAAGAAAGCTGGTTGGACCAACTATCCAAAGGGAGTGATGTGGGCGTATGAAGGACGTGGATTCAAGATTCCTTGTGGACTTGATATTTTGATTTACGGAAATATTCCAAATGGGTCAGGACTTTCGTCATCTGCTTCCTTAGAGGTACTCATTGGAACGATGTTAAAAGATCTGTTTGGTTTTGATGTGACTCCAGTGGATATCGCATTGATTGGACAATATTCAGAGAATAATTTCAATGGTTGTAACTGTGGAATCATGGACCAATTTGCAAGTGCAATGGGCAAGAAAGACCATGCCATTTTCTTGGATGCAAATACATTGAAGTATGAATATGCGCCAGTCGTATTGGAAGATGCAAAGATTGTAATCGTTAATAGTAAAGTAAAACACAGTCTTGTAGATTCTGCATACAATGACCGCCGCAATGAGTGTGAGACTGCGCTCAAAGAATTACAAAGTGTGGTAGACATTGAGACCCTTGGTGATTTGAGCGAAGAAGAATTTGAAGCACACAAAGATGCTATCAAATCAGAAGTTCGTCAAAAGAGAGCAAAACATGCAGTATATGAAAATCAAAGAACGATCAAGGCAGTAAAAGCCCTTGCAGAAAACGATGTAGAGACATTTGGAAAACTTATGAATGCTTCCCATGTTTCTTTGCGCGACGATTATGAAGTTTCTTGCGAAGAGATTGATATTTTGGTAGACCTTGCTTGGGAGACAGAAGGTGTGATTGGTTCTCGAATCACAGGTGGCGGATTCGGTGGTTGTACCGTAAGTATTGTAAAGACTGAGGCAGTAGATAATTTTGTTGAAACTATTGGTGCAGCATATAAAGAAAAAGTGGGACACGAAGCAGATTTTTATATCGTTGATATCGGAGAAGGCGCACACGTTTGCAGATAGGGAGGACCAAAGATGTTTTTTGAAAATATTAAGAAATTAGTGCAATATGGAATTGATACAGGATTAGTTCCAGAGTGTGAGCGCATTTATACCACAAATATGCTTTTAGAAGTATTCGGGGAAGATAACTATGAAGATACAGACATTTCTGGGCAAGAGATTGTATTAGAAGATGTATTAAAAGTGTTGTTAGATGAGGCAGTGGCAAGAGGCATCATTGAAGATAGCATTGTATATCGTGATTTATTTGATACAAAGCTTATGAATTGCTTGATGCCAAGACCAGGTCAAGTGCAGGCAGAGTTTGCAAAGCGCTATGAAGTGTGTCCAACAGAGGCAACCGATTATTACTATAAATTAAGTCAGGACAGCGATTATATTCGTCGCTATCGTGTAAAGAAAGACCGCAAGTGGACGGTGGATAGCCCATATGGTGTGATTGATATTACCATCAATTTATCAAAACCAGAAAAGGATCCAAAGGCGATTGCGGCAGCGAAATTGGCAAAGGCAAGCAGTTATCCAAAATGTTTGCTCTGTGTGGAAAATGAGGGCTATGCGGGACGTGTAAATCATCCAGCAAGACAAAACCACAGAATTATGCCGATCACAGTGAATGATAGCGCGTGGGGATTCCAATATTCTCCATATGTATATTACAATGAGCATTGTATCGTGTTTAATGGGGAACACACACCGATGAAGATTGAGAAGGCAACCTTTATCAAGTTGTTTGATTTTGTGAAATTGTTCCCACATTATTTCTTGGGGTCCAATGCGGACTTGCCAATCGTAGGTGGCTCTATCTTAAGCCATGACCATTTCCAAGGTGGACACTATACATTTGCAATGGCAAAAGCGCCAATGGAAGAGACCTTTGAAATCAAAGGATTTGAAGATGTGGAAGTTGGAATTGTCAACTGGCCACTTTCCGTACTTCGTTTGCGTGGCAAAGATTCTGACCGTCTCATTGAACTTGGTGCACATATCTTAGATGCATGGCGTGGCTATACAGATGCAGAGGCATTTGTGTTTGCAGAGACTGACGGAGAACCACACAATACAATCACTCCGATTGCGAGAAAAGTGGGAGAAATTTATGAATTAGATTTGGCACTTCGCAATAACATTACGACAGAAGAGCATCCACTTGGGGTATACCATCCACATGCTCAGTGGCATAACATTAAGAAAGAAAATATTGGCTTGATTGAGGTTATGGGTCTTGCGGTGTTACCTGCAAGATTGAAAGAAGAGATGGAAATCTTGGCAGACTATCTTGTGAATAATAAAGATATCAGCAGCAATGACAAGATTGAAAAACATGCTTCTTGGGTAGAAACATTCCGTGGAAATTACGAAGCATTTACAGAAGAAAATGTGATGAGCATCTTAGAAAAAGAGGTAGGAATTGTCTTTACTAGAGTATTGGAAGATGCGGGTGTATTTAAGTGTACGCCAGAAGGAAGAGAGTATTTCAAACGCTTTATTAAAACATTATAAAAGGGAGGAACACATATGAAAAAGTGTCCAAAATGCGGAGCAAAGCTTCAAAAAGGACGCCGCCGCTGTCCAGAATGTGGAGAATTTGTTGCAAGAAGAAAATCGAAAGGCTTATTGGAAAAACCTGCACTTATATATGGTGGTATAGCTGCAGCGGCAATTTTGGTAGTAGTGTTTATCTTTGCATTTGCTGGCGGTGAAAAGAAAAATACCCTTTATGTGAAAGATATGGAAATGTCTTTGCTTGCAAGCGGAAGCAACAAGGATGTAGAGTTGACAAATAAATTGGTGTATGAAAAGAGTATGGACCAATTTGATTTGGAATATATGGCAAATCATTATTACTCAAAATTAGTAAAGAAGAGTAAAAATGGGGATCGAATCTATTATCCATCGAATATTATTCGATTAAGTAACTTCACATTGACTTACCGTGATTTGAATGAAAAAGATGGGGAAATCGTAGAACTGGCAAAAGGCGTTAGTGATTACAAGATTAGTGAAGACGGAAAAAAGGTAGTATATGTCAGTGAAGGAACGCTCTATCTCTATAATGGAAAAGAAGCCATTCCAATGGAAAAAGGTGTTACCAATTTTGAGATTTCCAAAGATGGTAAAAAGATTATCTATATCAATAGTGAGCGCGCAGTGTGCTTGAATCAGTCTGGAAAAACAAAGAAAATAGTAAAAGAAGTAGGCACATTGGATTATATTGATGAAGCATTAGATGTCATCTATTACACAAAAGATGCAAACCTATATCGAAAAGAAATTGGGAAAGATGCGAAAAAATTAGCATCCAAGGTTACGACTGTACTTAAGGTATATGAATCTGGAGAAATCTATTATCTAAAAGAAAACGCGGAGAAGATTTCTGCGCAGGATTATGTAGAGAATGATGTAAAGAAAGAAAAGGATGATATCAAAAAGGAATTAAAAGAAAGCCAGATTGATACACATACATATGAATTGTTCTTCTACAATGGAAAGAGTCAAAAATCAGTTGCGAAAAATGTGCAACAAGAGAACCTTAAGATTGCCGCAGAACGTCCAGTCATTGTTTTCACTGCTGGTGATTTAGACGGAATGGGAAAAGTGAAGCTATCTGAAATTTCTTCTGTATGGGAAGTGGAAGAAAAAGTTATGAACTATTTGGCGGATTCAAGCAAATATTATGTAGCTGCAGAAGCAAAGACAAAAGCGGTAAAAGAGAAGAATGTAGAACATATTATTCTTGCAGAGAACGGTGATACTATTTATTATGTGGCCGATATAGCGGAAGATAAAGTGGGCACTTATGATGCAACTGGAACACTGTACAAGATGCAAGTGTCAGGAAGCAAGATTGGTGCAGGAAAGAAATATGCATCTGATGTATTTGCAAAAGACATTGCATTTGTAGGTGAAGAAGGCGTGTTATACTACAAGAATGTAAGCGAAGTAACTTACACAATGCAAGGAGACCTTTATGTAAACAAAAAAATGGCTGATAAAAATGTAAAATTGGGATCAGCTGTTTGTTACGGTGAAGTGGACGATAAGACAGTATACTTCTTGACAGATTGGAAGTATCAAGAATCTATGGGTGCACTTAAGAAAGTAAAGGGAAATAAGGTTACTGAGATTCGAAAAGCAGCACATGCATTCTATTCTATGAAAAAAGGTGAAGTGCTATTTATCGGTGATTATGATGTAGAAACTTATGCAGGTAATTTGTATCGTTACAATGGTAAAGCACATAAGATCGATAAAAACGTTATCGCAATTATGCAAAACAGACAGTAAGGGGACATACATATGGGAGACAGAATTGAATTTGAGGAACATCCAGAGGGGGAAGTGGAAATCAAAGAAGATAAAGATGATGAATATGAGAAAATTTGTCTCATGTGTCATCGACCAGAAAGTGTTGCTGGAAAGATGATTGAGCTTCCGAATAATATTTGTGTTTGTTCGGATTGTATGCAAAAAAGTTTTGATGCAATGAACAATATGCCGATGGATTTTAGTCAATTGTCAAACACTCCTGGAATTCACTTTATGAATCTATCTGATTTGGAAAATGTAATTCCTAAAAAGCAAAAAATCAAAAAGAAAAAAGAAGGCGAGCCTAAAAAACCAATTATTGATATCAAAGATATTCCGGCTCCGCACAAGATTAAAGCACAGCTGGATGAGTACGTAGTGGGTCAAGAACATGCAAAGAAAGCAATGGCTGTTGCGGTGTATAACCACTATAAACGTGTGGCTACAGATACGATGGATGATATCGAAATCGAGAAGTCCAATATGCTGATGATAGGGCCAACGGGTTGTGGTAAGACCTATTTGGTAAAAACATTGGCGAAGTTATTGGATGTACCATTGGCAATCACAGATGCTACTTCTTTGACAGAAGCAGGATATATCGGAGATGATATTGAAAGTGTTGTGTCCAAATTATTGGCGGCAGCAGATAATGATGTGGAGAAAGCAGAGCAAGGTATTATCTTTATCGATGAGATTGACAAGATTGCGAAGAAGAAAAATACAAGCCAACGAGATGTCAGTGGAGAGTCTGTACAACAAGGAATGCTTAAATTATTGGAAGGCAGTGAGGTAGAGGTACCGGTAGGAGCCAACAGTAAAAATGCTATGGTTCCACTTACCACCGTGAATACAAAGAATATCTTATTTATCTGTGGAGGCGCGTTCCCGGATTTGGAAAACATTATTAAGGAACGTCTCAACAAGCAGTCTTCTATGGGATTTATTGCAGACTTGAAAGATAAGTACAATCATGAGAAAAATCTCTTGTCCAAAGTGACAGTAGAGGACCTTCGAAACTTTGGTATGATTCCAGAGTTTATCGGACGACTTCCAATTGTATTTAGCTTACAGGGATTAGATGAAGAGATGTTTGTGAAGATTTTAAAAGAGCCAAAGAATGCGATTTTAAAACAGTATCAAAAACTTCTTGCGTTAGATGAAGTGAAGTTGGAATTTACAGAAGAAGCCTTGTATGCGATTGCAGCGAAAGCGATTAAAAAAGATACAGGAGCACGTGCATTACGTTCTATCATAGAAGAATTTATGCTAGATATTATGTACGAGATTCCAAAAGATGACAATATTGGCATTGTCACAATTACAAAAGAGTATATTGAAGGAACTGGGGGACCGATGATCACTATGCGTGGTCAAGCAAAACTTGGTGGTCCGACATCCTAAGAATTTGAAGCGAGGTGTTGTAAGACACCTCGTTTTTGCATATATTAAAGCAAAAACTGGGGATGAGTTATGAGTCTGGAGTTATGTCGCGAGCGGATTCTATCCGAGGAGTTTAGAGATTTTATTGTTGGACGTTTGCAGGAGGAATTGTTTCAAGAAAAGTTTGGGGATGTAGATTGCGAAATGGAAATGGGGGAGTTTTACCGAAGTATCTATGTGGAGAAAGAGTTGGCAGAACCGATTCGTTTCGACAAATATCCCTATAATTCGATACCGAAATGTTATACATTATTAGATACGGAGGCGCTTGCGGATGCAGGAATTTTGCAGGTGCAAAATTATCCGACGCTAGAATTACAAGGTACAGGCGTTATGGTTGGATTTGTGGACACGGGAATCGATTATCAAAATCCACTTTTTCGAAATTTAGACGGCAGCAGCCGTATTGTTGGGATTTGGGATCAGACTATTCAAGAAGGAAATCCGCCTGAAGGTTTCTTGTATGGTACAGAATACCGAAAAGATGACATTGACATAGCACTTCAAAGCGAAAATCCATTGGAGCTGGTTTCAAGCCGAGATGAGAATAGCCACGGAACCTTTTTGGCTAGTATTGCAGCAGGAAATGCGGATGTGGAAAATCAGTTTTTGGGAGCGGCTCCAGATGCACAAATAGCGGTTGTTAAGTTGAAACAGGCAAAGCAGTATTTGCGAGATTTTTATCTGATAGGGACGGATGCACCCTGCTATCAGGAAAATGATATTATGCTTGGTATTACGTATCTTCACAATTTAGCCATAGAGAAAAATCTACCCTTGGTTCTTTGCATTGCATTGGGAACCAATCAAGGAAGCCATACGGCAGGTTCGCCACTTGCTGGGCTTGTGGATATTTTTTCAAACACGGATCATCGGGCGGTGGTTATTGGTGCAGGAAATGAAGCGGATCAGAGGCATCATTTTTTGGGACGTATTGAAAGAGAGGATCAAGAGCAAGAGGTGGAGATACAAGTGAGCGAGGGGAACAAAGGGTTCTGTATGGAACTTTGGGCAAGTTCTTTGAATTTGTTTGAAGTGTCAATTACGTCGCCGAGCGGGGAGAGTTCTTATCGGTTTCCAATTCGTGGCGGAAGGACGCAGGAGTATCGATTTATATTTGAGCGTACGGAAATTTCTATTGATTACAAAGTGTTTGTGGAACGCCTGAATGCCACCCTTGTTTTTGTGCGCGTTTCAAATCCGACGGAAGGAATTTGGAAGGTGGCAGTTTATCCTGTCCGCATTGCAGACGGGGAGTATCACATTTGGCTTCCTGTAAAGGAATTTTTGACAGGTGAAGTATATTTTTTGGAATCCAATCCTAATTATACGATTACGGAACCAGGGAGCGCACTGTCTGGAATCACGGTTGGTTTTTATGATGGAAGAGATAATTCTATTGCTATTCAGTCGGGAAGGGGATATACTAGGGATGAGAGAATCAAACCCGATTTTGTTGCGCCAGGGGTGAATGTAAAAGGAGCAATTTCGCGGAATCAATTCGCTGTTAGAACTGGTTCTAGCATTGCCGCAGGGATTACTGCGGGGGCGGTAGCACTACTAATGGAGTGGGGTGTCTATGTGATTGGAGAGATTGATTTGGACTCTAGTCAGATTCGCAATTTGCTGATACTAGGAACGGAGAAGATGGAAGGCACCATGTACCCTAATCGAACATCGGGCTATGGAAGATTGAATTTATATCAAACATTTGAATTTATTCGGCAAATTTGATTGGAAGGAGACAGATATGACAGAAGTTTTTGAAAAGTGGGGAAAAGTGATTTCAGAGGCAGCTAAGGATGTTACTGAAAAGACAGGAGAAGTTGTAGAGGTTGTTGTAGAAAGAACCGAAAAAATCGTAGAAGAACAAAAGTTAAAAAGACAGATTCGTACGATGGAAAGAAATTGTATGAGAGATTTTAAAGATATCGGAAAGATTCTTTATTACAAACACAAAAAAGGGGAAGAAATTGATCCACAATGTGTGGAACTTTGTGAGACAATTGCAGAGAGGGAATTGGCAATTGAAGAGTTAAAAGCAGAGATTGAGAAACTGAAAGAAGATATTTAGACAGGAGGAGATAGGCATGAAGATTGCAGTGACGTATGAAGAAGGAAAAGTATTTCAACATTTTGGGCATACAGAGCAATTCAAAGTATATGAAATTGCAGATGGTGGAGTTGTAGGTGCGCAGATTATTGATACCAATGGAAACGGACATGGCGCATTGGCAGGATTTTTGAAAGCGCAGGGTGTCACTGTTCTGATTTGTGGCGGTATCGGTGGAGGCGCACAGATGGCACTTGCAGAAGCTGGCATTCAGTTTTACGGTGGGGTAACTGGAGATGCAGATGCAGCAGTAGATGCATTGGTCAACGGTGAATTGACCTATAATCCAAATGTGACTTGCAATCATCACGGAGAAGGCCACCATCATGGTGGTAGTTGTGGCTCACATGGCTGTGGTGGACATTAATATACAATAAGGAGAAAAGATTATGGTAAATAACGATGTATTTCGAAATTTCTCTTATGGTGTGTATGTAGTTTCTACATTAGATGGGACACGTCCGACAGGTTGCGTTGCGAATAGTATTATGCAGATTACTTCATCTCCAGCGACTTTTGCAGTGAGCATGAATCACGATAATTATACCAATGCATGCATTAAGAAAACAAGAAAGTTTGCCATTTCTATTTTGTCAGAGCAGTCAAATTCGGATTTGATTGGAATATTTGGATTCCAATCAGGGAAAGATGTGAATAAGTTCGAAGGTGTGGATGCATTTGAAAAAGAAGGACTTTCAATTGTGTCAGATTCTTGCGGATATATTGTTTGCAAAGTGATTGATCAGATGGAAACAAGTACACATACAGTGTTCTTGGGCGAAGCAGTCGCTGCAGACACATTGAAAAAAGAAGACCCGATGACCTATGCGTATTATCATAAGGTTGTCAAAGGGAAAAGCCCAAAGAATGCTCCTACGTACATTGAGGAAACCAAGGTGGATGGGAAATGGGTATGTAGCATTTGTGGATATGAGTATAATGGAGAGGTTCCATTTGAAGAATTGGCAGAAGATTTTGTGTGTCCGCTTTGTAAACAACCAAAATCAAAATTTGAATTCAGAGTATAAAATCTAAAGAAATTATAAATTATTAGCACTCGGCGTTGACGAGTGCTAATTTTTGTGTTATACCAAAACTATCACAGGGAGGTGTTGGTATGAATATTAACAAATTTACACAAAAATCCTTACAGGCAGTACAAACATGCGAAAAAATTGCATATGAATATGGCAATCAACAGATTGAGCAAGAGCATTTGTTGTATGCGTTATTAACGCAAGAAGATAGTTTGATTATAAAATTATTAGAAAAGATGAACGTTTCTGCGGAAATGTTTTTACAAGAGACAGAAAAAGCCCTTGGAAAGTTACCGAAGGTGCAAGGCGGACAACTGTTTATGGGGCAGGATCTTAATAAGGTACTCATCCATGCAGAAGATGAGGCGAAGCAAATGGGGGACGAATATGTTTCTGTGGAACATTTGTTTTTGGCACTAATCAAGTATGCGGGAAGAGAAGTGAAAAAGATTTTCAAAGATTTTTCTGTTACTAGGGAAGCGTTTCTTCAGGCGCTTGCAACTATTCGTGGGAATCAAAGAGTGACCAGTGATAATCCAGAGGCAACTTATGATACCCTGAATAAATATGGACAGGATTTGGTGGCACGGGCTAGAGAGCAGAAATTAGATCCAGTTATTGGACGCGATGCAGAGATTCGTAACGTGATTCGAATTTTATCCCGCAAGACGAAGAATAATCCAGTGCTAATCGGAGAACCGGGTGTCGGAAAGACAGCGGCTGTAGAAGGCCTTGCGCAGAGAATCGTGCGTGGCGATGTTCCAGAAGGACTCAAGGACAAGCAGATTTTTTCACTGGATATGGGAGCATTAGTTGCTGGTGCGAAATATAGGGGTGAATTTGAGGAACGCTTAAAAGCGGTATTGCAGGAAGTGAAAAATAGCGAAGGAAAGATTATTCTTTTTGTGGACGAATTGCATACCATCGTAGGTGCTGGAAAGACGGACGGTGCGATGGATGCGGGCAATATGTTAAAGCCAATGCTTGCCAGAGGAGAATTGCATTGTATTGGTGCCACAACCTTGGATGAATACCGTCAATATATTGAGAAAGATGCGGCGTTAGAGAGACGTTTCCAACCGGTGTTAGTGGATGAACCGACGGTGGAAGATGCAATTTCCATTCTACGTGGCTTGAAGGAGCGCTACGAGGTATTCCATGGGGTAAAAATTACCGATGGCGCGTTGGTGGCGGCAGCAACCCTGTCCCATCGATATATCACAGACCGATTTTTGCCAGACAAGGCCATTGACTTGGTGGATGAGGCATGTGCATTGATTAAAACAGAATTGGATTCTATGCCGACAGAATTGGATGAATTGCAGCGACGAATCATGCAGTTAGAGATAGAAGAGGCGGCGCTTAAGAAAGAAAGTGACCGATTGAGTCAGGAGCGCTTGCAGCATTTGCAAGAGGAATTGGCAGAACTTCGTGAAGAGTTTCAAAACGAGAAGGCAAGATGGGACAATGAAAAGAGTTCTGTCGAACTGCTTCAAAAGATCAGAGAAGAAATTGAGCAGGTAAATCAAGAGATTCAGAAAGCAAAACAATCTTATGATTTGGAACGTGCAGCAGAATTGCAGTATGGGAAATTACCAGAACTTACAAAGCAATTGGAAGAGGAAGAAGAGAAAAATAATGCGCGGGAATTGACTTTGGTGCACGAGAGTGTGACCGATGAGGAGATTGCAAAAATTGTATCTCGCTGGACAGGTATCCCAGTATCCAAATTGAATGAAAGTGAGCGCAACAAGACCCTTCATTTGGATGAGGAACTCCATAAGCGTGTGATTGGTCAAAACGAGGGCGTTGCCAAGGTGACAGAGGCGATTATTCGTTCTAAGGCGGGAATCAAAGATCCGAGTAAACCAATTGGTTCGTTCTTGTTCCTAGGACCAACAGGTGTAGGAAAGACCGAACTTGCAAAGGCATTGGCCGAATGTCTTTTTGACGATGAGAACAATATGGTTCGTATCGATATGAGTGAGTATATGGAGAAACATTCCGTATCCCGTCTCATTGGAGCCCCTCCGGGATATGTGGGATATGATGAAGGCGGACAACTGACAGAAGCGGTTCGCAGAAAACCATATGCAGTGGTATTGTTTGACGAGATTGAAAAAGCGCATCCAGATGTATTTAACGTGTTGTTGCAAGTGTTGGACGATGGACGAATCACAGATTCCCAAGGTCGCACAGTGGATTTTAAAAATACGATTCTCATTATGACATCGAATATTGGCTCGGCTCACTTGTTAGATGGTATAGATGAACAAGGTGAGATTCGTCCGGAGAGCGAGGAAATGGTACTTCAAGAACTTCGGATGCATTTTAGACCAGAGTTTTTAAATCGATTGGATGAAACTATTTTATTCAAGCCATTGACCAAGGAAGATATGTGCCAAATCGTAGAACTTCTTATGGCAGAGTTAAATGAGCGATTGGTAGGACAAGAAATTACAATCGCCTTGACAGAGGCGGCAAAAGAGTATGTAGTGGAGAATGGTTATGAACCGATATATGGTGCGAGACCAATGAAGCGATATTTACAAAAACACGTGGAGACACTTGCTGCCAAATGTATTTTGGAAGGCAAAGTAGGAAGATGCGATACCATTACAATTGATGTGGAAAATGGGGCATTAAAAGTGGTATAATAAGGGAAATAAGTTGCAAGGAGAAATGCATGAACCAGATTATTTTCCACATTGATGTCAATTCTGCATATTTGAGTTGGACTGGGGTAGAACAATTGAAAAATGGTGCAACGGAAGATATTCGAGAAATTCCGTCAATTATTGGTGGCAATCAAGAGTCCCGCCATGGAATTGTGTTGGCAAAATCGGTATCTGCAAAGCGATATGGAATCGTGACGGGAGAGCCGGTGGCTCATGCACTTCGCAAGTGTCCGGAACTGAAAATCTATCCACCAAATCATAAGATGTATGATGAATACAGTGCGAGATTAATGGAGTTTCTTTCGAATTACACGCCAGATATTGAGCAGATGAGTGTGGATGAGTGTTATATGGATTTCACAGGCATTGCACATCGTTATCATTCGCCTGTGGAAGCGGCGTTTGAAATCAAAGATGCAGTGAAAGAAAAGTTTGGTTTTACAGTGAACATTGGTATTTCGACCAATCGCTTACTTGCCAAGATGGCATCTGATTTGGAAAAGCCAAACAAAGTGCATACTTTATTTGTGGAGGAGATTCCGGTCAAAATGTGGCATTTGCCAGTGTCAGAGTTATATATGGCCGGAAAATCCAGTGTGGAAGTATTGCACAAATTAGAAATTCGCACCATTGGAGAACTTGCAAAAGCGGACCCAGAACTTTTGGAATTGCATCTTAAGAGTCATGGGCGTACGTTGTGGGAGTTCGCCAATGGGATTGATAGTAATAAAGTAGTTAGAGATCATGTGGAAATGAAAGGGATAGGCAATTCTACCACACTTGCGAAAGATGCCACGACGGAAGAAGAGGCGAAGAAAGTCTTCTTGAGTTTGGCGGAAACTGTGGGCGGTCGTCTTCGCCAGGAAGCACAGAAAGCGCGTATGATTAGTGTAGAGATTAAGTATCACACGTTCCGCAGTGTTTCCCATCAAAAGCAATTGACCAAAGCCACCAATTCGGACCAGATGATTTATGAAGAGGCGTGTAAGCTCTTTCGTGAACTGTGGGATGGAGAACCGATTCGCCTATTGGGGATTCGCACATCAAAGTTAGTGGATGACATAGAACCAGAGCAGATGGATATCTTTGAATTGCAGAACTTAATAAATCAGGATGTTTCGAGAAAAGAGAAACATAAAAAGTTAGATTCTGCACTTGATGAGATACGAAGAAAGTTCGGGGAAGATGCTATTAAGAGAGGAACTTTTTTGAAGTAAAACAAGAAATTATATGGACAAAAATGGTAGTTGCGTTATAATCAAAGAAAGATGACATACAGGAGGAACTCTTATGAAATACGGTAATTTACATCTTCATTCCAATCAGTCTGATGGTGGGTTTAGACCTACGTTTTTAGTACGTCTTGCAAAATCATTGGGTTATGGTGCGATTGCGCTTACAGATCACGAGACATTAACTGGTATTCCAGAACTCATGGAAGCAGCTAAGAAAGAAGGAATTGAAGCAATATCGGGTGTTGAGTTTTGTACAAAATATGAGGGCGAAGAGATTCATATTACAGGACTTGATTTTGATATTAATCATCCAGCCATTGTGGCTTTTTCAAAGATGGTTTGTGAAGGATATACAGAACGTACACGTACACAGTATGAGGATATGATTGAACGCGGATGCATTCCGAATTTGCCGTGGGAGGAATTGGTGAAGTATTGTCCACGTACCGATTTTTACTGCATTGACCATATCGTTCACGCTTTGGATGCAGCGGGTATTTGTGCATATACAGATCAAGATAAAGTTCGAATCGCTTATAGACAATGTGATCCTGCAAAACTTCATTTTGTACGTCCAAGTGCAGATGATACGATTAAAGCTATTCGAGAAGCGGGCGGTGTGGCAGTGATTGCCCATCCACATGAGGCGCTTTTTGAAAAGGGAATCATAGAAGATTATATTGCGAAGGGTGCAAATGGTATTGAGATCTGCCATGCGGAACTTACAGAAAGAGCAGAAAAACTTGCTATTCACGCAGCTATAAAGTATAACTTATACTGTTCAGGTGGAACTGATCACACAGGGCCGATGAGTGCATGCGGAGGACCAACATATGCGATACCAGCATATCAAGGTGTTACAGAGGATGAATTTAGAGCGATTAAAGAACGTCGTTTTGGATAATGGATATAAGAAAGAGGAGGTGTATAGATATACACCTCCTCTTTAAAGTTGTCAATTATTTTTTGAAGTGTTCTTTGGTGAGCTTCACAACAGTGCCTGATAACAGGAATACAGCAATTAAGTTTGGAATTGCCATCAAACCATTGCAGGTATCAGAGATACCCCAGATTAATCCAAGGTCAGCTACTGCGCCGATGATTGCAACAAAAGAGTAAACTAACATAAATGGTTTGATTACTTTTTCTCCAAAGATAAACTCGATGCATCTTGCACCGTACAATCCCCAACCTAAGATTGTTGAGAAAGCAAAACAGCAGAGTGCAATTGCAGTAAATATAGAAACCCAATTTCCGTATGTAGCAGTAAATCCACTGATGGTTAAATCTGCTCCAGCATCTACACCAAAGTTGATTGTGACGCCACTACAGAGAATCGTCAATGCTGTTAAAGTACAAATCACAATTGTATCTGTAAATACTTCAAAGATTCCAAATAATCCCTGTTGCACTGGTTTGTCAGTGTCTGCGCAAGCGTGTGCAATGGAACCAGTACCAAGACCAGCTTCATTGGAGAAGATTCCTCTGGAAACACCCTTTTTCATACTTAAGAAGAAGCTTCCTACAATACCGCCAGTAAAAGCTCTTGGATTGAATGCGCCAACAAAAATAGATTTAAATACAGCAGGTACTGTATCGATATTTAGGATAATTACTCCAAGACCTAAAATAATATAAAGTAAAGCCATAAAAGGAACAAGTTTTTCAGTAACTTTTCCAATTCGCTTTACACCTCCAAGTAAAACGGCTGCCACGAGAAAAGCAATCACAATTCCTATTACAAGGTTTGTAATTGTCAAAGACTCTGTTCCAAGAAGGTTGTAATTCGTAAGCGCTGAGTTAATTGCTGTTGTAATGGTATTTACTTGCGTCGCATTTCCTGTACCGAATACAGTCAATACACCGAAACCAGCAAAAAGATATGCAAGCCATATCCAACGTTTTCCAAGACCATTTTTTATGTAATACATTGGACCGCCTACGTAATCTCCATCCTTATTTCTTTCGCGGAAATGAACGGCCAAGGTTACTTCGGCAAATTTTGTACACATACCAAGGATGGCAGATATCCACATCCAGAATACAGCACCAGGTCCACCAATGGCAATTGCACCGGCAACTCCGGCGATATTCCCGGTACCTACAGTCGCAGAAAGAGCTGTGCAAACTGCTTGGAAAGGTGTCATAGCACCACTTGTTGCTTCTTTTTTCTCAAAAATTCTTCCAATGGTCATTTTCATTGCATGGAAGAACTTGCGGATTTGAATAAATCCAGTACGGCAACTGAGGTACAGTCCGACTCCGATAATACAAATCATCGCAGGAACGCCCCAGATGAATCCATTCACTGCGGAATTCACTTTTTCAATCATTTCTAACATAATATTCTCTCACTCTCTTTTGTATATTATATAAATACGCTCTCTATCATATCATAAAAAGATGCGTTTCACAAACAAAAATATAAACAGATGAATTTTGCAAGAATTCTCAAAATGTGATATTATATAAATAACTATGGAATTTTGCCACGAAAGGAGAAAAACAGTTCGTATGTATGCGCAAGTGATTGTCGATATTACACATGAAAAACTGGATAGAGTATTTGAGTATTGCATCCCATATGAATTGGAATCTCTCGTAAAAGTGGGAACGGAAGTGGTGGTTCCATTTGGCAAAGGTAATCGGGAGACAAGTGGGTATGTCATAGGGATTTCCGAGAATTGTGAGTATGTGCCAGAAAAAGTAAAAGCAATTCTTTGTATAGCCCCAAAACGTATGGAAATCGAAGGGAAACTAGTTGCACTGGCGGCCTGGATGAAAGAAAATTTTGGCGGCACTATGATACAATCATTAAAGACGGTTTTGCCAATTAAAAAAGAAGAACAGATAAAGGTCAAAAGATTTGTACGTCTTTTGTGTGATAAAGAAGAAGGCGAGAAGACACTCAATGAACTTTTGAAAAAGAATCAAAAAGCAAGAGTTCGCGTTATGGCAGCCCTTTTGGACAACGATTTGTTGGAATATGAGTTTGTTATAAAGAAATTGAATGTGACGCGTGAGGTACTTCGTGCATTGGAAGACCAAGGGCTCATTGCAATTGAGAGTGAACAAGTCCTAAGGAATCCAATCAAATCTCATGAACAGGTATGGACACCAGTTGAGTATACAGAGGAACAGCAAAATGCGATTGATTGTTTTCGAGAGAACTATTTAAAAGGAATACAGAAAACGTATTTATTATATGGTGTAACAGGTAGTGGTAAGACGGAAGTCTATATGGAGATGATTGCGAGAGTTATTCGTGATGGGAAACAGGCAATTGTATTGATTCCGGAAATCGCCTTGACATATCAGACAGTGATGCGCTTTTACAAACGCTTTGGAAATCGCATTTCGATATTGAATTCCAGAATGTCTAATGGGGAACGCTATGATCAGATGATGCGCGCAAAAGAAGGCGGAATTGACATTATGATTGGGCCACGGTCTGCATTATTTACACCATTTCCAAATTTGGGATTGATCGTAATCGATGAAGAACATGAGCCGACTTATAAAAGTGAGCAGATTCCAAGATATCATGCAAGGGAGACAGCGATTGAGAGAGCGCGCTTAGAAGGTGCGAGTGTAGTACTTGGCTCGGCAACGCCGTCACTGGAAGCGTTCTACCTGGCAGAGCAAGGAGAATATGAACTTCTTACGTTGAAAGAGCGTTCGAAGAAGCAAGAACTTCCAATCGTGTATACAGTTGATTTGCGCGAAGAATTAAAAAGTGGAAACCGATCGATTATCAGTAAAAAATTGCATGAACTCATCGAAGACCGATTGGAGAAAAAGCAGCAGATTATGCTGTTTTTGAATCGTAGAGGATATGCAGGATTTATTGCTTGTAGATCTTGTGGTTATGTGGTGAAGTGTCCACATTGTGATGTGTCCATGTCGGTGCATCGTGGCGGGAAAATGGTATGTCACTACTGTGGTTATGAAGAGAGAGAACATATGGTGTGTCCAGAATGTGGTTCCAAACATATCGGAGGATTTCGCGCAGGAACACAGCAGATAGAAGAATTGGTAAAAAAAGAGTTTCCGTCAGCTAGGGTGCTTCGTATGGATATGGATACGACGAAGGAAAAAGATGGACATGAAAAGATATTGGAAGTTTTTGCCAATGAAGAGGCAGACATCTTAATTGGAACCCAGATGATTGTCAAAGGACATGATTTTCCAAATGTCACTTTAGTCGGAATCTTGGCGGCAGATTTGTCACTTTACAGCAATGATTATCGTGCGGGTGAGAGAACCTTTCAACTACTGACTCAGGCAGCAGGACGTGCGGGACGAGGATGTGAGAAGGGAGAGGTTGTGATTCAGACCTATAGCCCAGAGCATTATGCGATTACTACGGCTGCAAACCAAGATTATAGTGCATTTTATGAGGAGGAAATCGAGTATCGCACATTGATGGGATACCCGCCAGTGGAACAACTTATGGCTGTCCTAGTATCTGGCGAAGAAGAAATGCTATTAGAAACCGCGTGCAAATATTTAAAAACATATGCAGAGCGAGTGAATCGAAAGCAAGCAGTTATTATTGGTCCGACCAGTCCTTATGTAGGAAAGGTGCAGGATATATATCGCAAAGTAATCTATATCAAACATCCAGATTACAATGCATTGACAGAGATGAAAAATCAATTGGAACAGTACATTGATGTAAATCCAGGTTTTCAAAAACTTCGGATTCAATTTGACTTTAATCCAATGACAGTATTTTAGAAGGAGATTAAAAATGGCAATAAGAGAAATTCGAACAATGGGTGATGAAGTACTTACAAAAAAATGTAAAGAAGTGACAGCGATGACACCGCGTACGATGTTTTTGATTGAAGATATGATTGATACAATGTACGAGGCGAATGGTGTTGGTTTGGCAGCACCACAGGTGGGAATTTTGAAACGTATCGTAGTAATTGATGTAGGTGAAGGACCAATGGTACTTATTAATCCAGAAATATTAGAGGCATCAGGAGAGCAGACAGGTAGTGAAGGGTGCTTAAGTGTACCAGGAAAAGCTGGGGAAGTTACCAGACCAAACTATGTGAAGGTAAAGGCACTAAACGAAGAAATGGAAGAAGTGATTTATGAAGGTACAGAACTTCTTGCCAGAGCATTCTGCCATGAAATTGATCATTTAGACGGACATTTATATGTAGAAAAAGTAGAGGGTGAACTCTATGATGCTACTTATGAAGAAGGGGAAGAATAAGTATGAAAATTATTTTTATGGGAACGCCAGATTTCTCGGTAGGGACCTTGGAGGCGTTGGTGGAAGCAGGCCATGAAGTTGTGCTAGCAGTGACCCAACCAGACAAACCAAAGGGACGTGGGAAAGAGATGCAGTTCACACCAGTGAAAGAATGTGCAATCAAGCACAATATTCCCGTCTATCAACCAAGGCGAATTCGAGAACAGGAATGCATTGAAGAACTTCGAGCATACAACGCAGATATTATGGTGGTTGTGGCTTTTGGTCAGATTTTGCCAAAGGAAATCTTAGAGATGACACCATATGGCTGCGTGAACGTACACGCCTCGTTGCTTCCTAAATATCGAGGTGCTGCGCCAATCCAATGGGCAATTTTGGATGGGGAAACAGTAACTGGAGTTACAACGATGCAGATGAATGAAGGGCTCGATACGGGGGATATGTTATTGAAGGCGGAAGTTATCATTGAGGAAAAAGAGACAGGCGGAACTCTTCATGACAAATTGGCAAAAACTGGAGCCGAGCTCTGTGTAGAAACACTCAAAGGTCTTGAGGCAGGGACAATCTCACCAATTCCTCAAGGAGACAGTCCGACAGCTTATGCGAAGATGCTAGACAAGCAATTGGGTAAAATTGACTGGAATAAAAAAGCGGTAGAAATCGAACGCTTAATACGTGGACTAAGTCCATGGCCAAGTGCTTACACAAATTGGAATGAGAAAGTAATGAAGATTTGGGATGCAAAAGTGGTTTCAGACACAACAGATTTTGCACCTGGAACCATTACAAAAGTGGAAAAAGATGCATTTTATGTACAGACGGGAGAAGGAAGTCTAAAGATTTTAGAACTTCAAATCCCAGGGAAAAAGCGTATGGATGCAGGAGCTTTTATGCGGGGATATCAAGTAAAAGAAAGTGAGATGTTAAATTAATGTTTTTTCCAGGGTTTTATTTTGACCAAACATATATTTTAGTTTTAATTGGAGTGGTAATTAGCTTAATTGCTTCAGCGGGAGTGAATAGTGCTTTTACAAAATATTCAAGAGTGCGAAATTCTCGCGGGATTACAGGAGCTGAGGCGGCAGAGCGAGTACTTCATAGTGCAGGTATCTATGATGTCAGAATAGAAAAGGTGGCAGGAAATTTGAGCGACCACTATGATCCGAGAAGTAAAGTGCTTCGCTTGTCTGAAGGCGTTTACAGTCAGCCAACAGTAGCAGCAGTTGGTGTAGCAACCCACGAATGTGGACACGCCATTCAACATGCCAAAGGATATGCACCACTTCAGCTTAGAAGTGTCTTAGTACCGATTGCAAATTTCGGTTCTAGAATTGCATGGCCACTCATTTTAATCGGACTTTTGTTTTCGAGGGAAAGTTCTATGATTTTTATCTATCTGGGAATTTTTGCATATCTTGCAGCAGTGCTATTCCAATTGGTTACATTGCCAGTAGAATTCAATGCTTCAAGACGTGCAGTTCATATGATTGAGCAGACCGCTTTGTTACAGGATGATGAAATCAAAGGAACAAAAAAAGTGTTGCGCGCAGCTGCCCTTACCTATGTAGCAAGTGCGTTGGCATCTATTTTACAATTATTAAGAATTTTCTTATTAGCTGGAGGCAGAAGAAGAAATGACTAGGGAGTTAGTGCTAGGGATTCTTTTGGAAGTTACTCGTGATGGAGAATACAGTCATATTGCTCTTCGAAATGTGCTTTCTAAGTATCAATATTTAGATAAAAAAGAACGTGCATTTATTACGCGAGTGACGGAAGGTACCTTGGAGCATATGATTGAGATTGATTATATCATCAATCAGTTTTCCAAAGTGCCGACGAATAAAATGAAACCGGTGATTCGGAATATATTGCGCAGTGCAGTATATCAAATGAAATACATGGACAGTGTGCCAAATTCCGCGGCGTGTAACGAGGCAGTGAAATTGGCAAATAAGCGTGGCTTTTCAAATCTTCGAGGTTTTGTGAATGGTGTTCTGCGTTCCGTAGACCGTGGCCTCGAGCAAATGGAACTTCCAAATGATTTTTCTATCCGATATTCTATGCCTGAATGGATTTTGGAACAGTGGAAGAAGGATTATGACAGTGAAACCATAGAAAAAATGTTGAGAGATTTTCAAACAGAAAAGCCGACCACAATTCGATGTAACTTACAGTGTATGAGCAAAGAAGCGCTGAAAGAGAAGCTCCAAAAAGAAGGGGTAACAGTCGTAGACCATCCGTATCTAGATTGTGCATTGCAGATTTCGGACTATGATTATTTGGCCGACTTGGAGAGTTTCCAGAAAGGTGCATTTTCTGTGCAGGATATCAGTTCTATGCTTGTAGCACATCTCGCGAATCCGCAAGAGGGAGATGCAGTGATTGATGTTTGCGCGGCGCCAGGAGGCAAAGCACTTCATATGGCAGAAATGCTACAAGGTACGGGAGAAGTAGAAGCCCGTGATTTGACACCGTATAAAGTGCAACTGATTCAAGAAAATATTGAACGCTCTGGACTTTCGAATATCAAGGCCACGCAGTGGGATGCTACCGTGTTAGATGATACAGTTGTTGAACAGGCGGATATAGTAATTGCAGATTTACCGTGTTCAGGTCTAGGTGTGTTGGGCAAAAAGACAGATTTAAAATATAAGATGACAGCACAGATGCAGTCGGATTTAGTGAAATTGCAACAGTCCATATTGTCTGTTGTGAAAGAATATGTAAAACCAGAGGGACATTTGATATACAGCACATGCACGATTCACAAAGAAGAGAATATAGGAAATGTGCATTGGTTTTTAGAACAGTATCCAGAGTTCCAATTGGTGTCAATCAAAGAACGTCTCTGTGAGGAATTGCAAGGTGATGTAGAAGAAGATGGATGTTTGCAATTACTTCCAGGAGTACATAATAGTGACGGATTTTTTATTGCAAAATTTAAGAGGAGCAAACATGGATAAAAAAGATATTCGTTCATTATCATATGAAGAATTAAAACAAGAAATAGAGCAATTTGGGGAAAAAGCATTTCGAGCAAAGCAGATTTACGAGTGGCTACATGTGAAAATGGTAGATTGTTTTGATGAAATGACGAATTTGTCCAAAACATTGCGAGAACAATTGGAAACGTATTTTGTGATTCCGCAGATAAAAATGGTAGAACGCCAAGTTTCTAAAATAGACGGAACCAACAAGTTTTTGTTTGAATTGGATGATGGAAATGTAATCGAGAGTGTACTTATGCGATATAAGCATGGAAATTCGGTGTGCATTTCTTCACAGGTAGGATGCCGTATGGGGTGCAAATTTTGCGCATCGACTATTGGTGGGCTAGAACGGAATTTGCGACCGTCGGAGATGCTTGGAGAGATATATCAAATTCAAAAAATCACAGGCGAAAGAGTGTCGAATATTGTCGTAATGGGGGCAGGAGAGCCTTTAGATAACTATGAAAATTTTGTCAAATTTGTGCGACTTTTGTCGAATGAAAATGGGCTCAATATAAGTCAGAGAAATATTACCATCTCGACTTGTGGAATCATTCCCAATATGAAGCGTTTGGCAGAAGAAGGATTGCAAGTTACTTTGGCACTCTCTTTGCATGGTTCTACCCAAGAAAAGCGAAAGGTACTAATGCCGATTGCGAACAAGTATGAATTAGACGATGTGCTAGAGGCGTGTGATTATTATTTTGAAAAGACGGGACGCAGAATTACCTTTGAATATAGCTTGGTGCATGGGGTTAATGATAGGGATGAAGATGCGGTAGAATTAATCCGGATGCTAAGACCAAGAAACTGCCATTTAAATTTGATTCCTGTGAATCCAATAAAAGAGAGAGATTTTCAAAAACCAAGTCGTCAAAGTGCGGAGAATTTCAAAAATAAACTTGAAAAAAGCGGAATAAATGTTACTATAAGAAGAGAAATGGGCTCGGATATTGATGGGGCTTGCGGACAACTTAGAAGAAGCTACATAGAGAAGAATTAAAGGAGAATTATATGAAGACGTTTTCAATGACGGATATCGGTATGGTTCGTGAGGTGAACGAAGATTCAGTGTTTGTATCGAATCAGCCGATAGGTAATTTGCCTAATCTGTTTATTGTTGCGGATGGTATGGGAGGTCATAATGCAGGAGATTATGCCTCGCAAATGGCGGTTGAGGTTGTGAAAAAGACCTTGGCTCAAAGCCAAGAAACCAATCCTGAGATTATGATTAGACAGGCAATTACGGCGGCAAATGATTTCTTGTTGGAAAAAGCAAGGCAGGATGTTCGATTAAAAGGTATGGGTACGACTGTTGTGGTAGCTACCGTAATTGAAAAAACCTTGTATTTTGCCAATGTAGGAGATAGCAGACTATATTTATTAAATAAAGAGATTAAGCAGTTGTCGAAGGATCATTCCTTAGTGCAGGAAATGGTGCGACTTGGTGGAATTAATAGCGAAGAAGCCAAACACCATCCGGATAAAAACATTATTACTAGGGCAGTAGGTGCGAAAGAAGAGTTAAAGATTGATTTCTTCGAATATCGTTTAAAGCAGCAAGATGTCGTTTTGATGTGTACTGACGGCTTAAGCAATATGGTGGAAGATGAAGATATTTTCCGCATTGTAAAAAGTGCTAGAGACGTTGTGGAAGCGACAGAGCAATTGATAGAGAAAGCAAAAGAAAATGGTGGGAATGACAATATAGGTGTCATAGTAATCGCCCCTTTTGCAGATGAGGTGAATGTATGATTAGAGAAGGCGTTGTAATAGGCGGCAGATATGAGATTATGGATCGCATTGGTACAGGGGGAATGGCTGATGTTTATAAGGCCACAGACCGAGTACTTCGTCGTTATGTAGCAATTAAAGTGTTAAAAAGAGAGTTCCGCGAGGATGAAACTTTTGTTCAAAAATTTCGTTCAGAAGCACAGGCAGCAGCAGGGCTTACCCATGCAAATATTGTAAATATCTATGATGTAGCAGAAGATCGTGGATTATATTACATTGTTATGGAGTTAGTGGAAGGAATTACTCTCAAAGAGTATATCGAGAAAAAAGGAAAATTGGCACCGAAAGAAGCCATTGCAATTACGATGCAAGTTTGTGCAGGTATTGCGGCAGCACACGAACATAACATTATTCATCGTGATATTAAGCCACAGAATATTATGATTTCGAAGGAAGGGAAAGTCAAAGTGACTGACTTTGGTATCGCAAAGGCTACTTCTTCGAACACCATTAGCACAAATGTTATGGGGTCAGTACATTATACATCTCCTGAGCAAGCAAGAGGTGGATTTAGTGATTCGAAGAGCGACATCTATTCTCTTGGTATTACTATGTATGAGATGATTACAGGGCATTTGCCTTTTGATGGAGAATCTACAGTTACGATTGCGTTGAAGCATTTGCAAGAGGACATTGTTCCTCCTTCAGAGTTTGTGCCAGACATACCATATAGTTTGGAACAGATTATTTTGAAATGTACACAAAAAAGTCCGGATAGACGTTATATGAATATTTCAGCATTGGCAAGAGATTTGAAACGATCGATTCAGGATCCAGATGGTGATTTTGTAAAGATTGCCCCATTGGTGAATGGTTCAGATACTGTTATGATTACGGCGGATGAGTTAGAACAATTAAAAAATGCATCACAGTATGATGTGGATTATGATGAGTATGACGATTATTATGATGATGAAAGACCAAGAAATCGTCGCATCTCAGGGAAAGATGATATTGAGCCAAAGATGTCAAAGATGATGAAAATATTGACTATCGTGGCAGCGAGTATTTTTGTTATCCTTGTAGGAAGCGGTATTCTATGGGCGTGCAGCGGTTCGGGAGTCCTTCAAAATACTGGTAAGAAGGGTGTAGTGCCACATATTGTTGGTATGACAGAAGAACAGGCAAAAGAAGCATGCGCAAAAGTAGGTATTGAAGTGGAAATTGTGTCGGAAGAATCACTGGAGTATGAAGAAGGCTATGTTTTCAAACAATACCCGAATAAAAACGCGAAGTTACCAGAAGGTGCAAAAGTAAAAATGTACGTAAGTACAGGTTTAAAAGAACTTGAAATCCCAGATTTGATTGATAAGGATCAAAAAGCAGCACTCAAAGAGTTAACACATATTGGATTCCAAGAAAAGAAGATTAAGTTTAAAGAGATTCATGACGATGAAATTCAAGCAGGAAATGTTGTAAAAACAGATCCAGAAGCAGGAAGTATTGGAAACTACAAGACAAGTATTACTGTGTGGATTAGTAAGGGTGTAGGAAAGGCTGTTATGCCTGATTTGTACGGAGTTACTGCAGAGCAAGCCGAAGAAATGTTAGAAGAAGTAGGATTAGTTGGCGAAATGATTTTGGTCGAAAGCTATGACGAAGACGAATTAGGTAAAGTATTAGAGCAAGAATATGAGCCAGACGAAGAAGTAGAAAAGGGAACGACTGTAAAATATAAGGTTGGCGCAATTGCGATTCCTGAAAGTGGTGAACTTGTAGGTAAGCCTTACAAAGATGTTATTAAGACATTAGAAGCTTTGAATGTTAAAATTTCTATCGAGTACACAGCTAGCACAGAATATAACAAGGATATTGTTGTGAAAGTGAAGGAGGCAGGAAAAATCCTTATGGTAGACTCTACAGTTACGATCACTGTAAGTACAGGACCAGGACCATCTGCTCCAGCACCGGATGATACAACCGGAAGTGGTACAAATTAGTATGCAAGGGAAAATAGTAAAAGGGATTGCGGGATTCTACTACGTACACGTAGTAGAATCCGGTCTTTATGAATGTAAGGCGAAGGGTGTATTTCGGAAAGAAAAGATTAAACCATTAGTCGGAGATTTGGTGGAGATAGATATTCTTGACCAAGAAGAGAAAAAGGGAAACATTGTTGATGTGTTGGAGCGGAAGAATGAGCTAATACGCCCAGCTGTAGCCAATGTTGACCAGGCGCTTGTGGTGTTTGCGGTGACGAAACCAAAACCACATTTCAATTTATTAGACCGCTTTCTTATTATGATGGAAAGTAAAGGGATTCCAGTCATTTTATGTTTCAATAAAAAAGATATAGCTACAGAACCAGAGATAGAGAAATTAAAAGAAATCTATGAGTCTTGTGGTTATCAAATGATTTTTACGAGCGCAGTGGAAAATGAGAATATTGAAGAGGTTAAGCAGTTGCTTCGAGGGAAAACAACTGTGATTGCAGGTCCATCTGGAGTGGGGAAATCGTCACTTATCAATATTTTTCAGCCTAATGTGCAAATGGAGACAGGAACGATTAGTGAAAAGATAGAGCGCGGGAAACATACGACTCGTCATAGTGAATTAATATGGATTGAAAACGGTACCTATATTATGGATACGCCGGGATTTAGTTCACTATATACAAATGAGTTTGAAAAAGAGGAATTGAAATATTATTTTACAGAATTTGCACCATTTGAAGGTCAGTGCAGATTTCAGGGATGTGATCATGTCCATGAACCAGGATGCGCAGTCAAGGCGGCCATCGAGGAAGGTAAGATTCACACGGTAAGATATGAGAATTATTTAGAAATGTACAAAGAATTAAAAGACAGAAGGAGATATTAGTTATGGCAATTTTAGCACCATCTATGTTATCAGCAGATTTTAAGGTATTGGGAGAAGAGTTAAAGACAGTTGAGGATTTTGGAGCAAAATACATCCACTATGATGTAATGGATGGTATGTTTGTACCAAGTCTTTCTTTTGGACCTGCGATTTTGCAATCTATTCGTCCAGCATCGACTTTGGTTCACGATGTACATTTAATGATTGAAGAGCCAATCCGTTATATCGAAGCATTTGCAAAAGCAAGTGCAGATATCATTACGGTACATCTTGAAGCGTGCTCAGATCTAGATGCAACAATTGCAAAAATCAAAGAATGTGGATGTAAAGTAGGTGTTTCGGTGAAACCAGCAACACCAGTATCAGCATTGGAACCATATATAGACAAAATGGATATGATATTGATTATGTCCGTAGAACCGGGATTTGGAGGACAGAAGTTCATGCCAATGGCCTTAGATAAATTGAAAGAAGCAAAGGCACTCGTAGAGTCTAAGGGGTTAAATATTGATATCCAAGTAGACGGTGGTATTTACACACATAATGTAGAAGATGTTTTAAAAGCGGGAGCGAATATTATTGTGGCTGGTTCTGCTGTGTTCAATGGTGATACAAAACAAAATACAATCGATATGATGGATATTTTAAACAGATATGAGTAAAAAAGGAATTATCGTGAGTGGGGGCGCTATTCAAGATGAATTCGCGATCCAATTGATTCAGGATGTTACAGCAGAGTATATAGTAGCGGTAGATAGTGGCCTCAATTTTATTTATAGGAATCAAGTTGTGCCAACCCACATTGTGGGCGATTTTGATAGTGTAAAACCAGAAGTTATTGCGCACTATAAGGAGCAAGCAACCATACCAGTACAGGAATTCAATCCTGTCAAGGATGCTACAGATACAGAGATTGCTGTGCGCCTTGCAATTGAATTGGGTGTGAATGAACTTTGGATACTTGGAGCAACCGGGACAAGGCTTGACCATGTAATGGCGAATATACAGGTCTTGAAAATTGCATTAGATGCAGGTGTTAAGGCTTGGATTGTTGATGAGCATAATCGAATTTCACTGTGGAAGAATGAGATTTTTCTTTTGGATGCGACAAGGTTTGGAACTTATTTTTCTATATTTCCATTCGGCACAGAGGTGAAAGAGGTTTCGATTAAGGGGGCTAAGTATCCCTTGGCCAAGTATCATATGACCAATGAAAATAGTCGCTGTGTCAGCAATGAGCGAGCAGATAAAGAAGTCGTAATTACGTTTTCGGAAGGAATTGTAATCTTAATGGAGACGAGAGATTAATAAAACCATTTCTTGACTATTAAATGTCAAATGTAGTATTCTATTATATTATATAAAGAGAAGGGGACGAAAAAATGACAATCGAATTTTTGGATTGGACGATCAATTTCCATACTCTAGGTATTGCGATATTTAAGATTGCGTTGTCGCTTGTGTGTGCAGGAGTGATTGGAATTGAGCGTGGAAGAAAGAAGAGACCGGCAGGGTTTCGTACATACATGATTGTATGTTTAGGCGCAACATTAGTTATGATGACAAACGAGTATCTATGCGATTTGTACGGAGGAGATGTTGCTCGTTTGGGTGCGCAGGTAATCAATGGTATTGGTTTCCTTGGTGCAGGAACCATTATTACAACTGGCCATAATAGAGTAAAGGGTCTTACGACAGCAGCAGGACTTTGGACCTCAGCATGTATTGGTTTGGCAATTGGTAGCGGTTACTATGAAGGTGCTATCTTAGGAACACTTGCGATTGTGGTTGTTATGGTAGTGTTACATAGTTTTGACAGAAGAATGACGAATAATACAAGAACGGTTATTTTGTATGTGGAATTCGCTAAAATGTCTGTTATAAGAAAGCTGGTTGGTTTTGCTCGTGAAAATAACATTAAAGTAGAAGATGTAGAAGTAGAACAACCAAACAATATGATGGAGGCAAAGATGGCAGCAGTTGTGACGCTTCGCCTTCCTACGAAAGAAAATCATTTGGAATTAATTGAGAAAATTAGTTTGTTAGAAGGCATTATCTTTGTAGAAGAGATCTAGAAGGAGTGTTAAGATGAGATATTTTGCTTTTCAACCAGAAGGCGTAGATAATTGCGAGGTGACGGCATATATACAAACAAGTGGCGCTTCACCAGAAATGAAAGAACGCAAGATTCCCGCAGTTGTGATTTGTCCGGGTGGCGGTTATAACATGGTTTCGGATCGCGAATCTGAGCCAGTAGCAAAGGAATATTTTGCAGCTGGATATCAAGTGTTTGTTTTGAGTTATTCCGTAGGAAGTCGCTCGAAAAATTTCGAACCCTTATG
Organism: Faecalimonas sp.; assembly: GCA_045659485.1. GTDB lineage: Bacteria > Bacillota > Clostridia > Lachnospirales > Lachnospiraceae > Faecalimonas. The sequence continues at coordinate 8,695 of JAZOWZ010000006.1, read as the reverse complement.
TCAATTAGCAGCTACGGTAGCACATATTCGAAAATATGCAGAAGAACTAGGCGTAGATGAGGAAAAGATTGCAGTGTGTGGATTCTCAGCAGGGGCACATTTGGCAGGATCGTTGGGAACTTTGTATAATGAAGATAAGTTTTTGCAAGTGTGGAAACGCGAGGAAGAGATTCGCCCAAATGCTATGATTCTTTGTTATCCTGTGATTTTGGCAGACCAGTATGCACATCAAGGGTCCATTAAAAATGTAAGCGGCGCAGAGGTTGGAACGGAAGAATATCAATGGTTCTCTTTGGATAAACACGTGGATGAAACTACTCCGCCGACGTTCTTATGGCATACAGCAGGGGATACAGCGGTTCCGGTGCAAAATAGTCTTTGTATGGCAAATGCGCTTTCGCTTGCGAAGGTGCCGGTAGAGTTACATGTTTTCCCAGAAGGAAACCATGGACTTTCGACTTGTACAAAGGAAGTGGGAAGGCCGAATAAGTATCTTGCGCGTTGGATGGAATGGAGTATTGATTGGCTTTCGAAAGTTTTTGAATTTGAGAAATAATAAGTTGCTAGAAAAGGTTCTGAACTGGTAAAGTTTCAGGACCTTTTGTTAGGAGGAAATATTGATGCTAAAATTAGTGGTAAGTGATATTGACGGAACACTGCTCGTGGACGGAAAGCGTGAACTAAGTGATGAAATTTATAATATTATTCTAGAATTGAAAAAACGAGGAATCTTTTTTGTGGCGGCAAGCGGGCGCCAACTGACAAATATGCGCAAACTTTTTGAGCCCATCACAGATGAGGTTTTCTATATAGCTGAAAATGGTGCTATTTGTCAATGGGAAAAAGAACCGATGGTGCTATTTGAATTTGAAAGAGAATTGGCAGTGCGCATTTTACGAGAAGTAGAGAAGTTTCCAGATTGTAAGGTGGGCGTATCAACGCCGAGTACCCAATACATTAAAAGTGGAGATGAAGAATTTTATGATTATATGACAGGCTATGTCAAATATCACACAACTACCATAGATTCTTTTGAAAATATCCAGGAGCCAATTCTCAAAATTGCTTTTTATAATGAAGAGAAATTAGATGAGCATTATGAATATTTCAAATCCATGTTTGAGAAGGAAACTCGTGTTGCAAAGGCAGGAAATGGTTGGGTGGACTTTATTTCCTTTGACTCAAACAAAGGGACGGGAGTAAAATTTTTATTAGAAAAGTTGGGGATAACGACAGACGAGGTAGTTTGTTTTGGTGACCAACAGAATGATATTGAGATGCTAGAACTCATTGAACTAAGTTACGCAATGGAGCACGCAAAACCAGATGTGAAAAAGAGTGCTACATATACAACGTGTTCTGTAGAAAAAACTCTGCGAGAAATGCTAGAGTAGGAGTCATAATATGAGAAAAGTGTGGAATAATGAAAGAGGAGAAAAAATGGTACAGAAGAATAATCGTAATTATGGAATTGATTTTTTGAGAATTGTTGCGCTACTTGGGGTGGTAACGTTACATATACTGGGGCATGGAGGCGTGCTTTCTAATGTTAAAACAAATGCAGGTTATGCTGTGGCATGGTTTCTAGAAATATTGGCATATCCGTCTGTTAATTGTTTTATTCTTGTTTCTGGATTTGTAGGCTATCGTGAAAAAAGATACTATCCGAGACTTCGGAATATTATGCAGCTGTTTTTGACGGTTCTCTTTTATAGCGTATTGTTATGTTTGGCTATAAAGGTATTTTATCCAGATCAAATAGGGATGAAGGATATCATTATCTCTTTTCTCCCGATTACGACACAACAATATTGGTTTTTTACTTCCTATTTTGCAATGTTTCTTGTTTCACCAATGATCAATATGTTTGTAGATACGGCCGACAGAAAAATGATTGGTGTGAGTTATGCGGTCATTCTTTTGCTGAGTTGTATATCCTTAAAAAGTGATTGGTTCTTTTTGCATGGCGGATATAGTTTTATTTGGTTTGCGTTCGTTTATTTTATAGGTGCAACGATGAAAAAATATCAGATTATGCAAAAATTGTCTGTTGTAAAATGCTTACTGCTATTGTGTGCGACGTTGCTTGTTACGTGGATCCCTAAGATGACATACTTGTTTTATCAGAGTGAGGGAATGGCGAAAGACATTCAAAATGGCTTGATTTCATATGCTTCGCCGACGATTCTTGTTATGGCGATGTTGACATTAACACTATTCCAAAGAATTCCGATAAATGTTAGAATGGGCAAGTTAATTACGTTTTTTTCGGCTTCAGCATTTTCGGTATATTTAATCCATGATAATAAACATATTAGAAGCTTGTGTATAGCGGAACGCTTTGCTTTCTTGAATGAGCAGAATCCTTTCGTGATGGTGGGAGTAGTAATTTTATGTGTTCTAGCAATTTATTTCGTGTGCACACTTGCGGATAAAGTGAGAAGTTGTTTGTTCAAAATGTTTAGAATAGAAAAGTGCACCGAGATGCTAGAGAAATTGGTGAAAAGGATATATAGTATGTGGAAAATTTGTTAGAATGATGGAGAAAATTTATGCAAGAAATTTTAATAAAAGCAGGGTGCTTTATTGCAATTATCATATTAGGATATGTGTTAAAAAGAGCAGGATTTTTTAAAGAAGATGATTTCAAAATACTGTCGAAGATTGTACTCAAAATCACTTTGCCAGCGGCGATTGTTGTCAGTTTTGCGGGAAAGACAATCGATGCATCTATGCTATTGATTATGTTTATTGGCTTTGGTGGTGGCGTTTTGTATATGATTTTGGGATATTTCATCAATATACGTAATGGTAAGGAACAAAAGGCCTTTGGTATTTTGAACCTATCAGGATATAATATTGGGAATTTCACAATGCCATTCGTACAAAGTTTTCTAGGACCAATCGGGGTGATTACTACCAGTGTTTATGACGTAGGAAATGCATTTGTATGCCTGGGTGGGGCATACAGTATCGCAGCTACTGTGAAGGGGAATGCTAAGTTTTCTTTATGGAGAATTTTGAAGACATTGACAAAATCAGTGGCTTTTGATTGTTATGTAATTATGATAGTACTCAGTTTATTGAAGGTGGAAATGCCGACGGTTGTCATTTCCTTTGCGGAAATCATCAAAGATGCCAATGCTTTTGCAGCAATGCTTATGTTGGGAGTGGGCTTTCGTCTGACAGGAGAGAAGACACAAATTGGTGCAGTTGCTAAATATCTACTTCTTCGTTATAGTGTTGCAGCACTGATAGCAGTCGGAAGTTTCTATTGGCTACCATTTGATTTGGAAGTAAGAAAGGCAATTATGATTTTGGCCTTTAGCCCGATTGCTTCTGCGGTGCCGGCGTTTACAGGAGAGATAGATGGAGATGTGGGCTTATCCAGTGCGATTAATTCCATCTCCATCATTTGCAGTATCATATTCATTGTAGCAATCCTGCTTATTGTATAGGATAGAAGGCCTCTTGAAACAGAGGTATTTGTGGTGGCATAAATGTGAATATTACGAAGGCAAAAGCAAATAAGCAAAGGAAAAAGAGTGCAATTGCAGGAGAGGGACATTTGAAAGTTCCTTTTTGGAAAAGAAGGGCTTCTGTTAGGTAAGACACGGCATTCGCAAGAAAGAAAATAACAATATTAATCCAGTCTTTTTGTATGCCAAATATCCCGGTGTATGAATAGTAAAGGACAGGGATAAGAAGAAGTCCTAAAGAGATGCCAAAGAGTTTTGTGCACCAAAAATTTGGGCGCTTTTCGCCTAAAACAAGATTTTCGATTGCAGCATATAGGAACATCGGGAAAAATAGCAGCTTCATATGCTCCCAGATGGATTCGTTGACAGCGGCAAATGGGGCGATAAAAGCACTCTGGTTGCTCCAATCATAAGCAAAATGAAGGAGAACGCCAGCGGCGCTGGTGAATAGAAATCCGATGAGCTGCCATAAAAATAATTTGTTTTTCATAATGTCCCTCTCTTAAATGAATGTTCACGAGAAAGTATACTCGTTTTTGGGGAAATTATGACAGACAGCATAAATATAAGAATTTACTTTTAACATCCCTCGTGGTATAGTAAGGGGTGGAATTAGTTAAGGAGGACATAGAGCATGAAATTGGGTATCGTTGGATTACCAAACGTTGGAAAAAGTACATTATTTAACTCACTTACAAAAGCAGGAGCGGAGTCGGCGAACTATCCATTCTGTACGATTGACCCAAATGTGGGTGTGGTAACTGTGCCAGATGAGAGATTAGATGTACTTGGTAAAATGTATAATACAAAGAAGATTGTACCAGCAGCCATCGAGTTTGTAGATATTGCAGGACTTGTAAAAGGGGCTTCAAAAGGAGAAGGTCTTGGAAATCAATTTTTAGCAAATATCCGTGAAGTAGATGCGATTGTGCATGTGGTAAGATGTTTTGAAGATAGCAATATTGTTCATGTAGATGGAAGTATTGCACCACTTCGTGATATCGAGACCATTAATCTGGAATTAATCTTTTCAGATATTGAAATTTTAGAGAGACGTATTGCGAAGGCAGTCAAAGTGGCTCGTAATGACAAGGCAGTCGCAAAGGAATTGGAACTTCTTGAGAAAATCAAAGCACACTTAGAAGACAGCAATATGGCAAGAAGTTTTGAAGTAAATGATGAAGATGAACTCGCTTTATTAGAAAGTTATAACTTATTGACATACAAACCAGTTATTTTCGCAGCAAACGTTGCAGAGGACGAATTGGCAGATGATGCTGCTGGAAATGAAGGCGTGCAGGCAGTTCGTGCATTTGCAGAAAAAGAAAACTGTGAAGTGTTTGTGGTATGTGCACAGATTGAACAAGAAATTGCAGAGTTGGACGATGAAGAAAAGAGCATGTTCTTAGAGGACTTAGGACTTTCTGAATCAGGACTTGAGAAGTTGATTAAGGCAAGTTATAGCTTACTTGGACTTATTAGTTATCTTACTGCAGGGGAGCCAGAAGTTCGTGCTTGGACAATTAAAAAAGGTACGAAGGCACCGCAAGCAGCTGGAAAGATTCATTCTGACTTTGAACGTGGATTTATCCGCGCAGAGATTGTAAGCTATGATGATTTAATGGATTGTGGAACCTATACTGCAGCAAAAGAAAAAGGTCTTGTTCGCTTAGAAGGTAAAGAATATGTAGTACAAGACGGAGATATTATTCTGTTTAGATTTAACGTATAACAGAGGAGTTTTTGTTTATGGGAAGTATTAATTTTCCAAACCTTGGAATATACTTAAAAAATGTAGGGCAGTCGATATCTGTTTTGGGATTTGAGATCGCATATTATGGAATGATTATTGGATGTGGCGTAGTTGCAGGAATTTTCCTGGCGGCTTATTTGGCAAAGAAGTCGGGAATTTCTCCAGATGTGATATATGATTTTGCTATCTACGAAGTGATTTTCTCGGTAATTGGCGCAAGGCTATATTATGTTATTTTCACATGGGATTATTATAAGGATCATCTTGGAAGCATCTTTAATATCCGAGAAGGCGGACTTGCGATTTACGGCGCAGTGATAGCAGCAGTGATTACGGCGATTATCTATACGCGCGTGAAGAAAATTTCTTTCTGGCCCCTCGTTGACGTTGGAGGTCCGGCGTTGATCTTAGGACAGATTATGGGAAGATGGGGGAATTTCTTTAATCGAGAAGCTTTTGGTGAGTACACGGATTCCTTGTTTGCAATGCAATTGCCAATTAAAGATGTTCGTGTCAGTGATGTTACAGAAGCTATGCTGGAGCATAAAGAGATTATTGATGGGATGACATACATTCAAGTCCATCCAACGTTCTTGTATGAATCTCTGTGGAATCTAGTAGTGTTGGCTATCCTTCTTTTATGGTGGAAGTACAAAAAGTTTGACGGACAGATTTTCTTAATGTATTTATTGGGATATGGTGTAGGAAGATTTTTTATTGAAGGACTTCGCACGGATTCTCTTATGATACCATATACGAACTTTAGAGTATCGCAAGTTTTAGCGTTGGTTTTAGTGATTTCATCGGCAATTTTAATTTTTATAAAAATGAAGAAAAAAGTTGTTGACAAATAAATAGGACATCAGTATAATACATATTGTTCGGTTGCAAAACCAACATGCACGAGTGGCTCAGTGGTGGAGTATCGCCTTGCCAAGGCGAGGGTCGCGGGTTCGAATCCCGTCTCGTGCTTTTTTTGTGCCCAAAAACACAAAAGACTTTACAAAGTTACTACGGTAGTGTATACTACCAATAATTGAATGACTGAGAGATAGAGGCGCGGGTTTCATTAGTAGGGTGCGATAAAGTCGGACAACTGTTGCACTTGAAAGGGGAAGTCGCCGAAGATACATTTTCTGTCCGAGGGAGTGTTTCTGGGGTATTACAAAATATGTAATGCACTGTCACAAATGTGTGGAGTGCTATCGTAGTTATGGGAATAGGAAGTATTTAGTAACCATGAATGAGCTTTTCACGAGGTCGTTCATGGTTTTTTTATTCAATACGAAAGTAAGAAGGAGGAATGAGGTATGCGTATCTCAAAGAAGAATGTACTTAAAATTGTATCTGCAATTTTAGTAATCGTAGCGATGTCATCTATGACAGTATTTGCTGCAGAAGAAGCAGCAGAATATGTACCAAAAATGTACGGAACATTTTGGTCATTAGTGCCACCACTTGTGGCTATCGTTCTTGCACTTATTACAAAAGAAGTGTATAGTTCGTTGTTTGTGGGTATCTTGGTAGGAGCGTTGTTCTATTCAGGATTTTCATTCGAAACAACAGTAAATCACATTTTAACGGGTGGATTTATTTCAGTTCTTACAGTTAGTTACAATGTGGGTATTTTGATTTTCCTTGTTGTTCTTGGAGCTATTGTAGCGCTTATGAACCGCGCAGGTGGATCTGCAGCTTTCGGTAACTGGGCAAGTAAACACATTAAGTCAAGAGTTGGTGCTCAATTAGCAACGATCGCTCTTGGAGTTTTGATTTTTATTGACGATTATTTCAACTGTTTGACAGTAGGTAGCGTGATGCGTCCAGTAACAGATAAACACAAGGTATCACGTGCGAAATTATCTTATTTAATTGATGCAACAGCAGCACCAATCTGTATTATTGCACCAGTTTCTTCTTGGGCAGCAGCAGTAAGTAGTTATGTAGAAGAAGGAAAAGGCCTTGAAGTATTTATCAAAGCAATTCCATATAACTTCTATGCATTACTTACAATCGTGATGATGATTGTATTGGTAATTATGAAACGTGAATATGGTCCAATGAGAACGCATGAAAAGAATGCATTAAAAGGTGATATCTTCACAACAGAAGACAGACCATATGCAAATGCTGATGCAGAAGAAGTTAACACAAAAGGAAAAGTAATTGACCTTGTATTCCCAATTGTTGTATTAATCATTAGTTGTGTTATCGGTATGATTTATACAGGTGGATTCTTCAGTGGAGCAAACTTTGTAGAAGCATTCTCGAATTGTGATGCTTCAGTAGGTTTGGCAATGGGAAGTATCTTTGGTTTGATTATTACGATTATTTTCTACTTGATTCGTCGTGTACTTTCATTCAAAAACTGTATGGAATGTATTCCGGATGGATTTAAAGCAATGGTTCCAGCTATCTTAATCTTAACATTTGCTTGGACTTTGAAAGCAATGACAGACAGCCTCGGTGCTACAGCATTTGTGGATACCACAGTTAAGAGTTTTGCGGGTTCATTTATGGCATTCTTGCCAGCAATTATTTTTGTAATTGGATGTGTGATTTCTTTTGCAACAGGAACATCTTGGGGAACATTCGGTATCTTGATTCCGATTGTAACAGCTGTGTTTGGTGGCTCAAATCCAGAACTTACAATCATCGGCATCTCTGCTTGTATGGCAGGTGCTGTATGTGGTGACCACTGCTCACCAATTTCGGATACAACCATTATGGCATCAGCAGGTGGACAATGTAATCACGTAAACCACGTGTCTACACAACTTCCATATGCAATCACAGTGGCAGCGGTATCATTCGTTACATACATCGTTGCTGGTTTCACAAAGAGTGCTTGGATTTCATTACCAATCGGTGCAGCATTACTTATCGGAACATTATTCCTTTTGAGTAAGAAGGTTGAACAAGAATAGTTGATTAGATTTTAAATAGACTGTGCGAAAGCGCAGTCTATTTTTCTTTATTCTTGGAGAAAATAATGCTATAATATTTGAATAGTATGAATTTAGGAGAGAGACATGAATATTAGTGCATTGACCAGTTATGAATTAGTACAACAAAAGAGTTTGAAGGATTTAAAATCGGAAGGATATTTTTTGCGTCATAAAAAGAGCGGAGCAAAGATTCTTTTGATGGACAATGATGATGATAATAAAGTATTCTTTGTGGGATTTCGCACGCCACCAGAAGATAGTACAGGACTTCCACATATTTTGGAACATTCTGTACTTTGCGGCTCCAGAGATTTTCCTGTGAAAGACCCATTTGTGGAACTGGTGAAAGGTTCTCTGAATACATTTTTAAATGCTATGACTTATCCGGATAAAACCGTTTACCCGGTGGCAAGCTGCAACGACAAAGATTTCCAGAATCTGATGCACGTATATATGGATGCAGTGTTCTATCCGAATATTTACGTGCATGATGAAATCTTCCGTCAGGAAGGCTGGAG
>JAZOWZ010000005.1:0-2320 GCA_045659485.1 Faecalimonas sp. | reverse complement strand
GTTGTTGATTTACTGCCATGTTAATATACCTCCTATTAATTCTTATTGATTGTCAATGCTTTCCATAATGTTTGGAATATCAGCACATGTTGGACATTCTCCTGCGATTCTGTCAACATCTAAGTCTCCTGCGAAGATTTGGTCTTCTTTACCAAGAGCACCTGGAATAATTGAGAATGTATTTGAGATACCATCCTGAGCATGTCTGAATGGAATCTTCGCTACAGAAGCAAGTGAAGCTAATGCTCCATGTGTGTCACGTCTGTGCATTGGGTTAGCACCTGGTGCCAAAGGTTCACCTAATTTTCTACCATCTGGTGTGTTACCTGTCTTCTTACCATATACTACGTTTGAAGTAATTGTTAAGATTGACATTGTTGGTACACCGTGACGATATGTGTGGTGTTTACGGATCTTATCCATAAATGTTTTAACAACTAATACTGCTAATTCATCTACATCATCATCATCGTTACCATATTTAGGAAAATCGCCTTCTACTGCGTAATCTACTACTAAACCATCTTCATCACGAATTGGTGTAACTTTTGCAAATTTAATTGCGCTAAGTGAGTCAGCTACTACTGAAAGACCTGCAATACCTGTTGCAAAGTAACGTTTAACTTCTCTATCGTGAAGAGCCATCTGAATCTTTTCGTAGCAATATTTATCATGCATGTAGTGAATGATATTCAATGTGTTAACATAAAGTTCTGCTAACCATTCCATCATGTCATCAAATTTCTGCCATACATCATTGAAATCAAGAACGTCGCCTTCTACTGCACGGTATCTTGGACCAACCTGTGCTTTAGATTTCTCATCCACACCACCGTTAATTGCGTATAATAAACATTTTGCAAGGTTTGCACGAGCTCCGAAGAACTGCATTTCCTTACCAACTCTCATAGAAGATACACAACATGCGATTGCGTAGTCATCTCCGTGTGTTTCACGCATCATATCATCATTTTCATACTGAATTGAAGATGATTTGATTGACATCTTAGCACAGTATTCTTTAAATGCTTTTGGAAGTCTTGTTGACCAGAGTACTGTTAAGTTTGGTTCTGGTGATGTTCCAAGGTTATCCAATGTGTGTAAGTAACGGAAAGAAGTCTTTGTTACTAATGGACGTCCATCAAGACCAACACCGGCGATTGACTCTGTTACCCATGTTGGGTCACCTGAGAACAATGCATTGTATTCTGGTGTACGAGCAAATTTTACAAGACGTAGCTTCATAATGAAGTGGTCAATGTATTGTTGTGCTTGTTCTTCTGTAATAACACCATTTTCCAAATCACGTTGGATGTAAATATCAATAAATGTAGAAGTACGTCCAAGGCTCATTGCGGCACCGTTTTGCTCTTTTACAGCTGCAAGGTATCCGAAGTATAACCATTGGATTGCTTCCTGTGCATTTTTAGCTGGTTCAGAAATGTCGTATCCGTAGATTTCACCTAATTTTTGCAATTCACCAAGTGCACGGATTTGTTCTGACAATTCTTCACGAAGACGAATATTTTCACCTGTCATTCTCTTAAGAGAAGTTGCAAGCTGTTGTTTCTTGTCTTCAATTAATTTTGTTGTTCCGTATAAAGCAACACGGCGGTAGTCACCGATAATACGTCCACGTCCGTATGCATCCGGAAGACCTGTGATAATACCAGATTTTCTAGCAGCTCTCATCTCTGGAGTGTAAGCATCAAATACACCTTGGTTGTGTGTTTTTCTGTATTCCGTAAAGATTTTAACAATCTCAGGATCTACTTCATATCCATTTTCACTACAAGCATTTTGTGCCATACGGATACCTCCGAATGGTTGCAGAGAACGTTTGAATGGCTTATCTGTTTGGAAACCAACAATTGTTTCCATATCTTTGTTAAGATATCCTGGACCGTGTGATGTAATAGTAGATACAATCTTTGTATCCATATCTAAAACACCGCCTGCTTCACGCTCTTGTTTTGTTAAATCCATTACTTGTGCCCACAATTTTGTAGTTGCTTCTGTAGGACCAACTAAGAACGAATCGTCTCCTTCATATGGTGTATAGTTTTGTTGAATAAAGTCACGTACATTGACAGATGTACGGTTCCAACGGCCCGGTTTAAAACCGTCCCAGTTTGAGTGCCATTTTCTTTCCATGGTATGTCCTCCTCTTTCATGTATATATGTTTTTTTGTTTATTATTTTCAACATTCTCATTATAACTTAGATGTTTTTTTAGTGCAATACTTTGGATTGTACTAAATTGAATACAGTATACATATATTATTTTTAAAAATTTAAGAAATTATTCACCCTTTTTTCT
>JAZOWZ010000004.1:0-12581 GCA_045659485.1 Faecalimonas sp. | reverse complement strand
ACATCCATATTGAACCCATACTCATCCAACTGTCTTTTTACTTCTGCAATCTCTTCTTCCTCCCAGATTTCCCCTGGCATCTTGTGGTGCAATGCCCATACAATACCCTCTACACCTGGAATCTGTTTGATATCCGAAAGTTTGATATTATCGTTACCTTCGCCATACCATCTGAAACACATTTTCATTGCCATAGTTTTCCTCCTTACTATATTTTAAAATATTTTTTTGCATTTTCATAACATATGCCTTTTACAATGCTCTCCAAGGCCTTTGCATCATTTGGATATTCTCCGTTTTCCACAAGTCCTCCCACAAAATCGCAGAGAATTCTGCGGAAATATTCGTGTCTTGTGTAGGAAAGAAAACTACGAGAATCTGTTAACATTCCCACAAAATTTCCAAGTAGCGATAAATTCGCAAGGGATGTCAACTGGTCTTTCATACCCGTCTTATTGTCATTGAACCACCAAGCACTTCCATGTTGAATTTTCCCAGCACACTCTGTGCCTTGAAATGCTCCAATCAAAGTATCAATAAACGAGTTATCTGTAGGGTCCAAACTATAGATAATTGTCTTTGGCAACAAGGAATCTCTGTAAAGCGTGTCAAGAAGTGACGACAAAGCCCTGCAAGATTCATGCGGTCCAATACAGTCAAATCCCGTGTCTGGTCCCAGTAACTGGAACATCTTGGAATTTGGATTTCTCAGACAATTATAGTGAAGTTGCATTACCCAGCCTCTTTTTGCATACTCTTTTGCACAGAACACAAGAAGTTCTGTCTTGAAGCATTCGATTTCAGCCGTGCTAAGCACTTCTCCCAATACTGCTTTCTTAAAAATCTTTTCAATTCCTTCTTCTGGAAGCTCACGGTAAACCAGATAATCCATACCGTGGTCACTTGCCTTGCATCCACAAGAATCAAAATATTTAATTCGATTTGCGAGTGCTTCTTTTAAACTGGTCACAGAACAAATCCGAACCCCTGTCACTTCTGCAAGTTTATCAAGATACTCTATCCAGCCTTCCTTTTCAATATTGAGTGCCTTATCCGGTCGAAACGTTGGCGCAACTGTGACATCAAAGCTGTCATCTGCCTGTATCTTCTTGTGCCACTCCAAGCTGTCTATCGGGTCATCTGTCGTTCCTATAAAACTTACATTACTCTTTTTAATAATTCCTCGCACACTCATATCAGATTGTGCCAGTTTTTTATTCGCAAGTTTCCACACTTCTTCAGCGGTATCCCCATTTAAGATACCTGTATATCCAAAATAATTTTTAAGTTCCAAGTGGCACCAATGATACATTGGATTTCCAATGGCCTTTGGAAGTGCTTCTGCAAATTTTTGGAACTTCTCTCGTTCCGGTGCATTTCCAGTAATATACTGTTCATCCACACCGTTAGAACGCATAATTCGCCATTTATAATGGTCTCCCGAAAGCCACACTTGAAACAAGTTGTTAAATTTTTTGTCTTCATAGATTTCCTGCGGACTCACATGGCAGTGATAATCAATAATCGGTTGCTCTTTGGCATACTCAAAATATAACTTTTTTGCCACCTCGCTACCAAGCAAAAAATCTTCTCCTAAAAACTCTCTCATGCAAATTCCTCCTAATATTCCAATTCTAGCATACCTTTTAAAAAAAGTTAATGGTATTTAATTCCGCCCGAAATTCTGTCGGCGTTTTTCCTGTGTGCTTTTTGAAAAGTTTTGAAAAATATTGTACATCTACAATCCCACAATGAAGTGCAATCGTCTGTATCTGTAAATTCGTAGAACGAAGTAAATACACTGCATAGGATAAGCGCTTTTCCCGAATATATTCCGTAATCGTCTTGCCGGTTTCCTTTTTAAACATTGAAGATAAATATACATTGCTAACATTTAGTTTCTCTGCAATCTTATGCAAATTTAACTCCGCTGCCGGGTCTGCCTCTATGGCAACTACCGCTTGCTGAACAAGTTTAGAATATCTTTTAGAAGAATGCTTATTTACCAACTTGCAGTATGATCGAAACATATTGGCCATAAAATCCTTTGCCTTGTCTATCGCCGATATTCTTTCAATCTCCAAGGCAAATTTAGACGACATCCGGTCAAGATAAACTGGATGCACGCCTCCACGCTCGGCTGCCTTTCGCAGCAATGTATTCATAATAATACAGTAATTTTTTAAATTTCGAATAGGGTCTGAAACTCGCTTTTCAAACGCATTGTCAGTAAAAATAGAAAAAATCTGATTCACTTTATGTTCAGAACCGAACATAACTGCATCCAATATTTCATTTTCCATTTGATATCTTTTTTCTATGTTTTTCATGTCAAGAAAGGTGTCATCCAATTCTCGTTCTCCTTGTTTTGGTGCCACCATTTGCTCTAACAAAAGAGCTTCCCTCTGGACATCAATTACCTCATACGTATCTTTCCACATTCTTTCACAGAAAGAATCCAAGAGCAAAAACAATGCACTTCCATCTAAAATAATAGGCATTGAAAAGAAATATTCATTAATAACTTTTTGATCCTTGGGACTAAATCCATTATTTTCACCAATTTCCAATATCTCTTTACTGGTAAGCATTTGTTTTAAATAAGGTCCTATCACTACCAGTAGTTCTCCCTCATTTGGTGGCAACAGAAATGCCAGATAGGACAGTGTTAAATTATCCTGAAAGCGATATAAAGTTTTTGGTCTGATAATTCCCAGTGCTTTACCTATTGGAATGTCTTCTGCATAAACCCCTTGAAAAAGTGGTTTTACATGTTCCTCCATCACATCAAAAATTGTTTCTGTCGGAGAAACAATCTGCACATTCACTCTACTCTTTTTAAAAGTATCACACACAAGGTCAAATTCCTCGCTTCGAAACATGCATTGCTCCTTCTTACATTTACTCAAATGAACAAATTTATCAATTCTTATTACCAATTTATTACATATTTTGTATAAAATCAACTACCTTTTTTGTTCTTATATTAATTTTTTACAAATTTACTTTAAAATTTTACTCACATATATTATTTAAATATTATTATACTTAATATAATAAATCTTATTGAGCACATTGTGCGACCGCAGTGCCAATTGAATTTAAAATTTATAAGAAAAGAGGAACACATTATGGCGAAAAAAACTGTCCAATTGGACGCAAACGGACACCGCAAATTTAGTATTCTCGATAGCATCTCTTATGCAGCCGGCGATCTTGGTTGTAATATGAGTTTTGCTCTCAAAGGTACTATGGCACTTTTCTGGACACAGGTTATGGGTATGGGACTTTGGTACTCCCTTCTTCTCATTATTGTTCAGGTATGGGATGCCATCAACGATCCTTTGATTGGCTCTATCGTAGATGCTGACAGGCGTCAATACAAAAGAAACAAATTTTTAACTTACATATGGGCTGGTTCCATCGGACTCATCATCGGAGGAGCTTGTTGTTTCCTTCCATTCCCAAAAGCACCTGTTTTAGCTAAAGCAATTATCTTTATCGCAGGTTACGTAGTTTGGGATGCTTTTTACACGGTAGCAAACGTACCATACGGCTCACTACTCAGCTTGATTTCAGACGACCCTGCAGACCGTGCTTCACTCTCTGCTTGGCGTTCTATCGGCTCAATGGTAGGAAATATGCTTCCTATGGTAATCCTTCCATTCATTATCTACAATCCTGATAAATCACTCAATGGATTCAAAGTATTTTTAGCAGCTTTAATCATGGGATTCCTTGGTTTTATTTGTTTCCAATTTATGATTAAAAATACAGTGATTCGTGTAGATACCACAGTGAAATTGAATGAAGAACAACCAAAATTCAATGTTTGGAAAGCACTCGTAAATTTTGCGAAGAATCGTCCTGCAGTTGGTGCAACCATCGCTGCTATGGGTATGTTTATTGGTATGCAAGGCGCTACCACTGCTGTTTCTGTCGTATTCCAAATTTACTTTAAAAACCCTCAAATTTCAGGTATCGTACAATTATTTGCTATGATCCCAATCGTTTGCTTCACACCACTTGCTCGTAAGATGGTTACAAAATACGGTAAGAAAGAACTTTCAGTAATCGGTTCTATCTGTTCTATCATTGGTGGTCTTGGATTATTTATTATCACACCAAAGAACACAGGACTTGACCTCATTGTCTACATTCTTTGTCAATTAATCTACAGCCTAGGTCTTGGAATCTACTCAACAGTTTCTTGGGCGATGATGGGTGATGCAATCGACTACAACGAATGGAAAACTGGACAACGTGAAGAAGGTGTCGTATATTCACTTCACTCATTCTTCAGAAAATTAGCACAAGGCGTTGGTCCTGCAGTTGCACTTGTAATTATGAATGGTCTTGGATATGTAAACAATGCAGTGGATGCAAACGGAGTGGAAACCATTGATGTTACACTTCTTTCTTGGGACGTTGCTGTAAAATTACGTGTCCTTGTTGCAGTCCTCTTCCTTGCATCTGCACTTATGCAGTTTGTCGGACTTGCTTTGATTTACAATCTTGATAAGAAAACACTTGCAAAAATGAATAAAGAACTTGGACGAAATGTAGAAGCCGAATAACACATAATACGATTAGACTTGGAGGTAATTTATGAGAAACATTATTAATTTTAACAACAAATGGGCATTCACAAAGCAGGCAACTGAAATTCCTGCTACAATGCCTACCAATTGGAATTTCGTCAACATTCCACACTCTTGGAACGCAATCGACGGGCAAGACGGAGATAACGATTATTTCCGCGGTACTGCTTATTATGCAAAATCTTTTAACAAGATGGATTTACCAGAAGCAGACGAATACTATCTTGAATTAAAAGGTGCGAACTCTTCTGCAGATGTATATCTCAACGGAAAAGCACTCGCACACCATGATGGCGGATATTCAACCTGGAGAGTAAATATTACAGAAGCTCTTGAGGCAATGAATCTTCTTGTTATCGCAGTAGATAACTCTGCCAATGAAACCGTTTATCCTCAAATGGCAGACTTTACATTCTACGGCGGTATTTACCGTGATGTGAATGTGATTTGTGTAAACAACTCTCATTTTGATCTTGATTACTATGGTGGTCCTGGTCTTAAAATTACACCTGCAATCGCAGGCAACGATGCGAATGTAGAAGTTGAAGTTTATGTAACAAATCTTACAGATGCTCAAAAGCTTGTTTACACCATTTACGACAAGGAAGAAAATGTGATTGCTTCCGTTGAAACAACAGACACAAAAGTAACATTAGATATTAAAGATGTTCACCTTTGGAACGGTCGTAAAGACCCATACCTCTACTGCTGTGAAGTAGAACTTACAGAAAACGGTGAAGTAATCGACAATGTATGTAACCGCTTCGGTTGCCGTACATTCGAAATCGATCCAGACAATGGATTTATCCTAAATGGACAAGAATATCCTCTTCGTGGTGTATCTCGTCACCAAGACAGATGGGGATACGGAAATGCTCTTCTCCCAGAACATCATGAAGAAGATATGGACCTTATCTGTGAAATGGGTGCTACAACAATCCGTCTTGCTCACTATCAACACGATCAATACTTCTATGATCTCTGCGATGAAAGAGGTCTTGTGATTTGGGCTGAAATTCCTTACATCTCAAAACACATGCCAACAGGACGTGAAAATACAATCTCACAAATGAAAGAATTGATTGTTCAAAACTACAATCATCCATCCATCGTTGTTTGGGGCCTTTCTAATGAAATCGGAATCGGTGGTTCTGATGACGATTTACTTGAAAACCACAACATTTTAAATGACCTTTGTCATGAAATGGATCCAACTCGTTTGACTACCATTGCAGCCGTTTCTATGTGTAAGATGGATGACCCATATTTGCAGATTCCAGATGTTGTTTCTTACAACCATTACTTTGGATGGTACGGCGGTGAAACAGCTATGAATGGTCCTTGGTTTGATAAGTTCCACGCAATGCATCCTTCTATTCCAATTGGTTGTTCGGAATATGGTTGTGAGGCACTCAACTGGCACACATCGAATCCAATGCAAGGTGACTACACAGAAGAATACCAAGCATATTACCATGAAGAACTTATTAAACAATTCTTCTCTCGCAAATATTTGTGGGCAACACATGTTTGGAATATGTTTGACTTCGGTGCTGACGCACGTAACGAAGGTGGCGAAAATGGACAAAACCACAAAGGTCTTGTTACATTTGACAGAAAATACAAGAAAGATTCATTCTACGCATACAAAGCATGGCTTTCAGATGAACCATTTGTACACCTCTGTAGCAAACGTTACATTGACCGCGTAGAGGACGTCACAAAGGTAACTGTTTACTCAAACCAACCAGAAGTTGAACTTTTCGCAAATGGCGTTTCTGTTGGCAAAAAAGCCGCTGAAGACCACTTCTTCTATTTCGAAGTGAAGAACGAAGGAGAAACAAAACTTGTGGCTGTAGCAGGCGATTTGAAAGACGAAAGTATCATCCGCAAAGTAGATACTTTCAACGAAGAATATCGTCTTGTTGAAAAAGGTGCAATTCTGAACTGGTTCGATATTGAAACACGCGAAGGATACCTATCATTAAATGACAAAATGAGTGATGTCATCGCTACAATGCAAGGTAAACTTTTATTTATGGGCCTTGTTGGAAAACTAATGGGCGGCGGAAAAGACGGCAAAGTCAAAGCTGGTGGATTTGAAGTTGGTCCAGAGATGATGAGTATGATGGGTGGATTCACAGTACTTCGATTATTCACTTTAATGGGTGGTATGATGGATGTGAAATTCACAAAAGAAGAATTGCTCGATTTGAATGCTAAGCTTAACAAAATCAAAGCTCCTAAAAAGAAATAAAATAAAGCAACAAAGAAGCACATCTAACCAGATGTGCTTCTTTTACTTTCAAATATATAAATATTTTCTTTTTTATTTAACCTCCAAGATATGCCTTCTTGACTTCATCACTTTCAGCCAACTCGGCTCCTGTTCCACTCAAAACAATTTCACCAAGTTCTAGCACATAGGCTCTATCTGAAATCGCTAAAGATTTACCAGCATTTTGCTCTACGAGTAAAATCGTTGTTCCATCATCACGTAGTTGCTTGATAATCTCAAACACTTGGTCTACCAAAAGTGGAGACAATCCCATCGATGGCTCATCCAATAACAATAATTTCGGTCGACTCATCATCGCACGTCCAATGGCAAGCATCTGCTGTTCCCCGCCGGATAATGTCCCCGCAATCTGATTCTTTCTCTCTGCAAGTCTCGGAAAACGTTCATATATCTTCTCAATATCTTGCTTTAAGATAGCTTGATCCTTTTGAGAAAAACCACCCATTAACAAGTTCTCATACACGGTTAATTCTTGGAAAATTCGTCTTCCCTCTGGAACCTGCGTCAAACCTGCATGAACAAGTTTGTGACACGGTACCTTTGTAATATCTTTTCCATCAAATACAACCGTTCCTCCGCTAGAAGGAATTAGACCAATAATACTTTGCATTGTCGTCGTCTTTCCCGCACCATTTGCACCGATTAACGTAACGATTTCGCCTTCATTTACCTCAAAGCTAATTCCCTTTAACGCTTGAATTACACCGTAATATACTTGAAGATCTTTTACTTCTAATAATGCCATTCCTTAACCTCCAATATAGGCCTATATGACCTCTGGGTCATTTAAAGCTGTTTTCGTATCACCCTGCGCAAGAACCGTACCAAAATTAAGTACCGTCACTTCATCGCAAAGCCCTGAGACAAATTTCATATCATGCTCAATCAAAAGAATGGTCATATCGAAATCATCCCTGATTCGAGTAATAATCTCCATCAAATCCGCTGTCTCCTGTGGATTCATACCCGCTGCTGGTTCATCCAAAAGAAGAAGTTTTGGATTTGTCGCAAGCGCACGTGCAATCTCTAGTTTACGTTGTTTCCCATAAGGTAGATTACATGATAATAAATTTCGCTCCTCTTCTAACCCTACAACTCGCAAAATCTCTTTTGCTCTTTCACGCATTGCCTTTTCGCAACGGAAATGTCTAGGTAAACGGAACATACTCTCTATCATGCTACACTTGAATTCTGGCTGATTATGTAAACCTACTAATACATTACGAATAACCGTCATATTGTTAAACAAACGAATGTTTTGAAATGTACGAGCAATTCCCTTATGATTAATGGTTTCTTGGCTCTTACCTGTGAGTTCTTCCCCTTCCAAGTAAAAGTGCCCCGTTGTCGGACGATAAACGCCTGTAAGCATATTAAAGACAGTCGTCTTACCTGCCCCGTTCGGTCCTACCAATCCGTATAATTGTTTTTTTCTAATCTCAATATTTACATCTTGAACTGCCTTTAATCCACCAAAAGAAATACCGAGATTCTCCATTTTTAGAATTACTTCATTCATTATTTCGAATCCCCCTTTCGGTCTGGATTAACTGTAGACATTGTTGGTTGGAACTCTGTCGACAACACTTCATTCATTTCTATCTTAGTTGGAACACGATCCCACTTCGCCTCGTCATCGGCTCGATGCGATGGGTCATCTTTCTTTCCAAAGATTTTATGCATAAGCTTTTTGAAAGTGTATTTTTCTCGGAACCCTTTCAATGCTGGAGCATTGTTATAGATTACAATTACAATCAAAATCAATGCATATAACAAATCTTGCAATACCGCAAAATCTCCAGTGAGAATTGTCTGCAACTCAACATCCAAAATGGTAATTAATGTAGCCGCAATAATGGAACCATTAATGCTTCCCATACCTCCGAGAACAACCATAACCAAAATCTCAATCGAATAGTTATAATTGAATTTCATACTTTGAATCGTATAATTACTGAAGCTATAAAGGACACCTGCAATTCCCGCAAAAAATGCAGCAATTGTAAATACAGCCAACTTGTACTTCGTAATATTAATACCCGTTGCCTTTGCAGCTATCTCATTATCTCTAATTGATGTAATTGCTCTTCCGTGTTTTGAACGAATTAAATTTTGAATCACAGCAAGACATATGAGTACTGCAACAAATGCAATGATAAACAAGACTCTTTTATCATAACGTGGTGTGTCCAATCCAAGTGGTCCACCAAAAGATTCATCGCTAGAGTTCAAAAATAAAGAACGAACAATCTCACCAAATGCAAGTGTAACAATAGCCAAATAATCTCCCTTTAAACGTAGCGCTGGAAGACCAATTAGCACTCCACAAAGAGCTGCTACCGCACCACCTATTACCATTGAAATGAGTAATGTTATAATTGAGTTACCCAAATGAGGTTCTAATAAACAAGAAGCTTTTCCTCCAAGGTATGCTCCAACACACATGAATCCAGCATGCCCCAAAGACAACTCACCCAAAAATCCTACAACAACACTTAAAGATACCGATAACAAAATTGCAATCGCTATTTTTTCCAAAAGATATATGTTCGATGAGGAAAGGGAGTTTGTCATTGACATCACTGCAAATACAATCGTCACAATTGCAATTGCAATATAGTTTATGTAATGTTTCCACTTCATATTTTTCTTTGTTTTTGCCATTATACTTTCTCCCTTCTAACCTTACCAAGAATACCCGTAGGTTTTACAAGGAGGATGATAATTAAAATCAAAAACTCGATAGCATCTGTATATGGCGAAATCGCTGCACTCTTTGATGCAACAGCCTCTACGATACCTAATAAAAGTCCACCAACCATTGCACCTGGTATTGAACCAATGCCACCAATTACCGCAGCCGTAAATGCCTTAATACCTGGCATAGCCCCCAAAGTATTGGTCAATGTCGGCGCTTTCATAAGCATAAAGAATCCTGCAAGTGCCGCGAGTGCTGAACCAATCGCAAATGTTATCATAATGATTCGATTTACATTAATTCCCATAAGTTGTGCTGCACCACGATCTTCAGATACTGCTACCATTGCTCTTCCTGTTTTTGTCTTTTTAATAAACAATGTTAACGCAATCATCACAATTGCTGAACATACAAGTGTCACAATAATATAATATGGGATTTTTAGTGAACCAAGTTCTAAATTTCCAAGTTCTGCCACAATTACCATCTTCGGAGCAGTTCCAAAAATCATTTGTGCTGTGCTTTGCAACAAATAACTCACACCGATGGCGGTAATAAGTACCGCCAAAGGTGATGCTCCTCGCAAAGGTTTGTATGCAATTTTTTCAACTGTTATTCCAAGCAGCATACAAAATACGATAGCTGCAACCAGGCCTAACAATGGATTCCCAAATGCTGTCATTATTGAGTAGATTACATATCCACCTACCATAATGATATCGCCGTGTGCAAAATTTAACATCTTCGCAATTCCATAAACCATTGTATAGCCCAATGCAATCATTGCATATGTACCGCCTGAACTTAACCCACTGATTAGGGTTTCAATAATTTCCATAAGTTCTCCTATTTAGTTGCTTCTTTAATTTGATATTTTACAGCGTCTTTCTTAACATATCCGTTAGCATCCCAAGTGATATCCTTACCTGTTACACCTGTAAATTTAAATCCGCCATTGAATGTTTCTTTCAAAATGTCACTGAGTTCAGTAGCTGAAATTGTTACAGAAATGTCTTTTCCATCATCCATTGCAGCTTTCATTGCATTATAGATTGCATATACACAGTCGTATGCAGATGCACCAAATTGATTCAATGTTTCTTTTCCATACTTTTCTGTATACTTTTTGATAAAGTCAGCAGATAAACCTTCTGTAGATTTTGAGTTAAAGTGTGAAAGCATTGTAATTTCTTGTGGAATTGAGTTGATGTCGAATCCTTCGATAGAATCGATACCATCAAATCCGTCACATCCATAATAAACTGCATCAGCAGCCATCTTTGTTTTTGCTTGTTTCATAAACAATGATGCTGGATCATAGTAAATAGGCATAAAGATAAATTTACAATCTTTTAATTTATCAATTTGAGATGTAAAATCTTGTGCTCTTGAATCGTCAAATGATGTTTCAACCACTTTGATTGATGAATCAAGGCTTGCTTTAAATTTCTTCCAAATACCTGTTGAATAAGCATCATCTGATTTGTAGAACACACCAATTGTTTGTCCTTTGTATTCTTCATTTACTTGTTTCGCTGCTACTTCACCTTGATTGCTATCAGCAAAGCACATTTGGTAACCATTTTCAAATTTTGGAATATCGTCTCCAGACGCAGATGGTGTTAAAAAGAATACATTATCTTCTACTGAAAGCTTTGTATACTCAAGTCCAGGGCCTGTTGTAACTGTACCAAGTGAAACTTGCATTCCTTTTTCAAGCATTGATGCATAGTTTGCAGAAACTTTTGTTGGATCATGCATATCGTTTGTTGCAATTAATTTGAATTTAATTCCATTTAATCCGCCAGCTGCGTTGATTTCATCAACTGCCATATTTGCTGCATTTTCTACTGCTTTTCCATAAACGGCTGCGCCACCTGTCAGTGGTCCTGACACACCGATTACAAATTCCTCATTGTTAGCTGTATAGCCAGAACCTGCATTTCCACATCCGAAAAGGCAAGTAACGCTTAATACTGCACATGTCAAAAGTGCGATTAATCTTGTTTTTTTCATAATGTTCTCTCCTTTAATCTTAAATTAATATTACACTATATTGTATTACAAAATTTTACTGTAGTAAAGTGACAAATTGCATTTTCCATAGATTTTTTCAAATAAATATTAAATTATTTGAAAAAGAATAAGTCCAATGGTATTAATTGCAAAATTCGCACACATATGTACTAGCCAAGACGGATAAATATTTTCGCATTTATCATTCAAGAAATTAAAAATACAACCTCCCAAGAAAAGTCCAAGCATTGCCAAAAAGTAAATCAAAATACTAAACCACCCATTTGTCATTCCAACATGATATAATGCAAACATTAAAGAACTAAATATATATGCAAACTTTTTACTTTTCTCTTTCTTCAAAATCAAAAAAGCATATCCACGGAAGAAAAACTCTTCCAATAATGAATTCACAAACGAAATATAAATTGCTACAACAATGAAGTTGTCTGCACTAACTCCTGTTCCTGATACTAATGCCTCTTCAATGGTTGAAAGGTTAATTAGTGGTTTTAGCCAAAAATAGGCCCCTAAGATAACTATAAATACACCAGTTCCAAGTCCTAGTGCCAACAGAAAATCTTTCTTCTTCGGAATAAATAGATTTTTAAGATACTCACTTTTCTCCTTGTAAAAAACAAAATACAGCATAGGTATCATTAAGAACATAAAAATCTTGATCGCCGATTTCACAAAATAAGGTGGCACAATAATTCCGTCAACAATGCACATCATAATAGTAGATAACAGAACTGTTAGAATTACATAACTTTTTGCTTGTATTTTCTTTTTCATATTTACCTCCCTAAAACGTCAACATTATAGTTTTATTGTATCATAGAGTTTTGCTTTTAAAAACAAAAAAGGAAGTCTTACGACTTCCTTTTAACAGGGGATGAGGGAATCGAACCCCCACCAAAAGTTTTGGAGACTCCTATCATACCATTTGACCAATCCCCTATATGTG
>JAZOWZ010000003.1:0-3826 GCA_045659485.1 Faecalimonas sp. | reverse complement strand
GCGATGTGCTTCATAAACAATTTTGCAAATAGTGTCATCGAAGACCTTCTCGTAACTATTTGTGCATATCTCCTTCTGCGTAAGCCAAGGCATGATTGTTCGCCTTATGTCTAATGAGCCTTTCAGTGTCACTCCTTGGTGCTCCCTTTTTATATTCTTGCGGGGCAGTCCGTATCGATTGGCTTTAGCGCATTTGTCCACCCACATTCTACGGCGTAGGATATTGAGCAAGGTGCTAAACCATTCAGAAGAAGCTGTCTCTTGTGCATTATGACTACCGACCTTTATGTTATATAGATCTTCCAGAATGGCAAGCAAAAATCTTTCGCCGAAGCGGGGTTTAATTGATATTTCTATGTGATGATATTTTTCGTTTTCTTTTCCATAAGGTACTGCGATATTGGCCAGTCCAATATATCTTCCTGCCCACCATCGGGTTTGAACTGTGGGCTTTCCTCCTTCGTAGGGGAAAAGCATCGTCTGCAATGAAACGATTTTGTCATCGTCATCATTGCCTCCCTCTGCCATAGCGCGGCGCTCCTCGGCCGTTTTCTCAAAATACTCACATAGAATCTTTAAAGCTTTTTCTTCGTTGCCACTTATTGATTCAAATGGAGTACAGTCTTTGGATATCATTTGTTCTTTTCTTCTTTGGGTTCAGGGAAAAAAGCTTTTTTGCAGTTTCCCAAGAAAGTTTCTTGCATGTTTGCATCCATCGTTCCACAATAAGCTTCCAAGGTGGGTAATATACTAACTTGCCAGAGAATATTCTTTGCTTTGTTCCAATCTTTATCTTTCACTTGCTTGACGATATCTACAATTTCTGAAAAGAAAGCATGACCAATCAAGTAACTCTTACCCAAACTATTCTCCCATTCTATTTCATTATTCAAGTCGGTGCAAGTTTTGGAGAAATTATCAGGACAACTTCTTAGAATACCTATCATCGTGTTTAACTCTTTTTTTAGAGAATTTTTAGTCTGAGTATTCTCTACTTTTTCTTGCATCCCTGCAATTTCCTTCTCTACTTTTTCACTTATAATTTCATCAAGTCTCTTTGGATCGTATGTGCTCAGTCTCCAAAGGAAGCGGCGGCGAAGCGCAAAATCCACTTGTTCCAAAGAAAAGTCAATCATATTCATGGTACCTATGAAATACATGTTTTCGGGTACTTTTAAGTATAATTTACCATCTTTGATAAGATTATTATTTTCGAGTTCTTCTTTTTCGACGCTAGGGATGTCATTGATATCTACACTCAGCTCAACACCTTTGTCTCGGTATGAAGCCTCCATCGCTGTGAATAATTCTCCAAAGACGCGAGAGATATCCACACGATTGATTTCATCAAGGATTACAAAATGGGGAATATTATCATTCTTAATGTCCTTGATGATTTGCAGCATCTTTCCAGGTTTGACAATTATCTTACTATTTTCGCCAATGCTTTTTCCGATAATGAAATCATCGTAGGTATAGTTAGGATGCATCTGAAGAATATGGATATGGCTATCAATAGTGCCTTGCAACTGGTCAATAGCTTTGGAAATATCATTATTCTGATTTCTTAATGCCTCTGCAATCATACCTTCTGCCATTTTGCGTGCTTGGTATGATTTACTGGTTCCAGGAGGGCCATACAGAATCATTGCCTTCTTGTATTCCAAGAGTGTTCTGTCTGACAATTGGTCTTTATCAAGATTCTCTGTTGAGTCATCCCAGAATGGACGAATACTAGCATGCCAAAAAGGATTGGGCTCTTGATATCTTTTATCCTTAGTTCCCAACTCCCTAAGTTTTTCTCTTATCAAAAAAAGGTTTTTATCTATTTCAGACATATCTCCGAGGAGATCAGATATTTTTACCGGTTCAACTTCTACTGGTGGGGTTTTCTCTTTTAATTCAGCAACCTTCGTTTCTGCAGCACCCTCGTCGTTAAATACTCCTAAAACTTTTCCTTCGCCATCTTTTACAACAAAGCCACTTTCTTTTATATCTTCAATATTATTGAAGATATTTTTCAACTTTCTGTTAATCAGATTCTTCTTGCTATTTGCTGGGATTGAAAGATATTTCTCTGTATTACAAAAGAACAGAATAATGTTGATTATAGCATCTGTAGAAATGGAATTCTTTTCATCAGTCTCTTTCCCTTGTCCCTGATTATTATCTGTTGTTTGTGGATCCTTGTTCTTTGTCTTGCGGTCACGTTTCTTGGTTCCTGTGGTTGCTTCACTCGGTGTTTGCTCGGTGGAAGTGTTCTCCTCGGTCCATTTTAGTCCATTCTTCCAAGAATCGTTATTGCATAAGGCTTCTATTTCCTCGATATAATTTTCTTGGGTTTGTAATCCTTTTATATTGTTTCTGACTACTAATATCAGCTCCAGGATAAACAACATTGCATCTAATGATATACTAGAAAATGTAGCACCTATTGCCCATTCTGTGTTAACCTTAAAGTATTTATCATCCAGATTTTTCTTATAGTATTCAGAAGCCTTCTCCTGCTTATGCTGGCGGTCACTACACAAATACATCAGCCAGTTGCAATGGAGCAAGATTTCAATGATGATTCGTTTGTTATTCTTGTGAACATTATCTAAGCCTTCGAAATCATCACCAAAGACACTGCCATCAAATATATCTCCAATCCCCCATGTATTTTTCTTGTTTTTATTCGCGTCTTTGTTCAAATTATCAAATAACGGTTTGATTGCCCTTAGAAAATTGTTCGTAATTTTTATGTTGTCATCAGTAAACAATGTGCCTGTTTTTGTCAACAGTTCACCATTACCCATTACACATGTTTGAACAAACTCGCCGAACATTTCCTGAAATTTTCCTTGTGCCATTTTATCGTGTTTTTAATAGTTATCTTCAACGTTTTATCCTGTGTGATTTCAATATCTGCCCCAAAGTTACCGAAACTCCCCCGAAATGCCAAGAAATCGGGGGAGAATAAATTCAGTATTAGTAGATACGCACCATTTCCTCATCATCTACAACTTTCCCGATTGTGGAGCAGCCGGGGAGGGGAGCGTTGATACAATCGGTCAGCAGTCCTTGATTTGATAATCCGTGATTTACCATTGGAACTGTAATGTCGCGAAAACTCCAATGGCCGCGGGGTGTGCCATCTTCTTTCAACACAGGAATGACAAGGAAATCAAACCGGTCTTGTAGGTAGTCTTTGAAAATGTTAAGTCTTAGCAACCCGATTGCACCCTGGTCGAGCAGGTTGTCAAAAGGAATCTTGCTCAAGGCATCCAATATCTTTCTTAATCTGTCGGCAGCATCCATCTCCTTCTGTGAATCATTCGCGTTGAGAGCTTCGGCTAGTGCTGTGCACTCAGTCTTGAGCATGCCGTATACCTCATCGGCAAATGCAAACAAAGAATAGTGGTAGATATAAACCATGAAGTTGGCTTGCGCTTCCACATTGCCAAGTTGATTGATGTTGCTGGGGAGTAGCTGTTTCGATAGGGGCAACAACTTGACAAGGGTCTCCTGCAACACGGACAATACTTTGCATCCGCTCTCGGCGGCCTCTAAAAGTTCAGGATAATATTCCTCTAAAAATTCTCTTCTTGTGTGTGGACCATAATATCGGGTAGCACTACTAATTTTAAGTTTGGGTGTCATAGCATTTGTTTTTTATTGTATTTGACAGGCTTTATTTATTATATACTTCTGGGTATAGAATTATTCTTAACCCACACGGCTAATCCTCCGACTCTACCTCTATGCTTGGGTTTCGTCATATCCGTCCATGGGATTACCATTAGCGAGCAGCGACTCATCATGGTGATAGTCCTTGGCCTTCTGT
>JAZOWZ010000002.1:0-81104 GCA_045659485.1 Faecalimonas sp. | reverse complement strand
TAAGCCAAACGGCTGCTTCCTGCAAGGTCAGCGCCCGCATAACTACACCAGTTACAGCAGAACGCTACAATTTTCGGTCTGAATTCGTTGTTGTTTTCTATCGACATATTGCATCTACCTCCGCTATAATCTGTCTATTTGAGAATCCTTGTAAATCCATAGCTCCTGAAGGACATGCTACTGTACAAGCACCACAACCTTGACAAAGTGCGCTATTTACAACAGCTACACGACGTGTCTCGCGGATACCATGGTCATTTACTTCGATATCTTCATATGAAATTGCTCCGTAAGGACATACATTCGCACATGTCGAACATCCATTACAAAGGAGTTGATCTGATTTAGCTGTACATGGGTTTGTCAAAAGTTTATCTTTTGCAAGCAAACCGATTGCTTTCACAGCTGCAGCACCTGCTTGTGCTACTGTCTCAGGGATATCTTTTGGACCTTGACAAACACCTGAAAGGAATACACCTGCTGTTGGTGATTCTACCGGACGAAGTTTTGCATGTGACTCAGTCAAGAAGTTGTTAGTATCAATACTTGCTGTGAGCATTGTTGCAATCTTTCTTACGTCTGGGTTTGGCTCAAGTGCAGTTGCAAGAACTAACATATCTGCCTCTTTAAGGATTTGCTTATTATACAAAAGGTCAGCACCTTGAACTAATAATTTTCCGTTTGGTTGTGGAATAACCTTACCAACTTGACCCTTGATGTAATTTACGCCGTAGTCTTCAACTGCTCTTCTGTAGAACTCATCAAAGTTCTTACCTGGTGTACGAACATCGATGTAGAATACTGTTACGTTTACATCTGGATATTTGTCACGGATTAACATTGCGTGTTTTGCTGTATACATACAACAGATTTTTGAACAGTAGCTCTTTCCTCTGTTATCTGCACAACGGCTACCTACACATTGGATGAATACGATTTCCTTTGGATGTTTTCCATCAGAAAGACGTTCCAAATGTCCTTTTGTAGGACCTGCAGCATTCATAACACGTTCCAATTCAAGTGATGTGATAACATCCTTGCTTTGGTTGTATGCATATTCATCATAGTTATCAAGTTTGATTGTATCGAAACCTGTAGCTACTACGATTGCACCATATTTTTGTGTAACGATTTCATCTTGTTGTTGATAATCAATAGCACCTGCTTGACATACCTTTTCACAGATACCACATTTTCCAGTTTTCATCTTGATACAAGCATCTGTATCGATAACTGGTACGTTTGGAATAGCCTGTGCAAATGGTGTGTAGATTGCACTTCTTGTGTTTAATCCACGGTTGAACTCACTGAGTGATTTCTTTGATGGACATTTTTCTTGACAAACACCACATCCTGTACATTTGTCTGAATCTACAAATCTTGCTTTCTTTCTAATATCAACTGTGAAATCACCAACGAAACCACTTACTGCTTCTACTTCACTATATGTATAGATTGTAATCTTTTCGTGAGCTGCTGCCTCAACCATCTTTGGTGTAAGGATACAAGCCGAACAGTCAAGTGTTGGGAATGTCTTATCTAATTGAGACATTCTACCACCGATACTTGGTGTTTTTTCTACGATATCTACTTCGTATCCTGCAACTGCAATATCAATTGCAGTTTGGATACCTGCGATACCACCACCGATAACAAGTGCAGGTTTTGTTACCAAACTTTCACCTGGCTTAAGTGGTGCATTTAAGTTAACTTTTGCAATTGCTGCTCTTGCAAGGATAACAGCTTTCTTTGTAGCCTCTTCTATATCCTTGTGAATCCATGAACAGTGTTCACGAATATTAGCAATTTCTACCATGTATGGGTTAAGTCCCGCTTTTTCAGCAGCACTTCTGAATGTATTTTCGTGCATACGTGGTGAACAAGAACATACAACGATTCCTGTTAAATTCTTTTCTTTAATTGCAGCTTGGATTTTTGCTTGTCCTGCTTCAGAACACATATATTGGTAATCTTCTGCATGAACAACGCCTGGTTCTAAAAGAGCCATTTCTGCAACTTTTTTCACGTCTACTGTAGCTGCGATATTGCTACCACAGTGACATACGAATACTCCTATTCTCTGCATGTGACTTACCTCCTATATCTTCTGAATGCACTAACTAAAAGTTGTTGTGGAGTTTCTGGGTCAAGAAGTTCTGGCACCTCATCTGGTGACAAATAAGTTTGTCCCTTTTCACGAACAACAAGTTGTCTTGCTGCATCAATTAATTTACCTGGTTTTACATCTCTTGGACAACGCTCTACACAAGCAAAGCATGAGAGACATTTCCAAAGTGATTTTGAATTAACCAAGCTTTCAATATCCTCGTTTTGTACGTAAGATACGAATTGGTGTGGTTTGATGTCCATTTCATTATATGATGGACAGGAAGCAGAACATTTTCCACATTTCATACATTTCAGTGGATTCACGCCGCTAATTTCTTTAATTTGTTTCGCTTTGTTGACGTGACTCATTAGATTTCTACCTCCTCTTTTACTCCGAGTGCTTCTGCAAGAAGTTCTGTAAAGTAAACAACAGGAATCTTGCCTTCTGTACTCTTATTCAAGTTGTACATACAAAGTGGGCAAGCTGTGATGAGCATCTCTGCTCCAAATCCTTCTGCACTGTCCACAATCTTGTCGCACATATTCTTTGCCAAATCTTTTTCTTTCAAAGATATGTAACCGCCACAGCATTCGTTGCGGTATGGATATACAACAGGTGTTGCTCCAATGGCACGAATAAAGTCTTCGATAATTGTAGGATTTTCTGGATTGTCAAATCCTAAAATTTTTCCAGGACGAAGAAGTAAGCAGCCATAGTATGCGCCAATCTTCTTTCCTTTAAGTGGGTTTACCACTTTTTCTTTCAATTTGTCGAAACCAACTTTGTCACGTAAAACTTCTAAGAAGTGTAATACTTCCGTTTCACCTGCATATGGTTCTTCCAATTGCATATAGTTGTTTGCTCTGGTACGGATATCGTCCACATTTTTCATATCATCGTTCACGCGTTTAATTACGTGATGACAAGCCGAACAAAGTGTTACTAAATCCTGTCCCTTCACTTTGGCTTCATTGAGAGCACGAACTGAAGAAAGCTTACTTGCAATCTCATCAGTGCCGAGTGGATACACTCCACCGCAGCACTGCCATTCTTCAATTTCTTCCAGTTCGAATCCAAGAGCCAATGCAGAAGCTCTAGCATATGCATCTAGATCTTTTGCCTTGTTTTTGAGGGTGCACCCCGGATAATAACTGTACTTCATATCAGTTTCCTCTTTTCTTTATGAATTGATTAGATTTCGATTTGTGAAATAACTGATTTCAATGCTTCAGCACTTGCTTTCATTTTTTCAAGTTCTTCATCTGTTAATTCAACAAGTACTTTTCCTTTGTATCCATCTGGACCTACAAGTGCTAATGTACTTAAACATACATCTTCCACACCGTATTCACCTTTCATCATTGTAGATACTGTTACCATAGAATCTGAAGCAGCAAGAATTACATTACAAAGTTGTACAACTGATGCTGAAACTGCATAGAATGTAGCTCCTTTGTTAGCGATAATCTTTCCACCTGATTTTCTTACATATTCAATCATGTAATCTTTATCAACTGGAGCAACTTCTACACCACTTGCTTTTGCAACTGCTGGATAGTTGTCAACTGGAATTGCTGCGATTGTAGCTGAACTCCATGGTACAAATGAGCTATCTCCGTGCTCACCAAATACATATGCATGTACGTTTCTTTGAGCCACGTTGAAGTGTTCTGAAAGTCCACAGCGAAGTCTTGCTGTATCAAGAACTGTACCTGAACCAATGATTTGGTTTTCTGGAAGTCCCGAAACTTTGTGGAATACATAAGTCATAACGTCTACTGGATTACTTACGATGATGTATTTTGCGTTCGGAGCTGCTTTCACGATTTCTGGTGTGATGCTCTTTAAGATGTTTACGTTAGTCTGTGCCAATTCAAGTCTTGTTTGACCAGGTCTACGTGCGATTCCTGAAGTGATGATAACGATGTCTGAATCTTTTGCATCTTCATAATCACCTGCTACGATAGAAATAGGATCTCTGAAGTATGTTCCTTGGATAATATCCATTACTTCTCCTTCTACCTTGTTTTTGTTGATATCGATCATAACGATTTCAGATACGATATCTTGATTAGCCAAAGTATAAGCAATTGTTGAACCTACACTTCCAGCTCCAATGATAGTAATTTTGCTGCTCATAAGCGCCTCCTTATATTGTTTTTTTTTTAACAATCTTATTTTTCAAAGAGTGATTGTCACAATTTCTCACTCTAAGTAATAATATCACACGTCCCTATCTTCTTCAAGCAAAAATATGACTATTTTTGTTATTTTTTGGATAATATTTTATGCAATATGACGACAAAATATAAATACAAAAAAAAGAGGCGATATCCCTTCGCCTCTTTGATTATTTCAATACTTCTACAGCATTCTCTAAATATGGATTTTTAACTTCGTAGAACTTCTCTTCCTCTACCATTTCCGCAAGTGCTGGATCGATTGGCATCTTACCTAATACTTTCATTCCAAGTTCCGCTGCAATCTCATCAATATGACTTTCCCCAAACACTTTGATCTCTTTTCCACAGTCTGGGCATTTTAGGAAACTATAGTTCTCCACAACACCTAAAACTGGTATATTCATTGCATTTGCCATATGATATGCTTTCTTCACGATCATCTGAACTAAGTCTTGTGGAGAAGTCACTATCACTACACCGTCCACTGGTAAAGATTGAAATACCGTCAATGGTACATCTCCAGTTCCTGGTGGCATATCCACAAACAAATAATCCAAATCGCCCCAGAGCACCTCTTCCCAGAATTGTTTTACTACACCTGCTATCACAGGCCCTCTCCAAATAACCGGAGTGTCCTCACTATCCAGTAATAAGTTCACTGACATAATGCGAGTCTCATCTTTTGCAATACCAGGGAACAATCCATCTTCTGTTCCCACTGCATGGTCATGCATTCCATACATTTTTGGAATGGATGGTCCTGTAATATCTGCATCTAAGATTCCTACTGAATATCCTTGTTCTCTCATAAGTCGTGCCAAAGACGCGGTAACCATAGACTTTCCTACGCCACCTTTACCACTAATGACACCGATCACTTTCTTGATATGCGTATATTGGTTTGGCGCAATCTTCATATCCACTTTTTTACTTGGGCAACTTCCTGCCTGTGCACAGCTAGAACAACTTTCCGCTGAGCATGAACTGTTATTTTGTTGTTCTGACATCTCTTCACTTCCTATTCTTCTACTACTGCAATTAATTCCACTTCACAAAGGACATTTTTTGGCAACGTCTTAACTGCCACACAACTTCTAGCAGGTTTCGACACGAAATACTTTGCATACACCTCATTGAATGCCGCAAAATCTTCCATATCAGCCAAAAAGCAAGTCGTCTTAACCACATGGTCAAAATCAGTTCCTGCCGCTTCTAATACAGCGCCGAGATTCTGACATACTTGCTCTGTCTGCTCCGCAATATCCGTTGCTTCTATGGCGTTAGTTATCGGGTTAATGGCAATCTGTCCAGCAGAATATAGCATCCCTTTATGAACGCACCCTTGCGAATATGGTCCAAGCGCTTTTGGCGCTTTGTCTGTCGCTATCATTTTCATTCTCTATCACCTATTATCGAATTCTTTCTGGAAAGCCAACCTTTTTCTGTACTTTGCGTAAAGTCTTAAGCGCATAGTAGTTTGCTTTCTCTGCATTATTCTTAATAATGCCATCAATATATGCTTTATCCTTTTCTAATCTGGCAACCTCATCTTGAAGTGGTTTTAAAACAGATACTACGGCTTCTCCGACTGCCATCTTGAAGTCTCCATATCCTTTGCCTTCAAACTCCTTCACAACATCCTGTGGCAACTTATTTGTACAAGCACTGTAAATATCAATCAAGTTCTTCACGCCTGGTTGCTCGTCTCTGTAAAGAATCTGTGCCTCTGAATCCGTCACCGCACGCTTACATTTACGGATAATCGTATCTGGATCATCCATTAAATAAATACTTGCATTTGGATTCTCATCCGACTTTGACATCTTCTTCGTAGGATCTTGAAGACTCATAATCTTTGCACCAATTTTTCCAATGTATGGTTCTGGAACTGTAAACACATCTCCGTAGATACCATTGAAACGTTGTGCAATATCTCTTGTCAATTCCAAGTGTTGCATCTGATCAATTCCTACGGGAACCACATCTGCCTGGAATAATAAAATGTCTGCCGCCATCAATACTGGATATGTAAATAATCCCGCATTAATATTGTCTGCGTGTTTAGCCGACTTATCTTTGAACTGCGTCATACGGTTCAGTTCGCCCATATAAGTATAGCAATTCAAAATCCAAGCAAGTTCTGCGTGTCCTGATACATGTGACTGATAATAAATACAACTCTTCTCAGGATCTAAGCCAGCCGCAATATATAATGTCAATAATGCACGTGCTCTCTTACGAAGTGTAGCCGGGTCCTGGCGCACTGTAATGGAGTGCATATCTACCACACTATAAAAGCATTCGTATTCATCACTTAAAGTAATCCAGTTCTTTAATGCACCCAAATAATTCCCCAATGTTAAATTACCCGTTGCTTGCATTCCACTGAATAACACTTTTTTATCATTAATCATCTTTCATTCCTCCAAATAAATTCCTTGTCTAGTTTACCACTATCCTGTGAACGTTTTCAAGTCCTTTTCGTCGTATAAAACAATTGCTTCCTGCAAAATCTTAACTTCTCCATCACAAATATCGACAATGGTCATTCCGCAGTTCTTATGCACTCCACCTTCCCAATATCTTTCGGTTGGTTTGTCTTCAAGCACAGCCATTAAGCCTCTAAGAGCTGCACCATGCGTTGCAATCAAAATATTATAATCTTGGTATTCCGGATTTTCAATCAACTCATCCAAGAAAGATTTCTCTCTTTCAAGCACTTCATCAAATCCTTCTGCACCCTCTGGAACCACATACTGTTCTGGATGTTCAAAAAAGATTCTGGTCTCGTCCGTCACATCACGCATATCTTTTCCTTCCAAAGGGCCAAATCCCATCTCGATAATTCTTTCGTCTACTATCAACGGAATGTTACGTCCGTGAAGTACAATCTCAGCCGTTTCCTTTGCTCTACAAAGTGGACTACAAAAAGCAAGGTCAAGATGAATATCTTTCATCCCTTCTCTTGTCAATTCCGCTACATATCTTCCATTGGCATTCAAGGGAATATCCGTCTTTCCCTGCCACAAATGTCTTGTATTCCAATCGGTCTCGCCGTGCCGCATCATATATAGTCTCATTCATCCTACCTCCGTATACTTTCTTAGTATACCACTTGTTTTCCTTAAAAGAAATCATTATAATAAATTTATCTAAAACGGAGGAAGAAAAATGGAAAAAATAACAAGTTTTACAATCGACCATATTAAATTACAACCCGGTGTGTACGTTTCTAGAAAAGACCCAATAGGAGCAGAGACAATTACCACCTTCGATATTCGTATGACAAGCCCTAACGAAGAACCAGTAATGAACACTGGCGAAATGCATGCCATTGAACACTTAGCAGCAACATTTCTTCGAAACCATAAAACATTTGGTCCAAAAATCATCTACTTTGGTCCTATGGGATGTCGCACAGGATTCTATCTATTACTCGCTGGAGATTATGATTCAAAAGATATCGTAGAATTGTTGAAAGAAATGTACGCTTTTATTGCTGATTTTGAAGGCGCGATTCCTGGTGCCGCTCCAAAAGACTGTGGCAACTACTTGGATATGAATCTACCTATGGCAAAATACCTTGCTAAAAAATATTTAGAAGAAGTTTTAACAGATACAACCACTGAACGTCTTGTATATCCTGTATAATCTTTCATAACAAAATCGTGCCAAGTCTAACTGGCACGATTTTCTATTTCTTCTTTAAAATTTCTTTTTTCACATAAGCAAATGTTTCTTTCTCTCCTTTTTCTGCCAACATCATCAGCATCTCTTCCAAAAGAGCCCTTGTCTCATCGTGCATCAAAAGAATCGATTTGCTTCTTGCATAATATTCCCACGGTGCAGCATCGTGATATCCGCTTTGTTTCATATACACCTTGCAAGCTGCGATGCGGTCCATAAACATTTCCACCACATATTTTTTAGGCATATTCATACCAGTAATTCTGCGATCCGGTGGAAAACCATAATCTAACCAATATTCATAATGATGCTTGTTGCGCCCCTTATGATGGAGCCAAGCCAATGAATAGCCGTGCTCTTCTCTCTCTGCATTATTCGGGCTTCTTGTTCCTTGATAATACTTTGCTCCCACGCGGAATTCCACCCAGCTATACTTTGATAAATCATGCATAAGACCTTGCTTATAAAGTCCAACTGCAAAACATCCCTTTGCCACCAAGTATTTATGATATGTAATTGTGCAAAAATGCTTCCATGCTTTCATTTTCTATCCCTCTTTTCACCATTTCATATTATCATTCCCATTCTATCCTTGCAATTCTTTTCTTCTTCTGTTAAAGTGAAATTGTCAAAAAATTTAACTTTAAAGGAGACGAATTATGAGCGAACATACACACGATCACGATTGCAATTGTGGATGCAACGAAGAAGTTACTGTAACATTAACTCTTGACAATGATGAAGTTGTAGAATGTGCAGTTCTTACAATCTATCCAGTAGATGACAAAGAATACATCGCTTTACTCCCATTGGATGCTGAAGGCGAAAACGAAGACGGCGAAGTATACATCTATCGCTATGTAGAAACAGAAGACGGAGAACCAACATTGGAAAACATCGAAAGCGACGACGAATACGAAGCTGCTGCTGATGCATTTGATGAATGGTTAGATGAACAAGAATTCGAAGATATGATTGAAGACTAATCACAAAAAGGGACTGCCAAGCAGTCCCTTTAATATTTTTCTCGAAATCCATTTATTTTTTCCATAAACTCATTTCTTTTGACTGGTGAAATTAATACCATTCTATGCACACCATTCTCCACATAATCAATCTGAATTCTTCGAAGCGATAATGCCGCTGAAGACAATGGGTTATTGGTTTTCTTCACCTCTACAATATCTGCATATTTAATGCGGACACGCCCATAGATTCCCATCGATACCAAGAGATGGTTCGAATAAAATACATAGCGTATAAAGAATAAGGGTACAATGAGCATAGGCAAAAATAACGCCGTTACCACAATCGACCAGTGCACTCTATGTTCATTAATAATTTCGGCGATCATAAGATAGATTGGGTACAACACACTCCCACCCAACATAATTCCAAGCCACCAGTCTACAGCAGAGCGATACACCGCCGCATCTTTCTCTTCTTTTTCTCGCATCTGATACTGTCGAATCGCAGTCTTGTTCTCCGCCTGGCTACGCAAACTGGCAACTACCAATATCCCTAGCGGAAGAAACGTAAGCACAACTGCGATTGGCAAAAACCATTTCCCCAATGGTCTGCAAGTAACCGAGCAAAAGGTGATATATGCAAAAACAACTTGTAAAACTATATTCATCAAAATCACCATCGGGTATGCAATCTGCATCACTGACACATCTTCACTATTCGTGTATTTGGATAGCATATTACTCTTAATCACATAGACAGTGATACTCATCATTCCCATCAAAAATGCAATCACAAAAAACAGCAAAATCAAAGCCGATTTACTGTCCCAACG
The DNA here is from genome assembly GCA_045659485.1 of Faecalimonas sp. GTDB lineage: Bacteria > Bacillota > Clostridia > Lachnospirales > Lachnospiraceae > Faecalimonas. The sequence continues at coordinate 71,323 of JAZOWZ010000002.1, read as the reverse complement.
GTCAACTACGCCAACTGCATTATAGTGCATAGGGATTTCTTCTGGTATCTGTCTCCAAAAGAAGATAGGCAGCAAAATGCTGCCTGCTCCTATCATCAATGATAACCAATGTAATTTTTGAAATAATTTCATTTTTGAATTCATTCAAAAAACTCCTTGTTTTTTACAAATCTGGTACTGGTGGCCTCTCTGGGTCTAAAATCTTACCTGCATCAAATAAATCAGATACATTATTTTGCGCACCAATCGCATTTTTATAAATACGGTATCCATCCAGATTACGTCTTCCTTGTCTCATATAATCTTCTCCTAAGAACGTCTGGTACTGTGTAGAATCCACGTTACAGAAAATGCGGAATCCCATACTTCTTAAGTATTGATACTTTTCATTCGAAGAAGGGTATGCGCCAACTCTTGGATGTAAATCTTGTCCATGCGCAAAGATAATCGTATCTACTGCACCTACGATTGGCTCCACGTTGTCTTTCCATTTTTGGCTATCCACCTTAATGCTGGCAAGACTTCTATCTCCCACTCGCATATGTCCCCATGTATGACTTGCAAATTCCCAACCATTTGCCTTCATAGCATCGGCTACTTTTTTAGCTTCTTTTCTCTCATTTTCTAAATTAAAGTCAGGATGTGCATCCATCCATTTCTTTTGATGTCTGTCACAATCTTGGTGTGAATAATCATAAGTTACATCTGTACGATATCCAAGCACACCATTATAACCTGTCAAAGCGATAATTCCCTTCGCACCTTTATAAGATGCATCTGGATATTTTTCAACAAAAGCATCCATAAGTGGCACACAATCATATGCGCCAATTTGCATCTTGCCATCTGCATCAATGTACTCATTTACTACTTTACCTTCATCATTGATAATCAATCGATTGGCATATCCATATCCTTCATAGGAATGATAATAACTCAAGTCATCAAGAGAAAGTACAAATGCTTTTTTCCCTTTTGGCAACAGAATCTCAGCTGGTTTCCATACTTCTTTGCCATTCTCATCTGTGGTCACATCATATAAGTCATGAATACTAACCATAACAAAGCCTCGGTCATACATTTCCTTCGTAATCGCATTAAACTCATCCACAGTGGTCATCCATTGAAGATTCCCTGCGGTCTGCGGGTCAGACTCGTCCCCAAACGCTCTCTCTTCATCCACAACCAAAGAGTGATAGAAAATATGTGTTACCTCTTCCAATTTTACAGGTACACAGTCTGCTTTCGTCTCTTTAATTGCCTCAATCATCGCCAAGACTTCTTCGTCTTTTTCGTACTTATCTACAGTCTTTAAATGCTCAATCGCTTCATCGTATGCATAAGAAAGTTCCAAGCGTTTTGCCTCGTCAATAATCCCTTGACGAATTTCCTTCTTAGACTTCTTGTCTTTATTTTCGCCCGTCTCTACTTTTGTTCCAGTTGGAATATACTTCCATGGCTTCCACACAAGCCCTACAACCAACACAAATGCCACTGTGCAGATAGCACCGATGGTCATCTGTATACGTTTCTTGCGTCTTCGCTGTGCACGGTCAATTCTTTTGCGTTCTAACAACCCCATACTCTTTTGCTTTTTCATAACTTCTCCTTCTGTATCTTACTACTTAATAATCATTGCATCGCCAAATGAAAAGAAGCGATATCTTTCTTCCACGGCCTCTGCATATGCTGCAAGTACTTGCTCTCTTCCTGCCAATGCGGAAACTAGCATCACTAGTGTAGATTCTGGCAAATGGAAATTCGTAATCAAGGAATCAAGCACCTTAAACTGATATCCCGGATAAATAAAAATCTCTGTCCAGCCACTCGTTTCGCGTAAACGTCCATTCTCATCTGCTGCTGATTCCACAGTACGGCAACTCGTGGTTCCCACACAGATAACTCGTTTTCCTCGTTCTTTTGCACCATTGATTTTATCTGCCGCCTCAGCACTGATTTGATAAAATTCTGGGTGCATATGGTGTTCCAAAATATTGTCCACTTTCACTGGGCGGAATGTACCAAGCCCCACATGTAAAGTCACTCTTGCAATATCTATACCTTTTTCTTCAATCTGTTTCAACAGTTCCGGTGTAAAATGAAGCCCTGCTGTCGGCGCTGCTGCTGAACCAGAATTCTTAGCATACACCGTCTGATAACGATTCTTGTCTTCCAATTGATGTGTGATGTATGGCGGCAGTGGCATCTGACCAAGCTGGTCTAAAATTTCTTCAAAAATGCCTTCATAAGAAAATCGAATCAATCGATTCCCTTCTTCCACAACATCAACTACTTCCCCAATCATTAGGCCATCTCCAAAGCTAATCTTCGTACCTACACGTGCCTTTTTCCCAGGTCTGACTAGTGTCTCCCAAGTGTCATTCTCTCCTCGCTTCAAAAGTAAAACCTCAATCTTAGCATCGGTCCCTACTTTTGCCCCAAAAAGTCTGGCTGGGATAACCTTCGTCTCATTAATTACAAGACAGTCACCTGGTTCTAAAAAATCTATCACATCCTTGAAAATGCGATGTTCTGTCTGTCCTGTCTCTTTATCTAATACCAGAAGCCTTGAGCCCGAACGATCCTCTAAGGGATCTTGGGCTATCAGTTCCTCCGGAAGGTCAAAATAAAAGTCTTCTTTTCTCATATTTCTCATCCGTTTCAAATCTGTTTTTCTCATTATAACACAATTATCAAAATAATCATAACAAAAAAGTGGAACTTTCGACAGTTCCACTTTTTTCCTGTTAACCTCTCATTTGTGCGCCAAATTGTTCACTCAAAGCTTTCACAACTTTTTCGATCACTGCATCGGTCATTTCATCTGTTACATCCTGTGTATTCGATGCCAACTGAATGTTAAATGCCATACTCTTCTTATCTGCTCCAAGCTTTTCACTTTCAAAGATATCAAAAAGAGTTACCTTTTGAATGAGTTCATCACACGCTTTGATTGCATCAATGGTTGTTCCACATTCTACTTTTTTATCAATCAACATCGAAATGTCACGACTGTTGCCTTTGAATCCACTTTCTGGAACGTATTTGATTGCAGTCTTAAATAAATCCGCAAGCAAGCTATAATTAAGTTCTGCCACGAAAATCTTTGTATCTGCTTTCTTTCCACCCGCGATATTCATACCATCTACTACTTCATAGCGGAGCTGTCCGAAATGTCCAATCTTCTCGCCCTTGCAGTAAACTTCTGCTGTTCTTCCTGGATGCAAGTATGGAACTTCCCCTCTCTTATATGAGAATGCCAAATCATTGTAGCAAGCAAAGTTTTCTAATGTTTCTTTCATCGCGAAGAAATCTTCGTCTGCTCCACAAGTTCCAAGACAAAGAATCTTTTGCTCCACTGGTGGCTCTGTAAGTGGCAATGCTTTTGGAAGATAAATGTTTGCCATTTCAAAGAAACGCATTGCTTCATTGCCATTCTTAATATTATTTTCAATCACTTTTACCATAGATGGTGCCATGATTGTTCTCATAATGCTAAGGTTCTCTGTGATTGGATTTAAAAGTTCTACCACTTGTCTTTCTTTCGCATCTGTTGGGATCAAGAATTGATCAAAATCCGTTTTTGCAGTCATTGCGATTGTCTGCACTTCATAGTATCCTTGCGAACACAAATATTCTTTTACAGCCAATTCTTTTGATTGGTATCTATTAAGACCACCATTGGTAACTTTCGCATCATCTAAGAATGTAGGGATAACTTTATCGTATCCATATTCACGGATTACTTCTTCTGCAATATCTTGGTATCCCTCAATATCATCACGGTATCTTGGAATTGCAAGTGTAAGAACGCCATCATTTAATTCTACATCAAATTGAAGAGCTAAGAGAATTTTTACCATCTCTTCCGCTGGCACTTCAATACCAAGTACATTATTTACTTGCTCCACAGTCACTGTAATCACACGTTTTTCTGTAGATGCGCCACCTGTAATGTCAAAGTGTGTCGAGCTGATTTTTGCCACACCCAAAGATTGTGTTAAGTTAAGCGCTCTTGACATACCACATTCAACAGTGTATTCATCAATACCCTTTTCAAATCTTGCTGCAGCATCTGAACGAAGGCCAAGTGCTCTGGATGTCTTACGCACACTGTCTTTCAAGAACTTCGCTGATTCAAACACAACTTCCTTGGTATTCTCGGTAATCTCGCTATTTAATCCACCCATAACACCTGCAAGTCCTACTGCCTTTTCCTTGTCACAGATGAGCAAGTTGTTGCTTGTAAGTACACGTTCCTTTTCATCCAATGTCACAAGAGTTTCGCCCTCATTTGCACGGCGAACTACAATCGAAGAACCTGCCAATGTTGCAAGGTCAAATGCATGCATTGGTTGACCGATTTCTACAAGCACATAGTTTGTAATATCTACCATTACATTGATTGCATTATGTCCTACCGCAATCAATCTTCTCTTCATCCAAAGTGGTGTTTCCACTTGTTTCACATCGTAAATGTAATGTCCTAAATATCTTGGACAAGTTTCTTTGTCCAAAACTTCAATACTGATATTCTCATTTACAGTTCCATCTTCTGTGTAGCTGTAATCTGGTGCCTTAAATGGTTGATTTAAAAATGCTGCTACTTCTCTTGCAATACCGATAACCGACTGACAGTCTGGGCGGTTAGCTGTAATTGAAATATCAAAGAGATAATCATCTAATTCTAAATAATCTCTCATTTCCATACCAAGAGGTGCATCCTCAGAAAGAATCATAATTCCATTCACATCTGCTCCTGGATACCAGTTTGCATCAAGGCACATTTCTTCTCCAGAACAAAGCATACCATAAGACATCATATCCACCATTTTTCTTGGCTGAATATCAAGTCCACATGGAAGTTTTGCGCCAACCAATGCAGCTGGAACTTTTGCACCAACAAACACATTGTCTGCACCTGTCAAAATCAGATGGTCATGACCTTGTTCCCCACAATCCACGTGACAGATTTGCAAATGTGTTCCTTCATAGTGCTCCATAGCAGTGATTTGACCAACCACTACTTTATCTAAATTTTCACCAAGATATTCGATTCCTTCCACCTCGAAACCTGCAGAAAACAATTTTGTCTCTAGTTCTTTTGGCTGAAGGTCAATATCTACATAATCTTTTAACCAACTATATAATACTTTCATAATACCCTCCGACTTACGCTTTAAACTGTTTTAAGAATTCAATGTCATTTTCAAACAACTTGCCCATATGATTGATACCATACTTGAGCATTGCAATACGCTCAATACCGATACCAAACGCAAGTCCAGAATATTTTGATGAATCAATTCCGCAGTTTTCCAAAACTTTGTTGTTGACAACGCCGCCACCTAATACTTCGATCCAACCGGTTCCTTTACAGAGTGAACATCCTTCTCCTCCACACTTAAAGCAAGTAACATCGACTTCTACAGATGGCTCTGTAAATGGGAAGTATGATGGACGAAGACGTGTCTTTGCCTCATCTGAGAACAATGCTTTTACAAATTGATCTAACATCCCTTGCAAGTCACAAAGTGTAATGTGCTTATCTACAACCAAACCTTCCATCTGGCTAAACATTGGAGAGTGTGTCGCATCACTGTCTGAACGGAACACCTTTCCTGGTACTAATACTTTGATTGGTGGCTTTTGTTCATCCATCACACGAATTTGTCCTGGTGATGTATGCGTACGAAGAAGCAAATCATCCGTCAACCAGAATGTATCTTGCATATCTCTTGAAGGATGGTCTTTTAATACATTAAGACGTGTAAAGTTGTGGTCATCATCTTCGATTTCAGGACCTTCAAATACATCAAATCCCATTCCCACAAACACATCAATAATCTCATTTTTAATACAAGTAAGCGGATGAAGATTTCCTGCTGCCACTTCTTTCACCGGAAGTGTCACATCCACAACTTCTGCCTCATAACGAGCCATCATCGCTTTCTTATCAATCTCTTCTTTCTTTTCATCATAGAGGCTTTGCACCCATACTTTTACTTCGTTGACTGCTTGTCCATATGCTTTCTTTTCTTCGTTTGGCACATTTTTAATGCCACTCATAAGCTTTTGAACTTCTCCACCTTTTCCAAGGTATTTTGCCCAGAACGCTGACAATTGTTCTGCATTTTCAACTAATGCTAATTCTGCTTGGCATTCTGTTTTGATTGTTTCCATACTCATTTTCATTTCTCCTTTATACTTGTTTCCAAAGTTTCTTATGAAACAAAAAACCTCGTCCCCCAAAAAGGGACGAGGAATATCGCGGTACCACCCTAATTCCTATGATATCATAGGCACTCGGACTGCGTAACGTGCAGCATACGTTATCTCCTACTTCATTTCAAAGATACGGCTCCTGTGGGAAATTCGATTCCTATCTGAACTAAAGGGAACTTCCAGCCAGTGATTCCCTCTCTCTGTTAGAAAATAGTGCTCTACTTAACACATTCATTGCCTTTGTTTATTCAAAATACTTTTTATATTTTACTCACTAACTTTCGTCTTGTCAAGTCGCAGTTCTAGTAAATGATTGATTTCCGCACCAAGTAGCATAACATACATACAAAAATAGAGCCATAACATAATCAGCACAATGGTTGTCAAGCTTCCATACACGTTGGAAAATCCTTTGAAAATATCCATATAAATCGAGATTAAAAATGATGCGCCCGCCCATCCAACGGATGTAAACACAGCTCCTGGTAATTGATTGATGAACTTACCGCTCTTGCTTGGTAGGAACCGGTAAATGAATAGCATCATTACAATCAACAGAATCATAACCACCACAATACGTATTTCAATGATGAAGTCGGTCACATATTGGATTACTGGTATATATTGATTTACCAACAGACTAATACTATTGCCAAAACCAAGTAATACCAAGGTTAAAATCATCGACACCAAAAACGCTAAGGTATAGACCGCTGCCCGAAGTCGCAAGAAGAAATAATTTCTTGTTTCTTGATATCCACGTACACTATTTAATCCATTTGCCATAGCAAGCATCCCTCGTCCTGCAGACCAAATCGCCACAAGAATAGATACAGAAATCGTGGTTCCCGTCTGCTTATACGCCTCATTTACTATGGATATAATTGCCCCCTGAATGGTTGTTGGCAGTATTTCGTGAATAATGGAAATGATGTTTCCTTGCGTGACAGGTGTATACTGAATCAATGCCATTAAAAGCATAATAATCGGCACCATAGAAAGCATCATAAAAAAGGCCGCCTGCGTAGCATACGCACTGACATGGTCTTTCATTATTTTTTCAATAATACGCCACATTTTATCCCATAATTTTTTCATACTATTTCACCTTTGCACCCTGATAGAAAAACTGTAGGATGTCTCGATATGTTTTTCCGGTCTTAGCCATCTCATTGGCACCATTTTGGCTCATACCAATTCCATGACCATACCCTCCTCCTTCAATTATATAATTTTCTCCACTTTTTGCAATGGTAAAAAAGGCGCTTGGCAACAATTTGGTACTTTTGACGATAGATCCGTCCTGTTTTTCAATGTTATAACCCGTTCCGCCGAGAGCTGTGCGAATCTTATTTTCTGTTTTAATTGTGGCGCTGTTTTGGCTCCCCTTCACAGTCAACTCTAGAGCCACATCTCCCGCTCCGCGTTTTGTCACAGTGACCTCTTGTAGTTTACCCAGTTTCTGTCCTGTATAATTTTCTAAGAGTCCTTGCAAAACTTCTTGTTGTATAGTCGCTTTCCACCGATACCAAGGCAACTTTTCTTCGTATGCATTTCTCTTTTCATCGCAGATTGGTACGCCTTTTAAATATTTCTTATCTTCCGTTATGGTACTTCCCCAAGCTCTGATATCCGTCGAATGACCACAGGATGTGGAATAATAGTAGGTCTTTACCACTTGTCCCTGAAACGTTAATTTCTTTCCCGCCGTGTCTTGCACAGCCTTTGTCGTAGATTCTTTTTCGCCAGAATTCCCATACACCTGAAACGATACACTGTCATCCACATGGGCCTTATAGTTCGGATATGCAAAATTTAGCATCTGACAATAGGCATAACTTCTCGCGCAAACCGCTTGACACTTGAGCGCTTCCATATGGTAAGATGCGGGCATCTCGCTTGGCACTACGCCGTAGAGGTATTCTTCCAGCGGCACTTCATTGACGATTATGATTCCTTCTGCGGTGGAATAAAGCTCCATAATCCCACGATAGGAAGGTTTTCCGCAGCCACGGGTTAAGGATGTGACTGTAATACGTTCCCCCTCAATTTGGGGCAATATCCGAATGCTCCCATTCGAAAATCTCTCATCGTCCGGAGTTATCTTTATAGTTTCAACATTTTCTCCCTCATCAACGTAGAGACCTCCCTCTGCTTTTAACTGCACTTCGCAATGCGCAATTCCCTTGAATCCATTGGTTTTAAGAACCACCCGTATCAATGGATTTTCCGCATCCGGCAAGTAGTTACCATAAGGAAGTTGAGATTCCAATTCAAGTTGCTCGTTTCGTTTATATGTAAGTAATGTATGAGTCGAAACGACAACAAATATCGCTACGCCAATTATCCCAATACAAATCCAGATTCTTTTGAATTTCATTTATAAAAAACTCTCTTGTCCACGTTTTTTCTAGTTTATGAGAAAATTCAAACATATATGCCCGGATATCTTCGCTTTCGATATTTTCTTATACACACAGACTCTCTCTTTCGTTATAAATCTCTTGCAATTCCTCATCACTCAATAAAGTTATGGACGCTCTTACCACTTCATAACTAACCCCATTTTCGAATAATCCTCTTGCATTGTCCTTTGCAGCTTCCTTTGCAGCTTCCTCCGCTGCTTTCTTTGCTGCCTTTTCTGCACACTGTTTCGCATAATTTTCTACCAATTCACACATTTCGCCCTGTTCTCCTTCACTTTCTTTAAATTGCTTCTTTCGCCTTGATACTTTTGGAAATTTATCAAAATCATATGCATCTTTCACTGTGAAAATATGCATCAACTCTGCAACACTCGTGCCATCATCAATCTTTGTATTTACATAAATTTCTTGCATGCCATTGTCTACAACCCTGCCCGTTTCTCTTACAACACGATCAATATGATAGACCGTCTTTCCACCTTGAAAAATATCAGACTTGGTTATGTATATAGCACACACATTGGGAACTTTTTTAAACTTTGCTCCTGGTTCTGTAATATTTGCCGTTACACATGATGCATTATAACGCACTCGTCTTTGATGGTCATCATCGTCCGCTTTCTGTACTTCCACGCAACATTCCTTTTCGTTATCTAAAACACACAATGCATCTAGCACTACTGAACGCCCCTGCAGATTTTTAATACTATTTTGCGGAGTAACTTCCTTCACCATTACTTTTTCTCCTAAAATCGTTGATATCAACTCTTCACAAAAATCAGTATCTTCCGCCATCTTTTGAAACAACGTATCGTCAATAATATTTAGTTCTTCTACAACCTTTTGTACGCTTGTTAAATCCTTCAATTATTTTACCACCTCTAGTATATCATAGTCTCGTTAGGAATATCAATGTTTTTCGAAGTATTAACATCCATACGCACCACGCTCCTTCATTTTAAATTTCCTCAGTTGAAATATTCGGCTGACTCGCCAGAAAAAATAGAATTCTCCCACAAAAGATTTTGTGGGAGAATTCTATTTTAGAATAAAGTGACTTCGAAATCAATTAACTTTTTATAAAATTTTAGTTTCCGTTAAATTCCCACCCCAACTATTGACTTAGAGCCAAAAAAGGGAGCGGAAATTTCTTTCCGCTCCAATAATATACTTTTAAATAGTACCTATTGTAATTACTTTTCACTATTCTGAAGAACAACTTAATTGCTTTCTGAAGTTTGATATACTTTCATTTCATAGCTTTCTGGTTCTTGGCTATGTAAACTTTCATATGCAATCCAAGAGATTGTATCATTTGCATTGAATGTAATCTTCACTGTTCCGTGAGCATTTGCATCGTCTGCACTTACCTTATCATCATATCCTGTTGTGAAGTGCACTTCGGATTTAGTAGCATAGTACTCATTACATGTTCTAATATTATATGGGTATGTATCAGTACCATCGTCACCAATAGGTTTTCCTGCACATCCGCTACTATTATCACATGCCTTACTTGGGTCCAAAGTTGCTGAATATCTCTTATGGTGTGGGAATAACATAACATCAAACTTGCCACCATTATTCTTAAGCAAGTAATCTGCCCAATCATTATTACCTGTAGCCGAAATATGCACCCTAGAAACTCCGTCAACTGTAATATGTGTTGGTTTATATGTATTCATAACATTCTTTCCATGATGATATGCTGCGAACACATTAATATTAGCAAGTGTACTATTATCTGTTCCATACGCGCCCATAATATATCTCATATTAACCGCCGTAGTATCTCCTCCAAGAAGCACTTTCTTGTTATTATCATCATTATCATCATTGTCATGTATAGTGAATACGAAGTTGATAGATGATGAATTAGATGGGTCTGGCACATTTGTTGGTTTTGATGTGCCTCCTCCTCCCCAGTCATTATCTGCTATTTGATCAGGAGTATTTACGATATCCATTGTAATACCATTAAAATAATATCTTTGTCCCATATGAACTTGATATACTACCGGACTAGACGGATCTGTTGCAGAACGTTGTAATCTTCTTGCACCTTCAAGAATTTTTTGCGTATGTGTATACATTGATCCACCTTCTGTGAATCTAGTTTGTGCATACATACTTGCTTCGTTTACATATAGAGCATCTACATATACATTCTTTAAAAGAGTAGCATCACTAACCATATCCATCAACGCACCGCCATGGTCATTATGGAAGTGAGTCAAGGTCCATGCATCAATAATGATTGGGGCCCCTTCTTCTACTTGTGATTCTAAGTAAGCTTTCAAAATCTTTCCGCTTCCACCATTGGTGTTACCATCATTGATAATAAAGTGTCCATTTGGTAATTGGAATACGAAACAGTTACCTGTAATACTAACACCTTCAATATCCTCTACCATACTAAGGGAAATCGCATTATCTCCCTCTGTTGTTGCAGGAGCTTTCAGCGTGCTTGCCACTGACTCTGCATCTCCATTGATAACAACAAAGATTTCTGATGTATTTGCAACATATGTTACAGTGATTGCCCATTGAGCTGTTGCTGGATCAGCATCTCCACCCTTAACATATGTAGCACTGAGGATACCATCAGCACTCATCGTTGTATCGTCATTATTAACAAACAGGTCAAAATCAAGTTCGTCAAGTTTTGACAAATATGTTGTATATAATGTTTCATCACCAGATGTCGTAATCACATAGTCACCAGCACCCTCTGCTACTGCATCAGTGAAACTCTTTCCAAGAGTGCCTAATCCCAATGCACTTGTCAATTTGTCTGCTGTAACGTTTTCGGCATTCACAAGTGTATTTGAAGCATTTGCACTTACAACATCGATAAGTTCTGTTGGAACTGGAACATCATTTGTTCTCATTGTCCAAGTCTTATTTGTTGTGAAATCTAATTGCTGTGCTGAATCCATACCTGCAATGGTTTGTGGAATATAACCAAGTAAACGATCCTCATTTGATGTTTGAACAACCTTACCTGTTAAAGTTCCATTTCCGCCACCCCAGGTGACAGGTGTTCCCCAACCTCTGTTTGTAAATACATTGCTCAAAATATAATCTGCCGACTGCGTTTCTGTTCCACTGTTGAAGTATCCAACAACAGAACCAACCATTGTTGTGGCATTTGCAATATTAAATGTTCCAGCCGAAACAACTGATTCAAGTTCTGTTCCCACAGCGCCTTGACTAACCAGTCCAAGGATTCCACCCACGTATGCATTACCAGTATGGCTTCCTTTGATATGTCCCGTATACAAAACATTTTCAAAACACAACTTTCCATTTGATTGTACACCAACGATACCACCTGTTTGACCACGGTTTTCAGCCTGTTCAATACTTCCATCAAACCAACAATTACTAATTGTAATCACGCCACCTACATTTTCATCAGCAGGTGCCACTTTTCCTATAATACCACCTATATTATTAGTTCTACTTACTACAGTCGCATTACTATAGACATTGTTAATATTACCAAGTGCTAATCCGACAATAGAACCTGCATAATGGTAATATTGGCTGGTACTAGTTTGTTCAATATAGCTGTTAAGAAGTCTGAAGTTACTAATAGTACTTCCAGCTGCTGTTTGTCCAAAGAATCCAACATTATTATCGCTTGATTTTACATAAATACCAGAAATGGAATGACCTAGTCCATTGAAGTTGCCTTTAAATGTCACTGGTGTCCACTGGTAAGTAGGCGCTTTTGCGCCTGCTTCCCATCCTGCGTTTAATGTAATATTTTTACCTAATTTAATTGTTTTTCCTTCAAAAGTTTCCCCTTGCTTAGCTAAGGATAAGAAACCTAATAAATCTCCTTTGCTGGCAATAACCGGTTCATCCCCAGTATACCATGCAGTATTCGGGGTTATTTCATCAAGAGCGCTATCATCTTGTCTTCCAAGCCACCATTCTGCAAAGTCTGCAAGGATTGGTGTACCACGATTTGTATCGTTGTAACCTTCATCTTTTACCCACTTGCCTGATGTGAATAAGGTATTAACATCTGTCATGTAAAGGTCTTGTCTTCCCTTAACCATAGATGCCGCATCATAAGTAAGATTAGCAATGCTACTTCCTTGTGCAACCACATCTCCCGTAGTGTAAGAATTTGTGATTGTCATTTTTCCTGATGTATTCATATCACCAATAAACATACTTACTTTTGCGCTAGCATTGTCTGACGCTGCACTTCCAACCATCAAGCAGTTTTCCGTTGTAGACATTACACCTTCAGTTTTATCTCCATATGCATGCCATCCAATAAAGCCTCCGACACGATTGTAACCAGATTGACTACCGGTATTCAAGCAATCCTGAATTGTAAATTTAGGTCTATATTTATTATCATCTGACGATTGACCGGTATTACCAATAAATCCACTCACACCACCATTGATGCCTATTTTGTTTTCGACATCATAAGTTTGTGTAATTGTTCCATCAAACCAGCAATTACTGATAACCATGTAATCGCCCGAACCTACTGCCAGACCAATAAATCCACCTACGTAATTATCTGCGGCAGACATAACAGCATCTGTATATACTTTCTCAATCTTAGTGAAAGTTCCATTACCAATCAAACCAAGCTGACCTACTGTACTTTCCATATAACTGTCAATTAATTTGAAATCGCAAATCACAGCTTTTGCTCCGGTTGTTCCAAACATACCAGATCCTTCTGTCGTCGTCTCAAGGAAGAGTCCACTAATTGTATATCCTGCACCATCAAATGTTCCTTGGAACGGACAGCTTGCAGTACCAATCGGTGTCCAGTTTCTTCCATCTGCTTGGTCTTGCTGCCATTTAGGAAGCGTTGTACCGTCCACTTCGTTTAATACGATATTTGCGCCAAGTTTAACTGTTTGGTTTTCAAATGTATATACTCTTGCAAGCTGCGCAAAACCATACATTTGATTAGCTGTTGTAAGTGTAAATTCCGTTTTATCTGCATCATACCATGAGATATCAGGTCTTGCCTGAAGATTATCAGCTGGGTTGCGTTCTAACCACCAAGTTGCAAATTTTGCAAGAATCGGTGTTCCACGGTCTATATTATTCCATCCAATATCATTTGCCCAAGCTTCTGATGTTGGGAATAACAACATACCTGCATCCACAACTTCTTGTCTGCTCTTAAGATATACTGCTGGACTTGGAGTTGTTCCGCTAGCTGTACCTACTAACGTCGTTCCTACACCATATGAATTGTTCATCGTCCAAGCACTAGCACTCACAGTTGTACCACCGATATATGCTCCTTCAAAATTTGTGCCTCCTGATGTTACATTGGCCACACTCAAACAGTTATTAAATACCCATTGGTCTGTTGCACCAGCCTTAACGCTACTTATCCATCCAATAAATCCACCTGCACGACCTATACTGCATTTAACTGTTCCCGTACTCAAACAATCGTTGAAATGTGTTTCCAATTTTCCGCCGATAATACTAATCAATCCGCCTGCACAATTACCACTAGATGACGCTTCACCGTCAAACCAACATCTATTAAATGTCGCACGCATTCCTTCTACTGTAACCGCTCCTACAAATCCTCCCGGACGAGGACCTTCTACATATGCATTGGTATATACATCCTCAATTGTAATGTTGCCGTTTGCTCTAGCTACAATACCAACGAGGTCTGCACCTTTCATATAACTGTCTACCAGTTTGAAGTTTTTAATCGTTGCATTTTCTCCTGTGTATGCAAACAAACCTGCTTCTCTTACACTTGTACTCGAATAATACAACCCACTAATTGTTTTGCCTTGACCATCGAAGGTACCTGCAAACAACTTAGTAGAAGTACCGATCGGTGTCCATTGTTTGCCTGATGCAGTAACACCTTCCCATGATGCAAAAATCTCATCATTCACTTCATTGAGTTCTATATCTGCACCTAATTTAACTGTTTTTCCTGCAAATTGTTCATCTGTATTGTTTACAAGATAAACGAATCCTTCAAGATCGCTAGTATCATACAATGTAAACTCTTTATCATTATCATTATACCAAGACAAATCTACAGTAAATTCATCGTGTTTAATATTCTCTCTCCACCAACCTGCAAAGCTTGCAAGAATCGGTGTACCACGGTCTGTATCATTCCAACCGTTTACAGCATCGCTTTCCCATGCATTCTCAGTTTCACCTTCTAATAGTGGGAATAATGTTGTTTCATCGGCATAAATCAATTCGTTTCTTGTTTTGAGACATACTGCCGTGTCTGGAGTTGTTCCACTACTAGCCGTACCTACCAACTTCGTTCCTACACCATACGAATTATTCATAGTCCAGCTGGTTGCAACTGTAGCTAAATTACCAATATATGCTCCTGTTACCCCTGACTTTCCTGTTACATCCGCTACGCTCAAACAGTTATTAAATACCCATTTATCTGCTGCTCCAGACCATCCTGCACTTATCCATCCGATAAATCCACCACTGTTACTGCTGCTGGTGCTACCTTCAACTACTCCAGTGCTTAAACAGTTATTGAATTTAGCTTCCAATTTTGCGCCTAGAACACCAACAAATCCACCTGTGTGATTTGTAGTAGATACCACTTCACCGTCAAACCAACAGTTATTAAATGTCATAACACTGTTTGCTGCTGCAATAGCTCCTACAAATCCTGCTGCACGTGCACCTTCTACATATGCGTTGGTATATACGTTCTCCATTGTAATGGTGCCATTCACCTTACCCACAAGACCAATACGTCCCGGTGAAGCAGCTTTACCTTTCATATAACTGTCTACCAGTTTAAAGTTTTTAATCGTTGCATTTGCTCCTGTTTCTGCAAACAGACCTACATTTTCTGTAGCTGTATTTGAATAATACAACCCACTAATTGTTTTGCCTTGACCATCAAAGGTACCCTTAAACATGCTAGATGAAGTACCGATTGGTGTCCATTGTTTGCCCGATGCAGAACTATCTTTCCATGATGCAAGAATCTTTTCACTCACTTTATTGAGTTCTATATCTGCACCTAATTTAACTGTATCTGTTTCAAATGTGTCAATACCATTGTTTACAATATAAGCCAATCCTCCGAGATCGCCTGCATCATACAATGTAAATTCTTTATCATTATCACTATTATAATACCACGACAAATCTACAGTAAGTTCATCGTGTTCAACATTCTCTATCCACCAAGGTGCAAATGTTGCAAGAATCGGTGTACCACGGTCTGTATCATTCCAACCTGTAGCCCCATCACTTACCCATGCATTCACTGTTTCACCTTCTAACGGTGGGAATAATTCCGTTACATCTGCATGAATCAGTTCTTGTCTTGTCTTGAGACATACTGCTGCATCTGGAGTTGTTCCGCTACTAGCCTTACCTACTAACTTCGTTCCTACACCATATGAATTATTCATAGTCCAGCTGGTTGCAACTGTAGCCAAATTACCAACATATGCTCCTGTGTAGGTTGTACTTCCTGTTACATCCGCTACGCTCAAACAGTTATTAAATACCCATTTGTCTGCTGCTCCAGACCAACCTGCACTTATCCATCCGATAAATCCACCACTGTTACTGTCGGTGCTACCTTCAACTACTCCAGTGCTCAAACAATTATTAAATTTAGCTTCCAATTTTGCGCCTAAAACACCAACAAATCCACCTGTGTGATTTGTAGTAGATACCACTTCACCGTCAAACCAACAGTTATTAAATGTCATAATACTGTCTGCTACTGCAATAGCTCCTACAAATCCTGCTGCACGTGCACCTTCTACATATGCATTGGTATATACATTCTCCATTGTAATGCTGCCGTTTGCCTTACCTACAAGACCAATACGTCCCGGAGAAGCAGCTTTACCTTTCATATAACTGTCTACCAGTTTGAAGTTTTTAATCGTTGCATTTGCTCCTGTTTCTGCAAACAGACCTACATTTTCTGTAGCTGTATTTGAATAGTACAACCCACTGATTGTCTTGCCATCACCATCAAAAGTACCCTTAAACATGCTAGTTGAAGTACCGATTGGTGTCCATATGTTTTCAGCAACAGCTGTTCCTTTTGCCCATTTTTTAGCAATTGTACTGTCTACCTTATTCAAAACAATGTTTGCACCAAGCTTGATTGTCTTGTTTTCAAATGTGTTTGTCTTAGCAAGTTCTGCCAAACCATTTAATTGAGAAGCCGTTGTGATAACATATGGCTCTTCTTGGTCTGGATCATACCAGCTTGTATCTATACCTGCTTTATATTGTCTGTCTTTCCACCATTCTGCAAAACTTGCAAGAATCGGTGTTCCATTCGTTTGATCGTCTTTTACCCATGCATTCGATGTGAACAATGTGGATAACTCTGCATCGATCAGTTCTTGTTCGGTCTTGAGATGTTCTGCTGGATCTGGAGTTGTTCCGCTGGCCGTACCTACTAACTTTTCTCCTACACCATACGAATTATTCATCGTCCAAGCACTAGCACTCACAGTTGTACCACCGATATATGCTCCTTCGAGGTTTGTACCTCCTGTTGTATTTGCTACGCTCAAACAATTGTTAAACACCCATTGGTCTGTTGCATTAGCCTTGACGCTACTTATCCATCCTACAAATCCACCTGCACGGTCCACACATACAACAGTTCCCGTGCTTAAGCAATTGTTGAATCGTGCTTCCAATGCTGCGCCTATAACACCAATAAACCCACCCGCGCCATGCCTATCAGCCTTCACATCGCCATCAAACCAACAGTTGTTAAATGTCATAATACTGTTTGTTGCTGCAACAGCTCCTACAAATCCTGCTGCACGTGCACCTTCTATATATGCATTGGTATATACATTCTCCATTGTGAGGTTGCCTTTTGCCTCAGCCACAATACCAACGCGTCCTGAAGTAGCGCCGCCTTTACCTTTCATATAACTGTCTATCAGTTTGAAGTTTTTAATCGTTGCACCTGCTCCTGTGTATGCAAACAGACCTGCATTGTCTGTAGCTGCACTTGAATAATACAACCCACTAATCGTGTTGTTATCACCATCAAAGGTTCCTTTAAACATATTAGCTGAAGTACCAATCGGGGTCCAAGCAGTCGTTGTTCCTTTCCATGCTGCAACACCATCAGCAGATTCTGATGGACGAATTACAAAACCGTCGTTTATCTCTACATTTCGAACAAGATGAATTTCATCTGAAGCAAAAAGATCTTTGTTATTATTTACAAGACTAGCCAAACCATAAAGGTCTGAAACTGATGCAATTTCAAATCTTGTTGCTGTTGGATTTACATCCCACCAAGATGTATCTGCAGTACCCGCTTTATCTGTATAGTAGTTTCTATATACAGCTGTAGCTACTTGATTTCCTTCTGCATCTTTAATGATAAATTTTGTTGCAGACTTAAGACCTGTAGCTGTTGCTCCATCTGGCAAAGTCACTCTAATATTTGCATGTCCTTCTGCATCACAAGAAAGCACTTCCACTTTCACAGCATCAGCGCCTGTTCCTTCTTTATTTGGTCCGTATGTGGCAGTATAATCAGCACCTACTTCTAATTGAGCCCCTGCTTCTGCAACCATGTTCACGATATCATTGTTGCTATCGTTTACAGACACGCATCTTGTTTTACCCATAACTTCTGTTCCATCAAATGTGGTCCAGAAAGCTCTCACCTTATATGTAACTGCTTTATCTTCTACATCAACAGGAAGTTTCGCTGTCATAAAGTATTCCGAATCTTCACCTACAACCTTCGGGCTGAATGAGTATTCATCAATTTCTCCATTTGCCGCACCTGTTGTAGATTCAATTCTCTTAAATACTTTTGAAGTTGTATTTCTGAGTTTTACTACTTCGTCTTCGTCATTTGTATATTCAAGTTCAAAACCAATATTCTTATAATTCAAACTTTCTACAGAAGAAACGAAACGAATCACATATTTTCCTTCGTATGCTTCTACATCTGATGCAGACACAGTACCATTCGTAACTTGTGCTTTCACGTCCAGCATATCGTCGCTTACGAATTTCATATGTGTTGCCTTTTCTTTCGATGATGCTCTATTTGCTTTTGCGCAGTCCTCATTCTTATAGTAACCCGCAAATAAGTACCCACCGTATTCTGGCACTCCATCTTTATTTTCATCTTTCCATTCAGTCATAGGAACTGCTTTAAATGTCCCATGTTCTGAAGTGGTTGTTGCCGCCTTAACCTCACTCGCATTTGGATTTAAGCATAAAAATCCGGTCACGATCATCGCAAATGCCAACAAAGTTGCTAATGCTTTTTTCATAATATAATTCTCCTTCCTTTTATGTTTAGCCCCATGGATTATCGTTATCGTCATCGCCTTCTTCCAATCCTGGATCTGGTGATGTACACACAATATCATCCGTCTTTAGTTCAATCAGTTCCCAAATCGGCTTCTCATACTTCATGGTTCTTTCTACTTCCTTCCTGTGCATATTTTTGCATTATTATTTGTAATTATATTGTTTTTTGTACATATTGTCAATTATTTGCTACTATTTTTTGCCTATTTTTATCATCCTGCATAAATTTTATGTGTGCATCTTTTCATTTCCACATTTTCCCACATTGGAACCACTTAACTTTTCCCTTATTTATGGGTTTTTCTTGAAAATCAAATTATTTTCGTTGTGGTTTTATAAAAAAAAACCACACTAAAATCCATATTCTTTTCATCAAATTAAATAATGTTTTATTGTGCAATCTACCATTTTTGAATTAAGAGGTAGATTTTTTGACTCAAAAGTAACAACTAAACCCTCACCAAGGAATATCCCCTGTCTTTCATACATCGCAATCTTCTTAATTGCTTTTTCTACGTACTCAGGATCATCCATCATTCCGAAATGCTCCCACAATACTTCTTTTCTTGTATTTATATTTAATATTGTAAAATCAGGATATACTTTCCCAAACCCTTTCATATACAAAGGATATTCATAGCGATAAGGAATTCCTTCTTGACTTAACATATCTGCAATAAGCATTTCTGATTTAGAGCGAACACGCTCTCCTCTTAATGTATATAATTCAGGAGCATCTTCTGAGAATTCTTTTCCGCTATATTCGACACTTTCCCATTTTTGAATATACGCTTCATCCGTTTCGCAAATTGGCGTGACGATTGATTGGCGGGCTGGATGTAGTGCCTGGTATATGCTTTCTGCTATTTTATCTGGACATGAAGTCTCATATTTTTTAATTGCTTCTAGTTCTTTTTTACATGCATTTATAACTTGTAAATCATAATCCTTTTGTGCTAGTTCTTTAGCCAATTTGATATCTTTTGCTTTAATATATACTCCACTAAAATCATTGGTCTCTGTCCGATGATAATACTGCGTCTTATTTCCACCTGCACAGATTCGCAGATGTCCTCCTGGTGCTTTTATTAAGTTTTGCTTTTTCTCTTTAATCAATTGTTCTAAGTATTGTTTTCTTGCATCTAGCAATTCTTTGATTTGTTGCATATATTGCCCTCCTACTAATATTGATTTGAAATAGGTGAATTTGTTTGAACTTCATACTGATTTGTAGATTTGAATAATTCTCGATGATGAAATTAAGTACTTTTCTGATTTGTAATACACTTTTGTCATCGAGATTATAAGATTTTTTGAAATATAGATGTGATTTCCGAGCCATTTCCGGCTCAAATCAACAATTTTTACATCGAGATTTGATAAAATTTGATTTTCTCGATGACGCATCTAGCCAAAATCCAATGTTTTTAGTCATTTTCGTCATCGAGAATTGAGATGATTTGAACATCTCGATGACATACACAGCCAGAACCTTGAATTCCCAGACATTTCCATCATCGAGATAAATAAGAAATTAAGAATCTAGATGACACCCACAACCAAAACACTAAAATTCTAGCCACAGCCATCATCTAGATTCATCTTTTACAACAATATACTCTTCACAGTTTCTTCCATCTTATCCGCATCACACTCTAATGTATGCAAGACTTTGGCATCGCGAATCTCTTCAATCGCATTTGGAACATCCACATTTGAAAGGACTTCCAAAGTATCAATCAAATCTAATTCATCCACTTCTGCATAACGTGGATCAATTGCAGTCATAACACTTCTTGCAAACTTATATGGGCTTGCAGTAGAAGCAATGACTGTTTTCTTGGTATCTCCAGACTCCGCAACATACTTCTCATATACAGATGCAGCTACTGCTGTGTGCGTATCCATCACATAACCAGTCTTTTCATAAACTGCCTTAATCTTTGCTTGCACTTCTTCCTCTGTGGCATAGCCAGCTGCAAAATCTTTAAGATTTGCTTTCATAGCATCATCCAACTCATAAACGCCCTTCTCTTTTAACGCCTTCATAAGTTCGCTGTTCTTCTCAGCGTCACATCCTGCAATCAAATAGATAAGACGTTCCAAGTTACTTGAAATCAATATATCCATCGAAGGTGAAATTGTAAGAATGAATTCTCTATTCTTGTCATACACACCTGTCTCAAAGAAATCGAAAAGCACCTTGTTCTCATTAGAAGCACAGATTAATTTTGCAATCGGAATTCCCATTTGTTTTGCAAAATAAGCTGCTAAGATATTTCCAAAGTTACCAGTCGGAACTACCACATTAATCTCTTCACCCGCCACAATCTCTTCATTTTCCAATAACTTTGCATATGCATATACATAGTAAACAATCTGTGGAACCAAACGCCCAATGTTGATTGAGTTTGCTGATGAAAATTGATATCCCGCATCCGCCATCTCTTTTGCAAGTTCCTTATTTTCAAAAATGGCTTTCACACCACTTTGCGCACAGTCAAAGTTTCCGTGGATAGCTACTACCGAAGTATTATCTCCTTTTTGTGTTACCATCTGAAGTTCCTGTACTTTACTTACTCCATTCTTTGGATAGAACACTATAATCTTGGTTCCTTCCACATCTGCAAACCCAGCAAGTGCTGCTTTTCCTGTATCCCCCGATGTTGCGGTCAAGATAACAATGTCATTCTTTACATTATTTTTTCTTGCTGATGTTGTCAATAAGTGTGGCAAAATTGAAAGTGCCATATCCTTAAACGCAATCGTTGCGCCATGGAACAATTCCAAATAGTATGTATCTTCTACCTTCGCAAGTGGAGCAATCTCTTCCGTATCAAACTTCTCATCATACGCTTTTGCGATACAATTCTTTAATTCTTCCTCTGTGAAATCCGTGAGGAACTTTTTCATAACTGCGTAGGCAGTTTCTTGATAAGTCATACCCTTAAGCTCTTCCAAAGACACATCTAACGTAGGAATGCTAACTGGCATAAATAATCCGCCGTCATCTGCAAGTCCTTTTAAAATTGCCTCTGTAGCTGTCACTTCTACCTTTCCATCTCTGGTACTTTTATACATTAAATTCATGGTTTTGCACCTCTTTCTTTCGAACTGCTTCTTTAACTTTCCACATTATAGCACAAGAATCGCAAGAAAAAAAGGATATTGTAATTTTTTACAACATCCTTTTCAAACTATTTCATTTTTTGTTTCTTATGATACATAATTATACATCCGACCCCTGCTGCAAAAGCTAGAACACCACACACACCATACAAAAAAATCTGTGATTCATCTCCTGTTCTTGGTGGTTTTTCCAACTTTTGATATTTCGGCTCCACCGTAATATCATATAGCATTCTCTCTTCTTCCACACTCCAAGTTGGCACTCGAACTTCCACATCCGAGAATTCATACTTGTCCGTATCAGGAATATGAATCTTATAATCGCCTGGGCTTAAATTTTCCAGCACAGCTACACCATTCTCCTGCACCTTAACACTTTGTTCCTTGTCATCTACCTGATAAGAGATTTCCTGTCCTTTCATTTCTGATGGCAGTGAAAGTCGTATGATGCCAGTAGCTCCGCAGACTGGAATTGAGCACGTACATATCATTAAGAAAGCAATGACTAGTATTATGTATTTGCGTTTCACTTATTTCATCCTTTCTCCTGTTACAACGAGTCGATGGGTGTTAAGTCCATAGGGAGTACAAGTGACGATGGATAAAAGTTCTCGATTTTCTTGACCGCCAAAAATGTCTGTCTCATCGGGTCGTATTACCTGAACCTCGCAGACACGATAAGAAAGGAGAAGACCCGCCACAGATATTTGAAAGACATCTCCCACCTCTACTTCTCCTAAACGAGCAAGCAGCTTGGCACTTGGAAGTCCTCGATGTCCTGCAAACACGCTATGTGTACCTGCGCCACTTCCCGGAATGGCCGTGCTTTTGATATGCCCAACTCCTTGCTCTAACATTTCCTCCTCCACATCTGCGAAAATTGGAAGTTCTACTTTTATTTTTGGTATTAGTAGTTCTCCAATAACATTGTCTTTTTGCACCCTCTTTGGAACACATCGACTCACAATTGGAAATAAACAAAGAACTATGCCCACAACCAAAAGTAACTTACCAGTTCGGCTCAATAATTGTCCCTCCTGCATTGTCCTTAAATTGGCTGTGACTGGACACCTTATCGACATTCCACTTACTGCAGTCCACAAAGACATTCGAATTTTGAAATGATGCTAAAAACATCTGTACCATATCCACACCCGAACTGGTATCCCAGCCACTAATGTCTCCCATCTCAACAACTTTTGCATATCGTCCAAATTGGCGAAACACAGAACTAAAATATTTGACGTTCGAAACATCCCAATCTTCTAATCCCAGGACAGTAACTTTTTCCATAACGTCTAGTCCAGTAGCGGAAAACATAGCTATCATATTCGTCGCTTGAGACATCTCTAGTTTTCTCAAGTCCAAATACTCAACTTCATACATACAGAAAAACCAATAAGCGGTTGAAGTTGGTTGAATCCAATCTAAAACTTCCACCCTTTTCATGTCATAATATTCTATCCACGGGGGACTCTGTCCTGTGATAAACCCCTTTTCCTCCACACCTGGATATACTGCCTGAATCTTCTTTCCTTCCCAGATATCGCCGGCGACAATTGGGTCCACAGAGCGCACAAACCGCAAGGTCTTATCTTCATCCGTATACAGTGCATAGGCATCCGTCCACTGCCACTTTGCAGTGAGAACCACATCTCGCATCGGCATCAAAAAGACATCTTGATAAAGATTCCCTTCTTCATCTTCCCACCCGAGAAAATTGTATTTCATTCGCTCTGGCGCAGGCAGTTGAACCGTTTCACCATTGTAGACTGTCACCCGTTCTTCCGATTCTTCCACACCTGCAAACGTCAGTCCGAACCCTTTCTTACCTAGCGCATATTCGATGGACAATTCCATGGCTTTTTGACTCAGAGAGCTTTTACTAAAAGCACCTCTTTGCACCTCTATCCGTGGCTTTCGCGCATCTTGTTCAGGAATCGTCAACTGTAGCAGATTATCTCCCGCCATCAAATACTGCCCTTGAAAAGAGAATGCCAATTGCTTTTTGTCCGCTGGTATGATTTTGTCACCATTTACAAGTTCCCAACCGTTATACATCGTAACGGCCACATTCGTGATATGTACAGGAACAACTGAGTCATTTGCAATGGTAAAATCACTGATGGAATTGGTGCCATTTTCCTCAAACACGATAGATATCTGACTAGACACAGTGACACTGACATTTTCATCTAATTCCGCTGCTTTCACAGTTCGTCCACACAGCGAAAACGCCAGCCAAACAAGTGCCAAAAGAGCGATTCCTTTATACAAGTATTTCATCTACCTCACCTCGATTGTCATTGGAAATACGGAGGAAACATTCCCCTCCTTGTCATATCCAACCTTCAACTTGCATGCATAAATCCCTTTGTCCAACCGTTTAGACAATTCAATTTTTGAAAGTTCGTACCCTGGCTCAATCTTCTTCGATTCATAGAGGCACTCCCCCTCTTCATCATACAACGAAAACTTGATTGGATAATGATTGTTCTTAATGTTTTTGACATTAAACTTCTCGCTGACTTTACCCTTAAATACGGCCTCTGCCAGATAGTTCACATTCATTTTCCCTTCCTCCACGATGGCATTTAACTTCTCTTGTTGGAGGGATTCATCAATCTCCACAATCTCATTTACTTCTGTCTCATAGCCAGATAAACTGTCATCTTTTTTAAGCACACATTGAAATAGTAACAGGCACAAGCTCAGTACTCCCAAGCACAAGATAAAGCGCCTGATCCTTTTTCTTCGTTTACGATTTTGTTGTTGTTTTTGTTTTTCTTTCTTTATTTCCTTCATCACTCATTGCCTTCTAGTTAAATTCGAATCTCATAACCATATCAAATGCTTTTGCTGCCGCCTCAGACTCTGTAAATGCACCTCTCTGCACATCAAACGAAAGCACCTGTGTTTCACCAGATTCCAACGCAATGTCGTCTGCTTCAAACGCTACACTACCACTCGCATTGGAACGACCCGCAGACGGTGTCACCATTTTTAACGCACCTTCTTTTCCCAAAGAAAACTGCATGGCCTTGGAATCTACCGGAAGCTTCTTCGTATTTTCAGCAGCAGAAAGTAGCATCCATCCACTCTCGCCAGCTGTCATTTGCACTTCTGCCAAATGAATTCCTGCAATAGTGCTTCGGTTTTCAATGGTCCAGTTGGTCGGTAGTGTATTGGTGCCATCCGCATTAAAGATAATCGGCAATGCTGTTGGCACAGTGACCGACACTTGGTCCATCGTCGTTTCCTTGATTTCGATATTGACATCCGCTGATGCCGCTTGTGCTGGAATGGTGGCACCGAATACCACCACCATTGATAATACTGCTGCAATTGCTATATTTACTTTTTTCATATTTGATTTCTCCTTTTCTTTTTCATAAAATATAAACTGCTACAACACAGGGCAATTCCCGTCAAAGGAATCCCTGCGGTCCATGCACTTCCCGTCTTTGGAAGTACAATTTCAACTTCATTCAGTACTTCTAACTGAATGTCTTTGCTCTCTTCTGTGTAAATCGGATATACCGTCTCATTTTCGTAATAGCCGTCTGGCGCTTTCGTCTCCTTTAGATAATAATGCTTACACACTTCCAAGTCCGAAAACGAAAGTCTTCCATCCGCATCTGTCACACCCGTATCCACTTCTACTTGACAGACCTCATCTTCATACAACGTAAACTCTGCCCCTTTCAGTCGATTGCCAAAGTCATCTTTTTTCTCAATTAGCAATCGGTAAGGTGGCAACTTTTCGTTCTGCACAATCGGATATTCGTAACCTTTGGAAGTCAGCTTTTGCACAAGAATCTCCGAATTGACCTGATATCCCTTTGGGGCTTTTATCTCTTGAACCGTAAGCGTTCCAAGCCCAAGTGTTTCATTCAGATATGCATACCCTTCTCCATCTGTCACGCAGGTCCAGGTCTTTGTTGGCTCTATGTCCTCTATCTCATCAGACGAATAATACTTCACTTCAAACTCCGCACCTGCCAAAACATTTCCGTTTGCATCTACCTTCTTAAGAAGCACAGTGATTGGAATCTCCGGTGGATCCTCCAAGACAAAAAATGCCAGCCGTTGCATAGAAGCTTTCGCAGGGTGCGCCAAATAGGCCTTGAAATTTTCTGGTGGTTCCGGGTACTTCTCTGGATGATTTACAAGGTCCCAATAAAAGACATCATACTTTTCCTTAACTCCCGTATTGGCCTCCCCAATGTTTGCATCGGATATGGCGATGGACGTCAAGATAAACGCCTCCTCATCCATACCAAGCACATTTGCAGGACCATTATAGCCATAGTACATCGCCTTTCGAATCACCTGATTTTTACATAGCTCAATGGAACTAATCTGTGTTCCTACCGTGGGACAATCTTTTAAATATTCTGAGCAAAATGCCAGTATCCCATTGACACCATATAGGCCACTCGAAATGCCCCAAGTGATTTGACGATAGGAAGTGACCGTGCCGGCAGAAGCACTGGATACAAAGCTCTGCGCCGTACAAAGAAACAGCGTTCCGCACAGAAGAATGAGCGACAATATACGTTTGCCCTTTCTCAAACTTCTACCTCCTCTTCCTTATTTCACACAAAAAAATCAACAATCATCCTATCAATCCCCCTATCATTTTGAATTTGTTCTCGTTTTGGATACTTGGGATGAACATCCCTTGAAAAATAGATTTGTTCTTCGACGAGTAATGCCATTTTATTCCATTCACATAGCGAAGTCAATAAAGAAATTCTTAAAAAAATATAAACAAAAAGAAGACCTCTAAACGAGGTCTTCCAAATCATTTAACCAAACCGTTGCACACGCATCACTTGGCATGCGAAGGTCTCCTCTCGGAGATACTCCCACACTTCCCACCTTCGGTCCATCCGGAAGGCAAGAACGCTTAAACTGTTGCATAAAGAAACGGCGATAGAATGTTTTTAGCCATTTCAAAATAGTTGCATCATCGTAAGCTCCCGCAAACGCGTATTTTGCTAAACGGTAAATCTTGCTCGGTTCAAATCCATAGCGAAGAATGTAGTACAGATAGAAATCGTGAAGTTCATATGGTCCCACCAAATCCTCTGTCTTTTGCGCAATTTCCCCATCCTTTGGAGGAAGCAATTCTGGACTTACCGGCGTGTCTAACACATCAAACAGCACATCTGCAAGTTCCATATCATTGCAGGTTTCCGCATAGTAACGAACCAAATGGCGCACCAAAGTCTTTGGCACAGAACCATTTACCCCATACATAGACATATGGTCACCGTTGTAGGTCGCCCAGCCGAGGGCAAGTTCTGACATATCGCCAGTTCCAATTACCATACCGCCTGTCATATTTGCAATGTCCATAAGCACCTGTGTACGCTCTCTTGCCTGCGCATTTTCATAAGTCACATCGTGCTTGTCCTCGGAATGTCCAATATCTCTAAAATGGGTGCGCACCGCATCCTTGATATTTACTTCTGTCAAATTTGCCCCAAGCTTTTCTGTCATCTTGCAAGCATTTTGATAGGTTCTGTCGGTAGTTCCAAAGCATGGCATTGTCACAGACTCAATGTTCTTTCTATCAATACCAAGCATATCAAACGCCTTGGCAGTCACCAAAAGGGCCAAGGTAGAATCCAACCCTCCTGAGATACCTACCACCGCACTCTTACAGTGAGCATGCTCCAAACGTTTCTTAAGCCCTAAGGCCTGAATGGTAAGAATCTCTTCCCAACGCTTCTTGCACTCCTCATTATTTCCTGGCACAAATGGCATCGCAGACACTTCTTTTGTAAGAGCTGTATCTTCCATATGCAAGGAGAAAGAAATTTCCACAAACTCTTCCGCATCTTCCGTCACGAAAAAGTTCGTGTTCTTTCTGCGCTCTCCCACCAACATATCTACATCGATTTCGCTGTAAATACTATCACTGTCAAAGTTCTTTGATTCATTTAAAACCTTACCTGCCTCCGCAATCACATTGTAACCGGCAAACACAACGTCCGTGGTAGACTCCCCATCTCCCGCATTTGCACATACATATCCAGCAAGCAAACGAGCAGATTGACCTTCCACCAATTTTCTTTGATAATCGCGCTTTCCTACACCTTCAGAAACTGCCGCACAATTGACAATCACGGTTGCACCTGCCATAGCCGCCTCTGTGCTTGGAGGAATCGGCGCCCACAAATCTGCACCAATCTCTGTAGTTACCACAAGATTTGGCATTTCTTCGCAGGAGAACAAAATCTGTGGTCCAAATGGAATCTCATCTTCTCCATATACAATCCAATTGATCGACGTTGGTCCTGGCTCAAACTGGCGCATCTCATAGGATTCTCCGTGGTTTGGCAAATATGATTTTGTCACCAATCCAAGAAGCTCCCCATCATTCATAACCGCTGCCACGTTGTAGAGTTTGCCACGCACCGAATATGGAAGACCCACGATAACAAGGGCATCCTTTTCTTCTGTGTAGGCAACGATTTCCCACAACGCTTCCTCTGCTTTCTGAATGAGAATGCTCTGCGCAAACAAGTCTCCACAAGTCGCACTCGTCACGCAAAGTTCTGGGAATACGATGACTTTCGCGCCATTTGCCACGCTCTCATCAATCAAACGAAATATTTCTTTCTTATTGTGCTGCACATCTGCAACTTTCCCCTTTGGTGTCACAGCTGCCACTTTCACAAATCCCTGTTTCATAAGAACCTCCTATCGACTCTTTTTGAGTAGTTCTTTCATTTCTTCCACGGTAAATGGATAACTTGTATTACAGAAATGACAATGCATTTCAATCGTCTTTCCATCGTTAATCATTTCCTGAATATCTTTCTTTCCAATGCTAATTAATGCCTTCTCCACACGACTCTTTGAGCAGTTGCATGCAAACTTCGTTGGCATAGTGTCTGTAAACTCCACGTCCATTCCATCAAGCACTGTCTCTAAGATTTGTTCTGGTGTCATGCCTTTGTCAAGCATCGATGTCACTGGCTCTAACTTTGCAATATTTGCTTCCAATTGATCCAACACTGCATCATCCACAAACGGCATTACCTGGATGATAAATCCGCCCGCCTGTTTCACCGTATTGTCCTTTTCCATCAAAACTCCAAGCCCTACCGATGATGGCACTTGCTCAGATGTTGCAAAGTAATACGTCAAATCCTCTGCAATCTCGCTGGTAGTCAAAATGGTCTGTCCAACATATGGTTCTTTAAGTCCCATATCTTTGATGACATTTAAAACTCCAAGTCCAAGTGCTCCTGCTACGTCTAATTTCCCCTTCGCGCTAGGTGGAAGCATTACGCTTGGATTCTCTACATATCCTTTCACATTTCCCTGCACATTGGCTGTCACCGTGAGACCCCCAATTGGTCCATCGCATTTGATTTGGATTGTGAGTAAATCCTTCTCATTTTTCATCATACTTCCCATCAAAGCACCCGCTGTCAAAAGACGTCCGAGTGCTGCCGTTGCTACAGGGCTGGTATTATGTGCAGCTCTGGCTGTCTCCACCATATCTCTTGTGGTTGCCGCAAATGCACGCACTTGGCTATTTGCCGCTGTTGCTCTTACAATATAATCTGCCATATTATTTCCCTTTCTCTCTTGCAATCACGTAAATGCGCTCGCTCTCTTCATTTGGCGCATCCTTGGTAAATGCATCATACGCTGTGATATATTCTAATCCAGAACTTTTAATTAAACTCTGGATGGTTTTCAAATCATAGGCCTTTTGAAAATGAGTTTCCTGATACTTGCGGTACAAACCTTCATCACCTTCACGAATGAATAGTGACAATTCGTATTCATTCATCTTCTCATCTTCATAGTAATAGTTGTCCCAGATAAAACTACAATCCTCTCGGTCTTCCGCAATCGTCTGGTCTCCTAACACATATTTATACTTGTACTCCGTGTTGAAATCAAAGATAAAGATTCCTTTTGGATCCAGGTAGTTATTTACAAGACGAAATACCTCAAGCAAATCTTCTTCCTCGGTAATGTAATTGATTGAATCGCAAATGCTGACAATGGCGCCTACTGTTCCATAGAGTTCAAACTCCCGCATATCCTGTAACAAGTACAGAATATCCTTTCCAGAATCTGCTTTTTTCTCCATCGCAATCTCCAGCATCTCTTCCGCGTTGTCGATACCTATCATATCATATCCTGCAGCAGATAACAATTCTGTCATATTGCCGGTTCCGCAGCCAAGGTCTGCCACTAAGCCGTCTTGAATTCCATATTCTTTTAATAAACCTATTAAGTATTCTGCCCATTCTCCATATGGAATATTATCCATAAAAATATCGTAGACAGAAGCAAAACTTGTATATGCATCCATGGTAAATCTCCTTGTCGGTGAAATTGTATCACTTTTTGCGGATTTTTCCAACTTATTTTGGTATGTATTTGTTTTTGGGGTTACTCCAGAATTTCTTCTACATTCTCAACGGAAAGCCCACATTCAATTGCAATATCTTCATTGCATTTTCCTTGAGCATATAATTGATACACTTTTTTAGCCAATCTGACTCCTTGTTCACGACCTTCTTCACGACCTTCTTCACGGCCTTCTTCACGGCCTTCTTCGCGACCCTTTGCAATTCCCATATTCAATATATCCTTTGCCTCATGATCCAATATCTTTCCACCCATAATCGCACCGACTCCTTCTTTTACATTCGAATATTTCTTTGCCAGATGTTCCAATACCTTCTTTGACATATCAATAATCGTTCGCTTTGTATACTCATTGATACGTTGCTCCATAGCATATATATCCAATCGCTCCATAATCCCTTCGTATACTTTTGTCAACTCTTTCAATCGATTTTCATTGGTGTCATACTCTTGGAATTCCTTCTCGTACGTAAAAATATGAAAAGGAATTAGAAAGAGTAAATTTTTTTCAAAAATCTCCTCAATCGTATAATTCTGTACCTTCAGAATCGGAACAGGATAACTGCAAGTTGCTCCTGGCACTCGTATCTCCATCATCATCTTATCCGGAGTACGCTTACTGTGTCTTAAATACAACACCGCTGTACTCGGGAACTTGACAACCAATTTCCCTTTCATCATCTCACTATTTTGCAAAGCAATTTGAGAATCATACTCAAACATCCGATACATAATCGTTCCATCCGCCGTGCTCTGGCACTCTAGATGATAGCGTTCCTTACCAATAATAAAATTCGTATCGCTAACCCGTTCCGCCTGATCCCCATCTTGTCTATTGAGAAAGAATTCATTGTTTAAAACGGTTATCTTTTCTTTGTCGCTATGTTTCTTTTGAAACATCTCATTCACCACCGGAATAATCAGCCATGGACAATCATTCAACATCGTCCGATGCGCATCATCATACGGTGTATTTGCACTCTTATTCTGCATACTTTACCTCCTAATTATAACATATATTTTCTCACAATTACAGTCCTAAATATGATTTTTACAACTATTTTCTACAACAATCATACGCACCACTCCCTCTTTTTCAATTTTTTTAACTTGAGATTTTCGGCTGATTCGCCAAGAAAAAATAGATGTGCCCAAAGGCACCTTAATTAATCCCACATATAAGAATTTGTGGAACCCCATTGTAGTACGCTCACTATTGAAAAGCAAGATAAAACTCACAATTTATAAATTCTTTAGAATCAAAGAAAAAGGCCTCACTTGCAAGTAAAGATACCTTAGATAACATTTGATGCTATCTAAGGTATCTGCCTTTATTTACTGCAATTCTTTTACAATTAATATGATCTTTTCTACTTCCTGCACTAAATCATCTGCTATCTTCTCTATTGAATCTCCTCGTTCTAATTTTTTCTGTACTATAGAAACCAATTGAATTCTTTCTCCTTCCGCACGCCCTTCTTCTCTTCCTTCACTTTCTTTTTCTTCCAACAATGCCTTCAATCCACCACACATATCCACTTTTGATTCTCCTTCCTCAACTTTAATATTACTATTGGTACACACATTTAATAATCTCACGGCATCTGCATCCACACTTTGAAACGCAACATCTTCCTGAAGTTTTGCTAATGCATTCTTATTCTGGTTTAAGCACCTGCTTTCCTGCATATAAATAGTAATTAAAACAGTCAGCAAAATGCTCTGGCACGGACATATAGTCCTTGGTTATGGTATTCTTTTTTCCAATATTTATTTCCTCACTTTCTCCACAACTTAGAGCACTGTCCTATATCGTGTGGGTTAAGAAACAAACACAAGATTTACTAGATATTATTTTAGCGACTATTATTTGAGATGTCAATAATACTTATATAAAATCACAATGTTTAAAAACTTCTTTGGGAATTTCTCGGATATCGAGAAGATAAGTCATATAGAATTACTTGATTGTTTCCACGTATAAGATTACTTCTTTGTGGAACTTCATTGTAGTATAAACACAACAAAGAAACAAGAAAAACTCATCAATTTATAAATTCTTTATAATTAAAGAAAAGGTCACAGAACCCATCGTTCTGTAACCTCAACTCACTAATATTTTCTCCAAACCATCTTATCTACAACACCCGTGTAGCTCTGGATAATCTTCACAACCTTTGAAGACACATTCTCGTCCTTATAATCCGGTACCGGGATACCAAAGTCCGCATCCAGATTCATTTCCACTGCTGTATCTACCGCCTGCAACAATGATTTTTCATCAATACCCGCAAGTACAAAGCATGCTTTATCCAATGCTTCTGGACGTTCTGTGGATGTACGAATGCACACCGCTGGGAACGCACGTCCTACAGATGTAAAGAAGCTTGATTCCTCTGGCAATGTACCGCTGTCAGAAACCACTGCAAATGCATTCATCTGCAAGCAATTGTAATCGTGGAACCCAAGTGGCTCATGCTGAATCACACGAGAATCCAATGCAAATCCACTCTCTGCCAAACGCTTCTTAGAACGTGGGTGACAAGAGTAAAGAATCGGCATATCGTACTTCTGGGCCATCTTATTGATTGCTGTAAACAACGACAAGAAATTCTTCTCTGTATCGATGTTTTCCTCTCTATGTGCAGAAAGCAAAATGTACTTTCCTTTTTCCAAACCTAATCTAGTATGAATATCAGAGCTTTCAATTGATTCCAAATTCTCACGAAGCACTTCTGCCATCGGACTACCTGTTACATATGTACGCTCCTTTGGAAGTCCACACTCTGCAAGATAGCGACGTGCATGCTCTGAGTATGCTAAATTCACATCCGAAATAATATCTACAATACGACGATTGGTTTCTTCTGGAAGACACTCATCCTTGCAACGATTTCCTGCTTCCATATGGAAGATTGGAATATGTAAACGTTTCGCTGCAATTGCAGAAAGACAACTATTGGTATCACCAAGAATCAAAAGCGCATCTGGCTTGATTTGATTCATTAACTTATAACTACAGTTGATGATATTACCAACCGTTGCACCAAGGTCATCTCCCACTGCATTCATATACACTTCTGGCGCATCCAATTTCAAATCATGGAAAAATACACCATTTAGATTATAATCGTAATTCTGTCCTGT
This sequence comes from Faecalimonas sp., assembly GCA_045659485.1. GTDB lineage: Bacteria > Bacillota > Clostridia > Lachnospirales > Lachnospiraceae > Faecalimonas. The sequence continues at coordinate 37,643 of JAZOWZ010000002.1, read as the reverse complement.
GTGAGCCAAAACCACATCAAAATATTTGCGACATTTCTTAATTACTGCAGCAAGACGAATAATCTCCGGTCTTGTACCTACAATAATCAATAATTTCAATTTGCCGTTGTCCTTAAAACTCACATCCGAATAATCAAATTTAATATCCATCTCTACCTCTATTCCACAACCTCAAAGAAGGTGTCTGGTTTGTTTGGGTCAAAGCTTTCATTTGCCCACATCACAGTTACCAAATCCTCTGTATCTGAAAGATTGATAATGTTGTGCGTGTAGCCAGGAAGCATATGCACCGCTTCAATTTTAGCACCACTCACCTCAAAGTTCAATACTTCATCCGTTCCAACTTTTCTCTGTTGAATCAGACCTCGTCCTGAAACCACGATGAAGAACTCCCATTTGGTGTGATGCCAATGCTGTCCTTTCGTAATTCCTGGCTTCGAAATATTGACACTCACTTGCCCATTATTCTTCGTCTTAAGAAGTTCGGTAAAGCTTCCTCTATCATCCACATTCATTTTCAAAGGAAATGCCACTTTTTCTTTTGGCAAATATGACAAATAGGTGGAATATAACTTCTTTGCAAATGAATTATATGGAATCTCTGGAATTACTAGTTCCTGTGGTTGCTTTGCAAAAGAATAAATCAGATCCACAATCTCACCCAACGTAATCTTGTGTTCAATTGGCACGTAACAGTAACCATCTTCTTTCTTATTTGCCTCACCCTTTAATGCGGCAATCAATTCTGCCACCACATCATCCACATAGACCAAGGTCATCATCACGGATGGGTCATTGACTGTAATCGGCAAATCGTTGGCAATGTTATTACAGAAGGTTGCGACTGCACTGTTGTAGTTTGGTCTACACCATTTTCCAAAGACATTTGGAAAACGGTAGACATAAACCGGTGCTCCCACTTCTTTTCCATAGGCAAACATCAAATCTTCTCCCGCTTTCTTGCTGAGTCCATACGGATTGTCAAGCGCCGCCTGAATGGAAGAAGATATCATAATCGGGCAATTGTTCTTATGCTTCTTTAATGTGTCAAGTAGTGTAGATGTAAATCCAAAGTTCCCTTCCATAAATTCTTTTGGATCTTGTGGTCGATTCACACCTGCCAAATGAAACACAAAGTCTGCATTCTTACAATAGGCATCCAAAAGAATTGGATCCGTGTCGATATCATACTCAAACACAGTCAAATCCGTATCCATCGCAAAAGAAAGATCCTTTCCGTCTGCAATGTTATGCAATGTCGCTATTAAATTCTTACCAATGAAGCCCTTGGCTCCTGTGACTAGAATGTTCATTTATTTATTCTCCTTGCTCGTATTCTTCAATTTAGAACAATATACTAATTCCATTAGGTTGCATTATCAACTCAGCTAATTCATCTTTACTCAGGGCTATTTCCTTGCCTCGTATATCATAAATACGCATACCAAGCACAATGATATTTCCATCTATACCTGCACCCAAAATTTCTTTCAAGTGCACACTATCAAGTATTATCTTTTCTCTATAAAGAACTTGTACTAACTTCGGGGTACTATATATACCAACATTCTTTCCTTTATGCTGTTTTGCCGTCCTCTCAAACATAGTATCAATTTTACTTGCAGCGCCTTTGTCGTCTGTAATTATACAAAACTTCCCATCATCCTCTCCTGGAATATAGGACAAAATATGTAAACATATTGCCAGTAATTCTTCACCAAGATTATCTCCAGATTCTTTATTTTTTCTAACAGTTTCAAAAAACTGCTTATACACTCCAGAATTTTCTAGATTCTTTCCTTTAATAACTTGATTTTTTATGTTCGCATTCTTTTCAACAGTCTCTGAAATGGTACTTACGGGTCCCATTATAGTTCTTGCTGCCCAACATAAATAATCATTAATTGCTGCATTCGTATTAAAGCATACTTCCATAACAGAAAACAAATCTTCTTCATAAATAACTAATACCTTTATTCCAGCATTATTAATCCGTTTAACGAATTCTACATATTCTTGATTCAACACTCCGCTATGAGATGCCAACTCCATTAGTATGCATCGCGTAATCACAACAATGCCATTCTGATTCTTCATATATTTCAAAAGATACTCTACATATGTATCATTCAAATTCGCATGTCTTCGAAATGAACACGTATCATAAAAATAGCATTTTGAAGTTCTTAAAATTTCTTCTACGATTTTTTCTTTTTCCGTAATAACAAATGGTTCAATTTCTGACATATTATGGGGATTATCTGTGTAACTACCTGCCATCCATTACTCCCCCTTTATATCAGAATATAGGGTTCTCATATTTTGAAGCACTTTTTCTAACGTCTTCTTATTCAAATACGAGTCCCGTATATACTCATTACCAAACCGCTCAACTAACGCCTCTATATGAACATAATCATCCTTTCCAGTGGCATTTAAAATACTATCATCCAACCACAAATCACAAAATTTCTCTCTAATACTTTCCTGTCTTATATTTAACACTTGCGCAGAAATAGTATCTGTTTGCGGCAATCCTAGCTCATAACAACGGATCAACACTGCCATATATGGCGCTTGGTAATAATTCATCAATCGTATGATAGTATCCATTTCATCATTTTCAGATTCTTCCTTGAATTTTGCATACATAAATCGAAAACTGGATTCTGGCATTAAAAGCATACCTGCAAACAAATTGGCCGCAGCTTCTTCTTCATGTTCATAATAATGATTATTTGCAAACTCCACCTTGGTTCTAAATTCACTTTTCTGAAAAAAAACATGATACAGTTCATGGCATATAGCAAAGTTGACATTCACTTTTGGTAGCGATGAATTCAATACTACATATCCTAACGCATCTCCCTTATAACAGAGAGCGCCTATTTCATCATCTGCAAAGGGTATCTCCAAAACAAGGCACCTCTTTTTTTGAAAAATAGGTCTCGCAATCTGCATAATATTCAAAACCGTTTTATCGCTACTCATTCCAATATAAGAATAGAAATAATTTACTTTATATTCCATTTCATCCCTATTAGCATCACTGTATTCAATTATTTTTCTAAACCGCTCAATATTCATATATTACTACCTCGACATATTTAAAAAACGATATTTTGCACTCATAACCTCATCAATATTTCCCATCAATTTTTCTAATTTCTCGGCAATTTCATCTTGACTATCCGTCGGATTTCCAGCATAGAAGGCAATCTTTTCTGGCTTAAGCTCACTAATTTGAGGCACTTGAAAAGTATCACTGAGAAAATATTCAAGTTTTTGGCCTAATGCATTTGCAATTTTCTCCATATCTGTCCCATTAATGTCTTGTGCCCCTGTTAAAATACGCGACAATTTCTTCGTATCAATTCCAGTTTTCAAGCTAACATATGTTTGCTTAATTTTCATTTGAGACAAATAGGCATTTACATTTTCAATATACTTTGTCATATTACTCGCTCCCTTTCCGCTCTCCTTACGATATAATATTCCTCTTACACTTAATATTATACTCAATTTTATACACAATGCAACCATTATATCTCAAATATTGAGATTCTTCAATTTGTTTTTTCATTTTTTTCATCTTGTTCTATATTTGTTTGTTAAAAAATCTCATTTTGATATTGCATTTCTTTCCCAAATGGATTTATGCATGCTTTCTCAGTGTTTCTATTGCTGTCGCAATATCTTTTACCCTTGCTTTTTCACTTCCATCTGGAATTTGACCATACAATTTTTCAAGCCCATGCAAGTACACCTCACAAGTACTTCTCACTGTATTGGCTCCTATTTGGTCAATAAACTCCTGATGCTTTATGCCGCTTTCACCAGTTAACAAGCCCATCTCTTCCATTTGTACTTTCGCTTCTTTGAAATAATATGCAGCTTCATACAAATACATCGTGGCAACATCCCCATCATAATTCATTTCTTCTGCTTTATTTACAAAACTTACCCCTGTCACAATTTCATTAATAATACTTTTATGAAATATCTCACAAAGTTCACTTCGTCCCTCACTAGTATTCTTCTTTTTGGATAAATCCTCTTTTTTTCTAAGAAAAGTATTCAAACCAACTCCTATCGCATATAAGATCACAAACATAAGTGTAAGTATACTGATTTGGATAAGCGGTTGAATTCCTTTATTCCATTCGAACGCTTTCACCAAAAATTCACTCCAATCATTCACCTTGATGTAACCACTTATGATTGTGGTTCCAACCCCACTAAAAATTATGCCTGATACGTTGTTCAAAGTACTTGCAACTGTGTTTTGATGCATTGCACGCAATTCTAATTCCAATGGAAATGTAGAATTTTCAAAGGTTTTACTTAGCTTATATGTTTTTATCATAGACCTTTTGCTCATTTCATTATCCATATTACTCATACTATACTCTCCTTGCACGACACGCTCCTGTTATTTCTCTAAATTCCTCAACTTTCTCCAATGCCTCAAGAATTCTTCTTGCCTTCTCTTTTACATTTTTTTGAAAAATGCTTGTTTCCACTTCTCTTTGCTGTGTTGCTATAAACACTAACCTTCTATACTGACCGCCTAAAATATGGTTTAAACATGCATTATGGAAACGCGCCTCGGTATCACACGTATCTAATAGCAAAATATGCTTTATGGCTATTTCTTTCAACACATCTTCATCTGCTATTTTCCCAATCAAATATTCAAAATAAACAACAAGATTTTTATCTATCTTTTTCGAATTCTTAGGATAGCGATATAACCTTTTTGTTTTACATTTAATGAAAAAGAAATTTTTACCCTTTATTTCCTGACTAATGATTTGATTCCCCAATTTCTGATTTTTGTAATAATAACTTTCTCGGTTCTTGTTTTTTAAATAGTCTTCTTCGTATCCTTTCAGCGAGCCATTCACCTTACGATATGTATCTGCACTCCCTAATATAACAAGAAATTCTGCCATCTTGTTCTCTTCATACTTTTTGCCTTTTTTCCCTCGAATCAATTTTGTGTCCATTGTAATCTCTCCATTCTTTTTGTTTGTGGTCGCATCTCTTCCTTACAAAAAAAGAAGAACAGAGGACTTTATTACAAAGTCCCCGTTCTCCTTACATTGAAACCAATAATATTATAACATATAATATGATAAATTTCGACATTTTTTAATTTTAAACTATTTTGAACAGTATTCTTTTCATATGCTATGTTATCATTCAAATTGATTTAGAGGGAAAATATAAATTCACTTAATTACTGATTTCGAGAAAACTTCTCAATAAACTTCTTTTTTGTTTCCTCTGCTATTTCTTTCGCTATCACATCTTTTTCATCATTTTCAACATAAATTGTTTCGTGTGTTATCCCTATTGCTTTCAACTGATGTCGAATTGATTCATAGGCACTATATGGAATAAATATTTTTATAATCTGTTTCTGAAGTACTGCGTAGTAATCCATAGGCCACAATAGTGTTCCTGTTGTTGAAAATTTTCCAGCTTGCCTTGAAATTCTTTTTTCTTTATTAAATCCTGAAAAACACACTGGCGGGAGTTGGCTATGTAAATATGCTTCAAGTATTTCAGCATGTTCACCAGCATCAAAAACAACTGGATTTTCTTCAAATCCTTTTATAGAAACAGTTTTTTTGTTAATTTCTATTGGGTCTATTACAAAGACAGCACCACCTCCATTGGCAAATCCTTTTGTATCGTGAAAATCATTAATGTCATCTTCGTTTGTTTCACCTATAGAACAGCCTTCAACTGCAAAAAACAAAGCATTAATTGCATTGGTTGTCCAATCCAAAACCCTTGTAGGAATACCATAATGTTGTGCTAAACACTCCCACTCAATGCGCGTGTTTACATTGTATTCTAGACAATTCTTGGCTTTTTCGCTAAATTCATCAACCATTTTATCTACTGGCAGAAATGCCACTAAATTATTAGAACCACTACAAGGATGGTCTGTACGAGGTGGATCTATTTTATATCCTCTTTGATCTTCGATTGCAAACACTTTGCGATGTGCAGATGCCGAAAGTCTATATTCGCACCTATTTTGTCCTCTATACCATTTTTCTGCATCTGTGCTCCCTATTTTTTCCATAAGTTCTATATATTCCATAAGACTCTCTGCAACATAAGTTTCCATATTCCTTCTACACCTCTTCTTAAAATTTTATAAACGAGAATCCATTCCATTTTCTTTCCATCACTTCTTTTCCGTCAAAAAAGGGAATCTTCGAATTCCCTTTTTCACGCCTAAAATGCCTCTCTAAATTAATTACTTTTCTGCAATCGGTATTTTAATATAATCGCTCTAACTAAAGTTAATATTGCATACCCAATCAATGCACCTAATGTATTGTGAAACATATCATCGAACTCAAACATCCCTAATTTAAATACTAACTGTGTTACTTCAATAAACATTGAAAACAGAAATGCACTTCCCACACCCCATAAGAATTTTTTCATCATCGGGAATACTAGGGCAAATAGAATTGGCCAAGGGATGAATGCAATTATGTTATATATCATTTGCAAAAGCAGATTTCTATTATCTTCTTGTATACATTGCTTATAAGACCAAAATAGCGTTAAGTTCATAGAATAGTCATGACCTTTTTCTCTACCCACTAACATTAATCCAAGCAACAGGGCAACATAAAGAGCAAGTAAAATTCCAAAGGCCCCTTCTATTTTCTTTATTTTCACTCCGCTTATCATCTGTTTCAACCATAAACCCAAATACACTAATACATATATTACAATTGTGATTGTGAAAACACAGATATAATCGAATTTCAAATAAATTTCTAACAAATTTTGTAATATAGTAATGCCCATATTACCTTATCGACTCTCCCACTCCGCCAACTCATCGCGAATATATTTCAGCTCTAAGAGTTTTTCTTTCACTTCTTCAACACCTAATAACGCCGTATTATTTGAGTTAAACTCAGTTAATGGGTTGCGATCCACATCACCATCTTTGAAATACTTGTCATAGTTCAAATCACGCTTATCACATGGTACACGATAGAAATCACCCATATCGATAGCATTACCACACTCTTCATTGGTTAAAAGTGTCTCATACATCTTTTCACCGTGACGAATACCAATCACTTTAATTTCATTCTCTACGTGGAACAATTCTTTGACTGCCTGTGCTAATGTTTCAATTGTACAAGCTGGTGCCTTTTGAACCATAATATCTCCAGACTCTGCGTTTTGGAATGCAAATACTACTAATTCAACTGCTTCTTCCAAACTCATAATAAAACGAGTCATTGTTGGTTCTGTAACTGTCAAATCTTTTCCATCTTTGATTTGACTAATAAACAATGGAATAACTGAACCACGCGAACACATAACGTTCCCATAACGCGTACAGCAGATGCTTGTCTTATCTGGTGATACAGTTCTAGACTTAGCAACTACTACTTTTTCCATCATTGCCTTTGACGTTCCCATTGCATTTACTGGATATGCAGCTTTGTCTGTCGACAAACAGATAACCTTCTTAACGCCCGCTTCAATGGCAGCAGTTAATACGTTCTCTGTTCCTAATACATTTGTTTTAACTGCTTCAATTGGAAAGAATTCACAAGATGGAACTTGCTTTAAAGCAGCTGCATGGAAGATATAGTCCACACCATGCATTGCATTGCGCACACTTTGAATATCACGTACATCTCCTATATAAAATTTGAGCTTATTGCTAAACTCTGGATATTCTTTTTGATAGAAATGGCGCATATTATCTTGCTTCAATTCATCACGCGAGAATATACGAATCTCCTTAATATCCGTTGTCAAAAAACGGTCTAGCACAGCATTCCCAAATGACCCTGTACCACCTGTGATTAATAAAGTTTTTCCATTGAACATAATATTATTTTCTCCTTAAACAAACTAATCTCTCTTAAATATATCCCTAGTATACACCTTGCCTTGAACATCATCCAAACAAGAGTCATATCTGTTTGCAACAATCACATTGCACTGTGCTTTGAATTTATCCAAATCATTTACAACTAAAGAACCAAAAAATGTCTCTCCATCCTTTAAAGTAGGTTCATATACAATAACAACTGCTCCCTTTGCTTTGATACGTTTCATAACTCCTTGAATTGAACTCTGTCTAAAATTATCAGAATTGGACTTCATGGTTAATCTATATACCCCGACAACAACTTGCTTTTCTTTGTTTGCATCCCAACTGCTATTTGCCTCATATCCTCCTGCCATTTCCAAGACTCGGTCCGCAATAAAATCTTTTCGAGTGCGATTCGATTCAACAATAGCCTCAATCAAATTTTCAGGAACATCTGCATAATTAGCAAGCAACTGTTTCGTATCCTTCGGTAAACAATAACCTCCATATCCAAATGAAGGATTATTATAATGACTTCCTATTCGAGGATCAAGACACACTCCATCTATAATCTGCTGCGTATTGAGTCCTTTTAATTCTGCATAAGTATCTAACTCATTAAAATATGAAACTCTCAAAGCTAAATATGTATTTGCAAATAGTTTGACTGCCTCTGCTTCTGTAAGTCCCATGAAAATAGTGTCTATATTTTCCTTTATTGCACCTTCTTGCAACAGTTCTGCAAAGGTGTGTGCTACCTCCACCAAACGTTCATCATTCATATCTGTTCCCACAACAATGCGGGATGGATATAAATTATCATATAATGCTTTAGATTCTCTTAAAAACTCTGGACTAAAAATAATATTATTATTTCCTGTCTTTTTGCGAATACTTTCCGTATATCCTACTGGAATCGTCGACTTAATTACCATAATGGCATCCGCATTGTATTCCATCACCTGATTAATGACACTCTCAACCGCAGATGTGTCAAAATAATTCTTCTTACTATCATAATTTGTAGGCGCTGCAATTACCACAAAATCTGCACCTTTATAAGCCTTCTCAGCATCTAGAGTCGCAATAAGATTCAACGGCTTTGTTGCCAAATATTGTTCTATATAATCATCCTGAATTGGGGATATTTTATCATTAATTTTTTCAACTTTTTCGGGAACAATATCCACTGCGACAACTTCGTTTCTTTGTGCTAGCAACACTGCTAACGATAATCCTACATATCCTGTTCCTGCTACTGCTATTTTCATAACACTTTACCCTCGTTCTTAAATATTTTTAACTGTTGATAAATATCTTTTCGTGCTTCTGCACCTTTAATTACTTCATTTATATATATTTTCGGACGTTTTCCAAAAAGAGAACGCAACACATACCGTCCACCAAAAAAACACCATCCTATGGGAAGTACAAAAAAAATCTTTTTAGAAATCGGCCATTTCATATGAACAATCTCATTCATTGAAATAATCAATTGTCGAAGCATTGATTTGTCTCCCACTCCATCTTTTCCTCTACTAGATATAAGCAATGTTTCTTGACCTCTCTTATAATCCTTATGACCAAAATTACCACCTTTGAAAATATCCATTATAATCGCGTCTACTAGTTGAGAGTCTGGATTGCCCACCCATTCTCTATCAGGGCATCCTAAATATTGGATAGCAACTCTTGTGATAACTTGTGCGAAATACCACATACCTATCTTTTTCAACTTCTCCTCAAACAACTCACAAAACTTCTCATTTGACATTGACGCAACAAAAACAGCCCAATCACACAAATGTCTTAATCCAATTCCTTCTCCTGTCATATGGTGACTGGTATGAAGTAAAATGATGAGTCCATGATGAAAATCCGAAGGAAGCATATATTCTCCTTCTTCTATCCGATAAACTGAAGCCTGCTCAATAGTATCCTTCAAAAATTTCCGAACCAAATCTCCAGTATGTCCGTGGGGGATACCAGCTGGTTCAAAATGCATTTCCAGATGCGATTTATCTTTTCGATAGACTTCGTGACATATGTGATTCTTATCCCATGATGCATATCCATTTTCCTTCAAAACATGCCCTGCTCGATTAAAATCTCGTTCGTTCACCCAAAAATCAACATCGCCCATTGTCCTTAATATAGGATTAGGATAATATCGGGCTGCCGCGCATCCTTTTAAAATTACATACTGTATGCTTTCCGATTTCATCATACGATCCAACTGTACATGTTCCTGTTCGCTTGCCATATTGCGTGCTAGAGTCGAGAAATTGTTGTTTTGATAACTATTTTCTATTTCTGAAGGTATAAACTTATTATCTGTAAAAACTAAAGGCATGACCGCTTGAAAAACAGACTCCGAATAAACATCTCGCCAATCCACGTTCTCTGGCATTGTTCTGTTTGCATCAAACAAAGCATTTGCTAGGCTATTTACTATAACCTGTTCTGTTTCTGATAAAATATAGTTTACCTTTCTCTCCATCGAATCGCTCCTTATATTCTAATTACAAATAGAATTCCTTATACCACTCAGCAAATTTTCTCAAGCCGTCTCGTAAACTTGTAGATGGTTTGAAACCAAAATCTCTCTCTAACGCAGTCGTATCAGCATATGTTATCGGTACATCTCCCGGTTGCATTGGAACCAGTTTCTTGTGTGCCTCAAAATCATAATCTTCTGGTAATACACCTGCACGGATCAATTCTTGTTGAAGAATATCCACAAAGTCTAGCAGATTTTCCGGATGGCTATTACCTATATTATATACCGCATACGGTGGAATTGGCAAACCATCTTCTCCACACTTTTTCTCCGGCGGTGACTGCATTACACGCTTAACACCTTCAACTATATCCTCTACATAAGTGAAATCACGCTTACAATTTCCATAATTAAATATTTGAATTGTTTCACCATTGATTAATTTATTAGTGAAACCAAAATATGCCATATCCGGACGTCCTGCCGGTCCATACACTGTGAAGAATCGCAACCCCGTAGATGGAATATTGTACAACTTCGAATATGCATGTGCCATGAGCTCATTACTCTTTTTCGTTGCTGCATAAAGTGATACTGGATTATCCACCTTGTCATCTGTAGAATATGGTACCTTTTTGTTCGTTCCGTAGACAGAAGAACTAGAAGCATAAACCAAATGTTCCACTCCTTTTTCTCCATCATCATAAGAATGGCGACATGCCTCCAAAATGTTGTAGAAACCAATCAAATTAGATTCAATGTAGGCATCAGGATTACTTATACTATATCGTACACCAGCTTGAGCTGCTAAATTGATGACAATGTGGGGCTTATATTTCAAAAACACCTCTGTAACGACTGAAGTATCTGCAATATTTCCTTGAACAAACGTCCATTTTGAACAACCTCTTTTTTCAACTAATTGTTCTATTTTTCCTAAACGATATTCCTTAATAGAAACATCATAATAATCATTCATACTATCAAGCCCTATAATATTAATGTTTTCAACTGTCTGCAGTAATTCTTGAACAAGATTTGCCCCTATGAATCCTGCTGCTCCTGTAATCAAAATACTTTTGTTTTCTAAATTTATAGTTTGCATATCAATTTTCTCTTTTCATATTTCCTCATTATACAATCTAATTCACATTCTTTTTTCCAAATGTCATCTTGCCAAATACTGATTTTAAAATCCTACATATAAGCCACATACATTCTTTATATTCTTTGTTTTTGAAAAAAATAATGAATATCACACAATTCACTATCAACACACATAGACCTAAACGTATAAAAATTTCGACCCACGCGTTTACATTTGGAAAGAAACGCATCATGCCACTTACCAATGCGCAACATCCCACTGTAATTATTGAATATAGGCCAAATCGCAGATAATAACTCCAAACATTTTTATGAAAAACATTTTTATAAAGCACCATTGGTTCATACCATAACTGCGTCACCAGACACGACAATACAGTCCCTAACAACACACCTAAAATACCCATTGATTTAACAAGTAAAATTGATATGAGTAAATTTAATATAGCTCGAATCAAAGTAAGATACTTTGTCTGAACGAACAAACCGTTTGCAATTCGAAATGCTCCAACAGAATGCAACATATTGGACAAGAAAAATTCTGCAACATATATTGCAACTGTTACAGACGGCAATAACCATTCTTCTTTTCCTAACCATATTTCGATAAAAGGATTAAACAGTGCCCAAAAGGATGTTGTGCAAAAGCAAGTAAGCCAAAACGTTCCAAAATCAAGTTTATTAAAAATTTCATATTGACGCTCTCTACCGTCTACAGCAGCAAGGTTCCCTAAACTCGGATTTATAGCATTATAAAATTGGGCTATTATACTTGTCGCATACCCACGTATAGTACGATAATTCCCTAAAATCCCAACTTGAGTTGTTCCCAAGGAAGAAGAAATAATCGTACTGTCTGTACTAGTCGTAATTGTATTAGCCACCTTATAAACCATCAAAGCTCTTACATCTCTGAACAATGTTTTCCTATCTTCTTTAGTTATTCCTTCTCCCTTATATTTCTTCAGTTCTGGATATTTTCTTGTCGCAACAAAATTAATCGTTAAATTTTGAAATAAGGAAAACAATATCTGAATAATTAAATACAAGATAAAATTCTTAAATACTAACAATATAACACACTGCACCAAGATACTAATTGCATTAAATAGCATCTGTATATTTGATACTATATATTGTTTTTGCGCTGCTATTAATAACGTATTTTTGTACACTAGCAAATATGTTACTGCTGTATTTATGATATACAATAAAAAGATCAATTGAAGATTCTCTGTAACATTGGGCAAATCTTTTACTATATAACGAATAAAAGGGGTCAAACATAATCCTACTATTATAACTATGGCAGCTATAAGCTGATATGCTTTTCTAAAAAAATTCATTAATTGTGCAATACGTTTATAATTACTTTCCGCAAGAGGTTTATATAATGAATACGCTATAGCAGAACCTATTCCCAATTCTGCCAATGACAAAACAAGTAAAATATCCGTAAACAACCCAGATATCCCTGTATAGGATATTCCTAAGGTTCTAATAAATATTGTTTTTTGAACAAATCCTAACAACATCGAAACAATTCTAGATAGAATTGAAAAAGAAGTGTTTACGATCGTACTCTTCGTTCTACTTTGTTGCATTATTTACTTCTCCTATTATCGCTATTTTTTTATTTATTTAAAATTCTCATAATTTTATTTTTCACAGATATCTCCACATCTTTCAAAGCAAACGATAATCTCCACGCTTTTCTATATGCCTTTTTTACATTCGTTCTTTTTTCTAATTTATAGGCCTTTTTACACCAATCATACCAACGTTTTGCAAGTATACGCTCAAACACTCTTTTTTCAAAATAGGAAGTAACATCATTAGCATATCGTAAACGTTCTATCCAGCATTCTAATGCATTAACATCAACAGTTGTCTCATTTAAACAAAATGCTATATGTAGATTTTTTTCCTTTTCTGTAGCAAAAATCCCTATTGCTTCTAATTGATCTATCTTAACACGTGCTGCATTTTCTTTTTGGCTCATTCGTCCTGCACAAGATATTTGCTGACTACTCTTTCTATATTTCAGCAATATTTGTGGAATCATGGCCATTGGTGCATATCTGGTGCACTGCACCCACATACCATAATCCTGTGCTTTTTTATAATTTTCATTATATTTTATTCCATATTCATCTAACATTGATTTTCGAAGCATAGCAGTTGGGTGTGTAACTCCACAATTAAAGAAAAATAATTGTGCTTGCTGTTCTTCTCTAGTTATAGGCAAATTCCACTTTTCATCTTTATTTTCTGTACCAAATGCTCTGCGATATGTTCCCGAAACAATTATTTCCGGATGTCTGTCCATGAATGATACTTGTACTTCCAAACGTTCTGGCATTGCAATGTCATCAGAATCTATTCTCGCAATATATTCTCCTTTTGCCATCTCCAAAGCTCTATTTAAAGATTTCGTCAGTCCCATATTTTCTTTATTGCGCACCCAAATAATACGATTATCTAAATACTTTTCTTTTACTTTATCCATATTTTGAGTCGAACAATCATCAACAATAATAAATTCAAAATCAGAATACGTTTGTTTCAAGATACTATCTATTGCTTCACAAATCCACTCCTCTGGAGTGTTATATGTTGCCATTAAAACCGAAACACGTGGTTTATTCATATAATTCACCTTTTCTTTCTCATCAAATTCCATATTAACTTTAGCATAACTACATACTTTGATGTCTTAGTATGCTTTTCAATACACTTTTCAACATTGTATTCATCATAATTCAAAAAAAACTTTTTCTGTCGTTCATAATATTCCTTTGAATAGGCTTTTTTATCGAATATATAAGACAACTTATCCTTTGATACTTCCTTCACTGACAACTTGTTGATATTTTCAAATAACTGCATCCCTCTTACAGAATTACAAAAAATGAGAGAAATTCCTTCTTCATCATAATAATCTTCTACCAACTTATATCCCCAAAAATCAGCCAATGTTATATCCGAAATATGTCTTGTTATATATGAACACTCATAGCATGGATCATTTAAAATCATATTATCTGACATAAACGCTTTAAAAAATGGATCTAACATCATTCTTTTATCTTGGATTTTTCCATTTTCAAACTCTATTTTTAGAGAATGCTTTGCCCACCCATATGTTTTTGGTCTGAAATCAATACGCAAAATCTTCGAACCATACTTTTTCTCTAACGATACCAGATAATCGTTCAAAACTTTAGGACTTGGAGCCCCATGACACACAAAATCAATAGTATATAAATTTTCATATTCTGATTTCAAGAATGTATGCAATCCATGCACTGCACACGGTGTCCCCGAAAAAACAACTTTCTGTCCTTGTTTTAAATTTTCTTGCACATCTTTAAATACCTTTTCAATATTTGCTTGTACATATTTACTTTTACAAATGCGAAATAATTCTCCACAGTCTTTAACGGCAACATATTTGGCCATTTTATTTGTAATATCAAATTCCACACCATAAACCATTCCGCCTTGTTTTATAATTTCTTCTGCAAACGCTGTAAAAGCACCTCCAGAAGAACTCTTCATTACAACATTGTTATCTTTATATTTTCCATAATAAATTTTTAGAGGATTCCATATACTTTTTTCATCTTTATTAATTGGACAAACATTCTCACACAGATGACACTCAATACATTTCTCACTATGGATATACGCCGAAAAAAAACCTTTTTTATTTTTCTTTATTTCCAAGCATTCCTTTGGACATATTGAACAGCACGCACCACACCCTAGGCAATGCTGCTGATTAAATTCAGATATCATTTTTGTTTCCTCCATAGCCTTGCTTTCATTAAATGAAAAATCAATTTAATATAATATTTTATGGCTAGTTTTTTTATCGTTCGTAATTCAGCAAACTCTTCTCTTTTCGTTCCTTTTGCAATAGCATATGTTGCTTGTAAATACAAGTCATGTAAAGCATATCTTGCAGCCACATAAGATTGCCTTTTATTTAGTGCCGTAATTGTATGATAATATATATCATTTATCTGAGATGTTCTATTTTTAAAATCTTTCTGCTGTTTCGAATGACTATCAGTTCTAATCGTCCTTCCATACAAAGAGGTTGAAAGATACCCACACTTGCACGCCACTCCCAAAGGTAATAATATTTGAATATTTTGACCTGCACGATTTTCATAAATCTTTTTTTCCGGATATACTGACCACAAAATTTCACTACGAACTAGATATCCATTATTGTTAAACATCGCCGTCATATCCAAAACACAGTCCAATAAATTATCAGCCTGCTTTTTTTCCACAACACAAGAATATATTTTTTCCTTCCCATCCTCTGTATACTCATCACCATTACTTAGTACCATTCCAAATTCTGGATGTTCTTCTAAAAATCTAACACGTTGCATCAAACTATCATCATACAAAAAATCATCAGTATCTGGCCATGTTATATACTCTCCATTTGCATAGACAAATCCTGTATTAAGCGCTTTTGCTTGTCCTCCATTTTCTTGAGCAAGAATAATATACTCAATTCCTTTTTCTGCAAATTTCGTTGCATATCCATTTAAAATTGACAAAGTATTATCAGTCGACCCATCATCCACAACAATCAACTGAATTTCCGAAAATGTTTGATTTAAAATTGATTCAAGAAATCTAGATATATAGTTTTCTCCGTTATAACAAGCCGAGACCACACTTACTTTTTTGTCCATTTTTTTCTCCTTTAATTCAAATTTCTTTTTAAAAATGCTACAGCTTCTTTTTCCAATTTATTTCTTACTTTTGAAGTATTTGAAAAATCAATTTGCGAATTATATACTTCTCTGTCTGAAGCAATATATCGTTCACTCAATCCAAAAATACTCAATAAATTTTCAATCCGTTCAGAAGATTGTTTTCGCATAACTGAATAGAATTGTTTTTGAAACAAAATTGCGAAAGCGGTTCCATGAAATGAATTTGTAATAACAAAATCTGCATCTCTAATAAACGTTAGAAACTCACTAGGGCCTACATCATAATACACTTTATCACAGTTTATTTGTGATTTAACAAAATCACTTACCGTAACTACTTTTAATCCAGTTAACTTTTTCATTTTTCTAACAATATCTTGCATTTTGCCAGTTTCACCAATGCAATAGCAAAAGATATATTTTTCTTTTATTCTATTGTTTTCTTTACAAATAGATTTCCACTCATTTTGTGAGAGTAACATGACTGGGTCGCAAATAACAGGTACTGTTTTTCCTGTTAACTTTTTCACATAATTTGCCGCCAAACCTTCCCTTACTGATATGTCATCCATTTCTTTTAAATACTCTGCCATCCGAGTTTCATTTTCTTGCTTAGGCAAAGTATCTCCAATGCTTGCCGCATAAGAAATTTTTCGAACACCTATTTTACCAAATGGTAAGAAGTATGCATCTTTTAATTTTCCTCCCCCATTCCATATTTGATCACTTCCTGTGATATAAACGTCCATTTCAGGTGGCGTTTTTTTTAATTGTTCTAGCGAGGAATATCTTTCTGTCAATTTCATATGAAATCTTATAAATCTTTCAAATTCATCATATTTACGTTTACTTGGCGTATATTTGATCAATTGTAATATATTTTTTAAAATTATACGAACATCTTTTCCTTTCTTTATGACAGCGTAATCATTAATCATTTCAGGCGTACGGAAATCTATAATCTTACAATCCTCACCCATTTTACTGCACTTTGTCTGTAGTGCATATGCTTGAAGCATTGCCCCATAATTATGAGAACCATGGAACGTGATAATACCTATTTTTTTCATCTTTTTCCCCTTATATGGTACTGTATAATATAATCTAAGTTACCAATCAATCTACGTTTTAAACTTTGCTTATACGGTTTCACAAACTGTCTACGTATTCTTTCATCCTGCTGTAACTGTTCAAACACCACTTTATCTGTTCCATCTGACATCACCGTGTCAAAAGCATGTATTTCCTTTGTACTATGGGTACCTGATCCATCATTTCCCGTACACAATGCACGGCTAACACACGGAAAAACCGAATACATTTGTTTTTTTACCATGCTGTATTCAAAACGAATTGCCCATGAACTGATTTTTTTACACATCTGAGCATCAAGCATTAGCGAACGATCAGCTCCACATTCATCAAATTTTTTACGTGCTTTTCTATTCCATAAGAATTTTGGATAATCCAGAACATTCCATTCTGTTTTATCCCAACGGTCTTTCCAGCTGGCCCACGTATAACTTGAAACTCGTTGCATAATGTAAATATCATGTTCATAATCTTTTGGGAAAGAAAGCTCCCGTGTAAATCCACTAATTGCCCAAATATTAGGGTCGTCTTTGTAAAAATTCAATCCACGATTCATATAATCAAGAAAATCTGATGCTACAACAGTATCGTCTTCAATAATAATGGCTCGGCCGTGCTGTTCCATAACTTTTGTCACTCCGTCTATAATGGAAGGTGCTAGCCCTTTGTTCCTATTTGATTTAATCAAATAGACTTTCAAAAATTTTCCTTGTTCTGGAATTGTATCTATATAATCGCGAACAGCTTGAACTTTTATCTCCTCTTCACTTTTCTTTGCCCCATCAGAAAAAATATACAATATGCTATCCTTCGCTTCAGGATTTTTGATTAACGAATCTATAAGATTCTTCACTCTATCCACCCTGTTATAAACAAAAATTATAATTGGTGCACACATGGGATAACCTCCTCAAACAATGATTTTTAATCTTGCAAACAATTCTGTAGTGCAATATCTTTTTCTCTACCTTTAAGATGTCCCAAATGTAAAGATTCTTGTTTTAACTTATCAAAATATTCATCTCCTGTTTTAATAACCCTTGCAGGCACTCCCACAGCGACGCTGTTATCGGGGATGTCATGAGTTACAACCGCACCAGCTCCTATAACGCAATGATTTCCAATATTGACTCCTGGTAAAATAATTGTTTGAATGCCAATATAAACATAATCTCCTACACTAATCTTTTTTGTAATTTCTAAATCAGGCACTTTATGCCGATAAATGAGTGTTCCACCATCATGATTTACAAATCGTACCCCATCTGTCAAATGCACATGATTGCCAAGCGAAATCGCCCAAGGTTCTGTTCCAAACATCTTGTACGCATCTCCATATATATGAACATCATCTCCAATATGAACGCCTATCTTTTTTGCATACTTTAAAGGATTCAATTTTGCTAATATTCTCAAATATATTTTTCCTATTTTTGAAAACCTATTCATTTATTACCGCCTCATATATTTCATATAATTTTTGTCCTAAATTTTCTTGTGGATAATGCATTCTTACTGATTGATATGCATTTCGTCCCAATTTCATTGCAAGCTCCTTGTTTTTAAATAATCGGATTATATTATCTGCCAATGTATCTTCTTCTTCGTATCGATAAGACAACACGTCTTCACCATTTTTTGTAAACTCATCTATACTTCCAACAATTGTCGTTATACAAGGTACACCAAGATACATTGCTTCTCTAAGTGAAGACGAGTGATTTTCAACACATGATGGCATCACAAACACCTCACACGCTAACAAGTATTCTTTCATCTGTTCACTGGTTAATTGTCCACAAAATGTGACATTTTCTTTCAAATCTAATTTTTTTACAAGTTTCTTTAAGTACGTATAGTAAGGTGATTCAAAGATAATGTTCGGCTTCCTATTTGATACCCTTCCTGGAATATAAAGGTGTACATCGGGATAAAATTGTTTCACTCTATGAACTGCTTTTATCAAGTGATAGACACCTTTTGACGGGTTACAACCATCAATAGTAAATATAGAATGTTTATTCACATTCTCACCATTGTATTTTTTTTCCAAAAAGATCTCATTTATTGGCAATGGAAAATTATATATGTTTATATTCGGCATAACTGTTCTATAATAAGATTTTGCCCACTCATTATCTGTTATGATTCCTGCACATTTTTTCACCATTTGACATTCAATAATCTTTTGTTTTTTCTGTCGTTTTAAATTCCGTAAAAAATGTAAAAATTTAGCTGTTGGTGCCAAGCCTATTGTCTTCACCACTTCTCTCATTGGCAAAAGACCTAATGGATATTCTACTATTCGTCCCATAACACCCTGTATAAAAAATAAAACTGGAATTTCTCCCGCTGCATTTAAAACGGATAAACCATTTGCATATTCGGTTCCCCATATCATAATAATGTGTGGTTCAGTTTTTTTTATTATACTTTTCCATTTTGCACAATCACTTTCTGGGGCAACTTGCCCTGACACTTGTTCAACATTTCCTATTCCCACGAACCTAATTCCACTGTCATTATCAGCAATCTCTACACTATGAGATGATATACAAGCAATCGTTAATTCTATCCCCTTCTGACTCAAAAACGCTTTTGCAGTCGCATCAATCCACGTCCCACTTTGTGATTTTTTATTTTCAATTAATTCAGCAGCTCGCCCGAGCGGTGCATATGTGATCCACAGAATTTTCATTTTAACTCTCCACTATTATTCAAAATATTAAATTTTATTCTTATTTTTTTTACACATTTCATAGGAAACGGCTGGTAATACAAAATAAAACACGCCCATCATCATTGTATATCGATTAAACAACGCCGTTAAAAACAGCAATATAAAAAAAGTGACTTTATAACTTGTTTCTCCCTTATTTGAAATTTTACAAGGAAAAATACTAATCAAATATGTCCATACGCCACCAGGCACCCAACCATATGCCGCAAAAGTATCCAATATAGCACTATGTGCACCTATTGCACGTCGGTTATCCATTATATAAGAACCCAAAACAGGATATCTTATTATTGCTTCTATCGATTTTAAATATCTCGCCTGCCTATCTTTAAAACTTCCTGCACTTTCTCCTTCCAACAAAAAACCAAAGATATCTGACACTTTGTTTTCATACATTGTTCCGCTTGATATATTTTGCAAAAAATAATATATCAAAGAAATAAAATCTTCCCAAAATATCAGCATCATCAACAAAAGGATAACCACTACTACTTTACTTATAATTGAGCGAGTTTTTAGCACAAGACACAATGCAATTCCTACAATAGAAATCAATAAAGCCAATGTATACCCGGCTGAAACAACACCCGCCTCAACAATAAAAAATGCTATGCGCATCATTATCTTCTTTTTTCCCTCTGTCGAATAAGAAAACCAAAGTATTAACGGTGCAAATACTGAGGTAAAACAAAAAAAACCAAATGCACCTACACCACGTATTGCTGCTTCACGCGCTAATGCTTCGTTTTCTTCGGTAAGAACGCCACCCGCATTACGAGTCAATTCATAATATGCATCAGATCTAAACGTTGATGTTACAGAAAATACGACTGCAATCAACAATGTCCAATAGAATATTTTCTTCAAGTCATCATATCTACTATCCCTACAATAAATACCTCCAATATAACCGACAAAAAGCAAAATATATGTTGTTATGTCCGTATAAACTGCATTTATCAAAGTCATTTGTTCAAAAAAACAATGAAATATTAACATTGCTACCACATAAAAAACTGCCCCCAGTAAATATAAACTTACATGATTTTTTGCTGTTTGATTGTTTTTTTCTACTCTCGTTTGTATTTGTATAAATAGCCATAAACTTGCTGCTATAATGGCTATAAGTCTAAAAATGACATCATACGCTAACGGCGGTGCAATCATCCACGTTACTAAATACAAAACACAAATTAACTGTATTGTTCTATAACCAACTTTCATTTTTTCCCTTCCTATCTAGTTTTTTCTGTTAGCTAATTTTACCTTTTTGTGATACATTCAATAAAATCTTTCACTCTTGAAGCATAAGTTTCAGGAGCAAAACAATCATTCTCTTGTGCCTTCTTCTTCATCTTTAAGCTTTGCTTTTTTCCTAGCTTATGTATTTGAGTCAACTTTTCTTCTGCACTCAAAAAATCAGAAATATCTAATATATATCCATCAACTCCGTCTTTTACGTATGTACAAATATCACTTGTATCATTCGTAATTACTGGCGTTCCTAAGGTAATACTTTCAGCAATTTTTGTTGGAAACCCTGCCATTGACGTTCGATTTTTATTTCTCAATAGAATAGTATAATCAGCTTTTTCTACTGATAGTTTCACAATACTTTCTGGTGTATATCCCATAAACTGCACCTTTTGTGCTACAAGCAACTCATTTACCCATTCACTTTGTTTTGGAAAAACAGTACAATATTCTTCTTTTGTTAAGCCATAAATCAAAAATCTGAAATCAAGATTCTTCTCATGTGCCTTGTAGAAGAATTGAACAGCTAAATCTAGGCGATCTTTCGCATCCTTGACATTTTGCAATGGTCTTCCTAACCTACATGGTATGCCTGCATATACAAATGTCAATTGTTCATTAGTTTCAATCTTTTTCTCATTCTTCAGATATGGTGAAATGGGTGGAATAACTAAAGTTTTTTTCCTTCTCTTTTTATAGTAATCAGAAAGATATTTTGAAATAGCTATAACACCACTTGCTTTTTGATTTACCACACATAACTCGTATGTAATATCTGCCTGTTTAATCGCGTCAAAAATAATATTACCCGTATGAGTTTTTAACCAATCCATACTATCTGCAATTGTTGAAATATGCATTTTTTTGCATATGCGAACTAGTCCACCAGCAAACAAAGCACATTTTGTACCGCAAAAAACGACTGCTGCAATTTGATTTTTCGAATTCCACTCCTCCAACTTGTTTCTAACAATTTTTAAATCATTTCGATATTGGTAATGTTCTTTTGCCGATTGTGCTTTATGAATGCTACAATATTTAAATTGACCATAAACTTTTTCTTCGCTGATTTTTCCTCGTGCAACGTTCTTACTTTCTCCAATAAATGCAACGGAATACCCTGCTTTTGAAAGTGTCATACCTATTCCCAGTGCACGTTTTGCCACTGCATCTCCCATCGGAAAATCAAAACTTCCTATATAAACAATGGTTTTTTTTTCTGAGTTCATCATTTAATTCCTTTATTTTTATTTCGAACAAACTGCATCACACATAACAACAAATAAATCGCATAACTCCATTTCCATTTTGATAGCAAAAAGAAAACTTTAAACGTTATTGGCATTTTTAATATCTCTGAATAAGTGAATGAACTATGAAGTTTTTGCGATTTAACTAATTCTTTAACTTTCTTATACTTGTCATGACTTGACAGTTTTCCACTTACTACATTTAACCCCAATGGAAAAACTGCATATGCAATTCTATTATTCAATGCTTTGTCGCAATCTTTTCGATTAACTTTTTCGATATGCTTTTTTATGGTTTGGAATAAATATTCCCATTGCTTTGGTAATTTTTCTCTATACTTTGTCGTAATAGAAGATTCATTACACCGATTATAATGGTAATAACTGTCTGCTGTATATACTGCCGAAGCTATGTGACTAAAATATTCTATATTAAACAAACCATCTTCAAAACTACCTGTCTTCCGAATGTCTACAAAACGAATATTGTTCTGTTCTATAATATCTCTTTTATAAATTTTCAAATAAAGAACTGAAAGATAATCAAACTTACGAATATCTCTGCATTCTGCATCAATAAGTCCTATGCAACGGCGGTGTATTTTTTTACAATCATTCTTATCAAATTTTGCAAACGACCCAGGCAAGATACTTCTATACACTGAATGTCCAGTATATTCCATCGTCATACAGAATAGCGCAACATCTGCATTGTTCTGCGTGATGAGTTCAAAAGCCTTTTCACAAGCATCCTCTTCATACCAATCGTCTGCATCTAAAAACATAATATATTGACCAGTTGCATATTCTAATCCCAGATTCCTAGCTGTGGATACCCCACCATTTTCTTTGTTAAGAACAATAAACCTGTCATCCTTGCTTGCAAACTCCCGAAGAATTTCCAAACTATTATCAGTACTTCCATCATTTACACAAATAAATTCTATATTCTGTTTTTTCTGTCTTGTTAATGAATCCAAAGACTTTTGCAAATACGGTGCTGCATTATACACAGGAACAATTACACTAATTTCCATTATAAAACTCCTATTATTCACATGAAATGATTTCTGTAGATTTTTTCCAATTGATTTTTTACTTCCTTCTTATCGTAATCCTTCATTGTTTTTTTATTATTTAAGCCGATTTGGCATCGAATCTGCTCATTGCTTTTCATTTTTAAAATATGTTTTCCCCAAACACTTGCATCAGCAGGATCTAGTAAATATCCATTTTCTTCATTCACAATCAAATCCACATTTCCTCTAACTTTAGAAGCCAGTACCGGCAAGCCTGAGGACATCGCTTCCATAAGTGACACTGGCAAGCCTTCCCTAAACGAGGGAAAAACAAACAAGTCTGCCATTTGACAAATTTCATCTATATCCGTTCTAAAACCAAGCAACTTAACACAATTTTCCAAAGACATTTCTTTGACAAGCATTTTTAAGTTATCTTCGTAATCTCCTCGTCCACAAATCAAATAGGCAACATCCGTGTGTTCTATCTGACTCAAAGCACGAATTATTATTTCATGATTCTTATTTCTATTTAATTCTCCTACAGATAAAAGAACAAAAGCCTCCTCATTTATCCCTAATAAGTTTCTTTTTTTTCTCACATCACATTGTACATCGTTGTAACGTTCAGTATCGATTCCAACTCCTGGTACCATATAAACTTGACCATTCTTTTTCAGCTTAAATCTCAATGCATTTTTATAATCTTCTTGATTAATTGTTATCAAAACATCCGTATAGCGAGCCACCAATTTTTCTGCAAAATAATATACCAACCAATTTATTAACGGTGCCCCTTTAAAGAAATGAAAACCATGTGCTGTATAGATGACAGTTTTTACTTTATTCTTTCTTGCTGCTAGTCTTGCCAAGATGCTTCCCATTGGCGTATGACAATGAACAACATCAAACTCTACTTCTTTCATAAGTCGACATAACTGTTTATAAGCAATTAAGGTCTGTCTAGAGTAGGGGCTTCTCGAAAAATCAATTTGATGCCTAATAATTCCTGTTCCCTCTAATCGACTATTGTCACTACCATAGAAGGGTATGTTATAATTTGTTGCATAGTGCACCTCATAACCATTTCTTTTTAACAATTCTACACTGTTCATTTCAAATTGCGGTACAAAACCACTTACAGTTGTTACTAGCAAAGCCTTTTTCATAATTTTGTTACTTTCCATCATTTCTTTCACTTAATTCTATAGATTCTTTAAATCCAAATTTTTCAACAGTATCAATTTTCTCATATGTTAAATTCCCAAAAATTTTTTTCAAAACACCTACTGGCAATATTTTTATAAACGGATTGAATATTTTTATCTGTAACTGTTTCTTTCCATTTATACTAGCAATTAATTTTGCCATTTCACTTGTACAAACGTATTCTTTATTCTGCGGAAAAAAAAGTCCACTTTTTTCTTCATCCACTACTTTTTTTACAAACTCACATAAATTTCCTATATAAATCATACTTCGTTCATTTCTGTAATTTGGAAATATAGGCATAGTTGTCGCAAATTTTCTCAACGTCTGATAATTTCCTTTACACCCTTTTCCGTATACCATCGGCGGTCGTAAAATTGCCACTTTGAAATGTTCACTTATTTCCTCCATCAAAACACAATCTGCCTCACACTTTGATTTTCCGTAGGCGTTAACAGGAACCATTTCGGTTTCTCTTGTAATATGCCCAATTGTTTTTCCGTAAACACTCATAGTGCTCAATGCCACAAATTGTCTAACTCCAGCACTCTTTGCTTTTTTTGCAATTTCAATTGTCAAATCTCTATTAACCATAAAATATAATTTTTGGTTATCTTGAGTCTCTTTTATGTGAGCAATACCCGCCACATGAAAAATAACATCATAGGAATCAAACATCGCTACAGATGCTTTTAATCCTCTAGTATCTATTGTATTTATTTCATATTTATCAGGCCACTGTTTCATATAGTTTTCAAACGAAGTACCTATATAACTATCAGCACCTGTTATCAGTATTTTTTTCATTTTACTCCTTATTCTCTTTTAATATATTTGTTCCACCTTCAACCACGCCATCCGACCTTAAAACAGCGATTATTGTCCCCCAAAAACATTTGACATCAAATGCAAAACTCATTTTTCTAATGTACTCACCATCTAGTTTCGCCTTAATTGGAATTTCGAGTTCATCACGACCATTAATCTGCGCCCATCCTGTCAATCCTGGAACCACATCATTTGCACCATACTTATCTCTCTCTTCCAATAAATCATATTGATTCCAAAGGGCGGGTCTAGGTCCTATAATACTCATATCACCTTTAAGAATATTAATTATCTGTGGCAATTCGTCTAAAGATGTCTTTCTAAGAAATTTTCCAACTCTCGTAATGTATTGTTCAGGATTTTTCAACATATGCGTTGGCATATCCTTTGGTGTATCAATTCGCATCGTCCTAAACTTCAAAATATTAAAATGTGTTTTATGTACACCCACTCTCTTTTGCTTAAAAAAGACCGGTCCCCTTGAATCAATTTTAATGGTAACAATTAATAGCAAAAAAACTGGCATCAATATTATTAATCCCGTCAAAGCTAATACAAAATCTATCACTCTTTTAAACTTGAGATATATTTTCTTTTTTTTCACCATTATTCTCCTCTGTGTTTTATGCACACTTCACCTATTTTCTTAACTAATTTATTATACAACTTTATCAACTTAATAGCAAGTAATTAAGCGCTTTTTCATCGCCATACACAAAAAACACCACCGTACCTCAGTACGGTGGCATCTCCTCTACTCTTCTTCAATTTTTAAAATATCATTTGGCGTACATCCAAGATAATCACACATTCTCGCAAGAATATCCAAATCCACTCTGCCAATCTTGTTTTTACAATAATTATTTAATTGCGTTCTCTGCAATTGACAATTAATGCACAGCCGATTCTTACTGACTCCTTTCTCTTTTAATACGTTTTCTAAGTCGATGTAGATGTAACTCATATCTTCCCTCTCCTTTTTTCTCTATCGTATCAAAAAAGAATGCTTTTATGCTTTCATTTGTTTTCTTTGTGCCTCATAGGCAGCACCTTTTTCTTCACTTCCGTGTTCTCCTGCAGGGCGATAGGTTGTAACTATCTCTTCCACCAGTTCACGGATATTTTCCTGATTCTCATAACAAGCGTTCATAAGTTCTTTCAATTTCACCAAGAACTCATCCACATCAAACGGAATCGGGCATCCAATATGTATCAACTGATTCGGCGTATTTCGAAGACCTTCTTCTGCCATCAGTTTTTCTTCGTAGAGTTTTTCACCTGGACGAAGCCCTGTGTACTCAACCTTGATGTCAACATCTGGTTTGTATCCTGATAACTTGATCAGGTTTCTCGCTAATGTATCAATGCGCACTGGAGAACCCATATCAAGCACAAAGATTTCTCCACCTTTTGCATAAGTTCCTGCAAGGAGTACCAAACTTACTGCTTCCGGAATGGTCATAAAGTAACGGATGATATCTGGATGTGTAACGGTAACTGGTCCACCTTTTTCAATCTGCTTCTTAAAGAGCGGGATTACAGAACCATTGCTTCCAAGCACGTTTCCAAATCGCACAGCCACATACTCTGTTCTTACTTCCAACTTCTCATCAATCGTTCCAATACCTTCCTCATCTTCTGCATGGGCAAATATCTGTGGAAGTTCATGGGCTTTTCCTTCTTTTACCTTTTGATCAAAGGTTTGGATAATCATCTCACAAAGTCGCTTACTTGCTCCCATAATATTGGTTGGATTTACCGCCTTATCCGTAGAGATAAGTACGAATCTTTGACATCCATTCATCATAGCTGCATAAGCTGTCTTATATGTACCAATGGCATTATTTTTAATCGCCTCATTTGGGCTCGTCTCCATCAAAGGCACATGCTTATGCGCTGCTGCGTGGTAGACTACATCTGGCTGATAGGTTTCAAACACTTGATTGATTCTTCGGCTGTCACGAACAGAACCAATGAGCACCACCAGATTCAGTTCTGGATGAGCATCACGAAGTTCTTGTTCTAATTCATAAATATTATTTTCATATACATCAAATAAGATTAACTGTTTCGGCTCGTGAGATGCTACTTGCTGTGCTGCCACACTACCGATACTTCCTCCAGCACCAGTGATTAAGACCTTTTTCCCGTTTAAGAACTCAAACACCTGCTCCATATCTGCCTGTATCGGTGGTCTTCCTAGAAGGTCATCGATGGTAACTTTCTTCATCGCAGCTATATTGACTTCACCATTTACCAGCTGGTAAACGCCTGGAAGTGTCTTAACTTCACATCCAGTTTCCTTACAGATATTTAAGAGGTCTCTTTTATTCTCCGCACTAGCTGAAGGAATCGCAACTAAGATTTGTTTGATATCATATTTCTTTACCGCACTTAAAATCTCATCTCGATTGCCTACAATCGGTACGCCCTCGATAAAGCGATTCCATTTGTTCGGATTATCGTCAATGAAGCAACATACCTTTGTATTGATTTCATTGCTTTTTGTAAGTTCCTGAAGAATCATACGTCCTGCAGCTCCTGCCCCAATAATCATTATATTGGTTGCATCTTCTTCCGAATATTTTTTCTCTTGCATATTGCGAAGTAGCAAGATGAATCGGTAAGAAAATCGAATCCCTAGCACAAAGATAAACTGCAAAACAATTCCAAATATGTAATAAGACAACGGCATACGGTCTGTGCTAAATGTCGGTCCAAATCCAAACCAGGTATGTGCATTTAGCATTAGGATACTTCCCACAACCTGTATCACAAATGTAATCCCTGTCGCCAATGTTACACGAAGTAACTCACTATAACTTGCAAATCTCCAGATACTTCTATATAGTCTGGCCCTCTTAAACACCAAAAGACTCACCAGCGCATAGAATGGAGCAAAATAAAGAAATGCTTTCACATAATAATCTGGCAATTCCGATGCCTTGCAGTCAAAACGCAACCACAACGCCAAGAAATATGCCATATTTACTGTCACCATATCATACACTGCCATAAATATATTGATCATATGCCAGTGCTCAATTTTAAACTTCTTTTTCTTTGTAACTTTCATTTCCCTCATAATAAATAAACCTTTACTTCTTTCTTATGTAAATGATTACATCATCTTTTATTATACCTTTTCTTTCGTGGAAGTTCAATCTCAAATTCTAGCAAATGACAATAAAAAAAGATAGCGAAAAACCTCAACAAGATTCTTCGCTATCTATACTTCCTATTTTCTTTTTTTATTCAATATTACCAACAGCACTAGAAGCCCCATCGACCCCAAAAGACCTACTATGTACGGCAAAGCTGTTGCCTCGTCACCTGTCGGGACAGAAACAAAATCAGACTCATACGTATTGTTAAACACAAGAGAATCCATTCCATTCACCTGTGCAACCAATTGACCCTCTCCATCGTCAGTTACAATGATCTCTATGTCATATTGCGCTGTGTCATAGGTAATTCCTTTCACTTCATTTGTTCGGTCTTCTGCTACAACATATCGATAGGTTCCAACCTTTTCAAACGTCAACTTCTCAAATGCAAATGTTCCATCCGCCTGATTGGTTGCAGTTCTCACAATTTCTCCATCTTCCATTAACAAGAAAGTGAACTCTTGTGCTTTCAAATCCCGTCCTTCTAGATGCTTGATTCCAGATAGCACCACTTCAGCAGGCACAAGTTTATACGTATTTTCAAATACCAGCGATGTCGTATCTAAAGAATTTTCAGTAACCTTTAATTCCCCTTCTACATCTTCCACGGTAATTACAACTTCGTACTCCGTTGGGTCATATACAAAGTAACTCTTGGTCTCATCCGCAATCTCTGTTACCTTGTACCGATAAATCCCTGGAACATCATACTCTATATTTCCAAAGGAGAAGGTGCTCTCTACATTTGTTACATCCAAAATCCCATTTACAGCTTCTTCCGGCATTGGCGCAGAATCTATGGCTTCTAATCGGAACGTAAATTCTCCATTTTTTAATACGCGATCGCTTCCATCCACATGCAGTTTTTTGATTCCAGAAATAGAAATTGCTGTGACACTTGGGTCATACTGATTGTCAAACACAATTTCTGACACAATTTCTTCCTGACCGTCGACTTCCTTTTTGATTTCCATCGTTGCATCTAACCGCGCATTTTCATAATCGTGAGCCACCGTTACTGTCACTACATAAACCGTAGGATCTAGCAGCATACCTCGAATCGTTCCATTTTCCCCAATCGTCTCTTTAATGACATATTGATATTCGCCCGGCTCGAAATATTCTTTTGCTAACGCAAATTCTACATTTCCCTGCTCGTCATTATACACAGTCATCTCTTCCATCGGGTCGCTCTCATTGTTTCCGGATGCTGGCAAGAGAATGAATCCAAAATCTCCCTCTTTGATTGTGTATTGATTTCCTTCTATTTTTGGAGTTACTATCTTTCTCGCCAAAATAGAAATGCCGTTTGACGGATTCGACTGATAGCTATTTGTAAATGTAACCGTCGACCCATTGTCTACTTCACTGTTTTCATAATCCATATGCACAGTCAAATATGCTTGTGCTCCTACTTCATGTTCTTCTACGATCACTTGTAGGATTCGCTCTGCATCTTCATCATATTGCACGCCTGGAATATATCCCTGCACCTCTCGGATGATAAACTGATAGGTCCCTGCCATTTTAAATGTGATATCACCAAAATGAGCATTGTTCTTATTCTCTGCGTGAATTGAAATTTGAGTTTCTTCAGCCGCAGGCATTTGAATAAGATTTTCCTCTAAGGCATTCTTTGTTTCTGCGTGGTCCTCATTCGCCTCTATCGTAAAGGTAAACGCATCCGTGCTCAACCATTCATCATTCTGACGTCCTGTAAACACTTTGTTTACACGTAAATGTTCTGACCCCTTTAACACAATTTCGCCCGGATTGTAGCGATTTACAAAAAGAAAATCTGCAGTGCCTTCTTCTCCAGAGGCTATGTGCAAGGTTCCATCTCCATTGTCAGTTGCAGAAACTGACAAAACATAGACCGTCTCATCATATTCGATTCCTGGCCCATATCCTCGTTGTTCCGAAATCTTGAAAGTATATTCGCCAGCAGCCTGAAATACAATATCTTCAAACGCTTTTTGATTACTATATACTCCACTTTCATTGGTTGCCACAGCTCCGTCGCCATTGATTTCTATCATTGCACTTCCCAGGGAAATCTTGCCTTCTGCAATGGCGGATGCTGTTTGCTCATCCCCAGCTTCTATGATAAAAGTGAACGTTTCTTTCTCATCGGTTCCCCACACATCGTTTGTTCGTTTTGAGAGGTCTACTCGCTTTGTCACAGTCAGATGACCTTCTCCTTGCAAAACACCTTCTGCATGATAAACATTGGTAAACTGTGTACCGCCTTCTATTTTGGTGCGTGTCACAACTAGATTTCCTTGCAGGTCATCCGTCACCGTATACGTTTCTCGAATTACATGTTCGTCATAAGTAACTCCTGCAACCTTTTGTCCATCTTCCGGAATCACTTCTTTGGTCTCGATCACATAAACACCTGTTTTTGTAAATCGGATGTTGCCAAATTGAATAGTTCCATCTGCTCCGTTGAAACTGTCTTTTTTATATAATTGAATTCCATCTGGATGCTCTGCCTGCACCACTGTTCTTTCGAATTGGAATTCATTTTCTCTCAATGGATACTTTCGGTTTCCTGTAAGGACTTTTGTAAGTGTGCCAACTACATACTCTTTTGGAGCTGTGTTGTACTTGTTTTCAAAGACAATTGTTCCATTGAACGATTCTATCGTTTCAGTGACATTGTCCACCTTTTTCACAACCTTCGAAATAGATGCCTTTATATTGCCATTTAAATCATCTATAACTGTCACTTCTACAAGGTATCTAGATTCATCGTATTCCACACCGTTTAACGTTGCATTTTGCGCACTGGCCGGGATTACTTCTTGTATCTCATAGGTATACGTTCCTGGCTCTTCAAACATTTGGTCATCTATTAAAACAAGCTCACTTTCGCAAATCCCCGAAACACAATCTGCTTTCTCTGGCACAGATATATGTGTCGTTTCACCTGCTGCATTTGTCACAGCAAAGAAAAACTCACCTTCTTGAATGGCACGTCCTACAAGCCTTTTCACTCCCAAAAGTCGAATCGCTGTGGATGGATCAAATTTTGCCTCGTAAACATTTTCAAAACTTGCTCTCTCTCCGTCACTGTAGGTCACATCTGCTTCTAATTTTCCGTTCACATCTGTGACTAGAACCGTAACCTCACATACGTGTTCATCATATGTGACACCACCTTCCGTTCCTGGAGTCTCACAAATGTCAAACTCATATGTTCCTGGCTTTGTAAACGTATATTCTCCAAAAGAAAACGCTTTTGTTTCCCCGTCTTTTCCACCGGACACATGGATTTCCTTCGTTTCAATATCCGCCCCAGTTATTGTAAAGGTGAAAGACTCATTTTCTTTCATGTCACGCCCTTTCAGGGTCTTTTCTCCTAAAATCTCCACGCTCACCTGTGACGGCGTGTATGCATTTTCGAATACAATGCCGTTTTCATTGTCCGGATAAGAAATGTCTACAATTAATGTATCGCTTTCTTCACTTCTCGTGACACGAACATCCACAATTCCAACTTTTGAATCATACTTCATTCCGTTCACAGTATACTGATTACTTGCGTTTGCCGTAGCTGGCATCACTTCTCGCATCATATATCGATACACAATCGTATCTTGTGTTGTCGGAATGCAAGCTTCTGTAAATGTAATTGGAAGAAAGAGAATGCTCTCTTCTTCATTTTCTACAATCACCTTATTTAATCGGTTTCCATCTGTATCTAACGGCATCGGATTAAAACTTGCCGTTCCTGCCTTTATGGAATTATTCTCTACCACGCCAGCAGGCTCGAGCTGGAATTCAAACATCCCCGATATAAGAGGTTTCTCTCCCGAAGCATCTTGATATTCTTTCCGCGCAGTTAGAACCTTCGTCACCGATTTTGCCTGATAGACATTTTTAAATACAATGTCATCTTCCGCTTCTTCCCCTGCATGCATCACTCGATTCTGCTGTGCATCATAGGTAAATAGCGGTGTTCCATCATCTAGATATAACTTCTGTACGCTAGAAGTAGCTTCTAAGGCACCTTTCCCATTATCTACTACCGCCACAGTAAGGACATAGCGAGCTCCCGAATACGACATACCTGGCATACTTTCATTTGCATTCGGCTGTTTTTCATATATGATATATTCGTAAATACCCGGTTTTGTAAACTCAATGCCTCTGTCGCCATCCTGGTCAACATCTTCACCAAACACAACTTCTGCGGTTTTATTGCCTGAACCAGTAACCGTGACTCCCTGCTGCTCATCATAACCTTCTGGAAGTGGCGCCAAATTCTCTGCCTCTAAGAAGAAGGTGAAAGAATCCTTCATGGACCAGTTGCGACCTTCCAGTATTTTGGTACCTACAATACCTGTAGTTCCCACATATACAACTGGCGTGACTGCATATTCATTTTCAAATACATGGGATGCCACACTTCCCCCGTATATGACACCTGTCTGTGTCTCTTTTTTCGCTTCTTTTACAGAAAATCCTTCTGGTATATCAATCTCTGTAATTGTGTAAATTGTCTCCGCCGGCAAATATTCAATTCTTGCAGTTTGACCGTCTTTTAACTGCAGTGTTCCCCCACTGGAAACGAAGCCCTTCGACGTCTCTTTGCCTTCTTGATCCAAGACACTGTATGCATATTGCCCAGAAAGATTTCCACCTTTTGCACCCTCCAATTCTACTTGGAATGTAAATACCGCATCTGGTGCTTTTAATCCCTCTTGTACCGTCACTTCTTTGGAAATTTCAAGGGAACCCAATGCTTTTACACTGAGTTTTCCGTTGTTTCCAAGATATATTTTAAAACTTTCCGTCTGTTTCTCATAGGCTGGGGCATAAGAAAGGATTGCGGTATCTGTTAGGTTCGTTCTCTTTTCCTCCTGGAGTTCAGACAAGGTATTGGTACGAGCCATTCCTGCTGGATAGTACCAACGATAGGTTCCATTTCCTACGTTTTCTCTTGTCACCTCTGTATGTTCCGCAATCTGCGCTCCTGTATGCGCAATTACTTGGTCTACAACAACCAGTCCCTCATAATGGGATTTTTTATAATAGTACTTTGTATCCGCATTTAATTCTTCTGTACTTGCATATTGTGTGCACGCTGCATCTGTATAAAGATATTGATTTTCTTGTATATAGTAGAAGGAATTTTCAGCCGCTGCTTGAAATTCAAGCGTTGCATTTCCCGCTGTTTTTCCGCCAACCTTATTTGTGCCTGTGTACAAATTACTATAAAAGTCGACTGTTCCATCCGCATTTAGATGTTTTTCCAAATATGACTTACTGATTTCTTCACAAATAATATTTCCATCTTTTTGAACCGCATCCTGTAACCCCACTGTATAGAGTATTCGAATCGGGTATGCGCCATTATTGGTATGATTTTTCACACTTCCATCTGCGTTCACTGTCACTGCATTTACGCGAAGCGGTATCAAGCCCGCTGGAATTTGAATAGTAAGTACCTGTGATACTATCTCCTTTTTAGCTGCAGTCTCCCCTTTTTTTGTGGAAGTCACCTTGATTAGAATATGATTCAATTCTTTTGAGCCATATACCTCATTTCCCTCTGCCGTTTCTGTAAACACATATGTAGTAACATTTCCCTCTGTACTTACTGTCCTTGCCGTATATTGAACACCGCCATAGATAATGGACTTGAAATCTTTCACTTCCATATAGTCCCCTATCGGGTCGGTATATGTAATATATCCACT
The DNA here is from genome assembly GCA_045659485.1 of Faecalimonas sp. Taxonomy (GTDB): domain Bacteria; phylum Bacillota; class Clostridia; order Lachnospirales; family Lachnospiraceae; genus Faecalimonas. The sequence continues at coordinate 3,148 of JAZOWZ010000002.1, read as the reverse complement.
CGCTGCCGGATTCTCCGGATCGTGCTCGGTAGGAATTTCCGGCACACTAATGGCAATGTGTTCCACAATATTCTTGAAAACTTGATTCACAGAACTTGCATCATTTGCGGAATAGTACTCGTCTACATAATTATAAATCGGGTAATCCTCACAAAAATCCTTGTCCGTAATTGTTAAATTTCCGCTTGGATGGGATACTGTATAAGTTTTACTTTTTTCTACAGTTACTACTGGCTTACCACTGTCAGTACTGTATGTATCCCAGGCATCCTTAACATTTTTTGCCATGCCCTTATCGGCATCCCAATGTTCCTTCGGATTCAAAGACACCTTTGCGAGGGCCGACTCATTTTCATTGCTAATATTATCAATTCCCATACCTATGGTGTACACCTTCGTCGCCATATTGGTTCCTTTGACACCATATGTTTTATCAATCTCCGCCTTCATCCAAGAGGCCGTCATCATTGCTTTAAAACCGTTTCCATAATACGGTGAACTTCCGTCTCCTTGTCTTCCTGTCCCTGGTGCCCACCAACTACTTGAAGAGGAAGAATATGTCGGACTTCCATCCCCCAAGAACACAACCGATGGAATACGCTGTATCTCTTTTCCGTTCTGCAAAACTGTTGTAGAAGTAGCGCTTGCCAACTGCTGCATCCCCAAATAGAAACCTCTTTGTATGTTGGTACCACCGCTGACGCTTACGTCTTTGTTAACGCTTTCACCATCGCTTCCCTTTGCACAAACTGTCAACGTAGCATTCCTACTACTCCCCGTCTCTCTGCTAACACTGAAAAACGGTTCACTGTTTAATTTTGTATAATGGCCCAAAGGAAGGAGAACCTCTGCATCATTATTAAATCCCACAACTGAAATTCTCGTATACGGGTTTAATTCCATTAAAGATTCAACCGACTTGTTTAGCGCTTGCACCGTATTGTAGATACGGCTTTTGCCATTATCCATATTACTGTTTGAATTGCTCATAGATCCAGACAAATCAATGATAAACGCAACGTCTAATGGAACCTGCGTTTGCCCCACAACAGACTGGGACGTCGCAAGAGCCGAAAAACCTACCATGAAATCTTCATCTGTTTTTTTGTTTTCATTCTTACGAATCGTATATTTCACTCCGCCATAGGCTTCTATCTCTACGGAATCTTCTGTCCACACGGATTTGTCTGCCCAAATGCGACCAGCATATTCCGTTGACGAATCCTCCCCCAAAGAATCTTTATACTTAATGAGTGTACTTTCATCTGCCATTTTCTCTGCTGCTAGGACATCTCTCGTTCTTCCAGATAACACTCCCATCCCAACGACCAGAATTAAGACAGTTGCAAGGATACTCATTCCTATTTTTTTCATGCTCTTTCCCTTGTTTTTCATTTGTTTCCCCTCGTTATATGCTCATCTTTTGCATAGGCTAATACTCCACCTTATAGAATACAACCTTTTCCTTATATTTGCAACTATTACATTTCCTGTGAACTCTTGACATAACAGGTAGAAAGTGCTAATGTTTCTTTATATTTTTAATTTATAAAGGAGGTAGCTTATATGAGCAGAGAAATACCATACAAAATCTATCTAGACGAAAACGAGATGCCTAAGTACTGGTACAACTTACGCGCAGATATGACGAACAAACCGGCTCCTCTTTTAAACCCAGAGACATTAAAGCCAATTACAGTGGAAGAACTTTCCGAAGTGTTCTGTGAGGAACTTGCAAAACAAGAGTTAGACGAGACCACACCTTACATCGAGATTCCAGAGAAAATCTTGAATTTCTACAAGATGTACCGTCCAGCACCACTGACGAGAGCTTACTGTCTAGAAGAGAAATTACAGACACCTGCCAAAATTTATTACAAATTCGAGGGAAATAACACCAGCGGCAGCCACAAGTTGAATTCTGCCATCGCGCAAGCTTATTACGCGAAGGACCAAGGTTTAAAAGGAGTGACAACAGAAACGGGTGCCGGCCAATGGGGAACTGCCCTTTCTATGGCTTGTTCTTACTTGGATTTGGATTGTAAAGTATATATGGTGAAATGTTCTTACGAACAAAAGCCATTCAGACGTGAAGTGATGCGTACATACGGAGCAAGCGTAACACCTTCTCCTTCTATGGATACGGAAGTCGGAAGAAAGATTTTAGAAAAACATGCTGGCACAGGCGGAAGTCTTGGATGTGCCATCTCAGAAGCAGTTGAGACTGCTGGCAAATTAGAGGGATACAGATATGTATTAGGTAGCGTATTAAACCAAGTACTTCTCCACCAGACCATCATCGGTATGGAAGCAAAGATTGCCATGGATAAATACGATATCAAACCTGACATCATCATCGGTTGTGCTGGTGGCGGTTCCAACCTTGGCGGATTGATTGCTCCATTTATGGGTGAAAAATTAAGAGGCGAAGCCGATTATCGATTTATCGCAGTTGAACCAGCTTCTTGCCCATCACTTACTCGCGGCGTTTACGCATACGATTACTGCGATACTGGTGCTGTGTGTCCACTGCAAAAGATGTACACACTCGGAAGCAACTTCATTCCCGCAGCAAGCCATGCAGGCGGTCTTCGCTATCACGGCATGAGCTCCGTGGTATCGGAACTCTATGACCAGGGTCTTATGACTGCAAGAAGCGTGAAACAGACCGAAGTCTTTGAGGCAGCCCAGACCTTTGCGAAGGTAGAGGGAATCCTGCCGGCACCGGAGAGCAGTCATGCCATCAAGGTAGCTATGGACGAGGCGTTAAAATGCAAGGAGACCGGCGAGGAGAAGAACATTGTATTTGGTTTGACAGGAACCGGATATTTTGATATGTTTGCATACCAGAGATACAATGACGGGCAGATGAATGATTATGTTCCGACGGATGAGGAGCTGGCAGTGGCGCTGGCAAAATTGCCCAAGGTAGAGTAAATGCGAATCATTTTGCAACATGAAAACTATTCGTGATGAAGGGTTTTGATAAAATCAGTAGACCTTGAAAGAATAAAAATCAGAGGATTGAAAAATAATGCTGAAAAAATTTTATCCGGATGAATATTTAGAATCTACCTATGAGATTGACTTTGACTGGTTATATGAGGAAGGATATCGGGGGATCATATTTGATATTGACAATACCTTG
>JAZOWZ010000001.1:0-2009 GCA_045659485.1 Faecalimonas sp. | reverse complement strand
GCTTCAAAGCCAATACGGGCTGCAAGAGAGAGATGCAATCTCTATTGGACATCGAAGCGAGGGCAATTTCCTCAAAGCTTTGGAAAGTATACATTTAAATGAAGAGAATAAACTTTTCTTTGATTTATTTGTCAGTTTAATGCGCTTGTCTTACCAACGTAAGATACGTGAAATGAAACAATGGAGTGAAACCATTGCAGCAATGGGACGGGAAAGGCAAAAGCACTTCCTTTCATATTGCCAACGATTGGTACGTGAAAACTTCATTTTTAATTTCCAAGACCCATCATTGATATTTATGAATGAAGAGGAGCAGAATTTTTCCAAACGATTCGCTCCATACATTAACGAAAAGAATGTGATGGGCATCATGGATGAATTAAGTGAAGCCCAACGTCATATTGAACAGAACGTAAATGCACGCATGGTATTCTTTGATTTTTCATTAAAGATGATTGTACTACTCGTGCAAAAATAACTATAAAGAAACACACATTTATGGATAATAATTTCAAAATCAAAAACGGAAGCGGTCATTTATGTTGTAAAGGCTGCGGACGACAAGATAGACAATTGAACACATACGATTGGCTAGCCGATATTCCCGGTAATGCAGAAGAACAAGAAATCGTAGAAGTTCAATTCAAGAATACTAGAAAAGGCTTCTACAAGAACAGCAATAAGCTCAAATTAGCCAAAGGAGACATTGTTGCCGTTGAAGCAAGTCCAGGACATGACATCGGTGTTGTTACACTGACAGGTAGACTTGTCCCCCTACAAATGAGAAAAGCCAACTTAAAACCAGACGTAGAGATCAAGCGTATTTACAGAAAAGTTAAGCCTGTCGACATGGAGAAATATGAAGAAGCCAAGGCTAAAGAGCACGATACAATGATTCGTTCCCGCCAAATCGCCCTAAGCCTGAATCTGAACATGAAGATTGGAGACGTAGAGTATCAAGGAGATGGTAATAAAGCTATCTTCTATTATATTGCGGATGAACGTGTGGATTTCCGCCAACTCATTAAAGTTTTGGCAGAAGTATTCCGTGTACGTATTGAGATGAAGCAAATCGGAGCCCGCCAAGAAGCTGGCCGTATCGGAGGAATCGGCCCTTGTGGTCGTGAATTGTGCTGCGCTACTTGGATGACCAATTTCGTATCTGTATCAACAAGTGCTGCACGCTACCAAGATATCTCATTGAACCCTCAAAAATTAGCAGGACAATGCGCTAAGTTAAAGTGTTGTTTGAATTATGAAGTAGATGTTTATGTAGAATCCCAAAAACGTTTACCAAGCAAAGAGGTTACGTTAGAAACAACAGAAGGAACATATTATTTCTTTAAAGCCGATATATTAAAAGGACTTATCACTTATTCTACTGATAAGAACTTCATGGCTAATGCCGTTACTATTACGTCCCGCAATGCTTTTGAAATCATCAACATGAACAAACGAGGTGAAAAGCCTGAAAACTTGATTGATGTTAATAGTAGCACATCGCAAAAGACATTCGACTTGGTAGAGCAAGAAAGTTTGACACGCTTTGATAAACGCAAGAACAACAACACTCGCAAAAAGAAGAAAAAAGTAACTCCTCCTAACAAAGAAGCTGTTAAAGAGGAAAGCAAACCAAACACACCAAACAAAGAAAACAAACCTCAAAACAATGAGCCTAAGTTGAAAGACAACACACCAAATACAGAAAAGAAGGAAGGTGAAAATCGCAACAAGGCCGAAAAAGGACGTAACAACAAACATCATAATAAAAAGCCGAACGGTCCTCGTGAAAAGCGTACGGAAACTCCGTCGGAAAAACAAGTTAAAAAAGGTGCCAATGAAAATGCACAACCTCAAAACTAATCGGACGCTTTCCGTATTATTAGTACTTTTATTGACAGTTACAGCTTGTCAGAATAACACTTATTATCATTCTTACCAGCCTGCTTCTTCTGCGGGCTGGCACAAGAATGACACCTTCGTATATTCTCTCTCCACCCCCATTAACT